>JBHEQS010000001.1:0-405178 GCA_046530765.1 Arsenophonus sp.
ATTATTAATTTTTACTTACAATAATAATTATTATTATAGAAGATAAATTAGTTTTTATTAACTATTATAAATAAATAATTATTTATGATACAGTCATATTTATAACTTTTAATAAAATTTTAAATTTTAATATTACTTTAGAATCTAGATTAATAATTTTAATATATTTATTAATTATATATTTAATAAATAATTAATAAGTTATAAAACTAATTTATATGAACTATAGCTTGCATACGCTAAACAATTAATATTATTTAACCAATATAGTTATATAATAACTAATAATTAAAATAAACTATTTTTTTTTCTAAGTTATTATCTTAACTACAACTATTATAGATGTAAAGTATAATGTCCTTTTATTTAATTAAATGGTTTATTAATTTTTTTTAAAAATAAATTTAGTTTATTTATTAATGTATAGTTGAAAAAATTGTTCAATTTTTACAATTATAATATGATGATAAAAAATAATTCTTTTGGTTGCTTTATAATATATCAAGAACGCATAACTGATAATTCTTAGTGACTTATATTTTAAAACAATGTAATCGAGCATTAAATTATGTAAACCATTTATAAATAATAATCTATGTAAATGTCAATACATATATACCAATCTTTGGTATTATATTTCATATCTAAATATGAAATAATGAAATATTATTAGATTATAACAAGATAAGATCTATCTTAGTTGATATAAAATAATAATATAGTCTTTTTTCTTTCTTAACCTAGGAAGCATTAATCAACCTTATTTATCAGTATAGCAATCAATCTGTTACTATAAAATTAGATATATCTAGTCATATTCCTAGTTATTATATATTTTAAACAAACTAATTGCAATAATAAATATTGCAATAGCAATATAAAGTAAAAAACAGAAATTGGAAATAATCAAATAAAGATTAGAGATTTTTAATATGATTTAACGAGATAACATCTGAATTGGATTTGCTCAGTATAAGTTTTAATTTAATATAACTATTTTTTCAAATAGAAAAAATAAAATAACAACAAATAAAATAATTTTAGTCACATTATAGAAGGTAACAAACACCGTAATTGAATAGCATTTATTAAAAATATTAGATATTAAAAATAGGTATATAACGTATATTATTAAAGTAATATAAGAATGAATATTTCATTGTGGTTATAGAATTCCAGAATAACTAGGTTCATTACATTTCGTTTAGAAAAAAAATGATTACTGTTAAATCGCATTAGAAAAATGTTCCAATACTAATTTTCTTTAGTTTTGATAGAAAATATTCATATAACAGTCAAAATCTTATCTATCTACACACAATAATATAAATATATACCGCAAAATATAAAATAAATGTCAGTTCTAATTAATATTATAATGATGATGATAAAACTTAATGTTAAAATTTTTCTTATTACAACATAATATTTTAGAATAAATTATTGATAATGTAAATTTCTTCGAATTTAGGTGTATTTATTTGATTTACTAAGAAATTAAATAAATATTTATTACACGACATTATGTTTATGAAGAAAATTAAATGTTGTATTTACAGTATCTTAATATATTTTTTAACAAAAATTTATATGTATAACTCATTGTCAATACCGCAATTATAAATGTTGTCTTAATTAATACTACGATAAAACAATAAATTATAATACATAAAATCTATTCGAATTAATAGTCTATTATTATAATAGCCGTTATAAAATATTGTTATAAAATCTTTAATATTTTCTAAATAAAACATTATGCTAAAATTATTAAAATAGGTATAAAATTATTAGTAGTACACTGATAATTTTATTGGTAATGAAATAACTTATAAAGTGTTTGTTGACAAAATTTTTATATTAGTCATCAGGTTTCTGACTAAATATGAACTTACATTATCATAAGATAAAATAAAAAAAATAATATATATATCATAAATATGTTATATTTCATTAATATTAATTCTAATAAGAATAATGTAAATTTATTTATTAAACTAATAGATAGTAATAAAAAATTTCTTATAAAGTTTGATAGATCTAATGGTAAATTTATAACTAATTATTTTAAATATTATTATACATAGTAACTAACTTGCATTATCTCTAATATTGCATTAATTTAATAAAATTAACTATTTTAATATTTTTATGAAATTAAATATTACAATAGCGGACTAAAAAAATAGCAAATTCGTTCGATAACACGGTTCCATAATGGACGTTTATTCCAATTTTTCTTAATCAGAGGCGTGGAACGTGAAATATAATCATATTGAACTATTATTAGATCACTGCAAAATTTTTTATCATCAATAACAACAGTAATTTCAAAATTAAGCCAAAGGCTTCTCATATCTAGATTAACAGAACCTATTAAACTTAGCTCACCATCAACAGATAAACTTTTTGTGTGCAATAGACCATCATTAAACTGATAAATCTTAACACCTGCTTCCAATAATTCAGAATAAAACGCTCGGCTTGCCCAACGAACCAAAAAAGAATTATTGTGATTAGGAATGATCATTAATACCTCAACTCCACGCATTGCTGCTGTACAAATAGCATATATTAGATAATCACTAGGAACAAAGTACGGAGTAGTAAGGATTAACTTTTTACGAGCAGAAAAAATAGCAGTCATTAAAGATTGCTGAATTAATTCTTCTGGGAAACCAGGACCCGAAGCAATTACTTGTGTTGTATGGCCGCTAGTTTGCTCAAATGGAATAATATTAGCATCTGAAAGATGAGGAAGAATTCGTTGGCCTGTTTCCATCTCCCAATTAAAAGCATAAACAATCCCAAGTGTTTTTGAAACTGGTCCCTCCATTCTAGCAACGATATCTATCAATTCTCCTAATCCAGAATTTTTTTTAAAAAAGCGAGGATCAACCATATTCATGCTACCAACATAAGAAATATAATTATCAATAATTATTATTTTTTGATGTTGCCGAAGATCCATTCGTCGTAAGAAAAAGCTAAAAAAATTCACTTTTAGTGATTCTATTAGTTCTATCCCAGCTTTGCGCATTTTTTTCGGTTGATGGCTATGAAAAAAAGACCAACTTCCAGCAGAATCAATCATAATTCTGCATTTTATACCACGTTCCGATGCATTAATCAGTGCTTCAGTAACTTCATCAACTAATCCTCCATCCTGCCAAATATAAAACACCATTTCGATATTGTAATAAGCTGAATTAATATCAAGTATAATTGTATTTAATGCGTCTTGATAATTAGTTAAAAGTTGAATTTTATTACCTTTAACTCCACTAATTCCTTGTCTTTTTTTACATAGTTCAAATAAAGGTTCAGCCACTATGCTATTAGTTTCGCAAAAAATATGTTTAGATTGTTTAAGTTTTTTAAGACAAGTTTTAATTAAAGGCTGCATACCTTTTGCTTTTCTTAATCGTCGCTTTCCAAGATGTAGTTCACCAAAAGCTACATAAGAAATTGCACCACCAAGAGGAATAACATAAATAATCAATAACCAAGTTAAAGCAGAAGTGGCTGGACGTCGTTTTAATAAAATGTGCACAGTAATAGCAGTAATCATTATCCAGTACAGAAAAAGCAAAGTCCACTTTAATAATATATAGAAAGTTGACATAGGCAAAAATTTTCCTATCTTGTGGCAGGTTAATGCTATTAATTGTCTAGTTATTCACTATATCAAAATAAAATTTGTTATTAATATTAAAATAGGATTTTAACTTCTTAATTAAAAGTAATTTAATGTATTTCATAAATACTTTGATATGCGCATGCATGATTTATTATTCAAATAATCACTAATTATTTGAATAATAAATATTAAATAAATTTAGCTTAAATGAATGTAATAATTTGATAATTTATTCATAAAATATAATTTAATATAACTTAATTTTAACTATATTATATAAATAGAAAATTATTCATCAATTTTAGAAAAAAATTCTATTTTCTTTAATTTAATTATTTTTATTTATTTTTTATCAGATTATCGTAATGTGTATAAGTATAGAAAATTTAATTTGATATATTTACCTTTGAATTTTTACAAAATATTTTAGCGTCTCTTGGCTATTTTATTATATTATTCACATATCTTTTAAATTTTATAAAAATGAATAAATCTTTTGATAACATTTAATTAAAATATATTGTTGTTAATATTTCTATTTAATAATTTTATTCATATCAAACAGTCACTAACTAATGGAGACAATAACATTAGTTATTTATTTTCACAAATAATCTATAGAATGAATAATAATGTTAATATTTTGTAAATGTCTATAATTTCTGTAATAATAAGAAGAAAATTACATTCAATTAACAATTAATAAATACTAATAGTTTTTTCTTACTATGAGTTTTTAGTTTTTAGTTTTTAATTTTTAATCTACTTTTAAATTTCTAAATTTTTTATATGTAATTATCAATTTTTAAATACTTTTAGTAATCTATAAAAGATAGGCAGTTACATTTTAAATTACACAAAATATTTTAACATCTATTTTGATAATAATTTGAAAATATTTCACATACAGAAATTTGTTGTTTTAAACTGAATAATTATTTATTAGAATATATGTATAAATATATATGACAGTAAAACTATATATATAAATTCAAATAATAGGTAAAGTTTATTTAGATTTATAATGCAATTAAATTTAACTTTTAATATACATTGTAGAATATAGTATCATTATTTTAATTAAAAACTAAATAATTATGTAATTTATATATAAAATGTATTTTTATCCTAAAAAAAATGCTATTATTAAATTATATTGTTAATTTACATTTAACAATTTTTTTATTTATTCATAATTTTTAGAAATTATTATATATCTTATCATTTTATATTAATGATATATTGGTGATGTTTTAGTTTTTATTATGGCCATGTGTTATAACTTTGTAAATTCTAGGTTACGGTAGCATCTATGTTATTGTTTTGGTAAATAATGATATTATAAAGTCTGTAAATGCGACTTCTAATCATATAAAATAATAATATAGTTAAAAGTGAACTATATTATTAAATAAAAAATAGAATTATCTATTGAAATAATATTTTATAGTAATTTTTTTTAAAATGAAATTTAGAATATAATCAAATATTTCAATAGAGTATTAAAAATTAATAGTTAGAAGTTATATCAATAGTAAGACAATATACTATGTAAATTATAAATAAATAATAATATTACTATTAATAACAATCAATAAATAATGAAATTAACTTAACCATTAATTAATTACTATTTATTATTAAACTATAAATTTAATATTTAAATATACCATTACTATATAAAATCTTATAAATAGAAATATGTTAGAGCTATTTATAATATTAATAGAATTATAGATTAGTTAATGTTTAAATATTTCGCTCATTGTATAGAATATTTATATTTAATCATTTAAATAATTTGACAAGATTAACACATTTAAATTTAGAAAAAAAATTAATAAAAATTATTTTTTTTGTTTTTTTTTAGATAAGTTTATTGTCTGTAAAAAGCAATAATTATATTATATGTTTAATTTTATTAAAAAATATAATATATTTGATTAGTTAGTTTATCAAATTCTTTGATAAACTAAAATGGTATAATCATATGATACGACTAAGAATAATTATAAACGTATCAATATAAAAATAACTGTCTAAACAATATAAATTACAGTATATGTTTTCTTTTAAGTACTAATAACTATGGTTTTAAATAAAAAATAATAAATAATAAATAATAAATAATAAATTGTAATTATTTAATTTGATTGAAAATTTTATACTAGTTTAAAATTTTTTACTAGCCGGTGCTTTATTAAGCATAATATAAATTATATAAAAAATGTTTTATTAGCAATAATGTTAAACTAATATAAAACAACTTATATAATAATATTAACTTACAATGCTAATATAAGATTATTAAGAAAACTATACAAACATATTGAGATTTTGCTATTTATATGATTATTAGTAAAATAAATATCTAAATAATATAAATCACGTTAAATTTCCTATCTATTAAGAGAAAAACATTTCAATTTGTATCTTTATCAAATTATAGATTTTTATATATCTTAATCTTTTTTAAGTTTAAAGAAGATTGCTATATTAAATTTTAAATTTAATAAGACATCATCTCTAATAAGCTGATCACATTGACTTCTTAATTAATAATTGTTTATCTGGTGCTTTTTTTTGCATAAAATATAAATACAAATATTCAAATTTATTTATAAATTATATATGTCTTTATTAGTAATAATTTTTATTATTAATTTCTATTTTAGATTCCTGTTGTAAATTATTTACTATTAAAATAAAGAGTTTTAGTTTAATTAATATTTTAGAAATATATTCTTGTCTCGAATGTTTGTTGAATTTTTTATATAAATTAGATTTAATTTCTTGATTTTATTTATACAAAATTTTAAATAATTGGTATATGTATTTATAACATATTAATATATTTAAATATATTAATATGTTATAAATTAATACTAATTTAGTTTTACTTGTATTTTTCAAAACGATTTATTTATTTTTTAATAAAATTAATAATGCTACTTTTTGTTCGTATATATTTTAACTATTAATTATTATATAAATTTACTACAGTGTTAAATATATAAATACATCTTCAATTTTATTGAATATGTATTTATATATTAATATTGGGATATTGAAAATTACTCTTTAGATTATTTAATTTTATATTTTACTATTACTTATGTATTAATTTAATATTAAATTTAATTTAGTGTTTGCGCAGGTGTGCGCTATACTCATTTAAATATGTTTAAGCTAACATGGTACTCTGTTACACTATATTTCTATCCATTAGAATTAATTACAAAAGATGACGCGTATAATTTCTCGCACTTTAATTTAAAAGTAAATGTTATATTTAAACAATAACATATCGTAATATCTAAATAATATTATTTAGATATTATTTAGATATTAAAATTATTTTATTTTTACTACATGTTTTTAAATCATTCTGCGTCCTAACTGTTTTAAAAATTTTATTAATTTAAAATAATTACATTAATTTTCTATTAATCACTTGTTTTCTTTACTCAGGATATATCATTCTATTGCTAATTATAGATTCTTTGTCTCAATATAACTTTTCATGCCACTGATTGATTTAAGATATTTATATATGTTAATTTTAATCATAAGATTATAGCGTGATATTAATAAGATTACGATAAATAATATTGTAGACTTTAGTTAGATGTTATACTTATTTTATTGAATTCATGTATAGAAATGATGTTATTGATAATTGTTTTTATTTTATATCTATATTTTTTATATTAATTCTTTATATTTTAATTATAACACACAATAGTATATAGACATCCACACTGATTGATTAATATTTATTATGATAGTTTATTATTATTCTTTCTATTACAATAGATATAATATAACCAACTTAAACGAATGTTAAAAACATTTTTATAAACTCTCATATAATCTATAAAAGTTTTTTTGATTTTTTATATATTATTGTCTACTAAATTTTGAGTATCAATTAATAATTATATTAAAATATAAAGCTTTTCTGCTTATAAGAAAAACAATCATTAAGGTTTATTAATATAAATAAAATAATGTTGTAATAACTACACTATTACTTTATTGCAATTCACTATAACAATGTTGAATTTATGAATAATTTTCACTACAACGTCAATTTTTTCTATATAATTTTATATAAGAATATATAATATATTGTATAAATTATTTAGATATGTAATATCAAATAACATCTTAACTTTACTAATGTATTATATTGATAATAAACCTAATGCAACCTAAAAAGTTGTAATGCACAATTATTTTATAATTGATTGCATAGCTTATTTTTTACACATTAACTTACTAATTTCAGATAGTAATGATTTTATCGAAGTCGTTGTGTTATATTTTATCAATAATTATATTTTGTTTCACCATAATAAAACATTGATATTTATTTTTAAATATCGCACAATCAAATCTTCTTGTATTTATTTACTTTATACTTTAGTTAATAAATCTAGTCTTATCACACTTGATAGATGATTTCATTTCGTACTATTAATAATATTTCAATATTAATACTACAAGAAATAGTATTTGTAAACTAATTGTATCATAATTGTAAATTATCTATAAGTTTGCTAATACATAAGACTTAGGAATCTATTATTTAGATATATTTTACTAAAACTACAATTTTTTTATTTTCTTTGTTTCACTATAATATAAAGAAAATATGATGAGTACAATAAATATATAAATGTTTTATAATAACAATTAGATACAATTAAATGTAAGTATATAATATTTAATTATATCCACTACAAAGAAAAAACTCTTTATATATTATGACACGTTATATATTAATGCAATATATTAAAGTAAATGCATTTGAAAGCTATTCTATCTGTTATACTTAACAAGCTAATCGCAAACTCTATCAAAATCTAACTAACATATAAATTAAATCATCTAGCTATAGCGTTATTGAATAAAATTAGATAATTATATAGTAATTAATAACCAATTAGTGAATTTTACAAGTAAATATGTTATAATTAATATTAAGATATTATCTTAATATTAATTATAACGAATATTTTCATTTACTATGATACTGAGTTTACGTGACTATTATATTGCTCTATAGTAATATTTAATAAATTAATATTATGTTATGCCTCACATATAAATGTGATAAAAATTAGTAAATTATAATTCATAAATATTTTAATAATTAAATATTAAGTATTAATTTAATTAATGTTCTATTTATATTTCAATACTTACTGTGGATGTTATAACTTATTTTAGATTTTCTATATAATATTATTATATAACTAAAGTAGTTTAAATCACTTAAAACAATTAATTATATTATTGTATTTCAAATATTTGATAATGCGTGACAAGTTAAAAACTCTGCGATTCAATATATTTTATTTATACATTTATCTTTTTAATTTACATATATATTAATTTGTTATAGTAAAATTATTATTTAGGCGTTATATTTACTCTTACTATCTTATATGCATAAGATTATCTTGCAACTAAAAAATATTTTTACATAGTTTATTCGTAAATTAGTTAAACTAAAAATATTAGTATTTTAATTTAGATTTAGTAGAAACAAAATAAACTTATACGTATTTTCAATATTGTTTCTTTTATTGTTTTACATACAAAGTTATATAAAACAATAATATATTTCTATAATGCACAATTTTCACAAAATCACGATTTAATCTTGAATATAAATAATTTCCATAATAATTAGTATGTAATTATTTAAAAGTTAACGCCGAGTGAAATGATTATTGTTGGATAATTTTATAAATTACCGTAACATTTTTGATATATTTCATATATAAGTTACTTATTTTGTTTTTTATAAATATTTCTTGATTTAAATTTAATATGTACTGTATATATTATAGTACATAACTTTCCATATTTTTATTATCAAATTGCCAGATATATGAGATAGAATAATTAATGTTTTTTCTATTTCTAGATATGATTTATATTCTTATTAATTTTTTACTATGTTTTAATTATAACATGTTCATTAGTAATAAAATATTTTAAATACTTATAAATAATATATTACTACTAATAATCATCAGTAAGTTCACTAAAAATAAATATATATGTAGACTTATTTTGCTGAAACTGATTAACATGTTAAATATTAAATTATACTAAAAATAAGCTTATGTATTTTTATACATTTAATTACTTTATTAATAGGATTAACTTGGTTAAATTAATAGATATTATTGTTAAATATAAACTTTAATATTTGTTGATTAAATATATAACTTACTACTAGATAAATTTGTTCAAAATAGTTTAAATGATAAGTTATTTAATTCTTTGTTGTAATTTTTAGATGATAATATTCTGAAAATGTTTAGTTTTATTACTATATTACAGAAATTTACTCTGTAGTTACAGAAAACGATATTTGAGATATGTCAATAATTATTTTATTTTAATTTTAAAAATATATAAAGATTATTTATTAAATGTTACTTTTTATTAAATATTTAAATTTTTATACTCTATAAATAAGATAATTATATCTTTATTTATCTTTATAGTTTTACTTATTAATAAGTCTACGTTATTTTTATCTACTAACTATTGTATTATTATAAATTCAATTTGTATATATTTCTTTAATAAGAATTAAGTTTTCTTATACAAACTGTTAAAAACTTTTTATTCTCTTTAAGATTTATAACTTTACAATTTCTCTAATTCGTATTAATGACATACAACCTTATGTTTAGAATTAATGTTATATGTTTATGCTTTATTAAATTGTAAATATGAAATGTAATATAATAAAATTCTAATATAATATCATATATAATATTTATATTACACTATACTAAATCTACTGCTTTACTAATTCATTATCATAATTTCTTAAATTTATTAGACTTCGCGTAGAATAAATTAGATTTATATCACTTCTCACTAATTATTATAGTTTTGTTTATTATTTATTTATAGACATACTATGTATTATACTTTATAAATCTATAGTTATTCATTAGAATTATGATGGATGTGGATCTATTTATTTATATCAACTCATTCTGTTATTTATAATTATATAACCACTGATATTATTTAATATTAATATTAATATTAATATTAATATTAAATATAATTATCTTTAATTTATCTATTTATATAACAATCTTCAAAGTTAAATAAAGATATATATCTTGTTTCAGACTAGATATATTTATGTTATTAAAGAAATTCGAATTGTATTAGTATTATTTCCTATATTAATATTATATATATTATAACAATTATTGTAGTTTGCACTATACAAATATATCGCTTATTATCTTAACTACTTTGTTACTGAATTTATTTTTTTAAAAATACTGCGTTTATGTAATTAATAATTTTACTGTTTTTATTATATATAATTCTATTAGAATTTTGCTAATTACTTTGTTAATACTTATATAATTTGAATGATTTTCAATCATGTATATTTGTATAAATAATAGTATATCCAATAAAATTTATTTTATTCGTCTAATGTGCTAAATAATGATGTTTATGTTTCTTAATTTTACTTAGTATATATAAAATAACTCATTGATTTACATATATATTAACTTATTTTATGATTATTTATATAATATTAAAATTATATATGTAACGACGAAAACATCATATTTAATTCTATAAATTTCTTACTAAGCTATTTTGACAATATCCTCACAACCTCATGAATAGTTTTAATGTAAATGATAATTTCAATATTTTATTCAAAGTTCTATTTTATTTCAATTCAAAATTTGTTATTAAAACTAAAATATATGAGTTCCATTAATTGATTATTCTTAATAATTATTGCAAATATAAAATTATAATAGCGGCGTCAACATTATTAGTAAAAACTTTTATAAATTAATCTTTGGTACCTAAATTCTTTTAGTTTTATATATAATCATCTGATTATTATATAATTTAAATACACAGATTTATACCGGAAGACAGTATATAAAGCTTTAAAGTTTATCTATATGAGAGATCATAATAGTTATTTTATTTAGTTTTAAATTAATATATATCAGTATAAAATCATTAATTATATTATAATAGTAATATTTTTATATTTCTATTTGAAATATAAATTATAAAAATAGTGATATATTATATTTTTCTTGAAGTTATTAAAAGTTTTAAATAAAATTTTGCAATTGAGTTCAGATTTCTACTATTATATATTTATTTTTAAATAACAGGTGATAATTAAATTATCTATTAATGCAGAGATTTTCATAATCAGATTTATATATATTTTACAATTGGTTAACTTGATGGATATAAGAATACTCTACTGAAATTATCGCATCTTGAAAGATATTTACCATATGTTTAAGTTGTCTTAGACTGTGTCTTATTACTTAATATAAAATAATGATGTTATAATCACAATTAATGATTCCCAATCGCTTATTATTTTAATTGAAGAGATACTAAAAATTATAAATTGACTTTTTCTCCTCTTACTTAAGATTTCACAATACAAACTTTGAAAGAAAATAAAATATTATTCAAAATAATTCAAATATTCAACGTTTAACGTATCTATATTATTAATATAAATAATATAGATATATGAGAATTTTCCTTTAACTATATTTTGTACATTTATTTACATACAGACTCTAAAATTGTTTTCTTATCTGAAAAATAGTATTTGATTTATTTTACTCGTATATTACATTAGATTAATAATCTACAATTGAAATCAATTTATATAATAGAATATATTTATTTAATTTTTCTCATATGCCTGTTACAAATAAGTATTTTTAGCCATTTATATAAGTTACTTGCAGCTATTATGTGAAAATAAGATAATCAACACGCGTTTAAACAAATCATAAATTTGATGTCTTAATTTTTTTTATTTTCCAATTAATTTTATCTAAAAAAACACCAATGTATATTTAGTTATCATGCTTTTCTTTCTTAATTCTTAGTTGCTTTCTGCTAATTTATTCAGTGAATAATTTATTATAATTAAGTAAATATTTCTATAATTACTAAGTTAAAATTTTAAAGCACCAATATGTACTTAAAAACAAATCTTCTAGATTATTCTTACTTTCATAAGTTTTAAAATAAGGTTTCATATCATAAGAAATATCATTCATACATACTAAACTGATTAAAAATAATATTAGTTTATTTTCTTCACTAATCATGTAATTCTTTTTAGATATTATACAAATAAATAATTAATAAGACTAATCTTATAATTTTTAATATTATTAAAAATTATTTATAAGTGTTATATGATATATGAAACATAATTTAAGATATAAATTTCCTCAAATTAATAATTTCTTGTTTTGATGAATTACGTATATTCTGCTAATAAATTTAATTTGTTTTCAAACAAGACCTGTTCCAATAAAATAACATATTAATATTTATTGATTAATTTTTAATAACTATGTGCAAAGTTGTATTTTAACTATAATTTGTATTTCAATAATTAGCTATATATCTATAATATAGAACCTTATTCTATATTAATGTTTTTACTTAATAAGGTTTAAGGTTGTTTAGTAGTATTTTTGGTAAATAAACTGATAGAATTTTTCTTCAATATTTCGTATGTTTATTTAAACAAACTAGAACTAGTTAGTCTATTTCAGTAGAAATAATACATAATTATTATCTTATATAAAATATTAATTAATAAGTCACTAAACTTAATTCTATTATCAAAACTGAAAATTATTATATAATAACAATATTTTATAGTTTTTTATATTGTTTATATTTTAATGATAAAATTATAAAGAAATATTTGTTTAATTTTATGATATGTATTTGTAAAATTCTTTAATATTTATATGCGTGTTTTAATGAATTAAAAGAATAATAAATTGTTATTCTAAGATTTCTTTTTACTATTTATATCTGTTTTAAAAATATTGCTACTAATTACCACAGTATATTTCTTTAATACATGTATATTCGTAAAAACTTCAATTAAACCTAGAATATTAACCATAGAAAATTTTCTATATACAAGTTATAGTTAATACATGCTATTTTTATAATTTAAACTATGTATTTGACAATATTGTAGTATTTTTAAAATTCTAAAAAATATTTTTTTTATTTTATATTTTATTTCTACTTTTTAAAAAAAATAAAATGAGAATTTAAAAAATAGAATATATTTCCATTAGGAATATTATGTACTAATAAAACAAAACCGAAATTATATCAATAAATAATTCGTCAGTTTTTAAACATTTAATGTTAATATATTTAATGTTATTATTTTATAAAAAATAATAATCTTAGTACATTTATAATATAATTAAAAAAAATATTTTTATATTATAATTAATTTATTAAAAATATTATTATTCTTGTTAGTTTTTATAGAAATATTTAATATCTTTTAATTTATAAAAAGATATATTTGAAATAGATTCGAAGAAATTATTTGATGTTTTATAACTTAAACTAGTATAAAATCTTGTTTTAGAAAGTGTTAAACTAAACTATTTTACTATATATATAATAAAGTATCTTTTAATATTTTCATATACAATCTAGTATTAACATTTTTTTAGTTTTATATGATCAATAATATATATTTTCATTAACATTAATTTATATAATTTAATAAATATTATATATACCTCTGTTATTATATTCAATGATGTATTATGCGTGATTTTGATAGCAAAATTATCTATAAATATTAATACAGTTATTTTATTGTCTATATTAATAAAAATTTTAGATCAATACAGTATTAATTGTATTCGATAAATTAAAATTTATTAAACATTTATGAACTTAAATTAATATAATAAAACGATCTACTGCTATTTAAATTTTATCGTGTTTAGATATTATCATTTTTAATTAAATTTTTTATATAAAGATTTTCTTTAATTTTTTTCTAAATTCAATAAATTATTTAACATTTATAAATATTGATCATAAAAGTATTATTTTTGACTGATCATCATAGTTTGCGCGAAAAACTGTGAAACACATTAGTTGTATAATTAGACAGTTATTAATATATGACATTTTTATTACATAATATTATTGTAATAAAAATTTAATGATTTACATACAAATATTATATAAGCTCATATTTTACTTCACCTAAACATCAAGATTTTAAACTGAAGTATATTTTATATCTAATTAATATTTAAATTATTAATTCTATTAGTATAGAATGATATATATTAAATTTAATTTTAAAGGTTCTTTTGTGAATTTCTTTCTTTCAAATTTAAAAGATCGTCTTTTGTCTTTTATTTAAATAGGAGTTTATTTTATTCTTAGTATTTTTAAATATAATAGGAAAGTACATTTTAAAATAATTGATATACATAGCAAATTTAATAGAACTTTTAGATTAATTCTATTATTTTGAGTGTTGATTATAATCATATAATAGAATTAATATTTATATGTCATTTCAAACAGTATAAATATTATATAACATAAATAGTTATATTCAAGATCATGTTAAAAAATTATTATAATTATTTAACATGATTAAATTAAATTATGAAAAAATAATTATAACTCAGAGTAAATATATACTAATCCACTTGGTTATTTATCTAAAAAAAAATTTTTATATAGTTGATAACTTTATAGAAATTAATGCTATGTTAATAATGTAATTAAACAAAATTAATTTTAAAATTTTATATGTTTTATAAGTTATGCAAAATTTTAAATAGAAAATAGGATATATATTTACATATTATCAGAAAATTCATAATATAATTAAATATAATATTTTGTTTGATAATAGTTATAAATTCTACAGTTAACTTAATAATTTATGAAACGGATATCTTTATCTACTTTTTTAATATTAACAGTTAAATAATTTATTGCTATAATAAATAATTTATTTGAGTTTTTAAATAAATCACAATATATCAACTAATAAATCAACTTTCTTGTAATAAGAATCATAATAATTATTCTGACGATTTGATATTATACATGAATCGTATTGATATAGTAGTGTACTATAAAATATAAAAGTCAAATTAAATAAAATAGTAATTAGAAGTTTTAATATCATGTTTTCTGTATAGAACGACATTTCTAGCATTAAAATTTTTCTACGTGGTTAAATTGATAGTTTTCACTTAAAAAATTGCTAGAAGTTTTAGGATATATTTTATGGTTTTGGTTGCTATTATTTAAAAGACGTTTAGATAACTTCATATCGCAAATAATATATAATATGTACTTTATTAACATTAACATTAACATTAACATTAACATTAACATTAACATTAACATTGTCGAAAAGTTTATTAAATTTATTTAAATTTATATTGAGATATGTCAAAAAATTTCTAAACATACTAGCATAAATGAATAATTAATGACTATTATAACATATTTTTATATAATTATTTTATATTATTTTTCATATAAAATAACCAAAACACAATTTATTAAAATAAATTGTGTTAATAAATTATTCATGTAAAACAGAGTAAATATTGCTATATAATTAATTATTGTTTACATTCTATTGATACAGTAAATTATGATGAATAATTAAATAGTTAAATTTATAATCTCATAAGTTAAAATAAGCTTAAAAAAATTACTTTTTAATTCATTAATTGTAATTCTTTTGTTACTATATATTAATATATTAATAATGAAATATTTTATAGCTTATACATAACAAAAATTATTCCAGATATCTTGTTAGTATATATATTAATAATCATTGCGTTATGAACTTAATATCTGCAACAAGATTAAATAATATTCTTCTTAAGTAATAGGATCTAACTATATAATTAGAAATTATAGTTATTAATTTATTTATAATAGATATTAAATTTGATTATATCTAAAAATACCTGTTTTTTAAAAAACTAAAAAAATTAAATCAATACATCTAAGGTAAAATCATACAATACCTAACATTGATATTATAGTACACGACAATAATTAATTATTTAGATAAAAACAAATGAAAATATTTTATTATTAACTTCTTTTTTTTTGAAAATTTAATAATTAACCGAACTTATTTAAGTTGCTATTCTTCAAGTTGTAATCAGATTATAACTTACTTATAAAGATCTATCTATTTATAATCTTTATCTAATTCATGTGATAATTATTAGCAAAATAAAAAGTTTCCACTCTTTACTAAATACATATCTGAATCAAAATATTGGAATATAAACTATTTGTTGGAAATGAAATTTATATATATTATTACTATAATCTTATTATAGAATTTATTGTTTTAATATTTTATAAAATTTAAAAATAAAAAAAGATTTTAATACATTATGAATGACAAAGTTATTAAATATTTTAAAGCATCACGAATGTTTCAATAGCATTGATTTATACTCAAAAATATATTTAATTCTTTCTTTATGTAGATTATCTAAAATTTATATTAAAGATTTTAGTAAATACTATTTAGATTTTTAGTTAACTATTCATTCTATATAATATATCATATTATATAGAATACTTTTATTTTACATATATTAATATTCTAATTCCAATAAATATATTATTAACATGCAGTAATATTTTTATATTTTTATTATTTTGCATAACTTATCATTTTTATTCTTGATAATTGAATCACAATAATACACAATATTTTATAAATGGCACAATTAGTTTATTTAAAATTTATTAATTCCTGCATCATTTTTAAACTATTTTAAAATGCAATAAATATTTTTTTCTTATTCAATCATACAATACGTATTTATACTTAGAAAAGTTAATTATTGTAATAAGAATTTTAATTAAAAGCATTTTAAACAAATGAGGTTGATTTTATCTCTAGATTATTTATACTTTATTGCTGTCCTGACTTTAGTTTATATCAATTTCAAAATAAATAGTTATATGGATTGTATTATAATTCAGTTATGTTATTTCATAATGTATAAAAATTCAGTTGTATATTTATAGTATTATTTATTGATAATAATTCTTGAAATTTTTTCTGATAGTTATTAATAAAATCAGAACTAATAGCCATTCTTTAATCATTTTTTATATTTATTTAAATTTATTTTTTATAACTTTACTTAATGAATAGTCTTAAATATGTTATTTTATTATTGTTGATATCTAATACTATTTTTTTAAAGTTCTAAATATTATTAATTAACATATTATTCTCATCGCGTGTATCAACAAGTATTATTATAATTTATAAACATCTTTTAAATATATTTAAATTAATAGTTTAGATAGTGCTTAATAGTTTATGCAATTGAGTATAGTAGCTAGAATTAAAAATTTTATAAATGATTTATAATAAATCTGAGATATGCAATTAGATGTTTTAAAATAAGCTTATAACATCAATTATTTTATTTTTAATAGAAAATATTTTTAAAAATAATTATGTCTATACGACACAACAGTAAATTAAATTCATTAATTTTAATTTTATGTTTGTTAAATAAAATAAATAGTTAGATATATATATCATATAAATATACTTGTTTTATTATTAGTAATTTAAGTAGATTAATTATCAAACTATCTTTAACTAAGTAATGATATTTAATTTTTTTTTAAGCATCAACTTGATAGATAAGTTATCTCTTATAATTCAATTTATTAAATAATAATATATGATTTTTTATATAATATCTAAGATTTTTTTTGTATTTTTTATATACTATGATACTATCATATCGTTTAAATAGTTGAATCTAGTTAATTAATATAACTATAACAAAAACAATTTTCAATATAATAAATAAATTATTTTAAAAAGTTTTGTAATAAACGTTAAGAGAAGACGAATTGCACTCGATAAGATTCAAGTTATTTTGATAATTCGATCTGATATTTAAAATGTACAGAATTAAAGTAATATTAATTTGTTATTTTTAAGATTAACAGTTTTTTTATAAAATAGTTATTAGTGTATATAGAGAATTTATTTAATTCTAAGTATAAATGCGTCGTATTGATTATTTATGCATAAACTTTTAAATCATTGCGTTTATTTTATTTCAAAATTAAATATTTGTTTCTTTTAAAAATCAATCTATAGTTTCATGGTTTCTTAATTGATATATATTATTAAATATTAATCAGTAAGCTAAATAACTTATATACTATATCTTGTTTAATATGTTTTGTTGAATACTTATTATCTTTTCATGATAATATGACTAGTTTTAACTATACAGAATAGTATAATATATAATTTATACTCATAAAATAATTAGCAAATAAATTAAGATGTACTGTAAAGATAGTTCTTTATTTATAGAGATCATTATATACAAATTAAACGTAATTTTAAATTTGATAACTAAATATATAGTTATTTTACAGGTATATAATATAAAGCTTATACATAATTTTAGTTATTATAAAGTATCTTTATTTGAATCTACTATAATAATTTCGAATATTCAAGTTCTATGAAGATTAATTTATTGTTTAATAATCCTATTTTCAATAGGCATAATCAGAAACTGATTTATACAAAAAAATAATATTATTTATATCAATTAAGCATATCATATTTAATATTAATATTTAATGTTTATTCAGATAAGAAAAAGGAATATATTAATCTTGATTATATTTTAAGTTATTTATATATAAAAAAGTTAATTTTATTGAAATAAATATGCAAAATTATTTGTTAATTATGCTTCAATAGTTTATTAAAATTAATTTATATTTATGATGAATAGTCTTTTATTAACATAACATAAAATGCTTTTTATTCAAAAAAAATTAATATTTTATTTTTTTTTAAAATTAATTTAGTAATAAATTTATATAGATATTTAATGTCTAATTCTTATATTACAAGATTTCAAGCCTTGCTAAATAAGTAAGTAGTACGACATAATAGTAATGATAGATATCAATATAATATTATTCACTATTTTTATTTAAAACTTGGATTTTATGGAATAAGTTTAAAAACTGTATATAATTAGAAAATATCTTGCTATAAAATCTGAATCATAAGAATAATGATTCTGCAAATTTGTGCTATTATAGTCAATAGATTACACCAATAACTATTTAGTAGTTTAGTTATTTTATAATTTTTAATCTATATTATTCATGATGAACGCCATTATTATTTATTAAAAGTTAACAAAAATTAAGTTTATTTAATTAAATAAACATTTTTTAGTATCTTCTTATTTTATATTTTAGAATGCACTTAATTTTGTGCAAAACTGTTTTTTTTGTAGATATGCCTTATTTGTTTATAATTGATAATATTATTTATTAAGTTTCTGTACAATATTTTTTATAAAAATAATATTATATTATTTAGATTAATTTTGATAAAACATATCATTACATTTTTTATTCTGAATAACATTGTAATAAATTTTATACTTAATCTTCTTATATTTTATTATTGTTGTGTGATATATAAAAAGTTTATAAACACAAATCATTTTTAATTAAATCCAATTAGCATTAGTATCAAATATATAAAATCTCCATAGTTGATTTAAAATATTTTTTTCGATTTATATATCAAATTAAAATAAATTTAATTTAATCAATAATATATTTCATTTATTTATATATTTTTTAATTGAGTCTATAATATAAGAGATTAGAAATGTAATATGTGTGTTCATGATACTTATAAAATATATGTTCAATATATGTTGTAATTTGATATTTTAATATTTAATTGTATTTTTTTTATTTAAAATTACAATTTAGATGAATAATCCAATTAATACAAATTTTAATGTGATAATTTTATTTTAATAAAATACTTATTTGATAATTTAAGTTTACTCAATTATTTGCACATAGGGTTATTATTTAATTGAAAAATATTTAGTAATTTTATTTAATTGAACTATATTTTGATATATTTTAATTTAACTAAAATTATCAATATAATTATTAGATTATTTATAAATATTTTAAATATATTAATTTTATTATATTTCTAATAAAGAATATAATATTGAAATATTCAGTATATTTAAATAAATTAATACAACGAATATCTTTGCAGATTTGTTAGAGAAATAGTGACACTCTTAACGCAAGAGTATACTGAATTTAAATATAACAGTATTAAATCATTAAACTATTATTATATTAACATATTTTTATGTATTACAAAAATAAATTAGTGAGCAAACAACTTATATATAATATTGGTAATGTTATATATTTTCTCATGTTGCTAATGTAGTAAAAATTTCTGCCAGTTTTTTCTGTCATAAGTAAAAAGTATTTTTATCTAATTATTTATTTATATGCTTATTTTTAATTAAAAAATAGATTTATACATTAAAAAATGTTAAGGTTTCTTTTGGTAAAGATTTTATTTATATATAATAAAATATCGTAGGATATATAAATATATAAGCTACAATCATATTCATATTTTCAGCAGCTATTATTGCGCTTTTCTTTAAAAATATTCAATTTTTTATTTTTTTTATAAAAAACTAATTAATAATTATGTCAATACCAATAGGTTTTATAAATACATATAATGACTTCTAATATTGCTATACAAGTTTTGTAAAAATTTAAATATTTATAAATATAATATTTATTTATAAATACAAAATAGATGTATATATTACAAATTTTCTATATTTATACAATTATATTAATGTTTATTAACACGTTTATTAGATTTTTAAAATCTGTTTTTATAATGAATTTTTTTTATTTTAATATTATAATTAAATATTATAGTTATGTGATAATATCATATATTAAAGTTTTAAAATTATAAAAATTATTTAAAAACTTCATATTTAAACTAAAATAATGTACTATTTGTTTTTTTGTTATATTGAATAAAACTAATAAAGTATTATTTATTGTTATTTATATATATAATCATCAGGCATTAATATAAATTTATAAAAACGATTAAAATAAATAAATGATATATATAATTACTATCAATTAACTTAATAATATCATATACATAAATTCTTTGCGTTATCATTCTATATTGCTAAAACTATATTATAATAATATAGTTTTACTTTATTTTTTAGTATTTAATATCATTAAATATATTTACTATTTCATAATGTTATCTATTAGTTAAAAACAATACATTTTTTACTAATTTAATGTAAAAATCTTTTATTTTTGTTGATAGTAAAATATCTCTTTTCAATTAATTTACTTTGATGTCGTCTATCTAATTTAATTTAACTATTACTTTAACACTGCTTAGTGTTAAAGAAAAAATTTCTACTGTGAGTTAATTTTACATTATAGTTAATTATCTAATTAGATACTGTTATTTATTTTTGACAATAATGATTGGATAAATAAATCAAGATTGAAAAAAACAATTTATTTGTTTGTAATTAATCTAAATTATAATAATTTCATAAATTTTTTTCATAATATTTTCCTGAAGAGTTTGTTTCGCTAACAACGATAATATATTTACAGTCTTTAATTATATAATTCATTATATTAATTGCATTTACTTTAACTGAATATACGACATTTTTTAAATATTAATTTTAGATAAAATAAATATTTTAAACAATTGTTTATCTATGTTTCGTGTTATTTGGTATTTATATCTATATTTGTATAAATGCCTTATAATCAAATTTTTACAATCAAACTTTTCTTTATTATATTTAAAGTTATTGTAGTTATTTCTTTTAAACTTTTAATTTATAACTTAAATAGATAAGTTTTAAATTATATTACAAACAAGTATTAATACTTGTTTGTAAAGTATATTCAATTATTTAATATGTATTAAAATATTTCAAAATATTTATCTATAAGTTTTTTGTTTAATGAGTAGTATTTTTTAAATTTATTTTTAATAGATCAATATTTTATATTATTAAATAAGATGCTGTGAACATAAAAACATTTTATATACATCTTGCTTTCTATATATATCTTGTTAGAACTTATAAATAAACAAAATTCTGCTTTATGACGTATTCTAATATTGAAATTGAAATAAATTATAATACAAACATTATATAATAATTCAGTAAATTTTATTAGTTATATTAAAATATATATAAACTATTTTATAAAGATATTAGAATTACAAACATCAAAACATCTTAATTTTGATAATAGATACTACTATAAAATATTTTATTCTAATTTTTCTGTCCTTTTTTCTCGTTCTATTGTTCAATTAAATACTTTACATAAACTGTTTTATCGTTATTAATATTAAGTTTAAAGCTAAATTTGTTATTAAACACTTTAAACTTTTCAATTGTAGTTCATTATATTTTTAATTAACTTTATTTATTATTAATTTGCATATTTAAATAATAATATTATTTTATATAATTCAAACTACTAAAGTTTGTTAAAAACATAATACAATGCAATGTAAGTTGTAATGCTATTTTTATTGATTTATTTGATATTATTAATAATTTTATATAGTATTAAGAATTTCTATACATGACATATTATTTAACTAACACATTAATCTTTCTTTTCCTAAAAATTCATATAAAAATTAATTTTGATAAAAATATTATTGTATTAGTGCATTAAAATTTTATAAATTTAATTATAATTATCTTGTGAATAATATTTATTTATGAAGTATCAGATTTATCTTATTTTTAAAAACTATTTCTGGTTTTAGAATTATTAAAATTAATAATTATTGATATTTTAGTAATATAGTTATATAAAAAGGATAATTATAATTATTGATAGCAAAATAGAATGGTTATGTAATTATCAATACCCAAAATAAATATGAATATAATATATTATCTTGTGTATATAAACTTATATCATTTACTCTACTTTTATTTTGATACCATCGTAATCCGAAATATTGCTATAAATTATACAAACGTTTTCTTATTGTTATAACATGTTTTATTTATTATTAATAATAATAGATAATTATTTATTGTAATTTTGCTTCACTTAATTATACAAAGAGCACAATACAATTAATAATTGTAAATTAATATTTTTATTAAAAAAAATTTAAAAAAAATATTTTTCACAATGATTAGATTATTAATAGTTGTTTTGAGAGACACAAAATAAATTACTATTATTTATTTAATTATCTAGAATAATTTTAATTATACAATTATTTTATTGTTTTTTCTTTGTTTTTATATTTCTTAAACTTTATTAATTTGCTTCAAGATAATTAATATATTTATTTTTTATATAAATTTATTTCTGTGATATATGAGATTGTATATTTATTATTTATATTTCTATCATAAATTTTGTAGATTAAGTTATTTATTTAGAATATATATGTTTTAGTAATTTTTATAAAACATTGTAATATAATAAATCAATATTTTAAACTAATCCTATTTTAGTAATATATTTATTCTGCAATTCTGATATTATTTTAAAAATTATTTATGTTAAATTTAGTCTTATTTAAATATAGTTTTAATTTTGTTGTCATGAAAAATTATTTCATGTACTTAAAAGATATTAAATTTTATAAAATTATCATTGATTATAAGTATTTCAAAATACTTATTTGACTGGTATAGTTTCTAACTATTAATTTAATTTAATTTATTTATTGATCTCATTGCAGTATTAATTATAAAAATTTAATCTTCATTTTATTCACTAAATTAAAATATCTACATTACTTGTATTAAGTAATTTATCTAATTTAAAGAGTAGTTTGTAGTAATTTATATTTTAAAATATTTCCTAGTTTTTTATTTCTTTAATATTTAACTAAGGAACCTAAAATTATGTTAGCAATTTTATATAAGATATGATCATATCTATACATTTATGTAATTCAATAATATTAACTTATTTAATTTATTTCATTAGTTTCTTTATGTTAGTTTTTATTAAAACTTCAATTATTATAATTTTAATTTATAAATATCTAATTCATAATTTTAAATATCACATTAATATATAGAAATTATTTTGTAATATTAGAAATATTTACATTATGAATTTGCATTATTTTTTAATTTTGCGTTAATCATAGATTTGATATTTTCAAAATAAAAATATCAAATCTATGATTCGAATTACATGTTTTGTATTTTGTAAATATAATCTATGCAATCACCATATCATTTGGTTCCTTCGTTCTATTTAAAATAGATAACATTTATATATGAAAACTTCTATTAATAATTTAAATTTAAAATTTATAAATAATACTAATTATATAACATGACTAATTTAAATGATTTCCTTTAAACAAGTAACTTCAATAAACTATTTTTGTTTTTTATTTCATCTAAAATTACAACGATGATTTTTAACAAACAATATTAAATTTTATGTAAATAGTTAATATATTTAAATTAGTTTACATATACTAAATACTATTATAAAGTATATCAGTGACTTTATGTATTACAAATTTACTATTATTTTTATAAATAATTTTATCTTCATTATATCCTGTATTTAGTAGGTATTATTAATTGTGATGTTAATTTATCTTTCCAATACTGGCTTGAATATATTTGCGATTAATCAAAAAATAAGATAATTATCTTTAGTTGGATACGTTTAATATAGCGATATTTAGTGTAAGAACCACAACGCCTTGTCGCAATGATGATTTTCTTGTATAATATAGTTGATAATGATAAATTGACAGAGAATTTTAATAACAAGAACTTAATGTGTGGCCAGATATTTCTTTAAGATTTTAAATGTTTATTTATTTTAAACATAATATTGAAAGTGAGCAGAATTATAATAAAAGTTACTAACAATATAACTAGGTTTTTTATGATATATCTTATTATAATTTAACTATTATTAGTTTGCGCTGATAAACATTAAAATATAATTTAAAATAGATTTAGTTATAATTTACGGATACTAATTTATATAGATATCAATTTTATTTTGATTATCAATTTAATATATCATATTATTTTACATAGTGATATAAACTATAGGACTTTAGTTCTGATTAAATCATTGTTATATAAAACCTTATACCATTAGAGCAGAACATTTGTATAATTTGATAATGAAGCGTTTAGTAAGAAATTTTATTACTTTAAACTACTAGCACTATATTAGTAGATGTTTATTTTTACAATTGTTTATCATTAAATTTATTTAATGATAGTTGTGTTTTGATAGTTATTTTGAATATCTAATTGTTTTACATGATAAATTTTTGTAACACATTTAACTCTCTTTAAATAATTTTATAAATATTGTTTTTGTTACATTTATATTGATAGGTAAAGTCTAGCAAATAACTTTAATTTATAATTTATATTTGTTTATTCATCTATATAATTAGTTGTTAATCTAAATAAATAGTCTTTAGTTAGTTGGTTAAAATATAGTTATATTGTTTAGGTATTAAATCTATAATTTAATCGATCTATTAGTTTTCAATAATAAATATTATTCATATCTATTTTCTTGCATTTCCTGTATGTCAGAAAAATATTATAGTTAATAGATTATTTTAGCACTTTAATATTTTGCAATATTAATAAATAATAGTTGACAATCAATATTGTTATTGTTTATAAAAAATCTTTTAATATTTATTAAATTTATATGTATAATATACTCATAAATCAATGTTATTTTTGAGGCAGTAATAATTTTCATTATATTCTAATAATCTATCAAAATTCTAAAAAACTGTAATTACTTTAATAATATTAATATTATTAAAGTATCATTCTATTACTTATTCCAGAAGTAAATAATTATTTATAATCATATCAATATTTTCAACTAGTTAGTTATTGTTTACATTTGATTAAATAAATAAATTTATTATAAACTAAAACCTTTAAAGAATTATATATTCATGTAATTAATAATGGTAGAAATAATTTCTTAAGTTATTATACTTTAGTGATATTAATTTAAGTTATTTCTTTTGTATTAAGTTAAATACTGTACAAATTTAGCAATATTATTAGAGTGTATAAATTAAAAGAACATAGATGCAATTAAATGTATATATGCTTCTATTATAAAGTATAAATTGTTGATCAATAATACTTAGATCATTTATAAACTAATCGTATTTAGTAATAATTAATTTTTAAGAATTAGTTTTTTGTTAAGTGAATTACATTAAATGTTGTTAACAGTATAATTGTAAACTTTTATTTGTTAATAATGAAATATTTTAACACTCATAAACAATTAAATTTAATAATTATCTAACCTGAATTTACTTTTAAAAATTTCTATAAATATAGAAAAATACAATATTCATATTAATCAATATTGATTTTATTTATATTTATAATTCATGTAAAACTAAGTATGTGTGATAAAAAATTAGTATAGATGATATGAAACAAATATTAACAATTAGTACAAAATAGTTTTTAATTCTCATAAATATTTTTAAGCTTTAACTAATAGTATTTTATAAATATAATAGCTATTATATTGCAATATAAAGAAATAAATTTTTTATATCTATTAAATTATAAGCATTATTTAATGATACTTAATTAGTTATATTTCTTTATTTTTTTAATTATTTTGTTATAGGATTTTAATTCTCACTAATTCTTCATGTTTTTTATCATTAAAATAACTAATAATTAAATATCTCAACAAAAACATATAAGTTATGGTAAACTTAATATATTTTTTTATATTTTTTTAGATAAAAAACTTTATTTTAAGTTAAATACTTTTATAAATTGATAATTTATAATTTATTTTTATTGATATTAAATTTTATTTTTTTACTCAATTATTTTGTTTTATTATATGCTTTATGATTGCTTATGTTTTTTTTAGAAAAACGCTGTTGTAGCTATTAAGTTTTTAAAAATAATCTATTGAAAAATTTCATTATAATAAAAATATTATTATATTATATTTTCTAGTAACTAACTTCATTATAATTTAAGTTAGTAGGTTTTATTTTTTGTTTTCTAAAAATTAATATTATTGAGAAGTCATATTATAATAGTTGCTTCTATTCTATATTCATCATCTTTTCTTTCTGAAAAAAATCTTAAAATTCTAATAATAGTTTTTATTTAAAATAAAAGAAATCTTTTACTATATAATTAAATATAGTTGATATTGCATTTAAGAAATTTTTCTAGTAGTAAAATTTTTGTTAAAAAGTAAAACATTTTAATAAATTAATCCATTGAAGTATTTTTACGTTGTACAATTAACCACAACATTTTAAAAAAAATAAATTAGTTTATTGTTATTTTTTTTGATTCTAACTTATCTAGTCTGTAAAAATTGTTTTACTTTTGATTTATATAATATTTTTTTAAAATGCTATATATGAATAATCATTTAGATCTTCATAAAAATTATATTAAATTATTATATTAGGATTTTCATAATTTTTTTACTTTATGTTAATTGCCACATTAAATTTGTAATATAAATATTTGTTTTCATTTGTATTATTAAGATTATAAATAGAAATAAATACATTAAATCATATTTTATGGTAGATATTAAATAATTGAATATATTAATTGTGATTTATAAAATCTTTTAATTTCGACAAATAAAATAAGCTTTTAAAAATTTAAATTATCTCTCTTTTATTAATAGTGACATTTATTTTTTTTATAATTAATTATAATTAATATTATTAATATATATAATTTAATTAAGATGTTTTAATATTAAATTAATACTTAAAGAATATATAACTAATAATTTATAATTTTTTTAAATTCTATATCTAATTTAAAAACTATTAAATTAGTTTTTTAACATATTCTAATATCTATTTACTTATATTTTTTTGTATGAAATTTTTTTATAAATTAATAATATTATTAGATTATGATAGTAGTTATATATTTTATTAAAATAGAAAATTCTTTAGCATTAAACGCATTCAAATTGTATTGCTTTAATATTTTTTTCGCAGATAATAAATGATTAGTTTTTTTGTATTGTAAAAATTATAAAATATTTTACTAAATTAATTTAATAAGTATATGCGCAATCAAGATAACCTATTAATTCTTTACAAGAAAAATAAAATATTTTGTATTTCAAGACTACAAATGTAAATACACAGAAACATCAACTGATTTGATTTCTGTAACGTTATAGTTTTTTAAAGATACTTTAGCAATTATTGCAAAGTAGAAAATGTTTGATTATTGGTAACACGAAAATTATTTTTAATTCATATAGCATTTTGTTAATTAAATTTTGTTCATTTCTGTGTTTTCATTTTCTCATTAGTGAAATTAGATAATATTTTCATAATCATAATCATAATCATAATCATAATCATAATCATAATTACAATATTTGGTATATGTCTATTTATCTATTAATCAACAGTTCTATTATAAGTTGATATACAATATATAAATTTATATTCAATAACTTTTCTTTTTCTGAGTTTATTTTAATCTTCTGTATTTTAATGTATATTAATAAAATTAAATCATTCAGATATAATAAAACCCTATATATTACATTTAATAAAGAATTAATTTAGATTTTTATAAATTATTACACAACCTAATGTAATCTATAGTAAATTTTAGTTGACAATAACTATTTAGACTATTCATGTAATTAATATTATTATATATAATTTGTTTGAGATAAATGTTAATCAAATCTAATATAAACACTTTTATTGTAAAAACAAAATATTTTTATATTATAATTTTAATTTTTATATTCTAAATAATTTTATTTTTAGTTTTAATGTTTATACTGATTTGATTTTGCTGATATATATTTTAACTATATGAAAGATAAGTTTTTACTAAACCGCTCTTAATTAATACATTTGTCTATTTAGTTTTAAATAATGTAAAAAAATTACAAGATCATATTTTTTGTTTGAAACATTCTAAGTCTTTATATAAGATATTATTTATATTTTATATTGAGCATTTTGCTAAACTTAATTTTATTATGTATATTTAATTTCTCTGAAAATTCATTCATTTTTAAACATGTTCCAATAAGAATATTTATTTTAATTGCAAAAATATTTGCTATTAGATATTATCTATTAAGTGTTTGTTACATTTCTTTTAAATATCTAGTAGAGATACTTATGCACAAAGAAAACTAAATCACTCTTTTAAAATAACTTATAAATATGTGAAATTGCTTTCATAATTTTTTATAATGTTTCTTTCATAGATTTTTTTATAAAATATAATTTTAGAATTACTTCTAGGAATAAAAATTTTATATGTATGACTGAAAACTTTTGCATAATTACTTTTAAAATCACTTATATATAAAATATTTAATTTTTAGCAGTATAATGAAGTTAAGATTTTTCATTGCATCCTTAAATTAAATATATATATTTGCGATTTATTTTTTTTACGAATTAAATTCTTTGTGTATTAATATAATAGATTACAAGTAATTTTTATTATTTATATATCAAACTGATTATCCAATAAAAATACTATAATCAGTTTAATAAATAATTTTAAGATTAGTTTATAAACTATATGCTTTTCCTACATGTTATTGATTATAAAATTTTTGCAGTATTATACATTCATATCATTTTATATATTTGTAAATTATTTTTAATTAATTTGAATACCAAATTTAAATGTTATATCTATTGATATTAATAATATATGTGATTATTGTAATTTATTTGGTTTTTATATATAAACTACAATTATGGTTTATAGATATAATTAAGCATAAAAATTGGAATAATTAATTATTATCATAAAATAAAATCTAGAATATATAAAATTCTTAATATATGAAAATTTAAATTTATTTATATTGGAGAAATTTAATTAAATATGAATTTTATAAGATTATTAAAATATTAAAGAGCATATTAAAATTGTAAGAAAATTACAACTTATTATAATTTTTGATACTTTATATAATTAAGGAATCTTATGCACAAAACATATACTACTATGGATAATAATTAATAATGTTAGTTATTTTATTAAGTAATTAGATATAATTTTAGATGAAATTTGATAAATTAATTATAATTTATTAATTTAGTAAAAAATATAGAAAAAAATAAAATAATCTCAATTTGATTGTAAGAATAAATAATATTAGATATATCTAGAATTAGAAAAAAATATAAGTTATATAGAAATATATAAATCTATAGTGTAATATTTATTATTAGTTCATTGACTATAATATTTTAGTCAAAAAATAAATAAGTACTGAAAATTATACAATATTATTTACTTACAATATATCTAAACTAATTTTTAAAGAATATATAAATTTTTTAATAATATAATAATCAAAGCCGTTAGTAGCAAGAAGTCTGATTGCTAACTGTTGTTGGTTTTAGTAATATTTTTTGTCTATAGAGTATTCTTTTGTACTTAAAATAATTTGATTCAATATCAAATTATTTATATATAACATAATTATGATTAGTGATGATGATATACAATGATTTCTTTATTATTTGATGATATATAATGCATGGAATAAATAATAAAAGTAATAATTTGATATATACAAACAATGTATGCTTAGTTTGCACAACAGTCTGAACTAGCACCTATCAAGAAAACTTAATTAATAAGAGATAAATATAGAACTATGAGCACTCTGAATGAAACAATGCTTATGTTTAATATTTATACATTTTTACCGTACGAACATATGACAATATGAAACAAATATGTTTTATAGAAGTTAGAAGATAGCGCAGTAGATATAATATGAAGATAAAAAATTATAAATTTAAAACAAAACCAAAAGTTATAAATATTTATATTTTATATTAATAATACAATTTTAAAAATTGAGATGCCAATATATCCATAATAATATAACAATAAATAATTAAAACATAATTTATACATAAATTTTCTAACAGAAAAGCACTCGTACTTAAAGAGTTATATAATTGATCTTACTTTTATACACAAAATATTAACATGCACAAAGAAAAATGAAAAAAAGGTACATAATGTTTTGATTAAGTAAATATAAAAAAAAATTACTAACATATATTTAATATCTATTGTATAAGCTATTTATGAAATTACTAAAAAATAGACAGTGACTAACATTGTACTCAAAGTTATAGTCTAAAAATAAGAAATAAAACACAGAAATTGAATACAATAATATTTTTTGATTAGATCAAGCAATTAAGTTATTTATTAATTTGTAACAATATAAGTAAGATTTTATATTTAGTAATAATATATATTAATTCAATTTATGCAAGTTATCATATTAAGTAATAAAACTTAACAAAATCTACATCAAATAAGGATGTAAAGATGTAATTGATATGTATAGAAAAGTTTTTTTGATATGGTAAGCTATAATTATAGAGTAACAAAATTTCAAAGAAACTATCTATCTTGCATATTAAATTTTATTCAAATTTTCTTAAAACTCATTTATTTATTGATATTGATGCATCAAGATAAATATTAAATGATCTGATCAGTGCAACTATTTTTTTAATTATTATTATAAAGTTTATAACTAAATGAATTATTATAATTCATTTACAATGTCTATGTAAAACAAGTTAATTGATGTATGACTCTAATTTTATATCAAAAGAAAAAAGGCGTAAATCGAGTTAAGAAAATATTATCATATTGATTTGATAATAAAATAAAATTGAATGTTAATTAATATAGTAGCTTATTAACTTCATCAATTTAATTAACATCACTAATTATACTATTTGACGTAAAGCAAAAGATTTAAATAATAATATCTAATTTAAGTTAGTAAAGTACTCTGCGTGTAAAATATTTATAAACAATTAGATTAACAAAATATTTCTCATTCTAATAAATAATATAAAAACTTAAAGTATATCTAATTAGATAATTAAACTTTTTTTATCCAAATTAACAAATATTGATAATTAAAAATATATGTAATTAATCAGAAGAAGATAGAATAGTTTGTTATAAAAAGGTAGATAATAAAAAATATATACTGATCGCAATATAACAGGAATTTCTGTTACTATATAATAGTATATAAATTCATCATAAATAATTGTAAGTTACTTATTATCTATCATAATATATATAATTCAACTACATTTTCAATGATATTAACATTGATGACAATTATAAGAGTTATTAATAATAAACTTAGAATACACTCACATGTATACACGACTATATAATATATGATTTTCAGTTTAAATGTTTACTTTAGTTCACCAATATCTTGTTAGAAATATATTAATGTGTTGCATAATATTTGGATTTTAATTATTTTAAAACAATCATGAAATCTTTTCTGTGATAAGTCTATTTGTTATATGTTAGATAAATTTATAATAACTATAACAAAATTTATATGTTCTTCTTTATAATTCTGCAAATTTTTATTATATCAGTTAATTTTATAACTAATTTTAACATATCTATAGCTATAGCTATTGTGTGATTTTATATCAGTCATAGAAATTATAAGTTGCTACCTTATAATTTTCTAATGTAGTACATAATGATATTAACTATAAGAGAAACGGTTATATTGTGCAAACTATATTGCAAAGTGACGAACTTTTATTCGATAAGATATTAAGTGAGTATTTGTAAAATGTTATTGGTCTTCTTTCAACATATATCTGTTTGTTTAAAATAATTAACATTGTTAATCTGAATAATATTAGTTTTGTAATCTATTATAATTGTGTAAGTATTTTGTAACATTTTTCTATATTAAGAATTTCTAGTATGAGTTATTTCTAACTAGATACAGTCAATCTATTCACTTTAATATTTTATTATGACTTCTATATAGTAATTATTATGCAATAATCTTAAATTAAGAAGTTTATTGTTACAAATTTATATTTGATATAAATTTGTAAATTTAAATTGTTCAGAACTTCTATCTCTTAAATACAAAAAAAATAAACATAATATTTCTGTTTTTTATAAATATTAATTTATGAAAAAAAATAAAAGATTAGTTTCTTGCTTGATTAATACAATACAGCACTTGCGCTCAATCTAGTATTTTTTAATATAAAATTTTATAACTAGTTAATTATAGTATATTTTGTATATCAATGGTTATAAAAACTAACAATTAAATTTTTTCATTATTATTAATAATTTTTTCAATATAAAATAAAGTTGCAACTTTATTTTATATTATTTTTTTTATTTCTGTATTAATTTATTAAATATAAGAAAATGATTTTGATAATTAGGTTATAAATAATGATTTTATTACGTGTAATAAATAAAATTTAGCAGTAAATATAACAATATCTTTTTTGTATAACATTTAAAATACTTGTAATACTATTATTTCTTATATGATAATTAAATTGTCTATTATTTAATAATATTATCTCTCAGAATTGCTACTTATTAATTTTATTATAAAATTATTTATAACAATATTATATATTCATTTAATATATAAATTTAGTGCATAATTTTTTATTTATATGTTCAAATAATATAAATAATCTTTCATTGCATTATCTGACATTATATTCACATTGATTTCTAATCAACTTGTTTAAGTTATTTCTTGCATATAAGATTTATTATTAATTTAAGTGTAGTTTATTTGCAATATGTATATGAATGACTGTTATTTAAAAAGAGATCTCGCTACTATTATTTTCTATATAAAATTACTTTACTGGATATATCCTTACATATCTTTAATTTAATGATTTATTAAAATATTATTATATTTTATACTAATCAATTATTTTACTTTATGCTTGAATCATATGTTTTGCTTAATTTATTTATATAACTTTTTCATAGGCGAAATTAATTTATTATTAATTTTATAATAATCTTTTACAAATTTTTTTATTTTATTTAAATTATATATTTTAAAATATTCTATTATACATTTTATTTAATTATTAATTTAAATATTATAATGTTATAATTGATAGAATAGTATTGCAGTTATTCATAATTTTATTATATCATATTTATGATATGTATTTAATTGTAAAAATAAATCAATAATATTAATAAGTTACTTTATATATATGGCGTGTATTTTTATGCGTTAAAATTTATATATATAATTATTTTTATCTATCTTATATTATATTTTCATTTTTATTTAATCTGATTATCTTTAATTTTTAAGCGTATTTTAACGTTATACTTTTAATATTTAGATAAACATTAAAAGATTAATAATAAATATTATTAAGGTTGTAAATATACTTTTCATTGCATAGTGTATGTTTTAGATTTGGATGAATTGCAAAAAAAAATGAAGAATATACTTTCTTATTCCAAAGTCTCATAAAGATATCTATGTTAATACTTAACACATTATTTTAAGTTTTGTAAACTAACTACACTAGTAACTAAAATTTAATTTATTTATTATATTTAAATTTTAGTTATTAATTATTTCTTATTTATATTGATATTTTATTTTATTTTATTTTTGTTTTGTATTAACCTAATTATTTTCTTAATACTAAGAAAGTATAAATAAGATTTAGTATTAAACTTACAATTTTTTAATATATTTCTATTGCGTAATTTTTGAGTTAAATATGTACTAACAAAAAATAAACAATAAACAATAAACAATAAACAATAAACGATTCAGTATGTTATATACAGAAATTATAATATAATTATATTCATTAATTTTAAATAAATGTAATGATAGATGTATCTTTAAATATTCTAGTACAAATACATTTAAGAATAAATTGTTATCTAATTTTATAATCTTAAAACTCATTCTATTGCTTTGTCAGAAGATAAACTTTTCTAAATTAATTTAATTATATTATTGATTTTATTTAAACTATTAAATTATTAACTTGTTATATATAGTTCTATTAGAAAATATTTGTTATTTTTAGTATATTTACTACACTATCAATTTCACAAATCATTTAATCTAGTTTTTGATTATTCATAACTTTTAATGTTTTTATGATTTTTTAACTATCCATATTCTGTTTTAAGAGATTTTTGATTTTATTAAAGAAATATTACGTTATGCTGTTATGGTTATTTAAATTTAAAATGCATTATTATGAATTGTTAATAACTGCATTTATTAACTATTTAAAAATGTGATGCCCGGAGGTGGAATCGAACCATCGACACGAGGATTTTCAATCCTCTGCTCTACCTACTGAGCTATCCGGGCATCAAAACTTATTAAACATGATTATAATATTATCGTCAATTAAAATTATTATAATAAACTTTAATATTGTTATTTTAAAGAAGTTAAATAATTACAATAGAATTTTTTAAGATTTTTATTAATTAAACAATGATTTTATCATCAATATATAAATTTTAGAATACAAACTTAATTAATCATAATGCTATTAATAATAATTTTTATGTACATTATTTAACTTAATCAAGTAATTGCGTGATTGAGCGGATGGATGTTTAGTTGTTAATGTTTTATAAACATCATTTGGCATCATTTGATTAATAATATTTAATGCTTGCTTTTTATCATTATGAAATATTTTTAGTACACTACTAGCACCACCATTATATGCAGTGATAGTAGCATAGCGTCGTGATATATCATTAGTAATTTCACCTAAATAAGTATTTTGCAATAATGATAAATAAGCTGTTCCTAAATCAATATTATTAGCAGGATTAAATAAATAATTTCTACTTGGCATTCCTAATTTTCCTTGAATACGAAAAACATCTCTTCCTGCTGTATTTTGAATAATTTGCATCAATCCTAAAGCGTTAGAGCTACTAACTGCGTAAGGATTAAAGCTAGATTCTATTTGTATTATTGAAAGAATTAATGATTCATCAATATTATATTTTTTTGATGCATTTCTAACATAATGTAAATATTTATTTACACGTTTATCAATGTGGTTTGGTGCCAATTGAATAGTAACTGACCAGATAACATTTAATCCAGATAACCGCTTCTGTAATTTGTTTTTTAACAAATATTCAGAGAATTTTATTGCTCTCCATTTACAGTCTATCGATTGATTTGTGTGATCAAATACTTGACCATACAAAAAAGGTTTTTCGTTAATATTTATATTATCAATATCAGAATAAATATCAATAGATCCTTGATTATCCCCCATTAGTAGAGTAGCTATAATTATTTTTTTTAATTCTTCTTTTGGTTTTGTATTAGTTATTGTTTCAATTATAATGTTGCCTCTATCAAAATTAATATGGCTACGAGTTTGATATTGATTAGTATATTTAACATAATCTTTTGGTCCTGCAATAAGAACTTCTTTTGCTCCCCAAATATTCTCAACATTTTGAGCAAATTGCTGAACTAAAATATTAAATCCATTTGTGTCTTTTATGTACTCACAATTAAACAATTCTTTTTTTTTATTAGAACAAGATAATAAAATCTGCATAATGATGATAGAAAATAAAAACTTTTTCATATTATTCACAGTTTAATTAAATAAAATATCAATATTATAAATATTTAATAAAGTTGACTATTATTTAGATAAGATATAATCTATCATAAAGTTTTATTATTCTTTAAATAGAAATTTAATCATATCTTTCTCTAATAGTTTTCTATCTTTATCTATCATTAAATTAAGCTTTTTTTCATTAATTATAATTGTTTGCTTTTTCATCCATTGTCTCCAAGCTTCTTTAGATATTTGATTAAAAATTTTATTACCTATTTCACCAGGATAAAGCTGAAAATCTAAACCTTCAGCTTCACATTTTAAAAAAGTACAAAAAATAGTTCTATTCATTAAATTGTTACCAAAATTTAAAAATTAATTTTTAAATTACTAAATAAATTTTTAACATGTGACTGTAATCAAACTTTTATATATTATTGTAAATTATACAAAAAACCATTGTTTTATTCATATAATTAAGAAAACTAATTAATAGTGATATAAATTAGTGCAATATTAAATGAAAATTTTAGAACATGACGAAATATAATTAAACTCTATATTTTATTATATAAAATATCTGAATTATCAATCTATTTATTACCACATTAATAATAGTTAAATTGTATATAAATAAATATCCTATATAAAAATTCTAAAGAAATGTTCTTTTTTAATCAAGCTAACTTTTAATATCGTAAAATTTAAAAATCAATAATTTTAGTTAAAATCTATTGTATAGTTTTTTTGTTTAAAATTTTTTTTAAGTATTATTCTTATAAAATTATAGAAACATTTTGTAATTGGTAAAGTTCACATTTATCTTTGCTGCTATTATATATTATGGTACTAAGATATATTATTTTTTATTAATACTTTGACATTGTAAATAAATATTAACATAATACTTATATCTAATAACCACTTCTTATGTTCTTTTTATACTGAAAATACTCAATACAGTATAAATAGTAATAATATTTTTTATATTTTAATCTAGAATAAGAAAATGTTACTTTTGTAATAATAATAAAATAAACTGCAGCAGTTAATATTCCAATTCGTATAAGTAAAATAATCTATTCAAATTTATTTAGAAAATTCAGTTATATTTTTCTATAATTCATTTTGATGTTTTATGTAAATTAAAAGATCTATAATAATAACCAAGAGAATAGTAGTCGATTGATGTAATATTTTACGTTTCAAGATTTTAGATAAACAAGTAATTTCAGGAAAATTTATAATAATTTCTTGAAATATGATATGATAATATCAACTTATGCTTTATGATAACATGTCTGATGATTAAACATAATGGAGTAATTTTTATATTTGACAATTAATTGTTTTACATACATAACTACGATGTAATATAAATATAGAATTATATTTTTTAATATTCATATAAATATTTATCACAAATAGTTTTTATTAAAAATAATTTTATATAATAAGTTATATTGTCCAATAGTTAAATTTTATAATTTTTATTCAAATAAAATTAGCGATTTTATAAAGAATTTCTATAATTAACATCTATCTAGCGATATAATGATCTGTATCGAAAATAATATTAATTAATAAAAAATAATATCAATATTTATGATAAAAAGTGTTATTACTCAAGAAGTTAATAAAGAAGGCAAAATAATACATCGTATTCGTAGCTTTGTGCGTAGACGAGCAAGATTAACTCTTTATCAGAAAAATACTCTGCAAATGTTATGGCCTGCTATGGGTATAGATTTTACAGAGCAACCAATATCTTTTAAAAAAATATTTGGTAATAATGCACCAGTAATTTTAGAAATTGGCTTTGGCATAGGTAAGTCTTTAGTTGTAATGGCAGAGCAAAATATTAAAAAAAATTTTTTGGGTATCGAAGTTTATACACCTGGAATAAGTGCTTGTTTATTATCAGCAAAAAAAGCAAAAATTACTAATTTGCGTGTTATATTTCATGATGCACTTGAAGTGTTGGATAAAATGTTGCTAGATTCTTCATTAAGCATTGTACAACTTTTTTTTCCTGATCCTTGGCATAAAGTAAGGCATAATAAGAGAAGAATTGTACAGGCGCATTTTTCTAATCTTGTTTTGCATAAATTAGAATTAGGTGGTATGTTTTATATAGCGACTGACTGCAGATCTTACGCAGAGCATATATTAAATGTAATGCGCAAAATAAGTGATTATCAAAATTTATCACTATTTAATGATTATGTTAAACGCCCAGATTGGCGACCAGTAACCAAATTTGAAAAACATGGAAAAGAATTAGGTAATGAAGTGTTTGATCTTGCATTTAAGAAAATAAGATGAATACAACGGAGTACATTATTTGTTTATCAAAATCATATATAGAAAAATTTTAAAAATATAATTCTTTATAAATTAGTTATTTTAATAACTAATACCATTGCTTTTGCAAATTGTATCACTAATGATTTGATTATATAGTTTACTATATTACTGGTTTGAACAATAAAAGATAATAGTTATATAAATTAAGATAATACATAGAATTCTCTATTAAGTTAGTATAGAATAGTTCTTAAAAAGAAAGACATAAAAATAATTATACAATACCTTAATACTATTAAACAGTATTAATGTATAAAAACTTTAAACAAAATATTTTTCATATATTGTTAGTCTACATGCTATATCATATTAGATATCTTATTGTAAATGAAAATAAATAAATGATAATGCTATATCAATAAACATGCCTAATTATTATTTGATTATGCATTTTATATTGTTAAATAATAAAATGTAGTATAATTAATTTCTAATTATATGTTTTTATATATTTTATATATTTAAACTATAAAATTTTTAATGTGTCAGTAGTGAATATTATAAATAAAAAGTATTACAGGATTTTTTTTAAAATATACATAGTATTGTTACTAATATTTTATAATTTTAGTTTAGTGAGTATAAATAATAAATAATAAAGTTTGTTATTTATTTTACCTGTTAAATAAAATATTAATTATAATAATAAAAGTATTTATTTAAAAATAGATATTGTTATACAAAAATAACTTGATAAATTTTTTTATAATTCATAAACAAAATTTATAGATGTTAGAAGCTTGCTTTTACAATTGTTTATTAAACAATAAATTGTATAAAAATATATAAAACATTTTAATTATTAGAAACAAAATATCATCAATCAAGCTCATAAAAGTAGCGTAATTATGATTATTTATGGTTTGTATAATAATTATTGGTAATTTATTTTCTGGTTGTATATAAGTAAAATTACTTTATTAAAAATTTTTTATACTTAATATTTTTATAATTGATATGCTATAGATTGAGTTAAATGAACTATATAATTATTTAACTTCTCTAGTTGCAATTTAATTATTAACAGAATAAATATTATATATCGTTATTTAGTGCAGATATAAATTTGCATTATCTAATTACAAAAGAAAACATATTAAGTATTTTAGCAACAATTTATATATTGTTATAGCAGATTTACTTTAGTTAAATGTTACATTTAGATGCTATATTAATTTTAAATTTTAACGTTTTTTATCATTAAATATATATAAGTTAAGTAAAATTTTTAACTAATAATTTTAAGATAATATCTAAATGTGAAATTATTATTTAACAACAATATATTGTTGTTATTCTAATACATACTATAGCGATTTATTAATTTTCATACATAAGTTCTAAATAAATTAGCGTGAATAAATAATATAAGATTAAAATCTATATAAAGTTAAATAAATAATTAATAATCAGTTATTTATATACTTATATAAAACATTTAAATTTTAATATTTTAAACGCTATAAAAAATAGATTAATAAGATTAATTAAATTATTCAATAACGTATTAACAATATTAATAGTATTAATACTATTAAAATATTATAATATTCAAATCCATCAATCGCATTTCAATAATTAAATATTTAATAAAAATCTTCTATTATTATTAATAGAAGATTTTTATTGTAAAATTTTTCATATAGAGTATTTTTGCATTAATTTATTTAATAATTTGAAATAATTTTAATTATAATATATATTATTTAATAATATTGTCTTAGACAAGTCATTATTAATTGATAAAGACATGTCTAATATTGATATGTTATTGCATCAATATTAATTAGTATAATATATAATTAATAATATATATTAAAAGATAAAAAATCTATTAACTTATTAAGTATTTTTTTAAAATTATTATCTATTTAATAATTTATAATGATTAATTTTAAAATAATAAAAGAATCATAAGTTATAATACTTAACTAAAATAAATAATATAGATTATTATAGTAAGATTAATTTTAAATAAATATGTAAATATGTATTTAATTAAGTAACAATATAATAAAATTAACTAATAACTATTTAATCAGTTATTGATTATTCACTAAAATAACTAATAATTCATTTATTCAGTTTATATAAATTTTAATAACAAATTTGTTTTATTGTTGATATTTATAAAATATTATAAATTATAAGCAGAAATATATGTTATATCTAGATCATGACTGATATTAAAAGAATTTTAAAATAATTTTATATAATTGGAAAAATTTAACATTTTATTAATTTAATCTTTATGTTTTCTTGTATTATTTATTATTTATTATTTATTATTTATTAGTGCTGCTATTCAAAACGTGTAATTAATAAATAATATAAACAAAGATATCTAATATAAAATTTACATAACATTAGTTTTAGATTTAAAAAATTTATGTAGAATTAAATTGTTATTATTTAATAAAACATAATAGTTTCAAATATGGCTACAATGTTAACAAAATTAAAAATATATTATTTAAAATAAATTTTATAAAATTATAATCAAAATTATATATGCCACTAAATTTAACTTAATATTATTTGATAATGTACATAAAATCAAAAATTAACATAAATAATCCATAATTATAGTAATCATTACTTATAAAATTAGTAAGTTGCATAAATTATAAATAAGTATGAAATTCTATTTTAAATAATTATTAAATCAATATTTGTAAATATAATAATAAGATATATAATTTTCATAAAAAGTATAATTTGTCTGTATTGTAAATAATGTACTTATATTTATATAAAATAATAAATATTATAAAAATATCGTTAATAAGAAATTAAGAAATAATTTTCTTTGTTCTAATCTAGATTATAACTCGAATTTATTTATGTAATATAAACTTTTCATATTGTTGCATAAAATTAATAGTGAAAAATATTTTCATTAAGTAATGATAAATTAATAAATACAATTTATTTAATATTTTTAATGAATAAAAATTAATAAAAATTCAAAAAAAATCTATTTTATTAATTTTATACTTTCAATATAAATTCCGTATTAACACATAAACAGCATCATTTTATTTTTTTAAATAATATTAATATAAGAGATTTTTTTTATTTCTTCTATGTCAAATATCTATATAATTAATAATTAATAATGTGCTCATAATTTAAATTATTAGAATTTAAACATTCTGTCTTACATAATGATAGATTTATATTATTAAATCTAATTTTAGTCAATAATTAATCTATAAAAATATAGTATTAAGATAAATCTATCTTTTATAATAAATTATAAAATATTTATTAATGTAACTAATATATCATTAATAATATTTATTTAATCAAGATTAAAACTGCAAAAAAAACTTAATATATAATTATTAAATATAATTATATATATTTACAATGTATTGATGTATTATTCTTAATTTATGAAACTTATATATAGCAAGACTATATGTTTTATATAGAAATATTATTAATTAATTAAAGCTTTATATAATATAATAAAAGATTAGCTGCATATATTTAATAATTTTACTACATGAAAATATAGATATTATTTAAGAAATTTAATTAAGCAAAAATTATATAACTTAATATTTAATAAGTCTAATATGTAATAAATAAATATATATATTATCAATTGGACTATTATTTTTAGTGAAGTGTTAGCTTTAATATCATTTGACATATTTATTATATATTATTTTTTTTGTAAATTATTTTTATTTTAATGTATGTGAATGAAAATTATAATAAGTAGATTTTATCCATATTAGATAGTGAAATATATATGTCAACGAAAACAATTTAATTATTAATTAAACATTTAAACAACATCGTTAGTGTTTAGTCATAATTAATATTTCATTTTATGCTTTTATTAATTAAATTAAGTTAAGTTTTATTTTTAAGTTGTGAAAAACAAGTCTTGATTATAATCATCACTCCTTTTAGTGAGTAACTTATATGAATTGCTATATACAATTGTGCATTATTAATGTTAAGTATATAAAATTCTAAAGATAAATAAGTTCATAATTAAGTTTCCATTAACGTTAGTTATTTTAAATAAATTTCATGATAAATGATAATTTATTTAAATTTTATTAATAAATTATATTTTTAATAATAAATCTATATAAATAGATAATGTCAGATATTTTAATTAAAATAGTTAAATTACAAATATAGACCAATAAATCACCACTAATTCTAATTCAAGTTATTTAAATAAAAATTAATTGAGTTCCTTTAATTACATTTACTAGATAGTTAAGGTTTCCTAATAAATTATATTTAAGTTACATTTTTATGAGTTTATATAATTAATATGCATTGTTAATATTATATATTTTAGTGATATTTTAATAAGTTTGTTCATTACATCAAATGTCCAACTGAATATAATGCATTTGTAATAATTGGATCAATAAATAGAAGAATATCTAAACGTAAATAATTCAAAGCAATTAAAATCAACATTAGTATCATGGCTGACAGATCAAACCCGCCTATAGCAGGAAATATTCTGCGAATAGGAGACATCAAAGGCTCAGTTAATTGAATGAGCATGTAATCAATAGGATTGCGGCCATGAGTAATCAAACTAGAAATAGATCGAATTAAGATGAGCCAAAAAACTAACTTTCCCGGATATGTTAATAATTGAATAAATGTAATAGGCAATAGTGTTATGCTTATTAAGCTAATAGCATTTCTTGACCAAATAACAAAAATAATATTTCCTGCTGCAAGAATATATGCGATTAATAAAGTTGCTATATCAATTGAAGAAATGATAGGAATAATTTTTTGTAACGGTTCTACTATCGGTTGAGTAATTTTTATTACAAATTGAGAAAATGGATTATAGAAATTTGCTTTAACTAATTGCATCCACAGTCGTAGTAATAAAATAATAATATATAATTGAATAGTTGTTGGTACGATAAAAGTTAAAAATTGCATTTAATTATACCCTGATTGATTAAAATTATTCTTTTTAATTTTTTATTCTGGTATTTTATATTACTTATAGTGATAATGATAATTCGAGGTAACTTAGCTTATTAAGCTACTATAAAGCTTTAGTAGTGGCTATCATTTAATAGTTACATATTGTATTTATATATATAATAAAATATGATTTGCTTTCTTGCAAAGAAGAAAAACTTACATGACATATAAAGTATCATTTTGCTACTTATTTCAGTATTAAACTTAAATTGTTCTAACAATATCATATTGACTTTATAAACATAACAGTAACTCAACACATATGCTAAAAATTTAATAATTCTATTAATTATGACTATACTGTCTAAACTAGAAAACTTTATTAATCTTTTCGATAATATCCACTATAATAAATTTATTATTTAATAATGTTATATTTACTTCAAATATACTATAAATCATCTTTATAGAACATAGATATAGCACTTAGATCTTCGTTTAGTAAATTTGTTTTATGTGATAAGATGTTTTAGTAAAGTTGCATTTTAAATCTCTCAATACAATTATAAAAATTAATGTTTTATCAAAACTAATATATTATATTTGTTGCTAATAAATATGTTGTTATTATTTTTTCTTAATAGAAAAAATAATAACACCTAAACTACATCATTTGCTTTGATCACTATTTTCTATTTTAGAATATATTAAATTTTATAAATTAATTATTATTTATATATATTAGAATATGCAAATAAGATGATTTATAAAATAATTAGTAGTCTTAAAATAAAATAATCAAATGGAATATATTAAAGATAATTATCGTTATATTTCTTATTTTATTGATAATATTGATTTTTAAATTAATTAATTATCTAGGACCAAAAATACCTTCACCAATTCTAATTAATGTTGAACCATAAGCAATTGCAATATCAAAATCAGAACTCATACCCATTGAAAGTGTATCAATATTTGGATATTCTTTTTTAAATTTACTGAATAAATTTTCCATACTATAAAAAATTGATATTTGTTGAAATAGTTCATTTTTTGGATCTGGAATTGCCATTAATCCACGTAATTTTAAGTTTTTAAGTAATACAATTTCAGAAGCTAATTTATTTAACTCTTTTGGCGAGATACCTGATTTATTTATTTCATTACTTATATTAATTTGGATTAATACGTTTATTGGAGATTTATTTATTGGTCGGTAGCGGTTTAATAGTTTAGCTGTCTTTAATTTATCTATAGTATGACACCAATCAAAATACTTAGCTATCAAATGGATTTTATTAGATTGCATAGCACCAATAAAATGCCATATTAAATCATGTTGATTGCTAAAGTATATAATTTTTTCTATCCCTTCTTGCTGATAATTTTCTCCAAACTGCCGTTGACCAACATCTATAGCATTTTGAATTATATCGCATGATTTATTTTTAGTAACTGCGAGAAGAGTGATATCTTCTGGAGAACGATAATACTTATCGGCAATCTGCACAATGCGATCTTTAATATTAAGCAAGTTTTGTTGAATTATTGTCATAAAAATTTATATGTTAAATAAAAAATGAATACTATTAAAATGTAGTTATATTTTCGTGACTATTTGTCATAATTATATCAATTTTACTAACTAAACATATTGTTCAAGCCAACTCTCTAAAATTATGGCAGCTGAAATAGAATCAACTTTACTTTTATTTATCGCTCGATAACCACCTTCATCAAATAATTGTTCTCGTGCTTTTATCGTTGTTAGTCGCTCATCATGCAATATAACTTGAATTTTGAATTGTCTATGCAATCTCTTAGCAAATTTACGAGCTTTTATGCTTATTAGTTGTTCTGTTCCATTCATATTTAGAGGAAGCCCAACAACAGCTAATTCAGGATGCCAATCTTTTAAAATTTTTTCAATTTCTAACCAATTTGGTTTTCCATATTTTGCTTTTATTGCATTTAAAGGACCGCTAGTTGATGTAATTTCTTGTCCAATAGCAATGCCAATACTTTGTGTTCCAAAATCAAAAGCTATAATTATTCTGTTTGGCATTATATATTTCCAATTGAATTAAAATGTTAAAAATATCAATCTTAATTAAATGAAATTGTTTTGACTAAATATTTATAAAATGGAATGTGTATTAATAATATTGCTATTAATTTATATATTAAGTAATTATTTATATAGTTTATTTTTAGTTGCAGCTTATCATCTTAAATGACATTATGTCATAATTACTTTTTTTGAATCTTTTATGATATTTTAGCTTTTTAAATATCTTTTAATGTTTTAAATTTTTAATTTTGTTAAAATGCTTAAATTATAACTAAAATAATTTTGTTAGTATAGAATGAACCAGTTGGCTTTTATTATCAAGAAGAGTCATTAAATTTCTTAATTTAATTTTCTTGTAGAATTGTATTCTGTTATTTTTATAATATAGTTTTAATATTATTCAAATTAAAATAATATTAAATTTGTACATTAATAACTAATCTAATAATTATTTTATTATACTAATATATAAATTCAATGCTTTTAAAAAACATATCCAAGGATATTAAATTGTAATTAGAAAGTAGTTTTATAAATTCGTTTTATAAAATTGTTTTTTTAATTACCATTGTCATCGCAATATGAACTTTAATCCCAGGATAATTGCAAAATATCTGTGTTTTATAGCCATAACAATATTTTATAGTAAAAAGTCTTTTTGTTTAGTTAATTACAATATATACTATAATTAATTTATTTTTTTTTAAATAATCGTTTTTCTATTGCATCAAATAACATGGCAGTAATTGATATATCTGTAAATATTGCTTCAACTTCACGTATACATGTAGGGCTGGTAACATTAATTTCTATTAAGTAATCACCAATAATATCTAAACCAACAAAAATTAATCCTTTTTCTTTTAATATTGGAGCAACTGTTTTTGCAATTTTCCAATCATTTTCTGTCAACACCCTTGCTTCACCACGCCCTCCTACAGCTAAATTTCCTCGCGTTTCACCTTTAGCTGGAATTCGGGCCAGGCAATAAGGAATTGGCTCTCCATCAACAATAAATACGCGTTTATCACCTTCTCTTATGGCAGATATATAAGTTTGAGCCATGCAGAATCTATGCTCATACTTGGTTAACACTTCAATAATAGCGTTAATATTATGATCATCTTTTTTTATACGAAAAATAGACGACCCTCCCATTCTATCTAGAGGTTTAAATATGACATCGTTATATTTTTGATGGAACTCATATAGTTTTTTATTATTTCTTGTTACTAATGTATTAGGAGTCATATTGGAAAACCAAGAAATAAATAATTTTTCATTACAATCTCTAAGGCTTTGTGGTTTATTGACAATTAAACTACCAGCTTGTTCTGCTCTTTCAAGAATATAAGTTGCATAAATATATTCAATATCAAATGGTGGATCTTTTCTCATTAAAATAACATCAAGATTTTTTAGAGCAATATTTTGTTCAGAACCAAATTTATACCATTTTGTAACGTCTTGTTTAACTTTAATTAGTTGTCTTGTGTATCCGTATGCCGTTCCTTCTAATAAATAGAGATCATTTATTTCCATATAATAAATCTCATATCCACGACGTTGCGCTTCTAATAACATAGCAAAACTGCTATCTTTTTCAATTTTTATATTAGAAATTGGATCCATTATGATACCTAATTTAATCATTTTACATCCTTAATTAAATAATGGAAATAAAATTGTAATTATTTACTGCAATAAACAAAGTAGTTTATATTTTTAGTATAATAGTTACAAATAAAATATTGAAAAATTTCTTATTAGCTATAATTAAAATTTTATATATAAATAGTCTATATTATATATAATGAGCAAATTGCTTTTATTTATAAATATAAGAAAGTATATTAGATATTAGGATAGAAATTAATTTCTAATACGTTGTATTCTACTTTTATCAAGTTTATGTTAATATTTATTAATCTAATTAATAGAATTTTGTTACATTTGAATTGTTTGTAAATAGGAATAAAATAAGTAACATTCTGTAGTTTTTCTTTATTTTTTATTTAGGCGCACAATATAAAAATTTTTAGCTAAAAATTTTATTTAATTTTGAAAACGCAAAATAAAATTTTTGTTTGTGCTAACTACTACTTTTAGTGTTAGTGGGTGAATTTTAATTAACCATTCTTTAGTATCAAGCATTTATATTCTTAAAATAGAATTTCTGTAATAAAATAACATGATGTTTTTCATTATATCATCTTAAAAGTTAATGAAGATGATTAAGGATATAATTAATTTTGTAATTAATATTGTAGTATAGTATGTATGTGTACATACAAAAACTTTATTATAAACCAAAGAATAATAAAATATTATTACTATACATATAAATATAAAGATAAAAAAAATAAACTAACAAGAGTAATCTTTAATTGTTGTTTTAATTCTTTATTTTTATATAAATTCAAAAAATTTCTCACAAGAATATTAGTATTAATATTTATAGTAAGTTTACTTAGTTTTTATTAGATTATATGAGCAGGAAATAATATCAATATAGAAATTAATTTAAACTTATCTTTTTATCTATAATTTATTAATATTAGTTAAAGTACATGTATATAATATTATAAAATTTAACTTAATTAATTATTTTCTAATGGTAAGAATAGAATCATAATGTTTATAAAATTAATTTTATTAGTAATAATAGGTAATTTTTCAGAAAAAAATTACCATAAAATTTGAATTAATTATAAACAAATATAGAATGCTATTAATATTTCTGTTGTAAAATTATACAACAAGTACTACTTTACTAATTATATTTACATATGTATGTTTTTATTTATATAATGAATTTATATAATTATTTAGAGCAATTTATATAATAATTACTATTTTATAGTAGACAATAAATTTATTGTTTTTAACAATAATATATATTTGCAATTTTAGTTATTTTTATATTAATAAATTTTATATATATCATTTATTTTGGTAATTATTAAATAACTTTTTAATAATTCACTTTAGTAAGTATTTAGTAAGTATTTTAATTATTTTAATAGATGTTTCTGATGATTATTTATTATTTTTATTTATTAATATTTTAGATTTAATGAAAAATTAGAAAATTTATAAGAACAATATGTTTTACGTATATATAAAACATATTGTTCTTTCTTTAAATCTTTTAATTTTCTTTATTTTTTATAAAGAAGTATTCTGTATTTAAAATTCAATAATAAATTATTTTTATAATATAATTAAAATTAACAATCTTACTATAAATTAATCTACTATAATAAATTGTTTTTATTTATTAATGTTATTAAAATACTAAGTAAATAATAATGATCTTTGAAAATAGAAATTTAAAGATATCTTTAAGGCTTGTAATTTTTATATCAATTTATAATTATAATAATTTATATTAATAATAATTTTATTGCTATTAAAATATTTATTAACTTATGATATTATTTTATTATTTTTTTATTTTTTTATTTTTTTATTTTTTTATTTTTTTATTTTTTTATTTTTTTATTATTCTATTTCAAAATTGTCAATCTTATATATAGTTAAATTTGTTTTTTATTTGATTTATATAGTACTTTATGCTAAATAATTATTAAATTAACTATTTTTTGTGTTTATTATCTTAATTATTACTAATGTTAGTTTTTATTTTTATATTATATTTTTAGTTTTAAACATTTATTAAGAAAATAGAATTATAAAAATAATATATTATAACAATTTGTCTTATATAATTATATATATAAAAACTATATTTAATTATTATCTAGTTATTTAAAATTAATTATTATATTTTTTGATTAAATAGTGCATAAGTATTTAATTTTTTCAGTCTAGTGCTAATAAATTATTATTTTAATAATAATCTTTATTTATTAAATTAATCTATCAATATTTTATTAATTTTATATACTTTTAATTTATTCATATTTATTTTTAATAATGATTTGTTATCATTTCGGCATTAATGCGCTTATTTCTAAAAGACAATAGTTTTTATAATTTTAATATAAATATATTTTATTTTATAATAAATACATTAATATATATAATTTTTCAAGGTTTTTATTGTTAAAATTTTTAATAAATTTTGTTAATTATTATTTTAATACAACACAGTTATAAGATATAAAGTTTTAAATTGTATTTAATTTTTATAAATTAACTAATTTAATCAGATATAATTAAATCATATGATGCATGTAAATAAATAATCTACAAATATAGATTAAGTTTATAATAAAAATTATTTATTAACATTTTAATAAATTGTTAATAAACTTTACAAGTTATACATTAAATAATAATAGATTCAAATATATTATTATTATATTAAGTTAGACTAAATTAGTAGTTATAAAAAATATGATAAGAATCTTTCTGTAAGTACATACTGGTTTATTTGATGTATTTGCTGTTTTAATGTTATTAATTTTAAAATTTATTAAAATAGTTTTAATAAATTTATTTTGTTAATTATAATAAATTATTTTATTCAAAAATTAGATAACTATCAATATAATACTATGTTTATATTTCGTTTTTATTTTACAAGATCTTCGTTTATTAATATAATAGATAATATCCTATTTTATTAACAGAAAATATTATCTAAGTATGTTATTATTGTATGATTAATAATCAAGCAAAAATGTTTCAAATTTTTTATAAAAATTAAATAAAACTTATAGTCAATAGTTGTTTATCTTTAACTTAATTCAAGCTATTAAGCTTAGTAATAAAATTATATTTAATTCAATATTTAGTTATCAATTCAATATTTATAATGTTTTAAAATTCATACATATTTATGAATTACTTTAATAATATGATTTAATATTTTTATGCAATATATTTTTGTATTACTAAAATTTTTTAAATAAATTAAATTAATATTTTTTTAATTATTAAAATTGATATTGAAAATAGTTATTTTTAAATTAAGATATTTAGAATTCTAATGCTATACTTTCTGTTTTAATTAAATATTCTTTTGTGGTTGATACATAAAAAATATTATCAATAATAGCTTTAGATTTTTTGTATTTAAATAAAATTAATTAAGTATATTATTTAATCTATTAATTTTATCTTATATTTTTACTTTTTTTTATTTTATATAAAAAACCTTATTTAATATTTTTATACATTTATCATTTAACTATTTTAAAAGTTTTAAATATTTTTAAATTAGAAACTTTTAGTAAAAATATTTACTCTAAAATAATAATGTCAATTATTGTGATTAATATAAATTTTGTAAGTTTTTTAATTTTTATACGATCAATAAATTTTATATTAATATATAATTGTATATTAATAAAAATTATTTTATATTTACTACTAACTATTTTAAGTTATAGTATAAAAATATTTTTTTATCTAGAGTTACAAACTAATTATTATAAATTAATATATTAATTCATTCCATTAAATCAAGAAAGTGTAATTTTGTAACTAACTTTTTATTATATTTTATTTAAATAAAATAAAAATACTAAACATTTTAAATAAATTTATAAAAAATTTAAATATAATAATTAAAAATTTATTATTATTAATTATTGATTGTAAATTTATATGAATAGAAAAATAATTCAATCAAATTTATTGTTTATATTTATAACTGATAATTATATTAAATAGAGTTTAATTTGTTTTAAACAATAATTAATGTTTAAAGTGAATTAGTAGTAATATTTAATTATTGACTTAAAATATTTTAATTATTAATAAATTAAGTAATCCTATTATATAATTAAGTTAATGTTTTAAAAAGTTGAAATTATTTTAATTATTATTAAAGTTATTTAGTAACTAATTTTTAAGTTTTATAATAATAATTTTTAGATCTTAAATAAATTATTTACTAAATTATAGTAATGACGATACATTAGTTTTATTAAATTAATAGTAAAATTAATTAATTTATCAAATGTATTATAAAAGTCTATTAGCATTATAGACAATAATAACTTAATTTTAATTTTAATTTTAATTTTAATTTTAATTTAAATTCAAAGATAAATTATTGGTTATATTTTATAAGCGTTTATACCAACTGAAAAAAAAATTAATATTTATATAATCACACAAATATTTATATTAAGTCATCTTTCTATTTTCTTATAATAAGTATATTAAATCTAAGATTACATTATTAATAAAATTAAACGGATAATACTGTTATTGTTACATGAATCAGTTATTTAAACTATTATTATATTTGTTATTATATAATAATATTATTTTAATAAAATAATTTAAACAAATAATTAAATAATTTAGATTATATTAAAAGTAAGATATTAAGTTTTTGTTTTTATTTGCTTAAGTTCTATTAATGTGTTAATTAGAACTTAAGCAAATAAAAACAAAAATAGAAAAAATATAAAAATTAGTTGCAAAATTTATACTTTTTATATTTATAAAGATAAATTAAAATAAAGTCTCTTTGCTATATATTAATTTCAAAATATTTTTACTAGTAAATATAATTGATACTTTTCTCATTAGCTGTAATAGGTTATAATAAATATTTTAAGAAAAATTATACGTTTAAATAGGAGTGGAAATAATGTATGACAAGTTTATCTATGCTGAATTAGAAGAGTCTGAGATAACATTAAAAAATTTTCTTAATAACAAAGAAAATATAGATGCAATTGAACAATCAGCAATTGTGTTATCAGATGCCTTTAAAGCAGGCAGTAAAGTATTAGCTTGCGGTAATGGCGGCTCGCACTGTGATGCCATGCATTTTTCAGAAGAATTAACCGGTCGCTATAGTAAAAATAGATCAGGTTATCCAGCAATTGTAATTTCTGATGTTGGTCATATCTCTTGTGTTGCTAATGATTTTGGATATGATTATGTTTTTTCTCGTTATATAGAGGCAATAGGAAAAAATGGTGATATATTATTTGCGATTTCAACATCAGGCAATTCTAGAAACATTATTAAAGCAATTGAATCTGCACATTCTAAAGAAATGCAAGTAATAGCGTTAACAGGCAGAGATGGTGGAAGAATATCGGAAATAGTTGATATTGAAATTAGAGTAGCTCATTTTAATGATCCAGATAGAATACAAGAAGTTCATATTAAAGTGATACATATTTTAATTAAACTAATAGAAAAGAAAATGATAAAATGATAGTATCATGCACTTATATAGATAAGTGCATGATACTATTTAATACCATTAAACTAAAATTTAAAATTCAATTATCACATAATTGATATAGAATTGTGAATTACTTTATATTAATGTTAATCTCTTAAGAGATATTAATCTCATTTTAACTTTTCTAGTTTTTTAATAATATAAGCGATATAGGCAATAAAAAATATTTATTGCATAATTTTATTAATGTCAAGTTTAATAAATATTTAAAGATCTGTAATATATATAACTTCTATTTTATGTTTTGTGTAAAAAATATATTATTAAGTCAAATATAGTGTTTGTATGTATTAATTCAATATATATTTACAATTTAGTATTAATATATTTTGCTTATCAGAAAATTATAAAAAATTAAATTATGTACTTTATATAGTAGTTTAATAAGTATCAAATTAAAAGTATTATTTTATAATTAGAAAAATACATAGTTAACCAATACTTTATTATATTTTTTATTAATCTTAAAAAATATAATAAAAATTAATAACTACTTACAATATTACAATTTATTGCTAATTTTTATAATTTAATTTAATGTGTATATTACTAATATAACTTACATATAAATTATAAGATGTGATATTTTTACTAATTTATATTGACTACATCACAAAACATATTTTATAAAAAGGTGTTTTTTAAAATATTTTTATTAAAATTGATCTTTAAAAATATACTAAGATAATTGATATAATATTAATAATTGGCTCATATAGATTTTAGTTGATCATTATAAGTAAAAATAATTTACTTTTCAATCTTTTATTTTATTTTGTTTTATTTATCAAGAAAGTATTTTATTTACTTGTTATTAATTACATCTATTTATTTTTTTATTTAAATGCTTATATGTGAATTTTATTTAGTGTATAATGTAATAATATTAATTGCATAATAAAAATTAGCCATAATATATCAGTTAACTAATGTAGAACTATCATATATTTTTAAATAAAAGGTAGTATATAATCATAATTATACTAACTATGAAAATATAAACTAAAAGTATTATAATATTTTATATAAAGTTTGATATTAAAAATAAATTTTGATTAAAACATAAATATCATTTTTTTTCGTTGTTTACTTGAAGTGCTTATTTTAAAAAAAATAAATCTTAATTATAATAGAAAATGATAAGAAATTTCATATATATTATGTATATATTGCATCAAGTCAATTAATAAAAGACTAATCTAATAACAAACCATAAATAAAAAATTAATAAATTATAATTTTATGTAAAATATATCTGTTTAGATATAAAAGATATAATATAATTAAATATGAGTATAGAATTTAATGAAATTATACTTAGTTTATCACTATGTTTAATTGTTAATATTTAACACTTTATGCTAAAAATATAATTAATAACATATATTTATAATTCAATTAAAAATAAGGCTTTTTTCTATATAATTTGATATTATTTTTTTATATTCGTGACGACGATTCCAGTAATATCCACCCCTTGTAATTATTCTAATTTGTAAAACTAATCTATCTTCTAAAAGTTGTATTTTTTTCTTATCAATATCCAATGCTTTCGCACCTGCACTAAATACAATAGTAACCATGGCTTCTGCCTGTAACTCGGTAAAATGTCTAGGCATATTACTTTCTTGTTGTAAGTAATCAGCTAATTCAGCAATAAAATGTTTAATTTCTCTATCAACTGCTGCACGAAATTCATATGACGTACCAGAGCGTTCGCGTAACAATAGTCGAAAGGCATTTGGATTATTACAAATAAATTCCATAAAAGTAGCAACAGATGTTCGAATAATACTACCTCCATTTGCTATTCTCTGTCGTGCTTTGCGCATTAATTGACGTAGCATAAGCCCACTTTCATTAACCATTGTTAATCCTAATTCATCAACATCGCGAAAATGTCGATAAAAAGAAGTAGGTGCAATGCCAGCCTCTCTAGAAACTTCACGCAAACTTAAACTAGTAAAGCTACGTTCAGAGCTTAATTGACTAAAGGCAGCTTTTATTAGAGAGCGTCGTGTTTTTTCTTTCTGCTTTGCTCTGACCCCTATAATATTACTCACAGCAATTAATATACCTCTTATATAATAATATAATTTAACAACTATATTAAATTTTAATAAATTTACAGTATCCTAAGTTTAAATAAAATATAAGAAATTTTTATTTATTAATACATAAAAATAAATCTCATATTAAAATGAATTAAAAAAATAATGTTAAAGTAAATTATCTGTTTTTGTTTGCATAATTATATGTTATATCGAATATTACACATGCAATCATATATAATTATTATTTATTCAGCGAATATAAATAAAATTTTAAATAAAATTTTAAATAATTATAGGTTAATGTAAAATTTACAGTTATTTAACGTTACAATAAAATTATCGTATTTTTCTAATTATAAATAATTTTATATAAATGTCTTTACATACTCTTAGTAAAATTTAATAATGCTACTAAGAGTATGTTATAAATTAACAATTTTAGGCTTTTAGTTATTTTTATATGATATCATCAAACAATGCAATCATGTAAATAATCAATAAGAATATATGCTATAAATTTCTTGTGAATAAAATAGTTACAACATCTTTATAAATTAAACTTTTTATTAAAAATATAGATTAAAGTTATTTATATACATAGCTTTTATTGTATTTTTACATTTTAAAGTTATTATTTAAATTGTTTACTATCTTTATTCTTTTTTGTTGTATCAATTTTTAAAATATGTGCATTTAAAATGATGATTTAATTTAATATGTAATCATAAGTTTACTTTATTATTTATAGTATAATATAGTTTTCTATAATATACTTTATCTTTTAGATATTTAATGAAAAAATTGATCTTATTACTTTTATAATAAGATCAATTTTAATTTTTAAATGAAATGTTAGTAGTTTATTACATTATTTAAAATAATAATCTTTGTTGTTTATCGCTATAAATAATATAAAAATTTAATTATCATATGATGCATAATAATTACTAATCTTAAAACAGATAAAAATTATAGATATAATTTTATATTATATAAATATCCAAGAAAATACTGATGATATAAATTTTAAAAATATTGATATTACAATCAATGCTTGATATCTGATTACATTTTTTAACACTTATCTTAATACGTAATATAAAAATTATTCTTATTATGTATAAACAGGCAGATATTTTGATTTAAATTTATTTTTTATAATTAAAGTTATCAGTTGAGTGAATTGGATAAAATTAGCTATAGTGATATATATTTAATTGCAAGAATGAATCAGTAATATCTATAAAATAATTATTTTTTATAATTATTATTTATTATTAAATTTGAGACAAATAATTTAAACTTTTCTTTAGATAGCAAATATAAAAGATTAGTGCAATAAGTTTAAAAATCAAATTTTTCATAAAATATTAAAAAATTTTAAATATGCTATATATTTAGTTATATTATTTAAATCATTAACATTTATTAATTAATCACACATAAAATATCAAATCAATATTATTTCGTTAAAAAATAATTTTTGTACGTATAGTTATCAAGAAATATTTTTTAGTTGATCTAGCGTGTATTAAATTATTTATTTTAAGAAAATAGAATTCAATATTTATAATAATTAATAGTTATTTTTTTTAAAAATATCAATATGTTTATTTATGATTTATTTAAGTACTTATGTTCATAATAATTTATAATAAACAATTTAGAATATTTATAAATTAAAAAAAATAAACACAAAGTAATCTTAATAAAATAAAGGCAATAAATATTCTTAAATCTTATCTATTTTACGTATGTAAAATGGATAAGACGTTGATCAATAATTACTTATTATTATGTTTAATAATGTTTAAAAATTATTTGAATAAAAGTACTATATTTCATTTCAGAAAAATGAAAGAATATTTTATATATCTTAATTACGTAAAGATCTATAATTTTTAAAAATAAGTAATTTTTATTAAATCATTATGCGAATTATAGACATTTACTTTATAAATTTCTATCTTAAATGATTTTCATATAACAAATTTTTAATAAAATTCTATTTATTTTCGATATTGTTTATTTTAAACAGAACAGCTTGCCATTATTTATTTTTTTGTAAAAAATGAATGTTTATGTGTTTAAGCTTTAAATGTAAATTTGTTGTAATTTTAATATATATTAAAATGATGTAATATTAAAAATATTATGTAAAGAATATTGCTTAATTATAGCAATTGATTTTATATATAATATATTTAACGATATTATACTTTATAAAATATCATTTCTTGCAAATTTTAATTTCTTCTATTATCCTTCTGACTCGTTCAATTAATATAAAAGTTTAGTAATTTGAATACTTATTAATTTACTAACTAAGATTAAACAAGAATTATTTTCTCTTTATAAAAAGTTTATTATAATTAACAAATAAAATATTTATATCTATATTCATTCAAAATAGATATTTAATTTTATATTTTAACAAATATAAAATTAAATTATAATTAATTAATAACGTCAACTATAAAAATTTACTTAATATTTATCAGTAAATAATATCAATTTCTTAATTTTAATTTTTTAAATTATTTTTTTTGTAAAATATTTTTAAAATAATTATATAAATAGTTTAATAATTTCATATATAAAATTGATTTTTCTTTATTTTTATATTGCTATTAACATTAAAATTAATAATAATTAAAATTTAATTAATAATATTGATTGTAAGTAAAGATAATAAAATATAAGTAATATTTTATATAATTCTTAAGATTTCTATGTTTAGAAATAACTGTTTTTAGAGATTTATCATAAATTTAATTTATTAATTATTTCATCTGAAGTAATTAAAATATCACTTTATATGCATCTAAATATAATTCATATTTATAGTTTTTAAAAAAATATTTTTAATATTATTAAAATTTATTGATAAATTATATATTTTATATATTGAAAATATAAAATTATTTATTTCTATTATTTATGTTTTAGTTAACAACGACATAAAAATAATTTTTATACATAATCAGCCTATCTTGTATGAAAAAAATAATTTTGTTAATCTAAAAAATTATTTATATATTAATTAATAATTCATTATAAATCTTGAATTATTAATTATATGACATTTTATTATTCTCAATCTTCATATTAATAAATTGCATATTTAAATACAATTTATGATGTTTGTTAATTTAGTCATTAAAGTGTTCAATGTATGGTGCACTAATGATATTAGTTTGATATATGATATTTAATATTTTTGATTAAATAATAAATTTCATTGTACACTCATCATGACAATGATGGAAATTACATTTCCTAATAATGATAATTACATATATATTTAAATATATAAAAAATAAGTTTTTAATTACAAAAAAATAAATAAATTACTAATACTATAATAAAATTTATTAACTATAGTTAATTAAAATCATTAACTATAAATTGGATACAATATATATTCTGTATTTTTAAAGGTAATGATTAATGATAAAATCATAAAAAGTTATATTTTATTAAATAAATTATATAACTATTAATTACTTTTAATAAACATTTTTATATAAAAACAATTCAAATATTAATATTAGATTATATTGTTCTATTGTAAACAAACTCATCAATATTATGAATCATTAAAATTAAATTAATAAAATAAATAATTAAATAACTTTAAAGTAAAGTAGAATTTTTGATTAAAATAAGCAATCAAATTAAAAAAATAAAATAAGTTCTGTGTAAGTTTAATTCAATTGATGTCTAATTATTATTTAAATTAAATAACTTGATAAAATATAAATAATTTAATTTATATTTTTTTCTTAAAACATTTTAAAATATTATTTTTAAATATAAAAATTTGCAAAATATTAATTTATTTAATAGTTAATAAAATTATAACAATCTTTATATTTTCTGAATGTTTATACATTTTTTAAATATTAATAAATTAAATAAATATATTTATTTAATGTTTATAAATAAAATTAATAAAGAACAATATATCATTATTTTGTGACAATTAAATATATCAAATTTCTTTAAATAAAATTAAATTTTGAATAGTGATCAATCCATTATAAATTGAAAATAAATAAATGAATTAGATATAGTAATTATTTTCTTATTTAATATAAAAATTAAATTTCTTATAATATTAGCATTTTGAATATGTCATTAATTGATGCAAGAAAATAAAATTTTATAAAACATAAAATTTTGTTTTCCTAATATAATTATGGTCCTTATTGTCATATATACAACATTAAGTAAATAATTAATTTTATCATGTTCTAACTGGATGTATAAGGAAAATATTGTACAACGTTAAATATTAGTTATTTCTTTTAAATTTAAATTAACTTTATCATTAAAATAACATTACGTTATACCTCTTCTTATAACATAGAAATGAGACTACTTGTCTAGTATTATCATTATAAAATTGTAACTCTATAGTTAAAAGTAAATTACTAACACATTAATGTCATGACAAAAAGAAAACATAATATAAATAAATAAGTAAGATATAGTAAAATTACTTTAGGTTGTTTGGGTATATAAATAGAAAATAAAATATAAAGATTATATATATTTTTTTATTTTATTCATCTTACATCTATCCAATTAATTGATAGAATAGATATAAAATGAATTATATATTTATTTAGTATAAATTATACTATTTTGAGTAATTAATGAATAAAATATATTGCAATTAATATTTTCTCGAATAATTCATATATATAAAATCTATTAGTTCAAATTTATTTATTATTTATGTTTTACTAAAAATTTTTATAATTTTAGTTTAAAACTATTATACAACTTAATATATTCAAGCTGCTTTTTGAAAGCATCAAGCGATATGATTAATATATCTGTCTTTATATTATTTATTATATTTTAATTATACTTTATTAATCTTTTTATAATTGTAAAAAAAAGATTTTATCTTAGGATGAATTTTTATATTAATATTTAGTATATGTTTATAAATATATATAAACTTTCAAGCATCAATTATGTTTAATACGTTTTATTTTTCTTAAGTATCACTTTGTACAAAAAAAACTAATAAATAAATTATTTTAATAATATTATTTAAATAAATCTTTTACTATATGCTACTTTTAATAAATTTAGTGGAATTAATTTTTTATAAAACTTGTATATATAATACATATACTATTAATATTAATAAGTTTATAGTTCTTATAAAAACAGAATATTTTCTATAAACTGAAACATAATATTATTTTATTGAAACAAGTTATGCTTAAAATCTCAGACTATCTTATGTATACGACTAAAATTCTAATTTTTTATTAATTTAAAAAAAATAAAATACTTTCTTATACATTCTTAGTATGTAAAGAATAGAGTCAGAAAAGATATTTTAAAATTTTAACTTGGATATCATGTATATAATTATAGTTATTTATGAACAGCAAGTTTAGTATACTATTTTTAATGTAAATATTCAGGTTTTTTGTATATTTGTGAATAAATAATACAGAAATAGATTATTATAGAAAAATAAGATTATATCTATCAATATATTTTTAAGAAAAATATTATAAGTAACACTTAAAAACCGTCTGAAAACCAACTTAAACACATAATTATGGAAGATCTTATATATATTAGTAATTATTTAGCTAATTTAAAAAAAACTTAACACTATAAAATATAAATTATTATTATAATTATAATAATATCAAATATTAAAATTTAATACATTCTCATTGCGTAATATTAACATTAGCTATTAGCAGCTTATGCTAATGAAAACTAGAGTTTATCTAAAAAAACTATATTTAACGCACGTTTGATTCTATACTTACCATTACTACATAAAAATATTTTAATATATCGGTAAAACATCCATAAATATTTTATTTATCTTAAATTATAAAATTATTTTAGTTTATTATATGTATAAATTGTTAGTAATCTTGAATACGATATTTATTAATAAAATATTTGATATTTACGAAGATAAAATATGATAAATATTGCATTAATTATATTTAGCGATATTATATATAACATTTTATAATGAAAAAAAATAAACTTAAATATAATTAAATCACATCAATTCTAACAACATAATTAATTTTTTGTATTTTTAGACACTAAAAGTTAATTATTGAATAATAAAGAATTAATAGCAGTTCTAAAACGTTATTAATAATTTACTTTAAGAAAAGGCATGCTGCATAATTCTATAGTGTTATCCAATCCTTCCAAGACATACTGATTAATTTTTAAATTAAATTCAACTCATGCTAAATTTAATTACGATATTGCATGTATCAACAATTCTGACTGTTGGCATAATTTATTTATTTTATATATTATAATTGTAGTTTTTTTTGTAATTATATAGATAACATCTGTTTTGATTTTTTTAATAAAAAACTAGCGACAGTTCTAACACCAATCCCAGTTGCACCTTCAGACCATAAATCCATTGAAGATTGATAATAAATAGCTGAACAATCAATATGTAACCACCCATTATGATAATTTTCAACAAAATATGATAAAAAAGCAGCCGCTGTACTGGCGCCTGCAGTGTGATAAGGTGATGCAATATTATTTATATCAGCAAATACAGATGGTAATTGTTTGCGGTGAAATTCTGCTAGTGGTAATCTCCAAAAAAGTTCATTTTCTATTTCCGATATATATATAAATTCAGAAACTAATTTATCATCAAAACTCAATATTGAATTGTAATCATTACCTACTGCTATTTTTGCTGCGCCAGTTAATGTTGCGGCGTCAATAATTAATTCTGGATTTTCTTTACATGCATCTATCAACCCATCAGCCAAAACAAGTCTTCCCTCTGCATCAGTATTTGTAACTTCAACAGATTTTCCATTGCGGTAGCGAATAATATCACCTAATTTTAAAGCATTACCATTAATCATGTTGTCTGCAATGCAAAGAAATAGTTTTACTCGTCTTTTTAGGCCTTTACTTATTGCTAAGGCCAATGCCCCAGTTAATATTGCTGCTCCACCCATATCTGCTTTCATTGAATTCATTGATGAAGATGTTTTTATACTATAACCACCAGAATCAAATGTGATGCCCTTTCCTACTAAACAAGCAAATACAGGTTCTTTTAAATTATTAGTTGGATTATAATCTAATACTAATAATGCCGGCTGTCGACTTGATGCTCTCCCTACAGTATAAATACCAGCATATTTTTGTTTTGCTAAATCTTCACCTTGAATGATTTGATATTTAATATTATCTTTTATTATTTCAAATAATAAGTTAACACTACGTTGTCCTAGTTGCTCTGGAGATAATTCTTCAGAAGAGGTATTAATTATATCTCGCACCCAATCAATAATTCGTATACGATACTGTAATTCTTTTTTTTCATTTTCAGGTAAATTTGGCCACTCAATAGAACGAAGCCTACTTGGTGCCCTAAAACCTTGCCAAAATGCCCAACTTTTCTCTAAGTCCCATCCATTGCCTTCTAACATAACATGCTGTATACCATAATTGTCTAATTTGCGACCAGCACTTTGGATAGTACACAGCTTTGATTGTTGATTTAGATGAATAACTACTTCTTTTTGGTTGAAACTTATTAATGCATTTTTTCCCCAACAAGGCGAGGCTTCTTGATAAGATAGCGATACTTTTATTATTTGATTCTCCATTCCATCTTACCACCATAATTTGTTATATTATATTTATAAAATAATTTATAAATAATAAAATTTAAATAAATAGAGACTATTATAAATCAATTAGCTATACTATACTATAGTATATAAGTTTAACAATCATTTTATATACCATAGTCGTATGATTTTTTATACAATGTTAATTTTGTCTATAGTGATTATAGTGATTTGTGCAATTAATATCAATTTTTAAAATTCTAATAATTTATAAGTTAATTTGTATGATTATATCTATAATTTTAATCTGCTCGCTTAGTATATATCTATTCAATATATTTTTAAAATGATATAGTATGCATTAATATTGATCTAGAATATATTTCTAATTTGATTGTTACAAAAATAACATTGTATTTTACAAATTAGTTAGTTATAGAATTTTTATTCTAAACCAGTATATTGAAGTTATTTATAAACATATTTCAGCAGTTTTATATAATTAATATATTATTATAGTATAGATTTATTCTTCACTATGTTTATCCACATTGTTCAATCTTAAGCGTATCTATTTGTTCCGTGTTAAAGTGTTACTTAAAAAGTAGATTATACATATATGTTATTAGACTTTTATACTCATTTATTTTAAGTTTACTTTTCTTATAAAAAACTCATTAAATAATTTAATAATTATTTTGCTTATTTGATAAATTATTGTATATATTACAATTAATTTTGCAGAAAAAATAGTGTATACTTAACTCTATAGTTATTTATTTGGTTAATCGAAAAATCTATATTAGTTTAATTTGCATATAGCTTAATCATTTGATTAGTTTACACAGTTTACAGCATATCTTTTTTTTAACAATTTTATATCAATGTAACGATACATTCATCAACTATTATTATATTAAATCATTTTAAATATATGTTATAACAAAATATATAATTTATCTAGTATAAAAAAATATTTTATATCTGTATTTGCTATCAATAATTATTTGTTATTAATTTTAGTCATTATTATATAGTTTACTATCAATATCATTTAATTTCACTTGTAACTAAATCTGAGAAATTCATAACTAGATAATTATATGTATTATAGTAGATACATGAGATTTTATTGTTATTCTACATTTTGCAATATTAATTTAACGTATTAGTTTTCAACTATATCAAAGCAATAAATATATGTCTTGCACTTTTTTAATAATGTTACTCTAACTAAGATTTCTTTTGTTATCATAATATATAAATTATTTCGTTTCTATTCCGCTTTAACTAATAGTAACTTATTATATAATTTAAATAGTTTGTAATTTTTATTCATTATTTTTATATAGTGTTGATATCATAATTATAGTTAAGTATTAACCATCTTTGTTATTACAGAGTTAGCTATATTATCATTTCTATTTTCTGTTTTATTATAATATTATATAATATTAGTACATATAAATTATGATAATAGACCTTTTTATTTAAATCGTGTAATTTTTTATTTATACATTTAAATTAAAGATAACAAAATGTCTAATTCAAATATTAAGTTTATTAGATTATCCAACTTTACCAATTTTTGCAATTTATAATTTTTATATTTATAAAATTAGAATTTACTTGAAGATTTTTAGATATCTTTTCATACTAAACGCATTTATAATTTTATATGAATTTATAATTTAATTAATATTAAATCACCACACCACGGTTTAATATAATTTACATTTCATAATTTTTATTAATTAACACAATTAAATATTTATTCGTACTGTTTAAATTAAACAAATAAAAACTTAAAGCTTAACTTTCTATGTAATAAATTATTCAGTTTAATATTTTTATTAAAAATATTTATTAAGTAATATCCTAGAAATAATTTCTATAATATTTTATTTTAAGTTTCAATGATTTTTATTAAATTAATTTAATTTCAATATCAATTAGTGCGTCTTGATAAATTTAATAGTTTTTTTAAATAAGTTTTAAGATAAATATCTTAAAACTTATTTAAATTACACCACTATTTATTTATTCAAAACTTACAATCAAACCAAAAAATAAAATATATTATCAATATTTTTTATTATACTTGATAGTATATAAAAATATATCTATTGCTAAATTTGTATTATTTAATATTAGTTAATGACTTAAATAAATCTAAATCAATTGATTAACCTTTAGATTTTCTAAAATGTTATTATTTAAATTAAATTCATTGTAAAATATATAATGATAAGAATCAGAAGAATGAAATTTCTTGTTAATATGTTAAACATTGATATTTCAACATAAAACAGTATCAAATTAATTAATATTTTACACTAATATAACATCATTTAGTGAGATGATTTAATCTAATATAATATAATTATATTAAGACTATAAATAAAGTTATGTAAAATGCTTAATGAAATAAAGTATTAATGCGTATAGTAGTCATTTGTATATTTATTATATTATTTAATTCTGTTTTGATTAAAAATGTATGATGTTTAAATTTTTATAAAAACTAATTTAGTTAGATCATTATTAATAGTTTTTTATTATTTAATAAATAATTGGGTTTTATCAATATAATTTTATCAATATAATTAATTATTAAAATTTCAATTATTAAATATTACCAATGATTTAGTTGCTGACTATCTTATAAATTTTCTTATCTATTTAATTAATTTAAATTTTAATTTTAATTTCGTCATTTTTATATTATTTTTTTTCTGAAAAGTTAATTATGGATAATAAATCTAAATGTATTTTTAAATGATCATTGTGCTCACATTTATAGAAAACTAAGTAAGATATTTTATAAAAGAATAGATAAACTAAAAATAACAATAACTAACTATATTACATTATTCTATTATAGATATTCTATATTATCTATTATCGAAAATTTATGTAAAGTGGCAAAATTTCTGCATTTTATTAATAAAAATATATAGTATTTAGAATATATTTTAAATATAACATAAAATATTTTTAAGTTAATTAACAAAATATGTAATGTAAGGTTTAATAAAAAAAATTACTATTTAATATAATTCAGATCAAGACATTTACTTTAAAATACAGATCTAAAATAGTAATGTATTAATTTTAATTAATTAAAATTAATACATTATTCTAAAAAATAATAAATTATTAAAAAAACTATTTACAAAAAAATATTCTATAATATAATTTATGTAAAGTATTTTAATAAATTATTTTATCTTTTAATCCACGAAATTAATTAATAAAGTGTATTTAATTAATATATAAATTTTTCATCTACTTTAAATATAAAGTCTGTTACTATCTATCTAATTTCAATCTAAGTATAACTAAAATTAGTTAATGATATTTATCATAATTAGTTATATTTTAAAATCTATAAGTGCAAATAATAATGTTTTTATATTATAAAAGGCGGTGAATTATATATATTTTACAGTAAAAAGATTATCAAATTATCTCAATATAGCATTCAGTTATACTCAGTCAATAAAAATAAAAAAATATCTTGTGATGTTATAATTTAAATATAAAAAGCATATACTGTAAAATTATAAACTGAGTTAATAGTTTATTTTTATAAAAAAATGATATCTTATAACAGATGAAATTAATTTATTTAAAAATATATAATACCTACTTACTATGTAAGTAGGTATTATATATTTTTATTTACTAGTGGTGCGATATAATAACTATATTTTCTAATTTACATTTCATGTTTTATGCTTGATGCTTGCCGTTAAGATGATTATTTAAATATTTTAAAATAAATTTGAAATATAATTAATTTTTCTTATTTTATTTTTATAACTTTTGCAAGTTTATTATTTATTAATTAATAAATAATAAACAATAATATTAAACTTTTAGTGTTTTAAATAAGAGATATAATAATTTATTAACTAAAATAATAATTTGAATCTTGTTATACTTTTCATTTTTAGCAATTTGTTCACTGTAAAAATAATTAGTTAATAACTAACTGTATATTGTTGGAATTTAAGTTCTTATAAATTTGATAATATCTTTATTTATAAATTATGAATTACTTCAATCAACAAATTTTATTACATATGAATCAGTATACTGCGTCAAACTAATATTATGTGGTATGTTATATTCTAACCTAGATAATTTATAATAATTCTATAAAATTCAGTCAAATAAATAATTTATATAAATAGTTTTTTAACTTATTTATCTTATTTTTAAAGATTGTCAATATAATTAAATTTAGAAACAGAACTTGATTTTATTAAAAAATAGTATGTTTTACATATTAAACTGCTTACTCTTACTATTATTCTTATTATTACTCTTATATACGAAACGCTTTAATTATTTATTTTTTAATAAAATCAAGTTCTGTTTCTTTGTATTATCTATTATGACTTATAGTCTTTATTTATATAAATAGTTCATAAAATATTTTATATTATATGAGTTAACATAAAATACTCAAAGTTAGTACTAATAAGTTATATAAATAAAGGCAAATTAATATTATTAAAAAAGTGATATTAATTATATTAATTTACTTATCTTAGCTATTTATTTTTTTAAAGTTTGAAATAGTAATATTAATTCTACTTTCTATCAAAATAGAATTATAAATTTTAAATAATAAGAGTTTCGTACAGTCTCTTGAACTTCGTTTACTTTATTGGTAATAAATTATAGATATTATAAATAATAACTGTAAATTTTACATTTATATTCTTAATGATATTAAATCAATTAACTTTGTATTATATTTTATATATATCTGTAATATAATACAATTATTATTTACAAGTAAATCATCTTTGAACAAATTTTCGTAATATAGGTTTCTTAAAGATTATTAATCTGTTCAGTGTTATTCTTGTTAAGATTAACATCATTCTTATATATCTTGTATAATGGGAAGATATTACGCAATCTAGCTATTTCACTTCTTATTACTTTAATTGAGTAATCGATTTCTTCTTCTGTAGTAAAACGACCAAATGAGAATCGAATTGAACTATATGCTAATTCATCATTTATTCCTAATGCTTTTAGTACATGTGAAGGTTCGATATTTGCTGACGTACATGCTGAGCCTGATGATACAGCTAAATCTTTAAGTGCAAGCAACAGAGATTCACCTTTCACATAGTTAAAACTAACATTAAGAATGTGAGGTGCGCTATTTTTTAAATTACCATTAAGATAAACTTCTTTGATATTTTTGATACCATTCCATAATCTGTTGTGTAATGCTCGTAATCTATTAGATTCTGACGTCATTTCTACTTTAGCAATCCTGTAAGCTTCCCCCATACCTACAATCTGATGTACAGGTAGCGTTCCTGAACGCATCCCTAATTCATGACCGCCGCCATGTTGTTGTGGTTCAAGCTCAACACGTGGTTTGCTTCTAACGTAAAGTGCACCTATTCCCATAGGACCACATAATTTATGTGCTGAAAAAGACATTAAATCAACTTTCAGTTCATTTAAATCTATTGGTAATTTACCAATAGATTGTGTCGCATCAACATGAAAAATAATACCTAAATTTCTACAAATCTCACCAATAGACGCAATATTTTGAATAATACCAATTTCATTATTAACATGCATGATAGAGACTAAAATTGTATCAATACGTATAGCTGATTCAAGCTCGTCTAAATTAATAAGGCCAGTATTTTGTGGAGAAAGGTAAGTTACTTCAAAATCTTTACTCTCAAGATAAGAACAGGTATCTAAAACCGCTTTATGTTCTGTTTTGCTTGTAATAATATGTTTACCTTTTTTCTTATATAAATTAGCAACACCTTTCAAAGCCAAATTATCTGATTCAGTCGCCCCTGAGGTAAAAATAATCTCTCGAGAATCAGCATTGATTAGATCAGCGATTTGGTTTCTTGCAATATCAATAGCTTCTTCAGCCTGCCACCCAAAAATATGAGAACGTGATGATGGATTCCCAAACTTGTCATCTACAGTCATATATTGAAACATTTTTTCAGCAACACGAGGATCAATTGGTGTTGTCGCAGAATAATCTAAATAAATCGGTAATTTCATTCACTCATTATCTCCATAATAAAAATTTATTAAAATTTTATAACTTTATAAATACTTTATTTTTTACAGAATAATTTAAATTATGTCGAATTGGAGTATTGGTTGAATTAATAAATTTCTATTATATTATTTTTATTGTTATATTAACGATAAGTTGCTCCTGTATTTATAATTATTTCATATTACAAGACAAATTAAATAATTATATTTACTTTAACATAGTTATTTCTTCACATGCAAATTGTTATATTAATAGGATTATTAATATAACAATTAATTTAATCGATAAAATGTTCTCGTTATATTAAAAAAATAGCTACATTTTTTTTGCAAACAAAATGCTAAAGACTAGTTTAATTTTATGAAGTTAATAAAAGTTTCTTGAAATAAGAAATTAAAAGCACATTGGAGTTTTTATATATTTATTAATCAATAGAGCTATACTAAATCTTTGAATGTAAATCTACATCTAAAATAAAATTACTACTTAACTCTTTTAAAAGCAAGTCATCATACATAATATACATAGTTAAATTTTATAAAACTTATGTTAATCTTAAATATTTTAGTCAACAACTTAATAAAACAATCTATTAAAATATTAGTTATGTTGATTTTAAATCAAAAATCTGAAATAGAATAAAATTTTATAATTTATTTATGATTTATTAAAAAAATATATTACAATGTATGTAATATATTTAGAGATTATTTTAATTCATATATAAGCGCTTATATATGAATATTTTATGTATTATACTTAATATTTGTTATATATCAAGTATTATTTTTATTTATTGCTATATATTACATGTTAATTTCATAATAGTTTTATTGAACAATTGTTAGTTAAACTAATTTAACTATTTTTAAAATTAGTTTATATTTAAAAATTACATTGTAGTAAAAATAATATCTAATAATACAGATACTTGATGAGCGTTTTTATTCACATAATATCTATTATAATCATATTTATGATAAAGTATATTTATGATAAAGTATTAGTATAGATATATATTTAATTAATAAATTATTTAATTAAACCTAATCTAATGTTTCTACAATATTAAATTTTAACCAAATTAATTAATATTTTGTTATGTCTCTGTTTAATTTTGTTCTTTTATTAAACTAATAATATTGAATATTAATAGTTATATTTATGAGTTTCTGATATAGTGTAAAACTTGATTAATTATTGTTCTTTAACATTTTGGTAAAATAATCAATGAATCCAATGTTAAACATTGCCATACGAGCCATTCGTCAAGCAGGTAATTTTATTGCTAAAAGATATGAAAAACCTGCTATTGAAATACCGATAAAAAGTAAAAATAACTTTGTAATTAATATTGATAAAAAAGCAGAACAAATTATTATTGAAGTTATTCAAAAATATTATCCCACACATAGCATTCTTACTGAAGAAATAGGTCAAATACTAGGAGAAAAAAAAGATATTCAATGGATTGTCAATCCATTAGATGGTATAATTAATTTCAGTAAACGCTTACCACATTTTTCTGTTTCTATAGCTGCATGCATTAACGGGCGCACAGAAATATCAGCAGTATATAATCCTATGCTTAATGAGCTATTTACCTCTGTCCGAGGACAGGGAGTGCAATTAAATGGTTATCGTCTTCGGCTTAAAAATATAAATGAGTTAGGATGTGCAATAATAGCTACTAGTTTTCCATTTAAAATTAAACAACATTCAGATGCTTATTTTAATATTGTTTCAAAACTATTTAAAAAATGTGCAGATTTTCGCCATACAGGTTCTTCAGCTTTAAATTTAGCATATGTTGCAGCTGGTCGTATAGATGCTTTTTTTGAAATTGGTTTAAAGCCATGGGATTTTAAAGCTGGAGAGCTATTAGTTCGTGAATCAGGCGGGATTGTAACAAGTTTTATTGACGGACAGAATTGTTTTTATTCTGAAAATATGCTAGCAGGAAGTCCATGGATAGTAAAAAAAATTCTTCTAGAAATACAGACTGAATTAACTAATTAATTAAAATATCAACAAACTTAACTTAGATTTTATAGTAAAAACATAGTTTAGATAATATATAAATATATTATAATTATATTCTATTTTAAGATTTAGCATATTTCAATATGCTTATTTAAGCATAGAGTTATATAGTTTTTTTATAAAAAAACATGAAATTTATATATATTACTTAATTTTTAAAATACTAGTAATTTGTTTATAGTTTTTAATATTTTCATAATATTTTTATATATTAACTATGAATAAAGTTCGTTATAAATAACAATAAGATTATCAAATAATTTTGTTAATTGTTTTAATAATCATGCCAACTATGATAAATATATAGTTTATTTTTATAATTTAAAAGCAGTCCATGACTAAAATAAAATTAAATAATGTAATTAATTTGTAATATTAACAATATAAATTTTAATAAATAATTTACTTCATTATTATTTGGTACTTTGTATTTTACTGAAAATTATTTAATTAAAAATGTAAAATATTTAATATATATAAAGAATATATAAATTTAAAATTATATATTTAAACTAGTTTTATTAACTAGTTGTATTTGTATTTGTAGTTGTAGTTGTAGTTGTAGTAATAATAACTTTGTTTTTTTTAGATGCGTCTAAAAAATTTACTTAAAGCAATAAATTATTAGTAGATATAATTTATAATGAATTATTATTTTAATTTTACTCTTAATAGTAAAGTAGTATTTTAGTAAAATTAAATTAATTTTAAATAATATATAAAATAGTATTGAGCTTTAAGTAAAATATAATAATTTTAAGTATTAATCTTTTATAATTTAAGTAAAAATCAGTTTAGTTACATTAGTTCTGATTTACATAAAAATAAATATCGCTCTTAAAAGTTTATTGTAATTATTATCAATAAAATGTTTAAACAAAACATTACTTTAACAATAGGATATTAATTATCTTAAATCTCTATTTTTAAATATAACGTGTAATTAATAAAATTTACTTACATTAATTATAAAATAGATTCAATACTAAAAAATAATTTAAAAATACTTTTTATACTTTATATTTATTAAAACTAAATATTTAATAATAAAAATTTAATAAATTTATAATTATAGTAGTTGTTGTATAATTATATCGCTCTATATATATTAATTTATTTACTAATCATTACTTATTATTTAATTAATAAAAATTAAATAATAAGTAATCTATATATTTTATTAAAAAGATATAACAATGGTTGATTAGTTATAATATGAATATTCAATTAATAAAAATTATTAATTATTCAAAACAAAATACCAAGAGGATTGTAAGTAATGCATTTAACTAACTTAAAATATCCTTTATAATAGTCTATCATAAATAAATCTATTAGTATTAATTATAAATAAAGTATTTTAATAAAATCAACATTATATGCAATTCCTATTTAAATTATAGTTTGTTACATGCATATGCTGTGGATTGTTAAAATTAATTATATTAATAATTTAAAAAATTCTCATGTGATACTTGATAAGTAAATTATGTCAATAATTTTACTATAAATAATAATTTAACTAAATAAGTAATTTTTTTTTAATTACAATGTTTTATTAAAAAATATTGTAATTTTAGATTTAACATTTATTTATATATTTTATATAATATAACTAAGTTTACATTATTGTATAATAAACGACATAATCAATGATTAGATAAAATATATTAAAAATAAATATAAATAATAGAAATTAAATTAGCGATTAGCGATTAGCGATTAGCGATTAGCGATTAGCGATCATAATAACTAAGATATCAATTAATCAGAAAATAATTTCTCAACAGAATGATAAATGGTTGCTTTAGTGAAATAATTATACTGTTTATTATAATATTTTTTATAAAATTAACATAATATTACTAACATATAATAAGTAATTAATTTCAACAAATATTCATTTATGTTAGATTAACAATCTATAAAAGATAATTATATAATTGAATTTGTTAGAAGCTAATTTAGATAATATTTATTCTTAATTATACATACATCTCTACAACAGAATAGAGATGTTGGTGATAAATAATTATTTATTTTTACATATAATTAATTGTGCAAAATTATAGTTTTAATGTTAATTATTTATTTGTATATACTAAATCAGTAGATTTTGTTAATTTAAATATATTTATATGGAAAATATTTATTAATGATTAATTTTTTATTCATATTCACTTAAAATATTTATATAATGAAATTATTTAATTTTATAAAAATTATTTTATATAAAAAAGTGTCAATTTTATTATTTATTTATTGTCAAAATTTATTTATAGATTCCATAGGCCTAAATATTCAAATTGATAAAAAATAGGAAAATTGATAATAACTAATAAACAAATAATAAGATTACAATTTATATAAATATATAAATTTATATATTTTGAAATAAATTAGAACAGACATAAAATCTACATGAATAAAAATAATTTTAAACAATTAAAGTTACATCAATTTTTGTTTAAATTGGATATAATTGTTAAATATAATAATGAATTAACTGAGATTATAATATAAGTACATTGAAATACTACCTATTAATCAATATATATCTGTTATATCAAAATCAATTCTAAGAAATTTAAACTTATTTACATACATATTCATTATTTTATATAAAATTTATTAGAAAGATATTATCAAATTTTAGATTATATTTTTATCATAAATTTAAGTTTATATAATTAAAAGATATTAATATAGCAATAAAATAATAGAATTCCTTATTGTGAAAATTGATATGCACTTAAAAAGATTTAAAATATAAATAATTATAAAAATATTAATGATTGTATCAATTACTTATTTACATAAGTGTCGTTTTAAAAACTAAATCTATTAATTAAAAATTAGTTTTGTACATGTAAATTCAGATGTTATATATTCTGCAATAAAATACATAAATTTTTTGATATGCAGTAATATATAGTGCCTAGATATAAACAAATAAAAAATATAGCATATACTTAATTATGAACGTTTTATTGAATATCTTTAAGATCCATGTTGTTTATGAAAACCATTCTTTATTGCATGAAATCTTCTAATAAAAAATTTGTTAACTATATAAATTTTTAGATACACATTTATATTATATTATACATCTAAACTAGATTAACTTAGCATAGACTGCTGTGTATCAATAAAAATGAAACATTAGAAGTTAATATAATTTAATTTATACACAATTTAGATGTTATATATAATAGTATCAATATACTTTATAATAAAAATCGTATTAAATTAAAATTTAAAGTACAAAAATTACTATGATTAAAATTATTTTTTTTGACACATAAATAAAATTAAAAATAGAATTATTATTAGTATTTTATTTTGTTAAATTGATGCTAAATTTTAAAAATAATAATAGTTTATATTATAATAAAAACTATTAATTTACTAGAAATATTAAGTCTTTTTAATAAAAAAATTATATCATTTTGCACTTTTTATAAATTAATATTTCAAAAATTTTTAACTTATAATATATAAAAATAATTTCTTAGTTTAAGAAATAAATTTTTAAGAAATTAAAAATTGATATAAAATTTTGTTTTTTTTCGATACATGATCGATTAAAATCACTCGATATCTATCAATAAATATAGTTAATTAATTGAATTTTAACTATAAATTTATAATTTAATAGTAATTTTTATAGTTATTTTATTTACTATCTTGTATTCTTTTTTAGAATAATTAATATAATAAACTTTAAAAGTTATACTAATCCATTATTTGCAAATTAGTTCAAAGATAAATTTATTTATAAATTATTAAACATCAAAATGATGTAAATTAACTGTAGTTTCTTGTCCTTGCATTTGTCATGCAATTACAATTGATATTATAATAAAAGAGTTAATTCAATTATACATAAAAGACGAGCCATACATTAAATGTTTGCCGTCTAATATTATATCTTGAAATAAATATTAAGTATTATAAATTCAAAGAATTTTAATATAACCTCCATCAAACACTATTTTACTAGTTAAGTTAAATTAAAGAAAATTTTTAATTTTCCGTATTAATATATTAGTAAATTATAATAATAAAAATATTATTAAAAAATATTAAAGCAGTACTGTGGATATTTTGTTTTTTTACTTCTATTGTATTTAACAAAGTTAAACAAATTATCTAGAAATAATGTTATCTTAGTTGAATAATTAATTTATTAATACAATCTATTTAATAGATGATGATAGTTCACGACCAATTGTTTGCATAAATTATTTATTTAAATTATTAATTATAATACATAATAACGCAAAAGATTACAAATTATAATTAAATTCTTAATTATTACAAATAATAAAATATTTTCGTTTAATAAAAACATAATAATTGAACATTATAGAAATATTTTACCAATATTATTTATGTAAAAAAAATAAAATAAATGTGTCTTTCAATTGATTTGTATTGACTTACATAAAACTGCTAATAGTTTTAATTAACTAACATATAAGTATGCAAATGGAATAATGATTATTTAAAATTAATGGCTGCGCTATTATTTATTTTTATATAAAATCTGATTTAATACATATCAATTTAAATAAATTAGAATTAATTAAAGAGAAGTTAGTATATAGGAATTACATATTATATATAATATAATTATATTATAATCTATAATTTTACTTTAATTGTTTAGTTTTAAATTTACTTTAACTATAATATACTTGATTCAATGTAAGTAATTTATGCATTTGAAAATTTAATATCGATAATTTTTGTTAGATTTTAATCTCATTTTTTATTTGATAATTTTTAATTAAATAAACAACTCTTATTGTATACTATAATTTTAGAATAAATAAGAATTATTATCTTTGTGATAAAAACATATCTATTGAATTATTTTCAAATTTAAGAAGTGAGTAGTATAAAAAATGTAGTATATAATAAATAATTGCCTATTATACTGAAGCAAAAAAAAATAGATTAATCTTATATATCAATCTTATATTAGTAGTCTATAATAATAGCATTACTTATATTTTAAATATTTATAAATTTTACGTACTATTATATAAATTAATTTATTTTTGTAGTACTATATTGTAATCTTATAAACTTATAATCTTGGTAATAACGTAAATGACATATCTTTTATTCATTCAAATCAATCATCATGGAAATATTTAACAACTAACATATTAGTAAAACATTAATGAACAATATTATCTTTTATATTTTTATCATTTACTTAAAATATTCTTTAGTTATTGCTAAATATTTATACTTAATTAGAATTATTTAAACTTTTTATTAACTAGCAAATTTTGTTAAATTATTTTTTTATTAATTCACTAAATAATTAAAATTAAATAATTTTTATAATATAATTAATATTTAGTTATATTTTATTGTTTTTGAATAGTGCAATATTTATTTAATATATAAATTAATGTATAAGTATTTATATCTATCCTAAGAGCGAAATGTTCATTTTATTTTATTTATAGTTAGTTTCAATATAAATTACTTTCTGTTCTATTTAATAATAATTATGTTGATTCAATTTTTAGAATGAATATAAAAGCAATTACAAATAATATGATATCTTAATTACTAAATAATATAGTTTCCAAAAAAAATGATAGTATTTATTACTCTATATAATATTTACATCTCTTTGCGAACTAGATGTTATACTGCAATAATCAAAGTAATGATTTATATCATAAGCTGTTAAAATTAAATATTATATTTTAATATATAATACAATTATTGACAGTTTATTGGTTGTTATTTATTTTGAAATAATATTTTTTTTGGAAAAAAAGTAAATTATTATAAATCTGTCAAGCGTTAGTCTTAAGTTAATTTAAGTGTAGTAGTTATTTCTTGATCATCATAAAAAAAATCATAATTAGATTAATTATGAATTAAATTTAAAAATATTAAAGATATCAAAAAACTAAATAATTATTTTAATAACGAAATAAAATATTATGTTATATTAATGGTTAAATATTTTTAATATCTAGGATATGATTATAATTATAAAATGTTATTGTTTATTATTTTAGAATTATAATGTTTGTATATAAATTGCTGTCTATATATAAGTAAGTTTAATATAACTAAGAAATTATTTTATTAAACTTGATATTCTATCTTAGAATATACATTGTTATATTTTGTAGTTAGTAGCATTATGTTTGTTGGCAACAAGAAGATATATATGAAATATATTATTTATCTATAACTATATATACAATAGTAAGAAAATAGAAATAATTAATTAAAGAATCTATTTTGGTATTAACATGCGCGCTTATTCAGATGCAGGATTTTATTAATTAATATTAATCTTAATCATCTATTTCTAAGAAAATATGTTTTATTTTAAATAAAGTTTTTTATTTTTTAAATTTAATTATTTTATTTTTAGAACAAAATTTATATATTATTTTATAGTTTAGTTATTTATTTATCAAATTTATTATGTTTATTAAATAATAACTAAAATATAAATAAAATATTTGTATAAAAGTCACAATTAGCAATACAACTAATAATTTTATTAAAAATTATTAGTTGTTATTTACTGAATAATTACTAATTCAAATTAAATGGCGTGGCGCAAATTACAAAAAAATTATGTCATTAAATTTTGCATATTAATTTATTTTGTACTATCATATATAGAAATTATACTAAGGTATATCTTTGATTTACTTTTATAAAAATATTATTTGTATATCTTATTAAAGATAATATTTTTTAGTAAAAAATATTAAGCGTGAATAAATATTTTTTTACACTAGTAATAATAAAATTACTAGATCAGATCGTATCTGACACCATAATTTCACTAAAACTAAATTATATTTATCTTCTATAAAAAATAAATATATATAAGATGAATTGCTGAATATAAGAGGTAAAAGAAAATAAAATAATTTTATAAAAACTACTTATTATTAACTAAATTCAAGTTAATTATAATTTGTTTATTATGGTTTTTAGAAAAGATTAAAAATTAAAGTTATAATTATTATAAATTAAAAGTATTCATAAAGGTAGTATAGTCTTAATGGAATAATAAAATAAATAAAAGCAATATACCAATTGTAGCATTTTTTGTAAAAAAAATGATATTTTAAATATAGTTTTAATATAAATATTATAAAAATCAAATGATATAAAGATAAAATATACTATAATATAATAGATAACAGGCATTAATTTAAATGGATTTATAATTTTGTTGATTTATGAGCAATTAAACAAATATTTGTGTGACAAAAATGATAGATCATATTAATTATATTATGCATATAATAGCATTTTAAATAATTGAGTATGTAACAATTAAATAATATTCAATATCTTAATAGTATGTATCTTAAAACTTCTTATTTTATTGTAACAATACAAATTACATATGTAATTTTAGAGGTAACAATAAATGTTTATTTATTGTTACTTTACTTATTAGTTCAAATGTATATTATTATTGCATTTTTATATATATTATTAATTGCTTAATAGCAATGAAATTTAAATATAAACGAAAATATTTTTTTAAATTTTCTAAAATATGTATATAATTTTATTTTTATTTTCTGAATTAACTAAATTATATATATTAATATTTTAATATATTTAATAACTTTATGATTTAATTCATTTTTAACAAAATTTAAATATTATTTTTTAATATATAAGAAAGATAATTTTATATAGCATAGCATTATTTAATTTTAAATACAAAATATTAAAAAATAATGTAAAAAGATTTTTTATCTATTATCGTAAACAACAAATTTATATAGTTTATTTATATTAAATTAGTTGTAATTCAAAAAAAATAATAAAATTAAAAACAAATATTACTCATATTTAATTATAGATGATATTATAGATAAATAAGAAAATAATTATTAATTTTGCCTTATCAAAGCATGATTATAAAACAAAAAAAACTTAGTTTAATTACATCTAAAATTATAAAGAGAATATTCTTTTATTTCTAATAATATAGAAATAGAGTTTAAATCAATACAAAAACAAGGTTTAAATCTACGAAATAAAAAACTCCAAGATTAATATCATTATATTTTTTTATTTTATAACTAATTATAATTATTTTTTTAAATATTTTAAAAGTTTAATTTATGATAGCTTTTTATTTTCAATAAACTTATTTATAAACTATTTAGTACCGATTATAAGCAATATAGTCATAACTAACTAAATTTCAATTTTAACTTGATCATTATAGTTATACAAATATTTAATTTTAGTTCTTAGAGCAATTATATACTAATACATTTAATTACAAAATAAAAGATATTTAAATTATATGTTAAGATAAAATTTATTAAGTATATATTAACATTACTGTTATGTTTATGCTTTACTTTTATTAAAAATGTCTATTTGTTATATCTTTTATGTTCTAAGCAGAATTAATTAATATACTTTAAATAATATATTTTAATATGCACATTTATGTAATATTAAATTAAATATAGGTTTGTTCATTAACATTAACATAAAATAGATTAGTTATTATAAATGATATAAACTATATTATGCTTATAGATAGAAATTGTTAATTTAATAGATTATATTAAGATTAATAATCTTACAATATACAAATTTGCTAATCATTTTGTGAATTTTATTTTTCAGAAAAAAATCTCTTAATATATTAGTAAGACAATTAAATTATTTTTGAGCTAGTTAGTACATTTTTTAAAAATTTTTAATTAAATATAATTATTTATATTAATTTTATTAAAATTCAGTATGTAATTTATTTACTGTAACAAACAATAATATAATATTTTATATATCTAAAGTAGATAAATTAATGATAGTGCAGTATACAAATTTATTAAAAATAAATAAAAATAATATAAAAATATTAATAATAAGTGATATTTATAATAATATTTGCATTTATATATTTGTAATAAATTAAAAGTTTGTTATTTAAAATAATTTCATTACCAAAATAGTTAAGAATTAATATAAATAAAAATTAATTATATGTTGTTTTATTTTTTTTATTATTTAGATATTTTTTATAGAAATATTATATATTTATATTTTAATATATTTTAAATCTAAATAATTATTATATTTATTTAATAATTACTTATAACATTATTGTTAAAATTTATTAATTATAGACTTAATAAAAATATTATTTAGTTCTTTCCAATAGTTTATGCTGATTATAAATTTTTAGAAACAAACATATAGAATTTTTAATTAATAATATTTTTTATTAATATCATACAGTATATTACTAATTAACATAGTTGAAATTCTGTTAATTAGTAATTTTCCTTTATTATTTTAATTAGTTATAATATAATCATATTATATATTTAGTTAATTTATATATTATAGTAATTAAGAAATCTAACTTAAATCTTGTTTATAAATTTTAAGTTAACTACAATTAAAGTGGTAAGTATGCTAAGAGATATTAAATAATTTAAAGATTAGTATAATGAAATTACTTGTAAAATAATTTTATTATAAATGTTAACTTTACCAACTACAGATAAACTCTAATATTGTTTAGCCACAAAGAAATATATTTAATTTAACAAACTGGTACTAATATATACATACCATTAATAATTTTGAATCTATAATGTTATTATAACATAAAATAATAAATAGATTATTATTTAATTTTATAAAAATAATTTTTTATGCTATAAGTCATATCTTTTATTATTAAAATAAAAAAAATATGATTAAAATTTACTAGTATTAAATTAGTTTATATTTATAGATCTAATAAATTATTATTTCATTTTTGTTGTATAATTATTTATTAAAATAATATCCTTGAGATATTAATAATAATTAGTTCACTATTTAAAATGATATAGAAATAAAAAAGTTTTATAATTTAGTCTATACTATCTGTTTATATATAATTTAAATATGAATTTCTATAATAGCAAATCATAGTTTTATCATTCTATACAATTAGAAAGCAATATATACTAAATTTACATGAATATGATAAATAATTTTATAAATTATTTAATAAAAATTAAAATATCATTTTACATCTAGAAGTATAATTTAGACAAACAAAAATGTTAAGAACAATTAATTTATACTAGAAAGATATAAATAGTTTAAAATTATTAATATTGAAATTATATTTATTTTTTATTGATATTAATATATTTTACACTAATAATAATAATTAATTTATTTTGCTATTTGCCAGGACGCAATGTTGGAAATAGAATGACATCACGAATTGTATGACTATCAGTTAATAACATAATCATCCGATCAATACCAATTCCCAAACCGGCAGTTGGTGGTAATCCGTGCTCTAGTGCTGTAATATAATCTTCATCATAAAACATGGCTTCATTATCACCTCTATCTTTTTGACGAACTTGTTCAGAGAATCGTATAGCTTGATCTTCTACATCATTTAGCTCAGAAAAACCATTAGCAATTTCATAACCATCTATAAAAAACTCAAACCTATCAGCAATAAGTGGATTATTGTCATTACGACGAGCCAATGGCGATACTTCTATAGGGTATTCAGTAATAAATGTAGGCTGGATTAAATGTCTTTCAGCAACTGCTTCAAAAATCTTATACTGGAGTCGACCTAATCCACATTCAGTTTCTATCTCAATATTCAGTAATTTTATAATTTTTATTACTTTATTTATATCATCTAAATCAGTAAGATGCATTTCTGAATAATATTTAACTATTGCTTCTTTCATTGTCATTTTATTAAAAGGTTGTCCAAAATTAAATGAATAATCTGCATATTTTACCAATGTTGTACCCAATACTTCTTGTGTCACTGTTCTGAATAACTCTTCTATTAATACAATAAGATCTTCATAGTCAGAGTAAGCCATATAAAGTTCCATCATTGTAAACTCCGGGTTATGGCGATACGAAATCCCTTCATTACGAAAATTGCGATTAATTTCAAAAATTCGTTCAAATCCACCAACAACTAATTGTTTTAAATAAAGCTCTGGCGATATACGAAGATACATATCAATATTTAACGCATTATGATGAGTAACAAATGGATGAGCAGTTGCTCCACCTGGTATAAGTTGCATCATTGGTGTTTCAACTTCGATAAAACGTTTACTAACCATAAATTTACGCAAAGCAGATATCACCTTGGAGCGGACGATAAAAGTTTGTCGTGATTTATCATTAACAATAAGATCGAGATATCGTTGACGATATCGCTTTTCCTGATCTACCAAACCATGAAATTTATCTGGCATCGAACGCAATGCTTTAGTTAATAAATAAATCTCATGGCAATAAATTGTTAATTCACCTGTTTTAGTTTTAAATAGTTTACCTCTAACACCGAGAATATCACCAAGATCCCATTTCTTAAATTGCTCCTTATACTTCCCTTTTTGTAAATTATTACTAGAAATATAAATTTGAATACGACCCATCATATCTTGTAAAGTAGCAAAAGATGTTTTGCCACTTATACGACGTGTCATCATTCGCCCTGCAACAGATACTTTAATATTCAATTTAGAAATATCTTTTGCATCATGATCACCATATTTCCTACGTAAATCGCTAGAGAAATCTTCACGTCTAAAATCATTAGGAAAAGCAATACCACTATCTCGCAATTCTGTTAGTTTTTCACGACGAGTTTTTGATTCATTATTTAAATAAAATGATTGTCCAGTACAATGTCTTTGAAACATTTTTTTCCTTATAGCTTATAGAAATAAGATAGATTGCATACCAGATTTGAAGTTTAATTCAATAAACTTATACAAATAACTAATAGTAAATATTTAATATTATTATCTTTTACTAATTATTTATTAAAATTTTGATTTTGTAATGCTTCATATATTTTTCTTTTATTCTTTTCAAAATTGAATAAATATTTTTTTATTATAGAATATTTATTCTAAAATAAGATAATTATCATAAATAAAACATAAATTATTGATATAAGTAACTATGTTTTATTAACATATTATTTAAAATCATGTAAATATTTATTAATAAATTCAGTGTATTTATTTTAATATAAATGTTATATTTTACCAAATAACGTATTAATTTTTAACTAGAAAATCTAGAAAATTGATAGGAGGCGTAAAAAAAAAGAATTTTTATGCATTAAACAAGAAAAACTAAATTAAGATATTAATTATCTATTAATAATGTTAATCAATAATATTTATTACTAATAATTATTGATTAAACTTACTATAACAAAAACTTTTATTTATTTTTTATTTTATAAAAATTTAAACTATACCAATAGTATATTTTTAAAAAACAAATATATTAATTAAAGTTTGAGTATAATTTTTACTCAACTTTCCTTTAAATTAAATATAAAACATTACTATAATTATTCTATAAAAATATATGCTAAAACTATAGTTTATTGAGTTTTATTTCAAGATAGTGTGTATTTTTATTTAATTTACTTATCTTGTTTTAGTTTATCCTATATTTGAGATTAGTTAAGTTCAGTAGTTACTAGTTTTAAATATAATTATATATCATAGTTAAAGATATCTATCAAGATCTTCTTAAGTTTATATATAATATTTAATTTAATTTTTTATTATATTAATTTTAAACGTACCATTAATTATATATTATTTAATAGTTTTTTTGTTAAATTTTTAAAATATAAACTTTTATAATAATGAGTCTTATTACATGATCATAGTTTGTAATAATATTATTCATTATAAACTTTTAAAAAAAATCTAATTTATTAAGTAACCACTTAAACCTACGTATGAAAACTTAAGATTAAATATAACTAATTATAAATTAATATAAAAAAAAGACATTACTTATAACAAGAAAAATCACAAGCATATTATGTAATATTTAGTTAATAATTATGGTAAAAATATCATCAATATAATAAAAGTTAATTTTTATTACATTATAAATATGAGTTATTTATAAAATTTTATATAGCAGAATTTATTTAAAAAATTAAAATATTATAGTAAAGTAAGTAACCTACAAAGTTTAATATATATTTTGCTCTTGTGTTCCATCATATCATCTTGAATTTTGTCTATTTTCGTAGTTTTCACATACTCCAGAATTAATAAATAACTATTAAAATAAATGTTAAATAATATATTTATGATTATTAAATTGTTTAATTTCTAATTTTATTATTTATATAGTATATTTTTTAGATAAAATTCACAAAAAAACATTTTTTTAAAAAAAAGTAAAAACTTATCAAAAATAAGAAAGTCTATATGTTGTCAATTATAAAAATAATAATTTTTATTTAAAATATTAATTAAGTTGTATATATATAAATTACTTAAATATAATTAATTTAATAATAATAGAATTATTTTGTAGAAATATTTAATCTAAAAGTAACAATTTATTTCGCACAAAAATTATATATCTATATTGATAATTTTATTTTTTGTAATTAATAAATATTTTACTACTATTACTATGATAGTATAATACTTTTAAAATTAAGATATTGAGTCAAATTTTTACTAATTATATTAACAATATTATTAATATAACAAAATATAATTATGTAAATAAACTAAAAGCAAAATAGAAATAAATATTAACAAATAATTGAATAATATTAATATTTTATATTTATCTTAACATATTTATTATTTTATTGATAGAAAAGAAGAGTGAAATATTATTTCTATTCCTTATGTTAAGATAAATGATATTAAAAAGTTTTTATTTCTTTACGATTAGTTTATTTAATAAAATAATTACTTAAATTTAATTAAATTAGTGTAATTACAAAACTATTTGATCAAATAGTTTTTATAGTTTAAATATTAATTATATAAATATCTTAAATTATTTAATGATAAATATAAATTATTAATTATAAATTAATACTAATTTAACTTATTTTATTGATAGATAAAATAATAACTAAGTAATCTATTGTAATAGATATGAATCAATCGTTTATATAACTTTAAATTAGCTATCTAGATTAACTAAACGTTTATGATGTCTTATATTTATTTAGTAAAAAAAAATTTAAGTATTATTAAATTAGGAGTAATAAATGTTAAACAGCGGAATAAATATTGAAGATTATGACAAAGAATTATGGAAAGCAATGGAAAATGAAGTTAAGCGTCAAGAGGATCATATTGAATTAATTGCTTCAGAAAATTATACTAGTCATAGAGTTATGCAGGCTCAGGGTTCACAACTTACTAATAAGTATGCAGAAGGTTATCCTGGTAAACGTTATTATAGTTGCTGTGAATATATTGATATTGTTGAACAGCTTGCTATTAATCGAGCAAAAACTTTATTTGATGCAGATTTTGCCAATGTTCAGCCACACTCAGGTTCTCAAGCTAATATTGCTGTTTATATGGCTTTATTGGAACCTGGAGATACTGTATTGGGTATGAATTTATCACACGGTGGGCATTTAACACATGGGTCTCCAGTCAATTTTTCCGGAAAGTTTTATAATATTATTTCTTATGGTCTTACTGAAAATGGTAAAATTGATTACGATCATATAACTACTCAGACACAAAAATATAAACCTAAAATGATTATTGGTGGTTTTTCTTCTTATTCAGGGATAGCTGATTGGGCTAAAATGCGTCAAATTGCAGATAGTGTATCTGCTTATTTATTTGTTGATATGGCGCATGTTGCTGGCTTGGTTGCCGCCCGAATTTACCCAAATCCAGTTCCTCATGCGCATGTCGTTACTACAACCACACATAAGACTTTGTGTGGTCCTCGAGGTGGATTAATTTTAGCCACAGGTGGTACTAAGGAATTTTATAAAAAAATAAATTCTGCTGTATTCCCAGGAACTCAAGGAGGACCATTAATGCATGTCATTGCTGGCAAGGCGGTGGCGCTAAAAGAAGCTATGTCTATTGAATTTAAAATCTATCAACAGCAAGTAATTAAAAATGCTAAAACAATGGTTGAAGTTTTTATTAATCGCGATTATAATATCATATCTGGTGGGACAGAAAACCATTTATTTTTAATAAATTTACTTAATAAAGGTATCATCGGTAAAGAGGCAGATTCTGCATTATCTCGCGCTAATATTGCTGTCAACAAAAATAGCATACCAAATGATCCAAATTGTCCATCTATTGCTTCAGGTATTCGTATTGGATCACCAGCAATCACGCGTCGTGGTTTCAAAGAAAAAGAATCTGCTGAATTATCTAATTGGATATGTGATATTTTAAACAATATTAATGATGAAAGTGTAATTAAAAACGTAAAACAAAAAGTATTGTCGGTTTGCAAAAAATTTCCAGTTTATTTATAAATAAACTGGAAATTAAAATCGTCATTTAATTAGTTTTATTTATTAACTTAAATTTATCTTTACATCTACAACTAAATGAATATAAAGTAAGAATTACTGCATCAATACCTTTACTTACTTTAGATTGTTTAATTTGTTTTTTCTTATATAATTTCACTTTTATTTTAATTTAACTAAACAGAAAATTAGTTATAATATATATAATAAAATATAAATTTTATTATATATATTATAACTCTTACTTCATTAATCTTTAGTGATTTTATATCGATAGTAAAATTTACTTATCTAATAATTATTTTGTGTTAACTTATATGAATAATTATTATTTGATTTTTTTTAATTTATTATTGTTATATTAGTTATTGTTAATATTTATAATATTATCTTTAAATGTTTTTATTAATTGTAACTTTAACAGATTATTTAGTAGCCGTTCATTAAAAAAAATAATATTTAACTATATTAAAATTATAGTTTTATACTAAATTATAGTTATTTCTTTATTTTATTTATTTTGTTATTTGTATAATAACTTTTAATATAAGATCTTAATCTTATAATTACTTTTATATAATCATTATATTATCTTTATATTATTACAAATTATTGTTATTATTTATATATGTATTGATAATTTATATCACTAAAACTGTTTTAAAAAAACAGTTATAAATAACTAAGAATATAAATATTATTATATTTAGTTTTAATTGTTTATTTTTATTATTAGTAAAATATAATTATTATTATAATTTAGTTCAATAATTATTATTAGTAGATTTATTTTTTAATTTTATAAATTTATCAAAACTAGTTGTGATAGATATATTTTATATAGTAATATTTTTTATATTTTATTATATTATAATAATAATTTTTATTACTATATATATTTTTAGAAAATAAAATAATTCAGCTACATTAATTTAAATTTATTTATTCATATTAAATAAGATGTGAATATTGATAAATTATAAAAATAAAAATATTTTTATAAAAATTAAATAAATTTAGTAATTATAAATATATACTTTCTCTCAAATAAAAATTATATATTATATATGCTTAATCAATTTAATTAGCAAACAGATGTTAATTAAATAATTTATATAAAATAAATAATTTTTTATTAAAAACACTTAATGTGAAATACTTTTGTATGATCAATAAATTATTTTAAAATAAATTATAACAATATTATATTATTGATTTAAGAATAATTGTTCACAATGTAATTCAAGCAATAGTGATCATTTAATTAAATAATAAGATTATAAACTAACTAAATTTCATAGATACTTAGGTAAGTTATTTGATGGAACCTGTAATGCACTAGAATTAGATATAAATTATTAAATTTATTTAATAGTTGATAATATAAATATTTCTAAATAAATAAATAAATAAATAAATAAATAAATAAATAAATAAATAAATACATTATCAAGTAATTAATTTTAAACTCAAGTGTTAAAAGTAAAATAGTGCTAAATGAAAATACTTATAAAAAATAAAATTTAATTAAAAATCTTTTTCTTGTTATTTTTATTTTGAAAAAAAATATAAATAAAATTATGTATAAGAAAAATTAATCATTTATTAATTTATATTACATGTTTAATAAAGAGAAAGACTTTGTTGCACAAAAAATGCTAATCTAAAATAGTTAATTAGTTAATTAGTTAATTAGTTAATTAATTAACTAATTAACTATTATAAATGAGAATAATAAGAAAATGATTAATAAAATATTTTTTTTTAAAACTGTTTATTCTATTTTAGAATAAAAAATTGATATTAAAAGATTTTTAACTAGAAAAGTATCATATATCATTATATATTAATTATTATATAAATATCACTAAACTTAAAATAGCTACAAATTTATATAATCTATACATATCAATCATTTGTAAATAACGTTATCTTTAATATAATAGATATTAGATAACTACCTATTTATTAAATTTATTTATTAATTAAATTTAATATTTAAATATATTAATATAATTTTATTTAAATTATTTATATTATTCTAATACAATAAAATTCGCACTATTCTGCTAAATTGTTAGTTCTAATTTCGTAGAAGTCTTGTAATGGTTAGAGTGTATACAAAATTAATAATAAAAAATTTACTTAGTATTTGAAATTAAATATTAATAAGCTTATACAAATAAGTACTTGTTTATTAATATTAGTTAATAAATGAAAATAAATTTTATACTTATTTAACAATTTTATGATAATAATTTTAATTTTTTTTATCTGTAATTTTTAATAAATAATTTAAGATGTTGGATAAATAATATCAGAAATACTAATTAGTTCCAGACTAAACAGCAAATTGATACTTGATTGGAAATAATGGGGTTACAAGTATCTTGTTTGGTTTAAATTATATTAATAAATTAATAAAATCTTGTAATATATCATCAATCTAAATTAGCAGAATACATATAATTAATTTTTATCATTTGCAAACACAAATTAATTTTATTTTTAATGTATAAAATGAATACTTTACTACACACTATGTCTTTTTTTTAAATAAAAATAATTTTGATATATTATAATTTATTACTTCTGTATTTTTTTATTATATTTCCTTAAAAAATATTTCTTATTGCAAATTATTAAATACTGACTTATATATTAGTGTGATATATATACTTATTAAGTATATCATTAATAAGATTAAATAAATATTTAGTATAAAACTTTGTTGAATTTATATTAATTAATCATCTCAGCATTATTAACGACAGAATATAATATTTATTATTTTATTTTATATACAACACTAAACAATATCTAGATTATTTTTATGATTTTAGAAAATTATAAATTTGACATATTAATGGCTTTATATTTTTAATTTTTAAGTATAAAAACAAATTATTATTAATATTTTTAATAATATATTCATGAAAGATAAGTGTATAACGTTAATATTAATTTTTATAATTTAAATTGATAATTTAATTAGCATTATATTAAATCTTGTAGGCTCCAGATTTATAAATAAAAATATAATTCTAAATTTAAATTATTAAATATATATTAACTTTAATTTATTTAGTAAAAATATGAATTGATATATAAAGATATAATATTTCGTTACTGAAATATTATAGAAAGCATATATTCTAAATGCAGAAATTATAGTATGATATTTTGTTAATTTACTAAGATTATATATAAATTGTTTTTTATTGATAAAACGTAAAATTTATTAATTAGATTAATATTATCATATCTAAAGATAAATTTATAAAACTGATAAAAAAATTAATATAAATTTTATTTATAATCATAAATTTAAATTACTTATATAACTTATGGATAGTACAATACTAAACATTTTTTTAAAATATAATGAAATTCCTATAAATTACTTAATATTTTTTGTTTTAAATAAGAGAACATTTCTAACTATATACTATATTAGTATATAATTTATTAAAAAAAATTAATTAACCAATAAAAATATAATTCTAATGTACATTTATTATTAACTTATTTTAATTTTATTAATTAATATATAACACAATAAATATTCTTATATTAGTTATTTATTGATAGCTAATTAAAATTATAGCATTATATATAACAGTAATAAAAATTTATTAAAATACAATCAATTTTGCAAAATTATAATATGTACTTTATTGCAAAAAGAATATTTAAAAATAATAATAAAATATATATTTGTTATTTCAGTTTTGTATAGTTTGTTAAAAATTATTATATAAAGAGATTTTCTCCTATCTAGTCGTTATATATATTATTAAATAAATCTTTACTATTTTATGAATTCTAAAATAGTAAAATTCTTAAAATACTACATTAATTTATTCCTGCAAAACTATATAGTTAATTAAATATCGTAAATTTCTTAACTAAATAGTTTGTAAAATATCAAAACAAACATAATAACTGAGTTATTAACTTATTGAAATTCATAATAATATATAATTATATATATTATATACAACTGTGTAAGATTCTGTAATTTATAATTTAGTTTCTGAAAATTATTTTATTTAAAGCTTGTACTTTGTTGTTTTTTTTTAAATTTCTACTTATCAGTAGAAATTATTAAAATTTAATTAAGTTAATATAATTTTGTATTATTTACATAATAAATAGTTAGTCAATGATTATTATTACGTATATTTTAATAATAAATATTGCTTTTTTATATTGAGTTTGCTTATGATTGATAATCTAGATTATAACTCTGTTAAAGAGTTATCTTTTATGTAAAAGATGCATTGTTTAAAGATATTATCTAGTATATTGATATATGCTTATAATATTAGAAAGTAAGAATAAGATATATACTTAATAATAAATATAAAGAAACGTTAATTTTTCTTTAATAGATTTAATAATTAAACTTTATATAAAATGTTTTCAACACATTAGTGTAATTACCTTAATATAAATAGTGACTATAATTGATACAAATTTATTAATTTTAATATTAAAATTATTTTTTTAAACTAAATAAGTATTTATTTTTTAAAATATTTCAGGTATTATCATATAATACAAATACTTAATTATTTATTATATTTTTTCGTAAAGAGAAATAATATCTTGAAATAAGATTCATGTAACAAATAAATCAATATATTACTTTTATATAGATTCAACGCTTATATTAAAGTGAATAACCATTGTGTTTGCTATAATAACTTTTAATATTCTAACTATTAATAAATTATTAACATAATAAATATATTTCAACAATATCTATATACTTAGAAGCACTCTTATTAGTGCTAGTTTTATATTTTATTAAAATTGTTTTAATAACTTAAATTAGATATTACAAGGATATATTGAAAATAAAAGAATTAGATTCATAACATACAAATCAATTTATAAAAAAGATTTTTTTTTAAAAAAAATAAAAACTTATTTGAATTGAAAGCATCAATTGCTTTATATAATTAAAGTAGATTTATGATATAAGTATCATAATTAAGTATCTTATGAAGATTTAATGTATTTGTAATTGTAATAATTAGTTAATTAAAGAAATATTAATTTATTGTCTAGCTTATAGTATAAACATTACTATTAAGATAATTTTTGATAAAATATTAATAATAGTTTATTTATCAAATAATTAGTTAAAGTATAATAATTATTATTACGTAATAATAGGCAATCTTTATTAAGATAACATTAGTTTAATTAAACCACAGTATATTATTAAGAATTAAAAATAAATGAATCAATTTGAATTTTATCTATTCTACTTTATACCAAATCTAACAAATATAATCAAAATAAATAAAATATAAATTAGTTATTGGTATTAATATTTTATTTTTTTCGAAAAATCTCATATAATTAAAATTAAATTCTTTTAGAATATACAATACAAGTGTATGACACATTTATTATATTATTGTTTCTAACACAAAATTGATAATGTTATCAACAATAATTCTTTAATTAAATTTTTAAACATATTTATAAAATTTATCTTTTAAGAATAAATAAAATAACTCTAGTTAAGTAATTTATAAACAAGCTATATGATAAGGAATTAAATTAATTTCAATATAAATAAAATAGCAAAAAAATATTAACTTTCTTTGTATTATCTATTAAAATGTATAATTATTTCTGTACATTATAACAATTAAACATAAAAATAAAATATATTTAATTAAAAAACTGAAACTATAGGATAATTTATTTAAATACTTGTCCTGTATGACATAACATATATTTTGCAATACCTATAATATTTAATAAATAAGTAAAGTACTGATATATAAAGCATTTAATAATCATAGGTAAATAATATATTTCCAAAACTAAACTTAAAAATAAATCGCAAAATAATTATTGTTTCAATTAATATACATAAAAAATAAATTTTATTTTTAATAGTATTAAAAATATTTTTAGAAGTCTTTTATTTTAATAAATTTCAATTATTCTTATTATATTTATATGAGCTAAAACTTAATCATAATAAAATATCACATATGTTAAAATAACTGGTTCATTACAACACAATAAGTTATAACAATATTGAATTTTAAAAATTTACTCAATATTACTTATTAACGTTAACGCTAATATGATTAAAATTATTAGTCAACAATAATAGAATAATATATGTATAAATATATTTATTGCTGATATAATGAAACAAAATAATAAAATCTACTAAAAACACTTGCACATCTCTTATATTTTTAAGCGTATTTTATATAAATCTTTAAATTAAAATCATGGCAACAAAAATTAATTTTTTACTAAAAAGCTAACGATAACACTATGTAATTATTACTGAAAGCTACTGATAAAAAATACATTTATCTATTTTAATTAAACAAAGATAATATTATTTTCTAAGAAATCTTTTTGATAAAAACGTAACTAATAATAAAAAATAATAAATAAAAAATTATACTATAAATGTTCCTCTTAATGTTAAGAAACAAATATATAATAAAAAGTCATCCTACAACTAATTTAATTGTAATAGTAACGACTAGTTATATCATTAATTTAAATTAACACATAAACTAAAATATTCATCAATGAATGAGAATCATAAGTAAAAGTTTTATTTGATACTATCAAATAAAATATGATTTTTATATATACTAATCATTAAAAATAAATTATTGAAGCAATGATGATATCTTTCAATAAAGATCATCATCTTGTCAAATTCTTAAATAGTTTAGCCAATAAAAAAGAAATAACATAATAAATTACTAATTACTAATATCAATTTTAATAAATAATGTACTTTATCAATCACAGCAATTTTTTACAATAAAAAATAATATATTATATGTATTGATTTCAATAAGATTAATAATTTTTATTATACGTATATTTAATACAATATACTATAATAAAGAATGTAATTAATAACAAATGATGATTACTAATCAATTATAATATAAGTTATTAACTAATTGTATTATATTACAAAAGATCTAATTATTTAAATTTAATCGATATGAAACAACACAAATAAGATATTCTTTTAATTTTTACCTATAAAAAAATAAAACAAGCGACTATTTATTATTGATATTAATATTGTACAACTAATACTTACATAATTATTAAATTTAATTAAAACCTTACGTTGTGTTGTTTGTTTAATGACAATTAATAATATTTCAAGTTTCTTGAATTAGTTTAATTTAAAATATAATTTATATTTTCTATATTATCTTTTTAATTAACTGTCTATAAGATAGATATTTATAATAAAATACTATTTTTTTAAAAAAAATAATAATTAATTCTATTTTATAATAGGTATATATAATTTATAATAAGTTAACTTTAAATTATAGAGTTTATTTAACTAATTTTTCAGCATTATTTGTTAATAATAATAAAATATTTTAATTATCATAAAACAATGTAGAAGTTGCAATAGGAATATATATAGTTATCATATTCAAGTATTCGACATTAGTTTTTTTTGAAATTAATCTATTTTCAAAATATATTTAATTTCTATAATCTATTTAAATAAAATTAATATTTTGATATAAAATTAAACTATCTTATTAATAGTCTTATTAAACAATTAAATAATAATATCTTAAGTTAATACTTTAAATCTGTTAAAAAGTATTAATAGTTAATTGTTGTAATTCCAACAATTAACTTAGATATATAATATGGCATATTATAAAATTTTAATAAAATTTCAAATTATCCGAAAGAATGCATTCAATTAACAATGTTACATTGTTAATTGAATGCATAAATTAAACTATCATATTAATTTAACAAGCAAACATTGACTTGTTTATCTTATTATATGAATATGAGAAAGTTTTAAATATGTATTTTCAGTAATTATCTTACTATTTATAATGTAATAATATTGAAAATTATTCAATATTGTATATAATATTAATCGCTATAAGATATTAAGAAATTGTTTTGTTTTGTATCATTTTTTTCATATTATGATTTTTTGTTATAAATAAATTTATATTTTGTATTATTTTTATATTTTTTAGATTTATTCCTTATTCTTATGTCTTTCATTAATAAAACTATTAAGTGCTAAAAAATTATATTTATAATAAGCTATATTTTTTTGTATTTGTTTCTTATTATAATTATCTCACATTTTTTTCATTTATAATTTAAACGTTATTTTAATGGCATCCAACTGAATTTTATAAATTTTAAATAAGCTTAAATATACTTCTAATAAAAAAACAAATACTGCGAATGTTGTTAGAATATAATTTATTTTAATATATTATATTAGTCATTTATTTTTTATATTTTGTTACATAACAAATAGATAATATTTAGATAAATTATGCCGCAAAACTAATTGTGGTGAATTAAATCAGATAATGATATATTGCTAATTAAAATATAAACATTGATTATTTTTTACTATTTTAAATATGTAACATTATGTTGAATTAGTTATTTTACTGCTTGCTGTTAAATCAACATTGAATCATTGCTATCAATTATGATTTACTTTGTTATTTCGCTATTTTTAGAGGTAACTAAATTTAAGTTATTTAAAATTTAATTTTTTTCTGAATTTTATATTCTAAAATTATAAAATTTAAAGTCATAATTGGTATATAAACGATTTTTGACTACCATAGACAATTTTGTTAAAATGCAAGCTTATAACTTGTAAAATTTATGTCAATATGTATATTAATTTACTTTATATTTTATTTAACAACATATTCATAAATCGTTTTATTGTTTTTTTTAAATATTATTTTATTGATCTTTATAAGAGTGACTTATATTATTAGAATTGATGATTTTTCTACACTAAAATAATGCCTAACTAACTTATTTAAAAATTAACTTTAAATTGTAGTTATCATATAAATTAATTGTATTTTAATTTTTTGATATATTAAATTTGTAGTTAAAATTCTTGGCTTTGCCAATACTATGTTAATTATTTTTATCTTTATACTTTTATTAAATATTTAATTAATATATGCACATTCTTTGGTAAGATGAATTATCTTTACACAGCTCTCTGTATAATATAATTATCCGTATTGCAAAGAATGTAATTCTTATTAAAGTATTAATAAGTGGATATATATAATACTACAATAGTGATATTAAGTATATTCTTTTAATGTATATTCTTTAATTGATTAATTAATATGCTTTAGTTTTAAATTTCAGAATCATTATGACTAATCAGTTTTAAAGATGAATACTTTAGCTATTTCAGTAATTTTTCTTTCATTAGCTATTGCTAATATCATAATTTTCAATGAAACCAAACTTATAATCTTCATTTTATCAGTATATCTGATTTAAAGTATCTAATCTTATGCAATATTATATTGTTGAGTTTCAAGATATACTCTGTTAAAACATTAAGTTTACTCATTTTTACTTTTAATATGTAATCAACAAAATATATTTATTTATTTTTTTAAAAAAAATAACGTCCTTGACGAACTCCATCATTGGTTGTTATCGTTATCATAATAACAATAAAATTAATATTTTCTATTATCAAGTTTTATATAGTTTATTTATTAAAATATTAATCAGTATAGTACTATATAGAACGAATTAATAAACTTTTATGCTAATAGATATTTTTTCTTTCTATTCAATATTTTTTTAAATGCATAAACGTATATCGTTAAGCAATATATTGAGTTGATACTTTTTGATAAATGCAGAATTAATATTTTTAGATAATTATTCAAACAACTTTATATATCAATATATATTCATATAGTTTTCTGATCTGTACTTATTAATATTCTACTTTCATAAATATATTATTAATTACATTTTAGCTTGTCAAAAAGCTTGACAATATTGAAATATATAACAAATGAACACTAATTACGATGTCACTACATTTTTATTTATATAGAAAATTATATATTATTGTTTATATATTATTTGAATAAGCATTAATTTCATATAAATTGGTTTTGTGGTATCAAAGTATACATAATAAATTTTTAGTTAATTTATACTTAATTTTTAAAATAGAATATTTTGTATAAATGATTTGGATAGAAGTTCAGATTATTTTCTAAAAAATATAATATTAAAAAACATCTAAATACTACTAAATGATAGATAACAATAAGTATTTATTTTTTGTAATAAAAATTATTCCGTATAAACAATGACTATTAAATATAGTACGCACAATTGTTAATTTAAACAATATAAATTATTGTTTTAAGATTTTGTATTTGATGAAAATATATTTCAATAAATATTCGTGTCGTATAAGTGATATATTTTAAAGTAGTAAGATTAGTTGAATAGAATTTAGTATAATATAATATCTCTATAATCATATCTCAATATTTTTAATGCTGATAATAAATTTGCATCATGATAAAGTAATAATACTATTAATAGTAAACTTGCAAAGTTAGATTTGATGAATGTGATGAATAAAATTATTATTAAATAAATATAAATAAGACTAAATGGTTAGTTTATACGACATATCGTAAGCTTATAGAAGAAATTAAATATATAAATAGGTAAGAATAAATTGCGATAGTGTACTCTTGTGTGGTAGCTTTACCTCAATAATATATGATATGTTATATTATTAAAGATTTATTACCAAATAATGTTCTCATTAAAACTTCGATGAAATCAAAATGATATAATTTGTTGTCTAAAGAAGTATTTATTATTTATACGTTCTACATATAGATTCTAAATTCTTATTTAACTAAATTTAACAAAATTTAAATGAATCTATATATTATTAATTTTAATAATACAATAGTCAGTAATTTAGTCTATCAGAAATCATTGTAGAAACTAAAAAAAATATATAATTATATAATTTATCTGATTATTAAACTAGAAATTTAAAATATAATATAAAAGAGTAAAGTCCAATAAAGTCACATAATATATTGATTAAATATAAATAATTACTAATATATCTTATAATTTGCTTATTGTAGATTGCATATTATTTACAAAGAAGTATCTTAACCTCAATCGGTGTTTTAAATTAACCACTTACAAACAATCATGAAACTAAAACTAGTTATTATCCATTCATCGGCATTAAATATATTCATTTAGCAAAAAGTTATTCAAGTGTTACTGTTACAAGATAGGCCGAATTCTACTTTAATAATATAAACTGTATTATTTGCAATAAATTTAATATGTTAAGATGATAACATGAGAAAAGTTATGTTCAAACTTAATATTATTGCATATTTAATATCAATATTAAAAGTTTTATTTATATAAATCTATATATTATTATAATATAAATTATAAATTGATATCTAAAATGCATATTTAGAATTATAATAATTTAGATAAATATAGATATAATTAACTCAATTATAATTAGCGAATTATTGAGAGATCAGCTTAAAAGCAATACAATCTTTAAGTAGTTATTGTTTAACTTAAGCGTATAAATTATATAATGAATTATAAAATTAAATATTATGCTATACATTTAAATATTTATGTTAAAAATAAAAAGTTGCAAAATAAGTTAATAAAAATTATTAAGTGATTAGATTAAAAGATTAAATTTAATATTATAAAAAATAATGCTGCAATATTATTACAAACATAAAATAAATTACTAATCTTCGTCATCAAATATAGAAAGTAAATATGATAAATACATAAACAACTAGTTAGCAAAACAGTGTAAAATTATGATAATAATAAATAATAAGACGAATAATATCTAATTCTTTAATATGTTATAACTGAATACAAATGTTTTATATTGCATAGTTAAGTTAATCAACTGTTGTTTGTTTAAAAAAAACAACTAATATGAAAGTATATATTGTGACAGATAAGAATAATTATTATTGTGTTTTTTTTTACAAAATATAAAAAATATTAAAATAATATAATAAACTAACGATTAAAAACTCTTAATAGTAACATTTCATTTACATAACAATCACTACTGTGCAAATAATACAAATTTAGTTAATATAAATAAACTTAGTTATATTATAATATATGTGCAATTGTACATCTTTTTAAATAGTAGATAATAGAGGCCTAAGTTAATATATTGGTATCTGTATTATTTTAATTCTTGGTTACTAAATAACGCTCAGCTATTGTATATTCTGCAAATTTATAAATAATTATGAAAGAAATAATGATTAGTCATCATATGTAATTATATTTTATATCATATAAATGATTCCTTATGTTTTATTAAACATATTAATTGTAACTAGGTAAATATATATAGTGAGCATAGTGTATAATATTAAAAATATTAAACGATATAATCATAATTATGATTAATATAAAATTGTCACAATATTAAGTTTTATTAATTTTATTTTTATTAAAAATTATATTTTGTTATGAGCAGTATAAAAGTTTTAAATATTTTTTTGTTAGCTTTACATTCAATAAAAATTAAATGTAAAGCTAATTTCCTTATATAATAAAATAAGATAATATATTATTATTCCAATCTATATGTATACAAAATATACAAGCTACATAATATAACACTGACATCAAAGCATAGATATAATTTAGAATGGTATTTATATAGTTATGTTTATTTACGTTCATTTATTGAATGGAATTTAAAAATAAATCAACCTTTAATCGAGATTGATTTTTGAACAAGATTAAAATTTATCATATAGTTTTAAATACGATATACATTACATTAATATTTTAATATAAATAAAATTTATACCGACATTATAAAAAATCTAAAAATTTATTAATTGGTTAGTAATAATTCATACCAAATGATCAGTAACAATCATAGATACAGAAATGTAATAAATATAGTATATAGTAAATTTCTAACTGGTATATTGTACAAAATACTTTATTGCTTTTAAATATACTTTATTATATATTAAATTCTAAAGTATGAACAATATTTAAAAATTGATATCCACTATTATATTTAAATATCTTCTTATTAATTAGATTTTTTTCTCTGATGTCCGATATAGTTACTATAGTAGATGACACTGTCGTGATAACATGTAATATAATAATCCAATAATAGAAAATTTTATATGAATTAATAAATTGTATACAACTCTATATTAACTTTCCTACTTATCACTCAAAATATAAATAATTCTATTTATCAGAATTTTATTATTATCTTGTATGACTATATATCGTATTTAATTAATATAAAACTACTAGCAACATAGACTAAATAATGAACATTTTTTTGTCTAAAAGTAGCTTAGTGAAGTGTATAATATCAATTATAGTATTGATATACATCATTTAAAAACTATTAATATTTATATTATATGTGACTGATTTAAATAACTAAATAACATAAGTAGACTGTATGAAATATAAGCATATTAATTTCATAGTTTTCAAATTATTAAATAAAAACATTAAAAACTTTTACTTCATATTTAATTTAAAATACATATAAATTACTTATATACAAATTAGTTTGTATATTTTAAAATATTTATGGTGGTATATATTAAATATTTTATTTATCAAGTAAAGCAGTATTCTTAACTATTATATATTTTTGTTACTTTAAAACTTTGTTAAATATATAGAATTTAAACAAAATTTAATTAAAACCAACTTAGCCAATGTTTTTAGTTTATAAAAATTATGAGATATAAAATAGTCTATTTAATAGTACAATTTTACTAAAAAATCTAGATCAATTAATTATTCAAATGAAAATTTCATAGATATAAATTAACAACTTTTTAAATTTATTAAAAAAGTTTCTATGTTTTAAAAAAACATATAAACAATAACACATAATAAAACATACATTATATTAATTTTTTTTATTTTAATATAAATGTATTTATTTTTATAATTTTATATATTTATATCAATATATTTTCATCTAATTTTATTTTTCTTTTTACTAGATAAGTTATATTATTAAAAATAAATAAAAACTTTTTTTATATTTTATTAATCTATTTTCTGTCTTAATAAAAATTAAAAAAAAAGTGAATTGATAAATATTTGTTGTTATTCTTTATACATAAGTAACATTCTAAAAAATATCTGAATTAGATAATATTATAAAATTTCTTGAATTTATGTACGAATCTTTAATAGATAATATTTATATTTAATTATATATTTTAAACATGAGAAAAATAAAGATGTTGAAATAAAAATAACATAAATATTATACTATAATGATAGAAAATAAAAAATAGCAGATTAATTATTATTTATTGCAAATTTAAATATTGCACTAAATATACTAGAAGAGTTGTAAACTGTATTTATTAGAAATAATATTACAATTGATATCTATTATCAATAAAATTTTATATTACTGTTGTAACTAAAATATTAGTTCTGTTTTTTAGTTAATAGAAAGTAAAAAAGTTTAAAGCTTTATCATAAAAAGTAAAAAAAATGAAATTGCTTTCTTGAGAATTTTAAAAAAAATAGCTTTAAATTTTAAATAAACAGATAAAAAATAATTAAGATATAAATTGTTTACAAAATAATAAATTTATAATTACTACTATAGTAATATATCAATGTTATTATTCTATTAAGTTTTAAAAAAATTAATAATCAAGTAAAACTAATTAATAATGAAATATATAAAGCTTAAAGATTATTTAAAAATTCTGATGATAATAAATTAGTAAAAATATATAAATATATGTTTCATGGCAAGTGAGCAAACATAAAAACTAATAAATAAATAAATAATATTTATTTATTTATTAGTTTATTAATATGTGCTGAAGATTTCTGACTGGAATAATCTGTAAAGTATATTAAACAATATGCATATTAATATATTAATATCCGATTAATCAATTTTATCTATACTGATTTTATAGTGTTAATTAAATATATAAGAATAGGTTATATATAATATATTGCTAGAAAACATATTGGCAAAATAACACCAATAGATTAATCTTCAAGATATTTAAAACAAATGAATATAGGAAAAATAATAAAGACAAGTTTTTTTAATTAATTTAGAAAAAGCATTTCATTTCACATCTTTAATATTGGTAATTAGCATTTATTGATATCTGTAAAACATACATCAATGTGTTTTATAGTTTATAAAACTCTATAAATTTCATATATACAACAAAGAAAATAGTATTAGATATTATAATCTATTTATATTTTATATATAAATAGAATAAAAACTTTACATTTATATTGTATACGTAGATGCAGATATGATAGTATTGCTCATATTTTTTTTATAAAAAAATATGAATAAACAAGTTTTATATATGTTATAAAAATAGTATATAAAGCATATAAATATTGTTTATCAAGTTTTTAAGCATTTGTAAAATTTACATAGATTTTATCAGTATATACTAATAATAGTTTTACTTTATATTACATTAACATAATTATAATAAACATGCGGTTATCATATAATCATAAAAATTTATGGTTAAAAAATTATTTTAAAAACCAATATAAATATTAATTTTTATTTTTTTCAGAACTTTAAAAGAAAATAAAAATCTATAAGATTATAAATATAGCAAATAAAGCTATTTATGGAATAAATATTTAATTAGATTTTATAAATTGTAATCAAAAAACTAAAGTGAAATAAATTATGATAAGTCAAGATAAAAACATAGTAAATTCTTACAATTTTAGAAATTCCTTTTAATTTTATTTATATTTTGACATCTTAATATCTTGTTATTTAATTTACTAAAAGTAAAAAAAATATTAATCATATTTATTAATATTCTTAATTAATGATTCTGCTATTAATGCTTTAATTATAATATCGCTATTATATAAATAGTTAATTTTTATTTTTTAATATTCAGCTAGATTAGTAATTTACTATCATTACTATAGCTGTTTACTAAAAATTTATTTTTATGCAAATAGTAGAGCAAAACATTGAACATTTAATTAATAATTAATTCTATTGAAGAAAGTTATGTTTATAACTACTAGTAATATTTTTATTATTTCATTTATTATTAATAATCTATTCAAAAGAAAACACATGATTACTATTTATTAACAATAAAAGCATAAAACCAATATATACTAAATTAGATAACAATAAGACTAAAACAGTAGAATTTATAAGATTGTATAATTAATATTTTTTTTAAAATATCTAAACTTCTAAATAAACATCTACATTGTACATAAATTTAATTACTATTCAATTAGTAGAATATTTCTTTGACGCTAATTTTATAAAAATATAATTATCATTATCTAAACAGCTTTATAGTTAATTAATTTAATTTTAATTACATTATATGAAAAAAATAATATCTATAATTTAATAAGTCGATTTCTATTTTCTTTTATTTTTATCTGATGCCTGTGTATATTATATCAAATTAAGTAATGATTAATTAATGAAACAAATTTAAATTGATCTTATAAACATTATAAAACCAACACTATCAATCAAAATCCATGATTATATGTAAGTAGAATTTAATATTTTAGTTAGATATTATAATTGACATTTTATTTAACAAATTCCATCTTAAGTCATTTTATTAAAAAATCTGAAGTTATATCAATATTTTATATATTTAACTACTAAATAACAACAATAATCTTTTTACTTTTACAAAGTATTAATAATTGTATATATATAATAAAAAATCTACTTGTATCATCAAAACTTTCTTATTTTAGTAAACTTTGATTTATATATAAAATATTTTCTTAATTTTTAACTTATTTTGAATTACTAAATATTTTTATAGGTAATGATAATTGTATAACACTTCTAAATGGCTTTTTTTTGAAAATACAAAAATGAATATTGTTTGCTTACTTTGTTAAACGTTTAAATATTTTTAAATATCTATTTCTAATATTAATTTATAAAATTTCTAATCTAAATTGCTAATTTATAAACAATTTTATTAATTTTTTTTTGTAATTATACCAGCAGTATATATATAAATAATGAGTAGTTTCTATAAAACTTATTATTTCTTTTTAGCAATCAATGTTTATGTTTAAAATTTTAATAATAAACTATCTTTATCTTTAATAGTGCAATCATAATTAAATATTTTTAATATAAAATAGTAATTTTATATTATTAACTAATAAATCTATTTTTTATATTTTATATAAAATATCATTTAATAAATAAATTTTGAATTATTTTTTATTGCATATGGTTATTAGCTGCAATTAATTTTTCAACATTATTTTTTTCTTGAGTTAACCCTAATTTATTATATGCTATTTTCATATATTTTAGTGCATATCGAGTTGACTTAGTATCTGGATAATTTTTTAGCATTTGTTCAGTGCGATTAATAACTGCAACATAAGCAGATCGTTTATTATAATATTTAAGAATAGCTAAATCATATTTCGCTAAACGTTCTTTTAAAAAAACTAATCGCTTGCTAGCATCTGTTGCATAAAGACTATTTGGATAAAAACGAATCAGTTGATTGAAGTCTTTAAAGGCAACAATAGCATGTTGAGGATCAAGATCTGATTGATCGATACCAAAAAAATCTTGCAATATATTATGATCAAATGATTGTGCGACTAGCCCACGCATATATAAAACATAGTCTATATTAGAATCTGTTGGATTAATCTGAATAAACTTATCAATTGTTGATATAGCTGATGGTAATTCATCTGATTTGTAGTAAGCATAAATCATGTCTAAAAGAGCTTGTTTAGAATAATGTCCAAATGGATAACGATTATAAAGAGTTTCTAATAATGTTAATGCTACTTTGTAATTACCTTTTTGAAGATTTTTTTGGCTATTAACATAAATATCAGTGTAAGAGTTTTCAAAAACAATATCCTTATTACTTGAACACCCTATAACAAAAATGTTAAGTATAATTGTTGATATTAAATATTTTATTTTCATAATCACTTATTTGTTTCCTATGAATGTTTCAGCAGATCTCTATAAATCTTTTTTTAACTAAACATTAATTATTATAACATATTTTAATTTAATGGCACTATTGTTAAAATATAAACTTTACTGTAGATAATTTCATGTCCAAAAAATTAAAACTTAAGTCTAAAATTTTAAAATCACAAATTGGCCAACGATTAGATAAAGCATTATCTAAATTATTTGTTGATCATTCTCGATCACAAATAAAAGAATGGATATTATGTAATAGAGTGCTGGTAAATGGAAAGGTAATAAATGCACCAAAAAAAAAAGTATTTGGTAATGAACAAATTTATATTGATGCACTGATTAAAGAAGATGTTTATTTGGAGGCGCAAAATATTCCATTAAATATTATTTATGAAGATGAGGAAATACTTGTTATTAATAAACCTCGTAATTTAGTAGTTCATCCAGGCGCTGGAAATCCAGACGGAACATTACTAAATGCGCTTTTATACCACTATCCTAAAATTATTAATGTTCCACGAGCAGGAATTGTTCATCGATTAGATAAAGATACTACTGGATTAATGGTTATTGCAAAAACTATACGTTCTCATATATATTTAATAAAAGCTTTTCGGCTAAGAGCAATTACACGTGAATATGAAGCTGTAATAAATGGCCATATAATTGGTTGTGGAATAATAGATGAGCCTATTGCTCGACATCCAACTAAACGAACACATATGGCTGTTAGCAAGATTGGAAAACCATGTATTACATATTATAAGATAGTAAATTATTTTCGACATCACACAAGACTTAGATTACAGTTAAATTCAGGTAGAACACACCAAATTCGAGTTCACATGGCGTATATAAATCATCATTTAGTTGGAGATCAGGTGTATGGTGGCTTATTACGAGAATTAAAAGATACTTCTGAAGAAGTTAGGCAAATTATAAAAAAATTTAATCGTCAAGCGCTGCATTCTGCCATGTTGCGCATGCATCATCCTTGTACAGGTATTGAAATGGAGTGGAATGCAGATATTCCTGTAGATATGATAATGTTAATTAATATTCTTAAAATTGATGCAGAAATTAATGAAAATAATATGGATTATTAAATTAACATTTAAATATATTTGAACTATATATATTATAAAATAATTATGATATATATAAGAATATTATATATATTTGAATATTATAACATTGCAATAATGTTGTGTTACGATAATAAATTAATGTTAATTCAATAAAATAGATAGATATTAATGAAAATATTGCGATTAACATCATAACTTTAATAAGTTAATCACTTGCATATAATAAAGATTATTAATTTACCAAAGAAAATAATTTTACATATAAGTAAATATTTTATTTATTTATAAACAATAATATGAAGCATTTTCTTATGAAAACATCTTATTTATATATATTATTTTATAATTAATTAAAGTGCACAAAATTATTTAAATTTATATTGTTATTAAAGATTTGAGAAATCATGTAATATATGGTTAATAAAATAATTAAATTACTAATTTCTGTATTATGACATATATTCTCGATTGTAGATTGGTAAGAAATCTCAGCTTATGATAAACTATTTTTTTTATAAAATACATAGTTACAAAAAATCTTAAAGTTTATTATGATAATAAATATCTCTCAGATATATATTTATTGTCTAGTTTTAAGTTCATAATAGTTACTGTTTAATATGTTTGTAATGAAACTTATTTATACGATTAGTGAAGTGAATATCAGTGAACTAATTTTTTATATCGTAGAAATTACATAAAAATGAATTATATTATTAATTTAATTCAAAATAAATCTTTAATAAAATTAATCATTTATACATATAAATGATGTTTTATTTTTTTTAGGTGTTTATGCATTTAGATTGTTTTTCTAATGAATTCAAACAAATATTAGTCGATGCTAAATATTTGGTAATTAAATAAATAATCAATTTATTAAACCAATACATTTACTTAATTCATTATTAGATAAAAAGATTGTATTTCGTACTTTATTAAGATGATCAATAGGTAGGGTTATTAATGTTAGTCAGTTTTAAGAAAAAATTAAACAATATTCTTAATGAATTTCCAAAAAAAAAGTATTATGATATTAGTAATTCCATCTATCAAATAATTTTATTTAAGCACTTAAATTTCTGTGGTAAATGTTCACATCGGTGCTGTTATATATTTATTGCTTAAGATGGCTATCTTAATCTTAAAACATCAATCTCAGATATTTTTATAGCAACTGGAGTAAGTAAATTAACTATAAAAAAGGCGATATAACAAATGCGTGATAGTAAAAATATTAATAACCAAGAATCAGAAGAACATATGCAAGCTCTTAAAAAATATACAATTGATTTAACTGAAAGAGCTGAGATTGGAAATCTCGATCCTGTTATTGGACGCAATGAAGAGATCCGTAGAACAATACAAGTTCTACAGCGCCGAACAAAGAACAATCCTGTTTTAATTGGCGAGCCTGGTGTAGGTAAGACAGCAATTGTCGAAGGACTAGCTCAACGAATTATTAATGCAGAAGTACCAGAAGGTTTAAAAAATAAACGAGTTCTATCTTTAGATATGGCTTCTTTGCTAGCTGGAGCAAAATATCGTGGTGAATTTGAAGATAGACTAAAAAGAATTTTAAATAATCTAATCAAGCAAGAAGGAAATGTTATTCTGTTTATTGATGAATTACATACTATAGTTGGTGCAGGTAATGCTGAAGGTGCAATTGACGCTGGTAATATATTAAAACCAGCACTTGCACGAGGAGAATTGCATTGTGTTGGTGCAACTACACTTGATGAATATAGTCAATATATTGAAAAAAATGCAGCATTAGCACGTAGATTTCAAAAAGTTTATATATCTGAACCTACTGTTGAAGATACGATAGCAATATTAAGGGGACTGAAAGAACGCTATGAATTGCATCATCATGTACAAATAACTGATCCAGCTATAGTTGCTGCAGCTAGTTTATCAAATCGTTATATTTCCGATCGCATGCTTCCGGATAAGGCAATAGATTTAATTGATGAAGCTGGAGCTAGTTTACGAATGCAGATGGATTCTAAACCAGAAGCTATTGATCGTTTAGAGCGTAGAGTTATTCAATTAAAACTTGAAGAGGAAGCACTGAAAAAAGAATCTGATGAAGCTAGCAAAAATCGTCTTAAGATGTTAGAAAAAGAATTAATTGAAAAAGAACAAGAATATTCAGAGCTAGAGGAAGAATGGAAGGAAGAAAAAGAAAAAATTATTGCTACGCAATATATAAAAACTGAGCTAGAAACAGTGCGCATAAGTTTAGAGCAGGCTAGCCGTAGTGGCGATTTGGGTAAAATGTCAGAATTGCAATATGGTAAAATTCCTGAATTAGAAAAACGACTTAAAGATGCCACTAAATTAGAAGGCAAAACTATGAAGTTGTTGATTAATAAAATTACCGATGCTGAAATAGCTGAAATATTATCGAGGTGGACAGGAATTCCTATTGCAAAAATGTTAGAAAGTGAACGTGAAAAGTTATTTCATATTGAGAAAAATCTACATAATAGTGTTATTGGGCAAAATGAGGCAATTCATGCAGTGTCGAATGCAATTCGACGAAGTAGAGCTGGTTTATCAGATCCGCGTAGACCAATTGGTTCATTTTTATTTTTAGGTCCCACTGGTGTTGGTAAAACTGAATTATGCAAGGCGCTCGCAAATTTTTTATTTGATAGTGATGATTCGATGGTTCGCATTGATATGTCAGAATTTACTGAAAAGCATACTATTTCTAGATTAATTGGCGCACCTCCAGGTTATGTTGGATATGAAGAAGGTGGTTCTTTAACAGAAATTATTCGCAGACGTCCTTATTTTGTTATTTTGCTTGATGAGCTTGAAAAAGCGCATTCAGATGTTTTTAATATTTTATTACAAGTTTTGGATGATGGTCGCTTAACTGATGGGCATGGAAGAACAGTTGATTTTCGTAATACAGTTATTATTATGACATCAAACTTAGGGTCTGATTTGATCAAAGAACGTTTTAGCAGTTTGAGTTATGTAGAGATGAAAGAAATAATCATGGAAGTGCTAAGCAAAAGTTTTCGCCCAGAATTTATTAATCGCATTGATGAAGTGGTAGTATTCCATCCGCTCAATAAAGAACAAATTACAGAAATTGCACAGATACAATTATCAGGTTTATATAAGCGAATGGAAGATCAAGGTTATAAAGTAAAAATTACTGCAGCAGTATTAAAAAAACTAAGTTCCTCAGGATTTAATCCATCATTTGGAGCGCGTCATTTGAAGCGCGCTATTCAACAAGAAATAGAAAATACATTGGCTAAAGATATATTATCTGGTAAGTTATTACCAGGAAAAGAAGTAACTTTAGATGTTAAAAATGATATTATTATCTCTAGACAATAAGTATAATTAAATTATTATTCTTATTTTATTTTTAAACATAAAATTATATTTTAAATTTAATTAGTAATATAGAATTGAATACTATTAATTAAATTCTTATTATTTTAATTTACTACCAACTAATATTTACTGCATCGAATAGAAGTTAATAAAATTAATAAATTAAGATAAAAATGTAATATATGTCACTTTTAAATATGAATTAATAGAATGTTAACAATCAATAAGATAACCTATAATTATGCTTTCAATAAATTATAAAAAACTTAAAAATTAAATTTAAAGAAGTAATAAAATAGTTAATTAATAACAAATAATAATTATTAATTGTTTGAATATAATCTTTTAATTTAAAAGTTAATTATATACTAGATTAAGTGATATACAGAAAGAATAATACGTACAAGTTAAGTAACGAACATCTAAGTAGTAAGTTAAGTATTTGATAATAAGATGCTTAAAGAATAGATAATTGAAATAGTATTCAAAATCGCATACATTTTAATAAATAAATATAAACACAAACACCTGCGCTTCACATTTTCAAACTAAGCAATATAATGCTTAGTTGATTGATTTTAAAATATCTATTAAATTTCTATTTATGTTAAAACTGATGCTATATTTAAAATGTAGTTTAAATTATATTAATAAATAATAGTTGCTAAAATATTATCTAATTAATGAAAATCTGTTATATATTATGCACATAACAAAATAGAATTTACTAATCTAAAGTATTTTAATTATGATTAAAGTCTTTATATTAATATTATTAGCAATTGATGCTAGAGATAGAAAAAAATATCATTTAATTTTATTTTAGTATTATGGAGTATTATAAATAATTAGAGTTATATATCATAAATTAGTTTGTATTGATAAATTATGTGAAGTATAAAACACTTAATATTGAAATAAAAATAGTAAGATTAGTTAATTAAATTGTTGATATACTATGACTAAAATTTTGTTTTTATCTTTGAAGTAGATAAATATTATCTACTTCAAAGATAAAAACAGTATTGATATATTCCTAATTTAGAGTTAATTATTTTAAATTAAAGTTTATGTCCATTAACTATTACTTATAAAGTTAATGCGTTAAATTTTATTATTATAGTAAATAATTTATTGATTTAAACTTAAGTAAATTAAGTGATTGAGAGCATTAGGTTGTCAGGAAATATATTTCTGCTATTTTATAAAAAAATACAATTACCATTGAAATTGATATATTTCTTTAGAAATAATCAAGATATTAAAAGTGTTATAAAATAAACATTGCATTGTGATTTTTATGTTAGTATTGTATATAATCTGTAATTAATTTTTTAATTAATGTAATTTTATTTTCATTTAGTTAAATTTATAATTTAAAGAAAATTGTCTGTTACAAACAATACAACATTATCATTGTCTCAACTCGCAGTAACTTTATCAATAATTCAAGCGCACATTTTGTAATGCGTTGTATGCAAAGAAATATAAAATTACCAATATAAGTTTAGTTTAGAAGATATATTGAAATTAATGTTAGAATCTGCATATTCATTGCATGAAATTAAAGTTTTTAATAATAAGAAATAATATATTTAGATAAATATATTTATATATCTTGTAAACATAATTATTTCAATTTATAAGTAGATAAATTAACAGAACTATAGCTTTATTATTATCACTTAGTTTAAATTATAGTTTAGTTAAAGTCACAACAAAATAACAATAAATTATTTTGTTGTATATGTTTATATAGAGATGTATAATTAAGAATTTGAACAGATTTTCTAATGATATAATTGAACTAGTAATTTATGTATTTTATGATTATTAATCGTACAATGCTTTGTTATAATTATAGTTATTTTTCGAAAGATAACTCAATCGTTGTTTGAAATAAATAATCGAGTTGTCTGATTGCAAAATTATTTTATACATCGATATATAACTGTAGTAATAAGTTTTTCCAATATAAATTACAATTTAAAACATTATTAAATAGATTAATAATGTTTATTTAGCAATAATTGTTTTTAACATTAACAATATATAATAAGATTAAAATTAAAATATAAATTATCTAAATAAATATTGTAAAGAATTTTAAAAACTCTAATTAAAAATATTTTTAATAAACTTGTGAATTAGGCAAATAAATAATTTGAATTTATAGAATGATCAAATTGTCAAATGTAATAATTTTTTCTATTAGGTCAAAATATTAAAAAATTAATATTAAATTAATAATATATAGATTTTAAGTCTATAAAACAAAGTTATAAAAATATAAAATAATTTTATTAAAATATAAGTAAAATATATGAATTATGATATGACTAAAAAATTTTAGTGTCATAAAAAATTAAGATAGATTTCTAAAATATTTACTATCGAACGACAAAAAATTGAAATAATTACTTACTTAATATTTAAAATGAATTTTAAAATAAAATAATGCGAGACTATAGTATTTTATATATGAATTTGTTAGTGTTATGAACTTAAATAGTATTAAATAACACATCTTCTTTGTATAGAAGAAGGTAAGTATTATAAATTTAATAGACTTATTTAAACAATAAACATTGAAATATTATTACTTGAAATAAAAAAAATATAACAATAACGCATTAAATAAAATAATTAAATAGGAAGAATAGAAGTAATTATTGCTTAAGAAAATTGTAACAATTCAAAAAAAATTATTTTGTTTGAAACTATAAACAGAAAAGCTTAACTATACACTTAAATTATTATCATAACGAAATGATTTGATATAATGTATAATATATAGAATATTATATAAGAAATCTCTTGTAAATAAAAAAGAGCACTAATCCTTATATACATACTAATATAATTGTTACACAGTAACTATTAAAAAATTAAAAATATCTTATTAAGTATTGATTTAAATCATATTAATCGAATCTTTAAATGTATATTAAAGTCTAGTTTGTGAAAAAAAATAAGTTAATATTTTATGTTAATTTTTATTTAAAATATGTCATTTGTTTGGTATTGAATAGTTGATATCTTATATCAACTACGTATTATCATTTATAAATGTAAATGTAATAACTCTAAGGTTTCAAAGTAGTTAAACATTTAGTTTTTAAAAAAAACTACTAAGTATGAATTTAATATTAATTCTATTTTAGGTATAAGTTTTCGTATAGAAAACACTTAATTATCTTAATAAAACTTTTAGAAAGAATTAGATAAAATATATAATAATTTTATAAAAAATAAATATTGACAATAAAGTAAGATACGCAAAATTAGAGTTAATAGTCATAGTTACCTATTAACGTAAGTGCTATCTAAACTTAAAAAAAAATAATTCTACTGTGCTATATTATTAGTTTTATATCATAAGATTAATTAATTTTATAATGTATAAAGTTAGGTTCTTTATAAAAATTTTAGTAAACGATAAGTATCATCTTTATGTTTATAAAGTAATGAAAATAGTTTCTTTAATAAGTTTTTATCTTCACAAAGTGTATGAAATTATAGTTAGTATGCAACATATAGATAAATAAAATTAAACTAGATATAAAAATATAGACAATTAAGATAACTATTCAAATCTTTGCTAATCTTTATTATATTGTAACGCTAAATTAAATATAAACATTAATCTTTTGATTAATAGCAAGTTTTATCTCATAGAGACAAAACTTTATTAATTAAATGTTAAATGTTATTCATTAATATTTTATTTTTGAAAATATATTAATAACTATGTACAATATAGTCGATAAACTTAATATGGACAGCATCTTTTAAAGACGCGCTAAAATAAATAATATAAAGATACCTAATAATAATTTAAAATTATTAGATTATTTAAAAATAAATATGTTTAGTTCAAAACTAGCTTAGCTTAGCAAGCGTCTATAAAAGTAAATTTTATTAATCTATATATTTTAAACATAGAATATATTTCTATTATAATAGACTGATATAATTAAACATTTAATATTTACACAAGTGTTTACTTATATGTTATTAATCATATTTTATAGTTAAAACTATAATAGCATGTATATTACATGTATCACTATATTTTGTTTTAGATAGTTTATAGTATATGTAAAATTAAATATTACATATAAATTAATATTAAATAAACGAATATTAGTTTATAGTGTGTTTGAAATTAATGATATAGTAATATAATAGTTATCATGCTAATTAGTAGTTGCATGATCAAGTTTGTAGGAGATAGCAGGTGATAGTATCTAAGTGGAATTTAGATTTAAAATGAATATTACTAGATTTTTATATAACTAAGTAATATTTGCATAAAGTGTATATATATTACGTATATAAAAATATATTGACGCATAAGATAAAATGCGATAATAACAAAAAGCATCAATTTTATAATATCTAATATATTTTATTTGAAGATTAAAAACTTTAAGTTGTTTAGAGATATTACAGTTTAAAGTATTTTATCAGCGTCATATCAGTTATCAAATTTAAAAAATAAATGCAGTCTAGTAAGTTATAAAATCTAATTTCTCAATATGAGAGATTATAAATTCTATCATACTATAATTTTAATATTATATTATTTGTTGGCATTGAATTAAATTCTACTATTATAGAATTCGTCGTATCAATCTATCAATGCGCACTCTTCGTAAACTGCGAATAAGTTTTTTAACTTTTGCTGGATATAGCTGAATATTTTCAATCTCTTGGTAATGCTTCATAATATGGGTATTAGCTGTTATATATTTTAATTCTTTATTCTTTTGCTCCAATAGAACTTTTTTTGGATCATGAATTAATATTGCATTTTCTAAATCTAGTCTCCATGCGCGAAGATTAAGATTATTTCCTGTTATCAATTGCCAGTTATTATCTATCCAAATTCCTTTTAGGTGATAACTATTTTCTCCATCTTTCCATAATCTTATAATTAATTGCTGTCTATCTACAAAGTGTTGTAACTGACATATAAATCGGCATAGGTTGATTTCATATAAATAAGGCAATGCACTGATAATTTTAAAAGGTTTTTCTGGTGAAATGTAAAAGTCATTAGCCGTTTTATCACCAATAATAATTTCGATTTGTTTACCATTGCGCAATAATTTACTAATTATACGCGTTAAAATAGTAGGAAAATTAAAATATGGTGTACATATAGTCATTTTTTTTTCAGTAGTATTCATTAAGTGTGTAATAGTTTTATTTAATTCATTTTTTTTACCTAAACCAATCAATGGAGTTACTGCTAATTCTTCATTTGTAGCATTATTTTGAAATTGATAGTAACAACTTTTTAAGTTATGACGAAATCGTTTAATTGATTTTCTAATTTCGTTATTTCGTAGTCGATGTGATTGATCAAGACGTTGAGTGGCTGGTGAAGATAGTAATATTTGATCTACAAACATCTTCATAATTGAAGCTAATTGTGCATTATATAAAATATGATAACGATCGTAACGATAATGTTGATTCCGCTGAAAATACGCATTATTAATACTAGCTCCGCTATAAATAACAGCATCATCAAATATAAAGCCTTTTAGATGAAAAACACCTAGCGCCTCTCGTGTATTAACAGGAATTCCAAAAATAGCAATATGTAATTCTTGGTTATCCATAGCCATTTGGTAATACCAATCAGCATTGGTTATATTAATATTTGTACCAATACGACCACGCTGAGCACGATGCCAGTCAAGCATTATTTTAATATCTAATTCTGGCAGTGCTTTTTTTGCTTGATAAAGAGCATTTAGTATGTCTTTACCTGTATCATCATTTTCTAGATAAAGTGCAGTAATATAAATATATCGTTGAGCGGTAGCTATCTTATCTAATAAGATTTTGCGAAAATTTTTAGTTTTGTAAAGCGTTACAACCCCACTGGCAGATTGTGGTAATTTTGCTAATTCATCAAGATATTGTTTATCCTTTGATTTTTTAAACTTAGATAACATCACAGTATAAATTTTCTCTTTTTATTAATGTAAAATATAGCATAATCTAATTTAAGTTTATAAAAATTAACAATTTATAATGCCATTAGTTTATTTTTTATATTTATTAATATAAATTAATGTTACTAAATTTTTGTGATATATGATTAAATCATTTAATATAGTTATTTAGTTACAAAATCGTTTTCTTATATAACAGTTTATTAAAACTTAATATTTTAAATAATTGTAGAATTTTTACTTTTAAGTATTTTACTTACTATAATCATATTAATATTTGGTTCTGGATATATCTAATAATTTTATAAACTGATTAATATCATATATGTATTATATTACATAATTAGATTAACATTTAATAGTTAACTTCTGCTTATTAATTATAGTGATTATTTAATGTAACAAAACCACCATAATACTAATGATTTTACAAGTTTCAATGACAATATAAAAAAATATATTTGTTAGTTATAATAGATTATATTATATTAAAAAATATAATTTTAACATAATTATTTCTTTAATTAAAAGATAAAATATTAATTAATTAATATTTAGTTAAAATAACTAACAATTTAATATATTGTTTGTTTTAATACACAAAAGTAAATTTTATAAAATATTAAAAGTTTAAAAAATATTTAATAATGCAATTTATTAATAATTTATTGATAAGTTTAAAATATATATTAACAATTAGTGAAGTATATACGATGAATTAATACAAGAAATATATTGATTTTATTTTTTAATTTTTAAATACTTTAATATTAAGTTAACATCATATTAACAGATGTTACATTTATGTCTATTAATTAGTTTATTGTTTTTATTTAATATTTTTTTGTAAAAATATAAAAAACTAAAAAATATATTTTAACTTGCTAATTTAAATTAAAAACTTTTTTATTCATCATACTATATAAATAATAGATATTAAATCATGTTACAAGTAAAATTTTGAAAAATACGATTAAAATTTCCTGCTATTATTGTATTCTACTACTTGCAAACTCTTTAATACTGTATCATATAAATTATTGCGCATTTAAATGTAAATATATAATCTATAATAGCAAAATATATTTTTAAAGTAAACAAATCTTCAGTTTTTAATCGATATCAAATTTCCTAATCACTATTATGAACTATAATAGTGGATAAAAATTTAAACTATGTTCTTTTGTAAAATAAGTTTTTTCTATTTTAAATTAATCATACTTTTTTAAGGTTTTAATTAATGTATTTTTATTTATAAAAAAATAATGACAAACTTAATATTATATGTCAATATCTTAGTTATTTTTTAGTTATAGTTACATTATTAATATAATAGTAATTAAATCATTTCTATGTTAAATAAGTTGAATAATTTCTTCATTAAATAATTTTTGTATATATGTAAATAAATATTATGCACGACAGTTGATTGGTAATATTAATCACTAATTGCATCAACAGAATTAAATAGTTTAATTTACATTTTTAATGATAGTCAAACTTTGTAAATGTTTTTTATGATTAATATATAAGTAATATTCATTATTACTTATATATTAATTTTTTTTAGTGTTAATACTATATCTTGCAAACTTTATTTATTCTAATAATTTCATAGAATACCATTTTCTGTACGATAATTCTAATAATAAAAATAGTCTATTTAGACTAGTATGATAATCATATTACTCAGTATTTTAATTATAAAATATTTTATATCCGTTTTACGTAACTTTATTACTATGCACGCATGATAGTCTGTCTATATTATATTATTATAACTTTGTTCTTTATCTAGTAATATTATATTTATTAGGTATATCTATATTAATATACAAAATGATTTTATTCAATAATGTAAGATATAAGTTTAAAATAATAAGCAATTATACTTCTTAAATACATTAAGTAATATATAATTATTATTTTATTTTTTCTAAAAAAAATAAAATATTTAATAAAATTACCATGAAACATATTTATCAGCGCGATAAATTAAAAAAATTAATTTTATTCTTTGCACATAATCCATAATAATATTAGAAACTATTGAATATTTAGAGATAAAAATAAGTTTGCATTTAAATATATAAATTAGTAAATAATTATATTTGATTATTTATGTATTGTTAATTTTATTAAACTATTGTACATAAATAATTTATATTCTATTAATGTATTAATATTATGAATTTTATAAATTAATAAAGGCGTTATATAAACAATACAATACTATCTTTTAAACTTATTTTTATTAGTTTATTTGAGTGTATTAAATTTATGTATATAAAATTTCTATTTAATTTTATATAGATAATTATTAAGTTTGAAGATAATAGTAATTTATTAATTGCAAAATAAATAAGAATTCTTATTTTGCATTTTTATTTACTAAATAAGTACAGGTATTAAATTTTAAAGTAAAAGAAAGTATATTTTTTATAAAACAAATTTATTTTATTTTAATTTTCTTAGGCATAAATAACTATAATAGAATAATATGATACTATTATAACGTTAAACTATAATTAATGAATATTAAAATTATATTGTGATATGCATTTATGTATTAATAAATATTATATTTTTTATATTCTTATTAAATTGCTTTTCAATAAAATGATATTAATATACTAAATGTTGTTTATAAGTTCTTTTGATTCTTTATCATTGTTGTTTTGATATTGCTACAGTTTTAGTAGTAATATCAAATAGTGTTATAAACAATCTTATATAATTTCGAAATTTAAAATAAAAATATTAAATTTATTATTTAATATTAATTTTTATAAAAAAACTATTTTATAATTTTAATAAAAAATCAAGTTTATATTTTACTTTATATAAAAATAAAACCAATTCTACGTATTTATTTATGTAAATTAATTTAATTGTACATAAATTTTTGAAATAGATTAATTTAGTTATATTAATTTAATAGATTGTAAATTAATGATACTTAAAATGATTAATAAAATATAATACATAATATGTATATAAACTGTATTATAATAAATTAACTTATAAAAAATAAATAACATTTTTTTAAACTAGCGCTTTTCATAGATAAAATCTATATAATGTTAAGATGTAATGAGGTGTAAATTCAGTATCGTTAGTTTGGAATATTATTGTTTAATAGTTACTAGTTTGATATCTATTTATTAAATAATTATTAGTTAATAATAGATAAATTGATTTTAGCAATTTTAGTGGCATAGCATTTATTTATAGAATTATTAAGTGATAGAATTAAATAGAAGAATATTAAGTACTGATGCGATAAGTTTCTATATAGCTAATCATACTTTATATAAAAATAATTTACTATGATATAATTATAAAAATTTTATATCAATTAATAATAAATTAATATATATAATAATTTATTATTAGTAGTTTTATAAAAAATAATATAAGATATCAGTCTTTATAATGTAACTTTATTTTATTCTAATTTATATATTTAGATTTTTTTTAATATTAATTTTAGTTCTGTTAATATAATAAAGATTAATTTTATTAATTATAATTTAAGTATGTGATAATATTTTATTGTTAGTTATTAACTTAAATTTAAATTTAATTGTTTTTTATTAAAAAAATATCTATATATTTATCACAAAAATAAAATTATTTTTGTTGACATATTAATTATTAAAATAATTGATATATAATTATTTTTGATTCTGCAAATAGGTGGTAATAAATATATACTTTATAAGTAAAATTAATTAATTATTTACATAAAATATTTAGTTAAAAATATTTACATTATATAAATACTTTTCAGTATTATATTGATTTACCATTTATTTTTTTTATAAAACTATATGTAAAAATAATTTATAGAAATTAAAGAAAAAGTATAAAACTTTTTTTTGATTTTTTCTAAAGAAACTTAATTAATTTTATCCGCATGATTATAATTTTAAAAAATTATTGTAATAATAAAATTGACTAATAAGATAAATTAGACATACTATATATATTTTCAATAAGAAGAAACATATATTGTAATTTCATACTATTACATATTAATTGAAATTATGATATTAAATATTATAAGAAAAGTTAAAAATTAAACTAATTTTTATTTATAAGTAATAAAACAAGTTAAATCAATATAACTGATACTTAGATTGATTTAAAAATAAAATATATTAATACTTTAAATAATATTCTTGATTTATTAAATTTATATAAAAATTATAAGAGTTATTTAACTTGAATAAAAAAAATAAATAAAATTATAAAAATCTTTTATTAAAATATTTATTTTCTAAATAATTATATTGCCGAGCTTATTCCTAGTTCCACTTTTAGCTTTAATATAAAATTAAGTAATACATTAAAATTTTGCGCTATAATATAATAAAGAGTTTATGTCGTTTTAATGCTAATTTTTATTTTACTATGATATTTATCAAGTATCATAATGATGAACAACATAATTATTAATTTTATATTTTTACATAACTATAATTTATTATTATAAATATTATAATAAATTATAGTTATTAACTAAATCAAAGTAAATTACTTTAATTAAGTTAATAATAGATTTTATTACGATTAACATATCAAGATTTATTTAAAAATTTTTTATAAGTGTAATTTTTTAAAATTAAATCTTAAATAACTGTAATTCTAATAATATTAAAATATAAGTTATTTATTAGATTTTCCTCGTACAGTTTTAGATATTAAAAGAAAATAAATTTAAGTATAAAGAAATCTTTAAGTGCTTTTGTATATGGTTATATGACATAGTTGTTAACTAACTTTGTAATAATTCTATGTGTATAATAGTATCTTTTACAAGCAAGAATTAATAAGTAAGTATTAAAATATTAACTATTAAATTACTTTGAAATTTATTAAAAAGTTATTTATCTAACATTAAAATTATAGATTATTTATCATATATTTATGTATCACTATGACGCAAAGAAACTTAAAAAAATTGATATAAAATATAAAGCCATTAATAACAATAAGAGTTATTGCTAATAATTACAAACATGTATCATAATATAATCAATGTCAATCATTATAGTTAATACATAAAATATAATTATGATTAGCTTAGGTAAGCAATTATCTAAAAGAATAAGAAATATAACAGTAGTCTATTTATTTTCAATATTACTATCAATAAAACTATATAAGTAGTAATAACATGACTATTATATTTGTTAATAAATTATTTAAAGTTTTATGTTTCATTTTTTTACAAAAATTGATAGTATCTATGTATAATCTAATTTTTTATAAACATTATATAATATTTTTAAACTTTTAAAATGCTATTAATTAGATTAAACATTCATCTTTTTTTTATATTATTAATTTGATATGGTAGAAATATATAAGATAAAATCTAATTAAGGAATATTAGTTATGAGATTTATGAAATATTTTTAGTTGATATTCTTTACTCAAGAATAAATTTTATTATAATGTTAGAATTGTGATGCGCTATTATTTATTAGTTCTTGATAATTTATTTTTTTCTTTAAGTTGTTTATTATAGATTGATAAATATTTTTAAATATATTTTTAAATTCTTAAATATTCAATATTACTATTATTAATCGATATAATCATATGAATTTAAATTATATAGTTAACTAACAACCAATAATCACTAATTTAATAATACATGAAGCAACTATACAAAATTACTTATATCTTATCTCTACGAGATAATTAAAATATTAAACTTAAACTAGTTAATGTAGTAGTAGTACAAAATTATTTTTATGATTATAATTTACTGCTCTCAACATTAATAAGCTTAATTTATTATTTTTACTAAAGAAAATAATAAATGTAATATTTTATCAACTTTAATGATATGAAAATATTTTAAACGAAAAATAAAAATGTCACTATTAATTATTAATAAATGTATAAACTGTGATATGTGTGAACCAGAGTGTCCTAATAAAGCAATCTACATTGGAGAAGAATTTTACCAAATTAATTCAAATCTTTGCACTGAATGCGTTGGCCACTATGATAAACCAAGATGCCAACTTGTTTGTCCAATTATAAATACTATAATTAAAGATCCAGATAATTCAGAAACAGAAGAACAATTATGGAATAAATTTATATTATTACAACATTCTAATAAGATTTAACCTTCTATAATTACTGTGGCGAAAACATATTTTTTTTCATCAGATAATGATACATGAATGCGTTTAACCCCTAATGAATCGGCATATATTTTTGCTTTCCCTAACAAATTAAGTTCAGGCTTGCCTAATTTATCATTAAAAACTTCAAACTGATTAAATGTTAAACCATTTTGAATTCCAGTTCCAAAAGCTTTTGTTGCCGCCTCTTTGACAGCAAATCTCTTAGCCAAAAAACGTATTGACTGAGAATGGTTTTGATATTGCTCTAATTCTTGATTGGATAATATGTGCTTTGAAAAACGCTTTTCTAGGCGATTTACAATCTGTTCAATACGTGCAATTTCAAGAAGATCAGTGCCCAAACCAATAATAGTCATCAAGATCGCGCCGATATAATAATTTTCTTCATATCACTTACCGCTATCGTCATGCCACTAAAAATTGCCCTACCAATAATTGAATGGCCAATATTAAGTTCATATATATATGGTAATTGTGCAATACATTTAACATTGTGATAAGTCAAACCATGACCAGCATTCACTTTAAGTTTTTTAGAAATAGCATAATTTCCAGCTTGTTTGATACGTTCAAGCTCTCTTTTCTGTTCAAACTTAGTTTTTGCGTTAGCATAGAAACCTGTGTGAATCTCAATAAATGGAGCACCAATTTCTGCTACAGAATCAATTTGTTTATTTTCTGGATCAATAAATAAAGAAACTGTAATACCAACCTCAGATAATTGTTTTACCGCATTTGAGATTATAAATTGTTGTCTAACAACATCAAGACCACCTTCAGTAGTTATTTCTTCACGACGTTCTGGAACTAGACAGCAAAATTGAGGTTTAAGATCACAAGCAAATTCTATCATTTCATTAGTTACAGCCATTTCTAAATTCATAGGAGTTTGTAGAGTCTGTCTAAGTAATTTAATATCGCGATCAGTAATATGTCGACGATCTTCTCGTAAATGCACTGTAATCCCATCTGCACCAGATTGCTCTGCAATAAATGCGGCTTGTACAGGATCTGGATATTGCGTTCCTCGAACATTACGCAATGTTGCAATATGATCAATATTAACACCTAATAATAGTTCTGACATGTTTAACTCCTGTTATATATTTTCTAATTTTAATTTTTTATTTGTATATGTAATTACAGTGTATCTAAATATATTTTAAATAAATAGGTTTTAGCGAAATTCAATTGATATATTTTTATAAAATATATTATATCTTTTTAATGATTTTCTCAAAATAAGTTTTTATTGCGATACTCTTAATTTTTTTTAATGTATATCTATAAAAAATTCACGATAAGCAAATAATTTAAACTTTTTTTTATATAAAACTTAAGTATTTAATAGTCGAATATAAGAGTAAAATTTTTTATTAATAATAAGTAATCTTATCTATTATTTTTAACTATTACTTGCAAGAATAAAAATTAACACTATAAATTAAATAAAATACTAATGATAATCAAAATACAATAATTCATATTTATTAACATATCAATTTCTAATAAATACATTTAAACAGACAAGAAATTAAATGTGCTTTTATAGTAAATTCTATATAAACTTAAATAAGAAGTTTATTAATATAATGATATTTGTCTAATACCATTAAAATAAATTATAACACTAAAGAAATTAGTTATTCTCTCATCAGAGAGATTCATTTTTTTTTACAAACAAATAAAAAATGAATCAATATTAGAAAAATTGATTTAGCCATCTTCAATCAAATATGTGAAAATATAAATGACTACATTTAGATAAAACTAGAATAGTATCAAAATTTAGGCAAAAAATTTAATAAGAAACTTTTTTAACTATAAATATTTACATAAAGCATAAATACTTGTTTTAATTAATCAATAAAAATCCTCCTTTAACAAGAAGGATATCTATAACCTAATTTATTCAAAATAAATTTATCATCTGGCCAACCAGCTTGAATTTTTACCCAAAGTTTAAGTCGAACTTTAGTAACAAAAAATTTTTCCATATCTATTCGAGCTTCAATACCAATTTTTTTGATTTTGCTACCTTTATTGCCAATCACCATTTTTTTTTGGCTAAATCTTTCAACAAAAATAAGTCCATTAATGTCATAACTCCCGCTTTTTGTTACTGAAAATTGATTAATTTTAACTGTAACAGAATATGGTAATTCATCGCCTAGAAAACGCATTAACTTTTCACGAATAATTTCAGAAGCAATAAAATCTTTCGAACTATTAGTATTCCAGTCTGCTGGAAAATGATGTGGTCCTTCTGGCATGTTTTGATGGATAATTTTAGTAATAATATCGATACCAAAACCTTTTTTTGCACTAATCGGTACAATATTCAGAAAATTCATTTGTTTACTAAGAAATTCAATGTGAGGAAATAAACTAGTTTTATTTGCAAGATTGTCAATCTTATTAATTACTAATAATACTTGTGCTGATAAATGACGAAGTTTATTTATTACCATTTCATCATTGATTGTCCAACGTATACCTTCTGTAACAAAAATAATCAGTTCCGTATTATAAATTAAGTTGTTTGCTGTTCTATTCATAAAACGATTTATTGTGCGTTTTTCTTCTATATGCAATCCTGGTGTATCGATATAAATTGTTTGATAATTAGATTCTGTTTCTATTCCGATTATTCGATGACGAGTTGTGTGTGGTTTATGTGAAGTGATAGAAATTTTTTTACCAAGTAATTTGTTTAGTAATGTTGATTTACCAACATTTGGGCTTCCTATAATTGCTACAAATCCACAATAAATTTTATCTTTGCTCATTAAGATCCAATATTTTTAATGCTTGCTCAGCTGCTGCTTGTTCGGCTTTTCTGCGATTTGAGCCAATTCCTTCAACAAGTTCATTTATGCCGCTAACTTGACAATGAATAGTAAATTCCTGATCATGCGCCTCTCCACAAACCTGAACAACTAAATAACTCGGTAAAGGTAGTCGGCGACCTTGTAAATACTCTTGTAATCGAGTTTTTGGATCCTTTTGTTTATAACCAGGGTTAATTTCTATTAACCGATTATCATACCAAGATAAAACAATTCGTTCAGCAGTTTGAATATTACTATCTAAAAAAATACTGCTAATTAAAGCTTCTATAGTATCTGCTAATATTGATTCTCTACGAAAACCTCCGTTTTTTAATTCACCAGGACCCAAGCTCAAGCATTCTCCCAAATTAAATTCTTTTGCAAGTTCGGCCAGCGTATTTCCTTTGACCAATGTTGCGCGCATACGGCTCATATCACCTTCATTAATTTTAGGAAAGCGATTGTATAGATTGTTAGCAATCACAAAACTAAGAATTGAATCACCAAGAAATTCTAATCTCTCATTATGAATACTGCTAGCACTACGATGAGTTAATGCTTGTTTTAGTAATTTAATTTGTTTAAAAGTATAACCAAGCTTACATTGTAACTGCTTAATTTCTTGTCGATTTTCCCATTCAATTAAAGAAGAATTCATGTCTTACCAATTAGTTCATTATCTAATTACAAAAAAGCATACGCAACAGCTTTGTGAAATATTTTTTTACAAAGCTGTTGCGTTTGCAGGAACTTTAGTATTAATTAAGAAACAGTCATCTTAATTATTGAGATATATTTTATTTCAGTTATGATATAAATCAATTTTCTATTAATAATTAGTTTATATAATATTGTATTAATTAACTGTACCAATACGATTTAAACGTATCCCTGTTGGCCATTCGCCTTCATCTTTATCAACGCTAAACCATATGCTAACAGCTCGCCCAACTAAATTTTTTTCTGGCACAAGACCCCACATGCGACTATCTGAACTATTATCCCTATTATCTCCCATCATAAAATAATGCTTAGGTGGGACTTTCCAGGTATTATCCTCCAAATCTGTCTGATGATATAGTGATCGCGTATATGATTGAGGAATCAGCAGAATATTATGGATAATACCATCTAATTTTTCGGTTTTCTCTACTTGACGTAATCCATTGCTTGAAACTGGTTTGTTCAATGGAATTTTATGACTTCCTTTTTGACTTTCTATTATAGAATTAATATTAAAAAATAAAACCCACTCGCTATCTTTTGGTGAAGAATATATAGTTTGTAACTTTTGCAAACAGTTTGAAATTGAGCAATTCGGGTATATATGTAATTCTTTTTGTTCAGGATCATATATGATTTTATCACCAGGCAAACCAATAATTCGTTTAACAAAATCTATACTAGGATCCTTAGGATATTTAAATACTGCGATATCACCACGTTTTGGTTTTCCTGTTTTTAATAATACTCTTTGTGTAAGAGGGTCTTTTAATCCATAAGAAAATTTTTCTACTAGTATAAAATCACCAGCTAATAAAGTAGGCATCATTGAACCTGATGGAATTCGAAAAGGTTCATAAACAAATGAGCGTATCACTAACACAATTGTTAATATTGGGAAAACAGATGAGCAAGCATTAAGCCATGATGATTTATAAACGCTTTTAAGTAAATGTGTTTTTTCTATAGCATATACATCAATCTTTTGATGTATATCTTTTTTTTTATTTCGATCAGATCTTAATTTAAAATAATTAATAACCCAAATAATTCCTGTAATAAATGTAGCTATAGTTAAGATTAAAGAAAAAGTATTGGCCATTATGACTCCTTAATAATGGTTAGTTATATTTTATCTACGTGAAGGATTGCAAGGAACGCCTCCTTAGGTAGTTCAACATTCCCAACTTGCTTCATTCGTTTTTTGCCTTCCTTCTGCTTATTCAGTAGTTTTTTCTTGCGACTAACATCACCGCCATAACATTTATCTAATACATTTTTTCGCAATCTCTTCACTGTTGAACGAGCTATAATATTAGTACCTATTGCAGCTTGGATCACAATATCAAATTGTTGTCGCTGAATTATATCTTTCATTTTATTTACTAATTTACCTCCACGGTATCGAGCATTTGCTCGATGGATAATTGATGTTAAAGCATCAACAATTTTACCATTAATTAATATGTCTACGCGAACTATATCAGCCGCTTGGAATCTGACAAAATAATAATCTAATGAAGCATACCCCCGTGAAGAAGATTTTAAACGATCAAAGAAATCTAAAACTACTTCAGCCATTGGGATTTCAAATGTTAATTCAACATGATTACCATGATACACTATATTAGTTTGTATTCCTCGCTTTTCTATACATAGTGTAATAACGTTGCCAAGGTATTCCTTAGGCATTAGCATGTTACACAATGCGATTGGTTCGCGTAATTCATTTACATTATTAATTGATGATAATTTAGATGGAGTATCAATATATATTATATTATTATTCATTAACTTGACTTCATAAATAACTGTAGGTGCAGTTGCAATAAGATCTAAATTATATTCACGTTTCAAACGCTCGTGAACAATCTCCATATGAAGCAGACCAAGAAAACCACATCTAAATCCAAAACCTAATGCTGTTGAACTTTCTTGTTCATAAAATAATGAAGCATCGTTTAGACTTAATTTAGCCAAGGCATCTCGAAATGCTTCATAATCATTAAAACTAGATGGGAATAAACCTGCATAAACCTGTGGTTTTGCTTTTTTAAACCCAGGCAATGCCTCTTTAGCAGGATAACGGGCGGACGTTAATGTATCTCCAACAGGAGCTCCATGAATATTTTTCATTCCACAAACTAACCATCCAACTTCACCACAATTTAGTTGTTTGCGATCAACTCGTTTTGGCGTGAAAATACCTAAACTATCAACATTATAAAATTTATTAGAGCTTATAACTTTAATTTTATCATTTTTATAAAGAGTGCCATTTTTAATACATATTAGTGAAACAACTCCTAGATAATTATCAAACCATGAATCAATAATCAATGCTTGTAAAGAAGCTGATGGATCACCTTCTGGTGGTTGTATATTTTCAATTAGACGCTCAATTACTTCCTTTACTCCAAATCCAGTTTTTGCCGAACAATGCACAACGTCATTAGCGTCTATGCCAACAATATCTTCAATTTCTTTAGCTACATGATCAGGATTTGCGGTAGGTAAATCAATTTTATTAATAACGGGAATAACATCTAAATTCATCTCAATAGCGATATAATAATTAGCAAGCGTTTGCGCTTCGACACCTTGCTTAGCATCAACAACCAATAACGCACCTTCGCAAGCAGCTAACGAGCGTGATACTTCATATGAGAAATCAACATGCCCTGGTGTATCAATAAAATTAAGCTGATAATTTTGACCGCTATTAGATTTATAATTAAGTGTAACACTCTGTGATTTTATTGTAATTCCACGCTCACGTTCTATGTCCATAGAATCTAATACTTGAACTGCCATTTCGCGATCAGGAAGACCACCGCAGATCTGAATAATACGATCAGATAGAGTTGATTTACCGTGATCAATATGAGCGATGATAGAAAAATTTCTTATATATTTGATTTTCAAGGTTATATTTCTTTTAAATTTCTATGAAAAGTTAATTTTAGATATACTACATCATACATAACTAAAATTGAAACTAATAAAAATTTATTCTAATACTCTTATAAATTTCTTCTACATTACATATTAAAAAATAAATAACTACTAATAATAAAAAAAATATTTTTAGTAAAAAGATTTATATGTATTATTGGTAATAAGTATTTAAATTTGTATATCTCGTTTATCTTTTATCTTCTAATTTATCAGACAAAAAATATATTTGTGAAATAGTTGGTTGATATATGCTTTTCTTTTTCAAATATGATGCTATTTTTTGTGCTATCAAAAAACTAATATTTCCGCCAACAACCGCACCTAAAAATACAACAAATTGATTAAAAAAGAAAAATTGCATAATAATACTACCAATAAAAAGTCCAAGTAATGTAGTGAAGTAAGCGAGTGTTGCTGAATATAATAAACTTGTTTCATGCATTTCTAATTCAACTCTTTGTCCTGCAATCAATGTCTGAGTTATTTCAAGTTCTAATTGATACTTAGTTTCCTGTCCTATTTTATTTAAAATATAAGATTCACAAGTTGAGCTATCTGAGCAACCAATACAAGACTTATTAAGATTATATTGTAAAATTGCTTTCCCATCACCACAACTAACTACTGTTACATATTCTTTAACCATTATTTTACCTTTTAAAACGTTATTTATGAAATATATGTATCAATAAAAGATAGCTTCATAATAATTGCAACTTCTTATTATTTATTATAATTTAAAGAATTAAACAACAATAAGTAATTTTACATTAAATAAGTTAAAGACATTTAACTTTAATAATTTTTAAAAATAAAAGTAAAATTAAATAATGAATTACTAAATATGATGACATTATTAATTCATCACCTTCTATTTCTTATTATTAGTTACGATATTTTTTTTTAAAAATTAATAAAATTGTTTTATTTTCAAATTAAATTTCTTATTAATTTATTTTATATTAAGCTAATAAGCTATAACTAATAAACTATGTAGTTATTTTTATCTATTTAGAAATTTTAAATATTATAACTAAGAGAAATGAAAATAAATTTTCTAATATTATATTTTACTATTTATTTTAAATAAAATTTTACTGATATGTAAGTCATCTTTTAATTTAACACTAAAACTCGTCAGATTATACTTACAATATGAATTCACATAATTTAACAAAATTTAAAATAAGATTATATTTTTTTTGTAAAATTACTAAAATATTGATAGTAAATAATAAATAGCTTACCAAACTTCCTGTACTAATATGTAAGAAATTTCATTTATTATTAATAAATGAAATGAAATTATTTAACTGATATTACATCTTATAAATTAACTATAACAAATAATAATTTATATTATATAGACTTTACTAAATTATATATATTAGTTGATAACATTTCAGACAACAATTTTTTATATAAAAAATAAAGATAAAATTATATTTTAGAAAAAAATATGTTAATTAATATTTTATTGTTATTATTAATCATTAATTTTAACAATAAATAGAATTTTTAATATTTTTAAAAATAATGTTATGATTTGATTTATAATTAAATATTATTAGTAATATCTCTGTAGTTTTATCTCAAAACTACGATTACTGCATGTTTATTATTTTAATTTCTAGACGATAAATAAATTGATTAGAAAAATTTAAACTACACGCCATCATACATCTCATATGATAAATATTAATTAAATGTTAATAAATCAAATTTAATATCAATTTATTTGATTGCTGTATTATAATTTTAAACACTAATGATGTTAACTATTTTAGTATATAAAAATTAAATTAAAATACATTAAACTAGAAGTAGATTCTTAGTACAATTCTAGTGTTATACTATCTACAATTTAAATATTTTATCTTACTATATTCTCTAACTTTAAATATAGTATTTAAGATAAATAATTTCTTTGTAATTACATATTAAATTATCTTGGAGTAAGATAATTTCTATTATATCGTTTATTTAAATAAACATCTAGTAAATAGTATTTGTTAATTCTTGATCAAATTCTATTTATCTATTTAAGGCAAAATTATCTTTTGATTTATGAAAGTTCTATTAAATAAATATAAAGCATATTTAATTTTCAATTAATGTCTGCACTTTATTATAAATAGATTCTATTTCAAAAAAAATTTGCTAACGAACTGTGCCAAACTGCATAATACATAATAATCGTTATTTTATAATAAGTCAGTCCATATAATTTCATAAGTGTAATTGTTAGTCGTAAATATTCATTGAGTAATTATATTTGTTGAAAAAACTTCTTTACTAAATTCTTTTTATAACATTAAATTCTAATAATTTGAAATTTCCTTTAATTCATTATAGAATTAAAAATTTTCTATATTAACTACATAGAAACTTTTTTATTGAGAATAGCAATGACATTAAAATATAAAATAGTTTTTTTTGATAAATTCATTAAATTATATAAAAATAAGCATGAAATGCAATTTTACTGCGAAACAAATAAATAGATCAATAATTATTAATAAATTCCTTTTATATAACATCCAACATATCTTCATTCATGTGAATAATGAGAAACGAAACTTATAACTATGTTCTGTTATCTAAATAACCAAAAAAAAATAAAAGCTTTTTTATCATATTTTCTATCTGTTTAACTAGAATCCGATCTTTCGATATGTCACTTATACTATATTACTTCTTCATTAATAAGCTTTATATCTTTCATTTGATCCAAACATATTTTTTCTATATCTACAAGAAAGAATTGTTGAGCAACCAAAAACCTGCAAAGTTCTAGAAAATTTAAATTATTTTATGCTTAATTTAATATAAATCAATTAATGTAAGTTGTTTTAAATCATTTTATTTTTAGTAAATAGAAGAGTTTGTTAAATAACAATTTACTACAAATTTACTAACATTTTATAAATGTATCATATAATCTCTGCAAATTAGTAAAGAGATTATAATTATTGTTGGTTGTATATACGATTCATTATTTGAAAAATGATATCAAATTTATACTTATAATAAAAAGATTTAAAATTTATGTATTCTAATATATATAAATAATTATAATTTATATTTCATAAATATAGGTTTTTATATAAAATATAACTTTTATTTATAATCAATTAATTATTATATTGCATAGTATGTATTTATTGTAAATAAGTATGAAAATTTTATTCATTTGTAAACTACAAACTAAAAACAAATTTAATGAATTCTATAAAAAGTTTATTCATAAAATATAAGACTGTAATATTTTATGAAGAAAATATAAAATTATTTCTAATTATAGAATAATTAAAATACTATCAAAAAATTTTATATTTAAATGCAATAAAAAGATAAATTATTCATTAGATTTCAGTATTATATATTAAATTTCAAAAGTAAATAAAGTTTAAGAATTAAAAAAATTTATAAGAAATTTTATATATGTTTACTATTATAGTAAATCCAATTGAATAATTAATATTTAATATATTATTAATAATCAAGAGATTAAATTAAAATTAGTATCATATATAGATATAGATAATTGTCAAATTGATATATAAAATAGAAACTTATTTGCACCTTTACTCTTATCGTATTTCTAATAAAATCTTAAGTTATATGAAATTAGTTAAAAATTTATAGAAATTTTTTAACCAAAATAGAAAATTATCAAAAATGATAGAAACTAATAATTATTATTAAATAAAATAAATTTACTTACGATATTTCAGTACTAATGGTTATTATCTTAAAGTTAATGTTATTTTTTTATAAAAATTTCTTATTTGATGTAATTAGAAATACTATTAATTATAGTAATATAGGCAATATTGCTATTATATAGAATTATTTGAATAAAAATTGTAGATATTATGTATAATATTTACTTTTTTTTGTAAACGTCATTAAATTAAATTAAATTTTTTATTATTATTTCTCTAAAAATTTATATTATAAAATATAAATTAGAATAAAAACAATAAAAATAAAATAAAATAAAATAAAATAATATTTTATTATAAAATTAATCACTTATTTTATATTTATATTTTGTAATCAAAATTAAGTTATTTTAATATATTTATTATCAACAATAGAAAATTTTATAAATTAAAAATTTTAATTTAATATAAATTAAATTAATAGAAAAAATAGTTCTTAATTTTATTATTATTTTATTTTTATATTATTTTAAATTAATTTATTATTATAAATTAATTTATTATTACTTAATATATAAAACATAATTTTTTTTTAAATTATATACTTGAATTACTATTCAATATTTTTTGAAATTAATAATAAGTTCTTATAATTAAATAATGTATAATATTGTTTACTTTATTTTTTAAAACTTATTTTATTTTTTATTATATTTTTTCAATGAGAATTTATTGGTGTTGTTTTAGGTAAATTACGAATTAATATAGCAAAATTCAAATCAACCTCTTTTGGAATATAAAGATAAACTTTATGTCCATTACCTGGTGCAACTTTAATAGGCATGTTTTTTTTATCAAATAAATCAGTTAATGTAAATTTGATATTATTTGTTGGTGTAATTAATTCTAAATTATCAGATAAAGAAAATTTATTTTTTACGTCTACTTCAGCAAGCTTATTTTTTCGTTGACCTGTGAACTCACCAACAAATTGTTGTATATTTGAAATAGAATAACCATGTTCATAATTTTGATATGAATCATGAGTATGTCTACGTAAAAATCCTTCAGTATAACCTCTGTGAGATAGGCCTTCTAATGCAGTTAATAATGTTGGATCAAAAGATTTCCCAGCTATTGCGTCATCTATAGCACGTCTATAAATTTGAGCAGTTCTAGCACAATAGTAGAAAGATTTTGTTCTACCTTCTATTTTTAGTGCGTGAACTCCGATATTAATTAATCGTTCAATATGTTCGATAGCACGTAAATCTTTAGAATTCATAATATAAGTACCATTCTCATCTTCAAAAGCAGTCATGTATTCACCTGAATGATTTGTTTCTTCCATTAAAAAAACTTTATTTGTATGTTTTACTCTTTCCAATGTGTTATTAATATTTTTTGTCTTGATCATATCTTTGTTGGGAACAATGTTTCCGATTATATCTTCTTTTCCTTCATACATTTTATATCTCCAGCGGCAAGCGTTTATACATGCACCTTGATTTGAATCACGCTTACTAATATAACTAGATAACAAACAGCGACCAGAATAGGCCATACAAAGCGCGCCGTGAATAAAAATTTCTAGTTCAATATCAGGTATTTTTTGACGAATATCTGCAATTTCTTCAAAAGAGAGTTCGCGAGACAAAATAATTCTCTTTAATCCAATTTGTTGCCAAAATTTTACTGTCGCCCAATTAACTGCATTTGCTTGTACAGAAAGGTGTATATTCATTGAAGGAAAAATTTCTCTAACTATCATAATTAATCCTGGATCAGACATAATTAAAGCATCTGGTTGCATTTTAATGACTGGAGTTATATCATGAATAAATGTTTTTAATTTAGAATTGTGTGCTGCTATATTAACAGCTACATAGAAATTTTTTCCTATTTTATGGGCCTCTTTGATTCCTTTCGCTAAATTTTTATTATTAAACTCGTTGTTTCGAACTCGAAGGCTATAACGAGGCTGTCCAGCATAAACGGCGTCAGCTCCATAAGCAAAAGCATACCTCATATTCTTCAGAGAACCAGCAGGAGAAAGCAATTCTGGTATAAACATTATAACCTCCAAATATTACTAACAAGTTAGTCCTAAGTTATAATTAAATAAATTTTAATTATTCAATTATATCAATTTATGTTAAATAACATAAATTGATAGTCTATAATTAATAGACTGCATTCAATTAAATCAGTTCATAGCAATAACTCAGACTCCATTTTAAAATGATTAATCATTATTTATTTAATAGTTATATAGACCTGTGAAAAATCTCTTATATGTACATAATGATATGATCAGAAATAGTGTAATAATTTTTAGATTTGTCATTAAGCATATTATTAGTAATAAATTTTCTCTGTAATTTAAATAAAAATAATAATCAAAATTTTATAATTACTAATTAAATTATTTTATTTTATATATGTAAATAATTGATTGTATTATAATAAATTTTTATTTACTTTTATTTTTTATATGAACTTAGATTTCATCTAATTAATTACAGAATAATTTGAATAAGAAATTTAATTTAATCTAATGACATATACGAAAATTAAATATTATATATAAACATCTACAATTTTTATTTAAATAATACATATTATTTAAATAAATTATTAATAGCAATATCCATTATTAAAATGATTCTATTAATAGCAATATTGCCTATATTACTATAATTAATAGTATTTCTAATTATATCAGATAAAAAAATTTTGAAAAAAACACATTAACTTTAAGTTAATCACTATTAATACTGAAATATCATAAGTAAATTTACATTACTTAATATAATGATTATTAGTTTTTATTATTTTTGATAACTTTCTATTTTTTGATAAAGAATTTTCACAAATTTTTAGATAATTTCATATAACTTGAGATTTTATTAAAAATATATAAGTGTGGATATGTTTACAAGTTATTATTTTATATCTTAATTTGACAAATATCTATATTTTTCTATTGTTGATTTTTAATGTTTCCATTATAAACAGTTAATTATACAATGATAATTTATCTGTTTCAATTCAACATAGTTGCATGGTTAATATTAAAACACATAGTAGTTTATTGACGTTTAATCTTTATTTATTTTTGATATATTTCATTGTAATCATATAATATATTAAGAATATCATCTTTATAATTCAATTAGAATTAAATCTTTTAGTATATATACGACCAATTATTTGATTGGTGTTACAAAATAAGTTTAATAAATTTAAATAACATAAAATATGTTGTGAGACTTCTAAATGTTAAGTTAAAAAACTTTAACACATTAAATATTATAAATTTTATAAATTAGTAACGAACACGTATTTATTAGTATTGATTATTAACTTAAACAAGAAAACTTACTGATTTACAATTCAGTTAAAGCAACCAATAAAGCACATAAATTAATTACACATATTATTTCTTAGATACTGGTTTAGATTGTAATCTATTTTTAAACATTAATTTTTATTTCTTTTTTATACATATTAACATATTAATAACAACTGATTTTAATATATGCATATTTGACGTATTATACATCTATAAGTTGCTATTGTTGGTTGTTTGAATTATTTACTACTGTTGACAAGTTTTTAAAAAAAAATATAAATACCTGAATTAATAGATAATATTTTAATTAGTAATTTGATCATAATATTATTTATTTTTTGTTAATACATATTAAATAAAACTTATAGTAAAACTCTGCCAAAATTTTTGTCTTATAATTAATGTATTAATTATAACTTTCTTAGTTATTTGATGAACACAAACACAAGTTAAATTATCGTGATAATAATTTTAAATTAATATAAAATTCAATTTTCGTTTTATAAACTATATTTAATTAAAAACAAGTATCATATGTAATCTATAATTAATATCACTATTAATTATAGATTACATTATTAAGAGTAACTATCATTTTATAATCAGGCTAAAATATATGAAAAAATATCAATTCAGTAATGATCTACCAAAATTTATTTTTAGCATAATTGCTATTTTATTTATGATATTAGCATCTTGCTGGGTATTAAAGCCGTTCATACTTGGTTTTCTGTGGGCAGGAATGATAGTTATTGCAACATGGCCATTATTTAAAAAAATTGAAAGAAAATTATGGAATAAAAATTGGCTAGCAATTATAATAATGACATTATTAGTAATATTGTTATTCGTTATTCCTTTTGGAATAGTAATTGGTAGCATTATGCAAAATATTAGCCCAATAATTGAATGGGCTGCTAAAATGCCAAATGAAATTAAATTACCAGAGTTCTTATGGTTAAAGAACCTACCATTTATAGGTAATAAATTCTTTTATTGTTGGCATACATTGCTAACAAATGGCGGTAATGCATTGATCTCTAAACTTCAACCTTATATCGGAGAAGTGACTAACTGGCTCTTATCACAAGCAATTAATGCCGGTAGATTTATTTTTCATCTTATAGTAATGTTATTATTTAGTTCATTGCTATATTTAAAAGGTGAAAATGTTATATTAAGAATTCGACATTTTGCTATTCGCCTTGCTGGTACGCGTGGCGATACAGCAATATTGCTTACTTGTCAATCAATTCGTGCTGTTGCACTTGGTGTAGTTGTGACTGCATTAATACAGGCTATTATCAGTGGTATTGGTTTGGCATTAGTTAATATTCCTTACTCAGCAACATTAACAATTTTTATCTTTGTGTGTTGTGTTGCCCAGCTTGGTCCATTATTAATTATGATACCATCTATAATATGGTTATTTTGGTCAAATAATACTAGCTTAGCAGTTATTATGATCATATGGAGCATGATTGTAGCAACAATGGATGGTGTGCTGCGGCCTCTTTTAATAAAAAGAGGTGCTGACTCATCAATGGTGCTTATTTTAATTGGTGTTATTGGTGGAATTTTATCATTTGGTGTAATTGGCCTTTTTATTGGTCCAGTAGTTTTGGTTGTCTCTCACAATTTACTAATCGCCTGGATGGATGAGGTTTCAAAACCAATTAAATAATTAAAATAGTTTAATTAAAATTAATTTATATAAGATATTATGATATTAAATCAATTATTTTATTTATGTTGCCTGTAATTCTTATAAATTAACTTTTATAAAATATTTATATATTAAAACTTTTTAATAAAAGAAATAAATACATTTATGTAATGTTTCTATTTATATTTATCATCTAATTAAATGTAATTAATATATTTTATTTCAATTATATAATTTGTCGTAAAATTTGATCTATAAAAATGCAATTAAGTAGTTTTTATAAATTTAAATAAAATCTTATATAAAGATAAATGCTATATTGCGTATATTAATATTTTATTAAATGTTATTAATATAATTAATTATAAAGCATATAAACTCTAGTTATTGTTTATTTAAATTTATATTATAAAAAATATAAATTTAGTTATATTATATTATTTGTTGTATATAATTAATATATAATTTGAAAAATTAAATAGCGTTATATTTTATTATAGTTAGATATAAATAAGCCATAAAATAAATTCTTTGAATAATATATAATGCATGATATTTTATTATAGTAAAACAACTTATTTGAATTATATTAAAATAAGTTGTTTATTAAAATTTTTTAAATATTAACTTTTAAAAAAATAAATCCTAAAGATCATGTAAACTATTACATATTTTTATATACATTATGTAATTACATCATACTCGAATAGATAAATTAACTATACAACTATCAACTTATACTTATACTTAAGAAAAAGATCAAAAATCAGTACTGCAAACAAATATATGTTTTTAAAAGAGATATTAGTAATGACTTATTAATCGCTTAATAGTTATTTATGTTATATACGTATTCAATTATTAAAAAGTATATAAAAACTCACAAAAGTTTTTTTGAAAAAAAATTAACAAAGTTATATTTATAGAAATTTGTTAACTAAAATAATTTATATTAAGTATAATACAAATTATAATAAGATTTCTGATGATAAAATTATTTTATTGAATTATTTAAATATTAAGTTAGTTTAACTTACTTTGTTGTCATTATTAGTAATATATAATGCTGATTGGTGTATTAAAATCAAAAAAAAAGTAAAATGAGTTATAGTATTAATACTTTATTTTTATTTATATTCAATATCAAAATTAAATATTTTTTTTGTAAAATAAACTACATTTATTAGTAGCAAATATGTAGTAAATACAAATATTTTGTTATTGTAATAATATTGTTAGTTAATTTAGTTTATTTTACAAAAAATATTTAATGATTATACCGTAACTAACTCTTATTAGAAATAATTATTTGTAAATAATGTATATTTGATATTATAAATAAATACAGTACTATTAATTATAAATATACGAATAATCATAAGATTATTATTATCTTAACTAGTTATTACAAATATATATTAAATAGTATAGTTAATTTTTTTTGTAAAATTTAATTTTCTAAAAATAAATTAGAATACTTTGATAGATTAATTTTATCTGATATTTATTTTATAAATTTAACTTATAAATAATCAGTATCACAGAAATATTGAATATATATATTTATAAGATTTTACAGAATTATTCATGTGGAAACAAATAAAAAATATTAAATATTTATTTTTTGATAATACTATACTTAAATTTCTATATAATATAGTTAAGTGATAAAAAAAATTTATATCATATAAAAAATAGAGATCTATTTTATTAAACTTTAATGCTTAATCTAAAATGGTATATATAACTAATATTGATATAATTATTTAAAGATATTATAATCTAAAATTATAATTAAAATATGAAGTTATTATAATAATATATTTTTTAATAAATAAAACCATATCTTATTAATTATTAACTGATAACTATCAATAATTTTATATGTATTTCATGAACTATAATATAGTATTAGTAAAATTACTAGCAACTAAAGACTAAATAAATTTACATTTAAATATAATAAATAATAATATTTTTAATAAGAATTAATAATTATCTATTAATTTTTATTATTTAATATATTTATGTTTAGATTAATTATTGTTATAAATTCAAAGATCTACAATAACTAAATAATTTAAATTCAACTAATGATATAGATTATTTTATTATGTCATATTAATATAATCATAATATTTATCAGTTCAGTTAAAGAGTTCATTGATTTTATATCATAACTATTTATGACATATGAATTAATTTTAGGTTTTTATTAGTGAAACAAACAAAAAAAGATATTTTTTGGATGAAAAAAGCTATTTTTTTAGCAGAAAAGGCAAAAGAAAAAAGTGAAATTCCTGTTAGCGCTATATTGGTATATGAAGATAAATTGATTGCAAAAGGTTGGAATAACCCTGTTTTATATCATGATCCATGCGCTCACGCTGAAATTTTAACTTTACGAAAAGGTGGTCAATATTTACAAAATTATAGATTAATTAATACAACCCTTTATGTAACACTAGAACCTTGTATTATGTGTGCTGGAGCAATTATAAACGCACGCGTTAGTCGATTAGTTTATGGTGCCTATAATCAAAAAACAGGGGCAGCTGGTTCAGTAATTGATCTTTTTAATCATGCTGATATAAATCATCACATTGTTGTATTTGGTGGTATCTTAGCTGATCAATGTTCAGAGATGTTGTGTTCTTTTTTTAAGCGCCGCAGAACAGAAAAGTTAGAAAAAAAGCATCAATGTTGATAAATTAAGTCAATATAAGATGATTTGATCATATTCATATAAATATAATATAACATAACTTAGTTTTGATTACTTGAATTGATATCTAGTTTATTTTATTTCAATTATATAGAATAAAATTTATGTAATTTGTATAAATCTACTAAATTTAATATTATATGAATAGAAACAATTTTATAATTAGATATATAAATATATGTTTTTGATAAAATATTTTTATTTAGTAATATAGGTCTAATTTGTACATCTAAGAATTTTTCTTAACTATTTACTGCAAATCATAAATTTGTTAATAATAGATAAATGACTTATATTGTGGATTAATAATGCAAACAAAATGTTGTTATTATAAATAACTTATTTATAATAACAAAATAATAAAATCAGAATGAATAAAATTTATTCTAATTATTTCATTAAGATTAAACTATTTAACATATTAAAAGTTTATCTAATAAGTATCACCAAGCATTAAACTAGAAGTATTGTATAGTTAGCATTTTATACAGTACTTCTTATTACTATAAATAGATAGTGATCATATCTTCTATATGTCTCTTATATATATATAATATGTTGTTTAAATTTTATTAATCACAACAATAAAAAGCATCTTAAAATAATTATATGTTGATACATAAAAAAAATATTTTTCATATAAGTATATTGAAAATCTTTAATTTCTTTTATTAAAAAGTCTAATATTTTTCATTTAATGTATTAAATTTTTAAGATTTCATATAAATTGAATTTTCAAAAAAAATATTATAAATAATTAAGATATACTTTGTTGAAGTTCTTCTAATTACTAATAAGTTCTAGTGAATAATACCACTATCGCATTTTGTAATAATTAAAAATTAATTGATATTAAATCTATAATAACGCGAAACTTTACATCAATATAATAACAAAAGTTTTAGTTAGTTATTAAATTAAATATGTATAAATTATTAATAATTTATAATAATTTTTAACAAAATGGCTATTTTAAAATAAAATATAATTTTTTAAGAAGATATTTCTTCAGTATTTTTATAAATTTTTAAAAAAAAGCAATGATACTTTTATGTATTATATTTATTTATAATTTAATATTTTAAAAATAAATTTTTATTTACGCAAATAAATTATCACCTAACATTCTTATAATATTAAAGAATAATTAATTGATCTAGCAGAAATTATTTGATAAAATTAAATAATTATAATTGTTGCGATATTTATTTTCTATGGTAAGAAATATAAATAAATATATCATTGTTAGATTAATTATATATATAACAAAAACAAAGAATTTTATTTTTAATGCCGATTGAATCTTATAACGATATCAATAATTTTAAAAATACTTTATTTACTAAAAACAAAAATAATCAACCATACAAAACATTTTTCTATTGCTTTCTTAATAATCTATAAGATTAATGATATTTGATATAAGTAAAATTTGTAATTACATGTTTTATGTTTGGAATATATCTAAAACATATTAACTTTAACATAATATTTTAAGATTTGCAATATACAAAATATAAATCTTTTTAAGATAGCAAGTAATTTGTTTTTTTAAAACATTTATTTAGCAATATATAGATATCGATAATTCTTATTTTGTGTTTTTCTAAATCAAGAATAAATTATTTATATTAATAATAATTTTTAATATGCTATTTATTTTTTAATATAATGTTTTTTAAAAACAAAAATAAGATGATAACATATATAATATATAATATATTATATTTATCATAATTAGAATTTATATAATTAAAATTGTATTTATTTTATTATTTTTAATTTGTTAATATCTATAATGAACAGATGATAAAATATTGTTGATATAGCTTATTAGATATACACAATAAGTATAAAAAATCTTAAAAATTTATATAGTTAATATCTATATTTATAATATTTATAATATTTATAATGAATTATTTATTTATAATAATTATTAGTTTTTTATTTCAACTAATAATTAATCTTAGAATATAACTATACATATCAATCAAGAACTTATATTGTAATATATTTATATCTTTTTATAATTATAGATAGAATAATCATTTAGATAAATCAAACTAACTTTTTAGAATTTTATTTTTATAAAATTCTAAAAAAAATATATTAAATTTAATATCTATAAATATTTAATTATAATTTCTATTTCAATCAATTTAAATTTAGTAATATTTATAATTTAGATGTGCAAATTTGTTATAATAAAAAATATTAAAAATAAATAGAGTAATCAGGATTAAAGTTTATTGCATAGATTTGATCTCATTTATTAACATTAATTAATGAATATAATTTAAAATATATAAATTTATAATCTTTACCTTAATTCTTTCCATTTATTAATTGATAATAAGATAGATAATATTTATACATGTTTTATATAAAAACAATTTTATTAAAAATATTATTTTATTATTGTTAGATCATCAACAATTAAGTAAAATAATAGATAAAATATATATCAATATACATAACAATAATTATTTTTTGATATAAATAGAATTATTATTCTAATTAATTTCAATATCACTCTAACTAAGATGATAAAATAATGATCTTACAAAACAAATATGTTGTAACAAATATGATTTATAACTTAACTTAATTTATATGAATAAAAAAAATTTTCTGTCGAACTAGAAATATTCTGTGCAATTATTTCTTACTGGTTAAATATATTATATAATATATTTTTCATAACACATATTATTATGTTAGCTTAATAAATTAAGAGAATTTATTATTATGGAAATTCTACGCGGATCCAATGCTTTATCAGCATTTAGCATTGCTAAGCTTATTTCTCTATCTCAGAAACAAAAACTACCTATTATTGATATTTACGCTGAGTATATATACTTTGTTGAACTTAATCAACCATTAAATAAAGAAGATCGAAAAAAAATGAATCAATTACTTCATTACACACCTTATCAAACTAAACATCCGCCACATGCCCAGTTACTATTAGTTACTCCGCGTGTAAGCATTGTTTCATCTTGGTCTTCAAAAGCAATAGATATTGTTCGTAACTGTGGATTACATAATATTAGTAGGATTGAGCGCGGAATTGCTTATTATATTATTTATTCTAAATCATTTAATATTTCACAATTAAATGATTTATCCATTATTTTACATGATAGCATGGTTGAGACAGTATGGACTTCTTTTGACCATGTAAAATCATTATTTGCATGTGGAAAACCATCGCCAATGATGACTATAGAAATATTAAGCAATGGTAGTCATGCTCTTGAATTGGCAAATACCAAACTAGGGTTAGCATTAAGCAAAGAAGAAATTAATTATTTAATAAATGAATTCCAGAAATTAGGTAGAAATCCAACAGATGTTGAAATTTATATGTTTGCTCAAGCTAATTCAGAGCATTGTAGACATAAAATATTTAATGCTAACTGGATTATTGATGGAGAATTACAACCGAATTCTTTATTTAACATGATAAAAAATACTTATAAAAAAACGCCAGATTATATTTTATCTGCTTATAAAGATAATGCTGTTGTAATGAATGGATCTAATATTGGACGCTTTTTTCCTGATCCAATAACAGGAAAATATGATTATCATCATGAAAATATCCATATTTTAATGAAAGTAGAAACTCATAATCATCCTACAGCTGTTTCTCCTTTTCCAGGTGCAGCTACAGGATCAGGCGGAGAAATACGCGACGAAGGAGCAACTGGACGTGGTGGAAAACCAAAAGCAGGATTAGTTGGATTTTCTGTTTCTAACTTATGTATTCCAGGTTTTAAGCAACCATGGGAACAAAATTTTGGTAAACCGGCGAGTATTGTTAGTGCACTTGATATCACACTTGATGGGCCATTGGGTGCAGCTTCTTTTAATAATGAATTTGGACGACCAGCTTTGTTAGGGTATTTTCGTACTTATGAAGAACAAGTAAATAGTCATAATGGTCTAGAATTTCGTGGCTACAATAAGCCAATTATGTTAGCTGGTGGCATTGGTAATATTCGAGAAGAACATATTAAAAAGGGATATATTCCAGTTGGCGCCAAATTAATTGTATTAGGAGGTCCTTCAATTAATATTGGACTTGGAGGAGGATCTAGTTCATCAATAGCTTCCTGGCAATACAATATTGATATTGATTTCTCTTCAGTGCAACGTGATAATCCTGAAATGGAGCGTCGATGTCAAGAGGTTATTGATCGATGTTGGCAATTAGGAGAAGATAATCCAATCATATTTATTCACGATGTTGGTGCTGGTGGACTTTCTAATGCCATATCAGAATTATTAAATGATTCTGAACGAGGAGGTTTATTTGAATTACGAAAAATATTAAATGATGAACAAAGCATGAGTCCTCGTGAAATTTGGTGTAATGAATCTCAAGAACGATATGTGTTAGTTGTTTTACGCGAACAACTTACTTTATTCGAATCGATCTGTCATCGAGAACGCGCACCATATGCTATTATTGGTGAAATAACTAAAAATAAGGATCTTATTCTGAATGATAGCTATTTTATTAACCAACCTATTTGTATGCCAATTGATATTTTATTAGGTAAAATACCTAAAATGATACGCAAAGTTAGTTCTAAATTTATTACTGGTAAGCAAATTAATAGAGAAAATATAATTTTAATAGAAGCAGTTAAACGAGTGTTACATTTGCCTTCAGTAGCAGAAAAAACTTTTCTTATTACTATTGCTGATCGTAGTGTTACTGGGATGGTCGCTAGAGATCAAATGGTTGGTCCTTGGCAGATCCCTGTTGCTGATTGTGCTGTTACTACAGCAAGCTTAGAAAGTTATTATGGTGAAGCCATGTCTATTGGCGAACGTCCACCAATAGCTTTATTGGATCATGCTGCATCTAGCAGGATGGCAGTTGGAGAATCCTTAACTAATATAGCCTCTGCTTATGTTCAGGATTTAAAAAGAGTTAAGCTTTCAGCTAATTGGATGGTAGCAGCAGGACATCCTGGTGAAGACGCAGGTTTATATAAAGCCGTTAGAGCTATTGGAGAAGAGCTATGTCCGAAACTAGGTTTAACAATTCCTGTTGGAAAAGATTCTATGTCAATGAAAACAACATGGTATGAAAACAAACATATTTGTGAAATGATAGCGCCGCTTTCTGTTATTATCACCGCTTTTTCTAGAGTTGAAGATGTTCGTTTAACTGTTACACCTGAGATTAAAAGTAATCAAGATAATATATTATTATTAATCGATCTAGGACAAGGTTATAATGCACTTGGTTGCTCAGCGCTAACACAAGTATACCGCCAATTAGGTGATCATGTACCAGATGTGCGTAATATTAAATTATTAATTGGTTTTTTCAATGCTATTCAAGTGCTTATAAAAGAACAAAAGATATTAGCTTATCATGATCGTTCTGATGGTGGATTATTTGTTACATTAGTAGAAATGGCATTTGCAGGTCATTGTGGATTAAATATTGATGTCGGTAATTATGATAAAGATATTATTGCTGCTTTATTCAGCGAAGAATTAGGTGCAGTTATCCAAATCAAAAAGGAGGATATAAAAATTGTAGAGTCTTGCTTTGCTGAACATGGGTTATCTAAATGTGTGCATAATATTGGAATGTCTATTAAAGAAAATATCGTTATTATTAAGAGCGACAGAAGAGAAATTTATCGCGAAAAGCGTAGTCAATTACGTTTGTGGTGGGCTGAGACAACATGGCAAATACAGCGTTTACGTGATAATCCTGAGTGCGCTGATCAAGAACATATTGCTAAACAAGACATAACAGATCCTGGATTAAATGTAAAATTAAACTTTGATCCAGAAGATGATATCACCGTACCATATGTTATAAAAAACATTTTACCTAAAGTGGCTATTTTGCGTGAACAGGGTGTAAACTCTCATGTTGAAATGGCGGCTGCATTTCACCGAGCAGGTTTTGCTGCTATAGATGTTCATATGACTGATTTATTATCAGGCAGAGTAATGTTATCTGACTTTCAGATATTAGTTGCCTGTGGAGGGTTTTCTTATGGTGATGTATTTGGTGCTGGAGAGGGTTGGGCAAAATCAATTTTGTTTAATTCTAGAGTTAGTGAGGAATTTAATAATTTTTTTACCTCTTCCAATACTCTATCTTTAGGTGTATGTAATGGTTGTCAGATGATGTCTAATTTAAAACAGTTGATTCCTGGATCCGAACATTGGCCACGATTTATACGTAATCGATCAGAACAATTTGAGGCTCGCTTTAGTTTGGTAAAAGTAATTGAAAGTCCTTCAATATTTTTTAAAGATATGGTCGGTTCTCAATTACCAATATCAGTTTCTCATGGAGAAGGACAAGTTGAGATACTAAATATTTCTCATCTCAATATATTAGAAAAAAATCACTTAGTTGCTCTTCGTTTTGTTGATAATTATGGAAATGTTACTGAACAGTATCCAGCTAATCCAAACGGATCTGTTAATGGTATTACTGCATTGACAAGTTTAGATGGTCGTGCTACCATCATGATGCCGCATCCAGAACGAGTATTTCGAACAGTTACTAATTCATGGCATCCACCGGAATGGGGCCTCGATGGACCTTGGATGCGTTTTTTTCGTAATGCTCGCCGTCAGTTAGATTAACATTTATATAAATGTTTTCTATTGTAGTTAATTATGGAATAATATATTAATTTACAATCAAATAATTAAAAATAAATAGATATTTAATCTTTTATTTAAAAAGTAATTTATTAAGTTTTATAATCGTTATAAATTATCAAAGTGGCCAAAATTAAATAATAAAAATATCACATATTGATAATATTTTTAGCAAAGTAATGACATTGAATTTTAATAATTTACTATTTTAAATAGCGTATTAAAGTATATTATATATTAAATTAATTATTATATGATTTTTATATTTTCAACACATATATAAAATCTATTAAAAATCTATAAATTATATTAAAATAATGCACATTATCATTTGGTGTTCTAGTATTATTTATAATATATTTTTATTAAATGTTTGATAACATATAAATTGATATAATTTCTAATAATACTAAATGATGTATGTGTTGTGCATTTATTAATATTACAAATTTTTTATCAATCTATAATTGATAGATATTATTTATAGTTTTTTTGTTTTATTTATTTGTTAATTATTTACACTAAATGTTTATTATTAAAAATATTTAACATAATATGCAATTAAAAATTATTATTAATTGGTTTTATGATATATCACTATTATATAAATGTTCTTTTCCTATAGATGATAAAAATGAGTAATAAGATTATTTCTTTAAATAACTATATTATTTTCTTAATTATTTAGATAAGCATATGTGATGAATTTTTCATTTATTCTTTTTCTATTATTAAGTATTGATATACTATACTTTTAAATTTTAATCAGTTTAGTAACAAATCGATTTATATCAAATAAAGAAACTTGTTTAATATTTATTTAAGTTAATATTGACAACTACATATACATGAAATGTAGATTAATAATTATCATTAAATTTTATATATTAAATTTAATATTTTCATACATAACAACTTAGAAAGAAAATATTGAGATATAAATTTACTAATTAACTATTTTTCTATATAATAAAGAAGTTTGTTTTGATATAAAATTTATTTCTATTTTTTGTTATAAATTTCACTATTTAATGTATAAGGATTATACAATATAAATTGTAATAATGTTCCTAAAATTAAAATAATGTTTTTTTTATTTATAACATTAGTACAGTTTGTACAGTTTAGTATATTTAAAATAAATTCCACATTTCTAAAAATATATATTGTAGATTTAATAAATAAAAATTTTAAAAATATAACTAAACTTGTCAATGTTAAAAGATGTTTCTTTATGGAAAAGAAAGTAATAAAATGTTTTAATACTTATTTAAACTTTTCATAACAAACAGTATTTAATAATTTTTTCCAATTAAAAAATAATTCACTTTTTAAAGTATTTTTGAAGATCTGTTTGTAAGCTACAAACTATTTTTTATGAGATAAATTTAAATTTTAAAAAAAATCCTATTTTGCGCTTAATTTATAATAAAAATAATCTATTTTCATAAATTATTATATAATATAACTTAGATTTATTAAATTTTTAAATAATATTTAAATACTTTTTTTATTTTTTTAAACTTATTTTAACTTAAAGAATTATATTGATAATAATTATTTTTATTCAACGTTAAAATCAACATAAGTTATCAGAATCTTTTATGATTTGTAAATTTTATGTAACTATATTTTAGAAAACAAAAAAAATTCTATGCATTTAAAATTTATCTATCTAAATAAGACTTTATATTAGTAAAGATCAATTGATTTTATTATTGATTTCTTATTTAAGAAATTTTGCATAAAAAATAAATAATCTTATAGTTAAGATATAAATTATTAAGATATTAGGTGAACTATACCAATAGTTAATTGTCAATTTTTTTAAATATCTAAATCAAACTATATATCATAAAGTTAATAATTTTTCTTATAAAAACTATTAATAGAAAAATATTACAAATGTTATTTAATCACAAAGTATTAATATATATCATAGGCATTTAAATATTTTATATTAAAATATAATAGTCTCAATATTTCAAGATAAAATAAATTAATTTTTAATTAATAATAGTTTTATTTTATAAAATACTATCAAAATATATTATTAATTTAACAATCGTTAATATTTTATTATAACTTTTATTTTAAAATCTATAAGTTTTGTTTATTTAAATAGTTTTAGTTTTAATTATCATATTTTTTTGTGCTAAAAAAATAATTTTAATAATTTTAATAATTTTAATTAAAAACTGTTTTATCTGAAAATTAAATGAAATAAAGAAATAACTAAATAAATATTTTACTATTAATTGATTATATAACTTTTCTTCATATTTAAAAAATAATTAAAAATTATTTAATTTTTATGTAGTTAATTTTAATATACAATTGAGAGCTTGTAAATAAGTTTAAATTTTATTGAAATAAATCAATATGATTTTTGTTAGTTTTTAAAATACTATATTTTAAAAACTAACATGGACAATTAAAACTTATTTATTTATTTATTTATTTATTTAAAATATAAATAAATATAAACTATTAAATAACAAATGAATAAACAGATTATTATTAATATTTTTCTTAAACAATTTTAATGATATAATTTGATTTTTATGAGAATGCCAATAATAGTTATTTAACTAACAACTTTCCAGTAATAACAACAATCTGAATATTTTATGAATAAAATATTCATGACTACGTAGTTTTATCATAAGGTAATTTTCTTGCACAATAAATTGGCAAACGATAGATTTTTATTCTTGGTAAGTTTTTTTTGATTTTTTTCTAAATAAAAAGTTATTAACTTTTTATTTATTATAGACTAAATAAATATTTTTATTAGTAATTATAATTTAAGTGATTTATTAATGGTTTCTGATAAGAACTTTCTCGAGTAATTTACTTTATTAAGTATATGTATATTATTTAACATATTCTTTTGTAGCCATTTATCAATCTTTTGATTAGCCATGTTTATGTTTAAATTTTATTTTTAGAACAAAGTAAAATATATGCATAAAATTTATATTAAGGTTCTTAGCAGTTTTTAACTTTAAGATTTTTATTTTTAATAGTCAACATATTACACATAAAATATAAAAACTCTTTTTTTATAAAATAACTAAAAATAAGTTTTATTTATATTGTAAACCATAACTCTATATAGGAAAATGTTTTTAACAAAATTAAGTTATAAAAATATAACTTCTAATTAGAGTGATATAAAATAGTAAACTACTAAACTTATTAAACAGTTAAAACTTTTAATTTTATATAAATATTATGCAATCTCTATTTTTATAATAACAAAAATTTTGAATAACTAATTTAGCAATTATTAAACTATAATAATAAGTTAGTTAATTTACCAAAACATATTCAATAAATTTATTGAATAAAATAAATATTACATATCGTTTGTTTATATAACATGGTTATATAGCAATAATATTTAAATTGAAATTAAGTTGAATATTATTAATATGTTAAATATATCTTACTTTTTATAAAAGTTATCTAGAATATTTATTCTAATTTAGATTACTATAACTATATATATTAGTTTGATAAAATTTAGATAATAAGTAATTAAATCAATGATAAAATGTAGATTGATATTCTTAATACAAGAATCGCTAATTTAAAAATATGAACAAATATGATTTATAAATATTTTAATTAATGATTGTGTATCAAGAAAGAAGTAAGACATAATAAACTTGGATTATGTATTATATAAAATTGTATTAAGTGGAGTAATAGTTAATTATTGTTTATCAATTCTAAATTTTCTTATGTTAATTACATATTTAATTATAACTAACAATATAGTATTGCATAACAGTAATCTAACACATAACATTATTTTTATCTGTATTAAATAACAAACTATAAATATAATAAATTATAGTGCAATATCTGTTGTATAAAATTGAAAATAAAATTAATAACATTTTATTCAATTTATTTATAGCTTATATTGAATACTTCTTTACATTGTAACTTGATATGACAAATAAATCTATATTGATATAAAGATATATAACTGATTATTAATGCATAGATTATATAAAATATTATTGCTACATATATTTAATATATTATATAATCTACTTTACTACTTTACTACTTTACTACTTTACTACTTTACTACTTTACTACTTTACTACTTTACTACTTTACTACTTTACTACTTTACTACTTTACTATCTTAGAATGTTAAATTTTACAAATTAATTACCAAACTAGATATATATAAAATAGTTTAGTTAATTAATTAGAAAACTTTTTTATTTGTAACATTTTATTTGATATAATGTAACAAATAATTATATCACTAAATAATTTATTATTTAAATTATTTCAGTTTTAATTTGAAGTTTTAAGTTTATAGTTCTATTAATAGATTTTATCTATCAGTATAGTTTTTATGTAAAAATAAATTTAGATTCTTGATATTAAAGAAACAAATCAGTAATATTTAAGTTTCTAAGATATAATAATAAACACGATAGTTTAGTTGAACTGACATCTATCTATTTATAATTTATTTTTAAAAATTAAATATTTCTTAATGTGAAGTATGTAAGAATATAAAATTATAACTTTATTTTTATTAAAATAATAATAACTTGTTAAAAATATAAATACATAAAATCAATATAAATTGATAATTAAATGCTAAAAAATTAAAAACTACAAATGCTAGTAATAGTTTTATTCTGTTATAAAATGAAATACAATTTTTAATTTTAGATAATAAATAACATAATATTTTATTTATAGATAATCATTTTATTTGTTTAAATTATATTTACATATTTAACAATAGAAGAGTTTAAAGGTATAAATAAAGCAGTAAAATTAATTTAACTATAAGTGATTCATCTATAACTATATTAGATGGCTCAGTACTTTATAATATACTGAAATAATTACTAGATACATATATTAACAACACTTTATTTATCATCCAACTCAGTATTTATAATGTGAATATTGTGATCAAGTTTTGTTAAAAAGTCTATATTTCTAATGAAAAATAAAGTAAAAAATATTAATTTCAACCAAAGTCTGATAATATTTTATTTATTAAAAGTTACGTATTGTATTACAGTATTATACTAATAGATTAATAAATTAAGATTTCAATACAAATAAAAAAATAATTTTATAAAAAATTTATTTCTTTGTTTTATAAACAAAAGACATTAATTGAATTAATAATTTATTTTTACAGTAAAAATTTTAGAATCTAAGATTTTTTTGTTATATTAATTCAGATTTCACTAGATGAATTCGTTAATTGTTGAAGCTCATTATTGTCATGAAATGCCGAATATAATTTTTTTTATAAAAAAAATTATATATCTTTTTATCTCAAGTAAAATTATCTTTATTTCTGCAAAAAAAAGATTAATTAGATCATCAATTACGATTTAGATATTTATGTTCTAATTATTATATATAATAATCTTGATTTGTTAGAAATACTAAATTCATTATATTTAATAATAGTTCAGAGTATATTACTGTATCATATAATAGATATATAAGCAATAAGCAATAAGCAATAAGCAATAAGCAATAAGCAATAAGCAATAAGCAATAAGTAGTATGATAAATATTAATACAAGTAAATTAGTCTGTAAGTACATACAAAAATTAACAGATGTTATTTAGCCCTGTGTTACATTAATAACTGAACGGTTATTAATGTATAATTAATTATTTTATATTCTGTAATTCTATAATATTAATTAACTATTTTATTAATATTCATAATTAATTTCGAAAATTCTTATTGATTATTAAGATCAAATGTTCTAAAAATTAAAATGCATGTTATATAAAATTTAATAGATATTTATAAATTATTAGTAGAATACAAGATCTATGCTAATAATTTTTTAAAAAAAATAATTTTTATTATATCTGAAAAGTAAATTATATGAATAGAACGCTAAATGTTGCGCTGGCACAATTAAATTTTCTAGTAGGTGACATTGAAGGAAATTCTGAACGCATGGTAAAGGAAGCTAAAGCTCAACATTTGCAAAAAGTAGATCTAGTTCTGTTTTCAGAATTGTCATTAACTGGTTACCCTCCAGAGGATTTGCTTTTTCGTCTAGATTTTTACCAACGTTGCATGAAGCAGCTTAATAGTCTTAAAGACTCTAGTCAAAATATAGGCATTGTTATTGGTCATCCATGGAAGGAAAACAAAAAATATTATAATGCATTGTCATTTTTTTATCAAAGAAAAATAATAGCACGATATTTTAAGCAGCAATTACCAAATTATGGTGTTTTTGATGAAAAGCGTTATTTTTATTCAAGTAATAAAACATGTGTTGTTTCTTTTAAAGGATATAAGTTAGGTTTTTTAATTTGTGAAGATGCTTGGTCTAATGATCATGTTGATTCAATTAAAATTAAAGGTGCTGATATAATAATTATTATTAATTCTTCACCTTATAGTCGAACAAAACAAGATATCCGTTCAAAATTATTAAAATGTCACTGTGAAAGAATTCACTTGCCAATTATTTATTTAAATCAAGTTGGTGGGCAGGATGAGCTTATATTTGATGGCGGATCAAAAGTATTTGATTCAAATGGTAATGTTACGCATCATCTATCTCAATTTACTGAAGAAGTTCTGCAGTGTAAATTTAATAATTACGAACCAGTACCGATCAATAATTTATCAAAAACATTATCACCAATCGCTGAAGTTTATGAGGCATTAGTGATGGCAACTCGTGATTATGTTAATAAAAATAGATTTTCTGGAGTTATTTTAGGATTATCTGGCGGGATTGATTCAGCTTTAACTATGGTTATTGCAGTAGATGCTTTAGGAAAAGATAAGGTTCACTCAGTAATGATGCCGTTTAAGTATACAACTAAAACAAGTATTAACGCTGCTTATGAACAAACAGGATTGTTAAATAGTAAATTTACTATTGTATCTATTGAAACAATGTATGATGCATTTGTGGCAGGTTTGTCATCGTTATTTGTAAATTCTATACCAGACAAAACTGAGGAAAACCTTCAGGCTCGCTGTCGCGCTGTTATTCTAATGGCAATATCAAATAAAAGTGGTGGATTAGTATTAACTAGTAGCAATAAAAGTGAATACTCTGTAGGTTATACAACTATATATGGTGATATGGCTGGTGGTTTTGCTGTACTTAAAGATGTATCAAAGACTTTGGTATTTGAACTTGCAAAATATCGAAATACTATTTCACAAGTTATTCCAAATAGTGTGATTAATAGATCACCTTCTGCTGAATTAGCTTCAGGACAACTTGATCAGAATACTTTACCTCCTTACCATGTATTGGATGCAATTCTTGAGGGTTATATTGAACATGATAAATCTGTCAATGAATTAGTTTCAATTGGGTTTGATGAAGTAACAGTACGTAATGTTATTAAGTTGGTTGATATTAATGAATATAAACGACGCCAAGCACCAATAGGTCCAAGGGTTACAATTAGAAATCTCAACAAAGATAGGCGTTACCCAATTACTTCAGCTTTTGGGCGCAAAAATTGGTGATTATTTAATAAAGTTATTGAATAATCATAAAAAAAATCATTAATTTCAAAAACTTAATAATATAAAAGACTTTATTAGATATTTCTATAAAAGCATAAATATTATAAAAATAAAAATAATATCTACGGATTGATTGTGTAAAATATATAGTTGATTTTTTAAAATAAAAAATATTTTTATGACGATATTACTGGTAGTCTTGTTGAGAATGAGATAAAAAAGATACTAAATATCGTATATAAATAAAATAATTTATCTTTTAATTCATTTCTAAAATTCTATTTAATTATTATATGTAAGTAGTAATTAGTAGAGATTTATATTATTGAAATTTTCAATAGATTTATCGAAATTAAAACTATATCTAATAAAATATATTATTATATTATAATATATCTACTTACTAGAAAAATTCTCGCCATAGTGCGAATAAAAAAATTAATAAAAAATTAAAAAAACTTAATTTAATTAAATTATAAATATATATGAGTTATTCATTAAATTTTTTGACTTAAAACATAACATATTTGCAACAAAGAAATTGTAAATATCAAAAAAATTTTCATAATTTGCATGCAAATTATACAACAATATTCCATAAAATTATGTAAATCATTTGTAATTCGAAAATCTTTTTTATTACGTAAAGATTAATAAACAATCACTAAAAATATGTTAAATTACATATAAATCCTTATTTTTATAATCTGTATCTATTAATTTAATTTTTATAAAAAAACTAATTAGTAATATATTAAAATCAGATATTTACTATAAACATTAGCAACTTCTATAGTAAATAAAATTTACAAAATTTTATCAATAAAAAAAAATAAAAACTTATCAATTAGAAAATAAATAATTTATAGTTTATAAAATATATTTTTTATGATTTCTATATGTTATGATTATTTTTAATAGATTTATACAGTTATTGTTAGTTATGGTTATAGGCTTAAAACAAATATCATTATCATTTACATACAGACATGAATATTGTAATCAATAATTATTTAAAATAAATATTGATAATAATTTTTTTATAAAAAATATTGCATAATACTAATGATTTCACTTGTATAAAATTTCTAAGTTTTATAAAAAATATTAGATTTTATAAATCTCGGTATGTTTATAATTTATTGAAAAGTAAGATATTAAGTTAAATTTAATATCATTGCATTACATATACATTAATTAATAAAATATAAATTAATGTATATAAAATTAAAGAAAAAAATAATTGTATAATAATTTATATACATATTATTTCATCAAAGTTAAAGAATTTTAGTATATTAAAATTGTTAAAGAATTTTATCTAGTATTTTTAGTAAAAACAAACAATAACTTAAGTATTATTGAAACTTATAGTAGAGGCACATATTCTAGATGAAATAAATATTTTATAAAAATTAGTTTGTCACATTGATATACTACAAATAATTTACTGAAAACATAGATAAACAAATATTAAATTATGCCGTGATATTAAGAACAACCAAGTATGTATAAATGTACGTTATTTTTTAAATTTATTATGATTCTATTAATTATACTAAATATATAGTATATTAATCGTTATTGCTTTTTACCATATAGAAAGAAAATAATAACTTAAATTATTTTTACAAATCATACTTTTAGTTATTTATTATCCAATCAATATATAAAATAAAATAGATAATAAGTTATTATATATTACTAACGATTTTTAATTAACTAGTAATAACATAATTTTATGTATTATATATATTTTAAAATAAAATAATGTCAGTAATATTTAAATTTTTTTGTAGTTATATAACTGTAATACTTATTAAGATAGTGTCATGATGATTTTGTATTCAATATTATTAAAGTTTTTATAACTTTATATATTTTATATATATTATTATAATAATAATGGCAATAATAAATTTGCGAAATTTGAAGCCTACTAAATTAATGTAAGATAGCAATAATAATTGATAATCTGAAGTTTAATGTAATAAAATTATTTCTAATTTAATACTGTTTTCTTAGATTCATGTAGAATGTTATGTTTGAATTTATCTATAAATTAGTAAAATAGAAATATAAACAATTTTCTAGTTTTGTATTTTCTTTTAATAAATAGAAAACTTCCTATATTAATCATAATCTTTTATGTGCAATATATATTTTATATATTTAAATATATTTAGATTTTGCTTGAAGTTGTGTATTGTTTAATTTTACATAAAAGATAATATTAGTATTTTAATTTAGCTATATATTATATATGTGCAGTATTGGTTAATTCTAATTATTGATTCATGTTTTTGTTGAGTTTAATAAATTATCAGTAAAGAATTTAAACGCTTTTTTTACAGTCATACAGTTAACATTAAAGATATTAAATAAATTTTTAAGTTAATAAATATTTTATTTTATTATTTAAGATCGTAAAATTACTAAATGCTGATATATGTTAAGACATTAATAGATTTTATTAGACAATGTAAAATATCTAGATTTACATATAAAAATTAACTTTAATAATTATAGCTTAATTTTAACAAGAATATTAATTAAAATTAATAATAAATGTTACATCGACTGTCAAGATTTATAAACGTTTTAATTTTATTTTCTATAAGCTTTGTAATTTCTATAATTTAAATTTGTGTTTTATTTTTTTTTGTGAAAATTAATTTTAATGATCTAGATGAAAATTTCTTTTCACTAGAAAGAAAACTTAAATAAAAATAATTAAAATAGGAATTCTTAACGTTAATTTATTATGTAATCTTAATTCATATTCAAAATAAAGAATTAAAAAAGATATAAATAACATTTAATTTTCTTATAACGAGTAATATAATTTTTATCATATATATAAAAGAAAAGCATTTTAAAACATTTATATCTCAATATATTAATTTTTATACGATATATTATGATAATTAAAATTTGAATTTAAATAAAACAATATATAAATCGATAAATATTTAGTGTTTTACAAATTTCTATTTGTTCATTTATGAACAAATTAATTATAGATATTTTATATAAATGGTGTACAAAAAAAACTTATTTAATATTTTATAAACATCTACTTTAATTCTAAAGTAATTAAAATATATAGTTAATAATATAAAATTTATATACTAACAAACAACTAACTGAAATATTATGTGGCTATTTTTCTTAACATTTTAAAGCAATATTTATTGCTTAATATATCAAAGAATAGAAAAAAAGAAGTTAGTTGGAAACCTCAACTCATTATCTTTCATTCTAAAAAACGGCGTTTAAGTTTTCTTAATGAGGTTTCCAACTGTTTTGTAAATAAAATTCTATTTAATTATTTTTGTTTTTAATCATCGCATTCATCATCCAATTCCTCTATCCAAATTCCAGGACAAAAAACGCCAGGTTTACAAGCAGGATGTCTTACAATATAACTGTCAGTGCATTCGTTATATTTTTTTAAATCAAATTCTTCTTTTGTTACACCAGATTTAGAAAATGTTAAGAAATTCAGCATTGTATTAAAATTTAATGGTGCTGAATTAGTAAGCATACTATGAGGTATTGATAGTTTTATTTTCATTTGTACAATTAATTTTGTTATTCGCGCATTGCTTTCTAATGTATACCCAGGTTGCCATTCCTTATTTATTCGAGCGTTTAATTTATATTCTTTTTTTTGGTTTATAAAAGTAACATGCTCTATCCCTATAGAATCTGTTCCTGTGTCAGCATCTGTTTCTATATTATCCGCAATTATAGACACTTTAGCATTATGTCCTGCATTAAAGTATTTACTATTTGACTGAGGAGAACTTAATGTTACATTAATTATTCTTCTTTTAGCACAAGATACTTCTAATGTAGCAACTTGAGTTAATGTGAAACTTTCATTATTTTTTTCTGCTTCGTTATATAATGAAGCAGGTGTTATATTTCCATAATCGATAATTTTTGGAGATATGGTAATATCACAGTTCTCTGATGCGTTGGCTGAATTTATTGCAAGATTAGTGATTATGCAGATAATAGACACCAATACTATTGATTTCATTTTATATTCCTTCTGTTACTTTATGATAAATTATTAGCATAATTTTATAGGTCTTGTCGGCTTTTTGTTATTTTAAATTTATTGTTAGGTATAATTATTAAAAGTGTCAGTTATACTCTTTTCCATTCATTACACTCATAAATAAAACACTGCCGGCATGCGTTAACTTAGATAGATACCTTTTCTATATCTTTAAGCTCATATAATATCATGATTATCTATAGCAACCACTCTGAAATAACTTATTATTATTGTTGATATTATACGATATAATTTACCATTATCACTTAATTTTAAGTTACCCAGCTTACCGTCACGACGCCAATATTTATTAATGTAGTGATCAAACACTTTAATATCACATGCTAAACAATGAATTATTAGTTCAACATGAATTGCTTATAAGCGATAACAAGCAAATACTGTAGCATGGCTATTGATTTTGGTCTATACTGTGTTCTCATCATAGGCTTATATTGGCGAATAATATAGTCAATTTGCGCTACATTAAAAGTATTGTTCACGTACATAGTAAAAATATTCTGTTATCATACTACAACATAACACTATTTATTTATCTGCCAAATAATCTAACTGTCCTGATAATTATATAAATAAATTTCTATATAACGCATATACATCACACAAACTAAATAATTAGCTAAAGCTATTACTATTATTATTAATAAGTAATACTTAAATTGTAGTTAATAATTTTAGTAAATTGCCATACTATACTAGTATATATGAGACTATAGCACACTTTATTTATTGTAGAAAAAACCTAAATTATAATTATCTACTAGATATCTACTAGATATCTACTAGAAAACTAAGTACAGGTATTACCTATTATTATTATGCTTAGAGTTATTGTACAACATTTTTATTGATATTAACTACATTAAATAATATTCCTTAATACCATATTACTATTATATGTTTCAAAGAAGTATTAACAACTTGCTATGTCTATAATTTAAAAAGATGAAAGCTACACAATATATCAATTATTGGCTTAATTATAAAATTTCTAGTTCTATCGTTCTGATGTTCATAGTTATTAAGTTAAAAATTAAAATAATAATTCTCTATTAGATAATAGAATATAAAAAAAGTATATAACAAGCTAGCAAACATTTGCATCTGAGTACTAATGTTAATAATACTAATAATTATTAATTAACTTAAATTAGTAGGTATATAATTTATACTTATACATTATAATATTGCTTAATGTAGCAATATTATAATGTATAATAGCTTAGCTAAATCCATATCAAAATTAGCTATAGTGGCATAGTCGTATTAAATTATTAATAATTAATATCGTAATTGCGTTGTTAGGATAAAAATTGAATTAATAAAAAACTATTACAATTATACAGAAATCTAATAAAATATTAGTTTGCTATATACAGTTTGGGAAATAATAATAAGAGCAATAATTATCAATTAGCAAAGGTTATAACTGTTAGTATATTATATTAGTTGTTATATAGTTTAATAAGATATATATACTATATATAGATATTTAATGACATAATTACTTAATGTTTTTTAATATTTAATACATCATTATATTGTGCAATAAGAAATAAAGAAGATTAAAAATTATGAAGTAACAAGTACAAACTAAAAGTATAAATTATAATTAACTAGGAATTTCAATGTGATTACAATTAATTAATATAATATTAGAAATAGATTATCCAATAGCTAGAAGTTAAAGACAGGTTAGTAGATCTTGTTAGAAAATTCAGTTATAAAAAATTATGATGTAGATAGTTTTTTGAACTAAAAATTTTAAAGATGCAATTAAGAAAACAAAGAAAATAAAGCAGCATAATAGGTTGACTTAATTATTATAAATAGTTATAGACAAATCTTAAATATTACTTCTTAGATTTAGATAGTACAGAGCGCACTGTGAAAAATAGATATAAATTAAACTTATGCATAATGTAAAAAATTTCAAAACTACTAGAAGAAATTTTATAGTTTACAATTTTATAGTCTTGAAAATATTATTAATTAAATAGTTATATATTTATATAAAACTAACTAGATCATACTTTAAATAACAATATTTATTTGTTTTGCAAGGAAAATTATCATATAAAATAGTTAAAAACAGATAAAAAACCATATCTAGTAATATTCAAATTGATAGTAAGAATTTATAAAAAATATTTTTGATAAACTAAAACAGTATGATATAAATGAAGTAATTTTAAATATAGTTTTGCGAAACTAATGATGAATATTATCTAAATTTTTCTAAATATAGATATAACATATATTATATTCAACCAATTAAGATAAAATTAATAGTAAACGCACAGTATCTCGGTGTTATTATCAATAATATCATTTATATATTATGGTATGCATTATGTAAACTAATCTGAAGTACACAAATTATATAGAATATTAAAACGTTTGTGTCAAAAGATAAATGTTTAGAAAACTATATAAAATGTCTATTGTCTATTGTCTAAAATTGAACATAAATAACGAAAAGTATAATATACTTACAATTCTAACATAAATTAATATAATCCATTACTTAATTTTACAAAGTAGAATACTATTAATAATACCAAACTGAGAAATTGAAATAATGCAAAATACTTACAAGTAAAACAATTAAACAAAACAAAAGAAGTAGTTGTGCACTATAACAACTTATAATTAAACTTAAAATCTGAATAATATGGTAATTAAATTGCTATTCATTAAAAAAATAATAAACTACCGATCCGATAACTAAAAATATAAACCTATAGAGAAAAGAAGGTTTTTTTTGTTTTTTTCACAAAAAATAGTGTAAAATTTTCAATAAAATAATATAATTGATTCAAAATAATAGTAATTGCAAGCGCCTTTCTGACAGACATAATTGCACTAAATGAACGGTTAGATAATTTATTTATAATGACTATCTATTAAAATTGTAAGATTTATAAATATTGTTAGAATATCTGATTTATAATACATATAAAATGAGCACATTTAAGCGTCATATGACAATTAATATATTTACTGTGAAGCGATAGAGTTTTGCTTATTAAGTGTTAGGTTGTTATATTTTTTCTCATAGTTTCGCTATAGAGAAGCTATAAATTATCATAAGATAATATCGTGCTATAATTAATAATAATTAATTATACAAAGCAATAATTCTTAATTAATTTATATCTAAATATAAAAAATAAATAAAAAATTATTTAAAATTAAAAGAGGTATCAAATAATTTTTTTCTGTTAAAAAATAATGAATATTCTTTGTTTTATATTTTCTTAAGTTACTACTAACTTAGAATTATATTATTTTTTTCTAGTTTAATGTGTACATATTTTTATATAAATACAATTATATTTATAGTTTATAATTTTATTTAATTATTATAAAGTTAAGTTTATATCAATTATATTTAATTATTTTAAGTCCACAATATGTATATATAAACAATTTGCATTTCCTACAGAAGTTCTTATTAATTTTATTAATTACATATTATTTTTTTGATAAAAATGATATATATCATTGCAAAATCATAAATGCGTAATTGTAATTATTAATATGATAGTAAATTGCTTATCATGTATTATTTACTAATTGATTTAATATCTAAAAAAGTAAAGTTAATATTAAATAATTATGTTTTAACACATCAGCAAATATTCATCTTGACTAAATTATGATTAGATAATTTACATATAATCCTATCATAATTTACTTTTATAAAAGTAAATTATATTAATTGCTAGTATAAGTATGGATATAACTTGCTAACTTATATTTTGATTACAAATAACCTAATTATTTATTGATATAAAACAATTCTTACAGTCAGATTGCACAAAGATACTATATTTTATTAATATAAAATGGTATCTTTTATTTTATTTATCATTTTTTATAAAATATCTAAATGGTTTGTGAATATAATCACTTAATTGGTACCAATATAATTTTATTAACAAATCAATATTGATTAATTATATACATAATTTATTTTATTAAATTTTAGATAAAATAATTTAAATATTTTAGTTATGATTATTGTGAATTTAAAAATATTTCCTCCTTCTGCAATCTAAGCTTTATAAAATAAAAATAAATTATCTTGTAATCACATATATAAATTATAATTTTTTTATATACAGTGCTAATTTAAAAGTAATTATCTTATTTAGCGTTCTACTTTTTATGATTTATTTAATTCTTATTCTTTAATTTATTAGAATAATATGATAAACATACTTATTGTTCTCTATATTAATTAATCTTATTAGTTATTTCTATATGTTAATTATTTTTTAATTTAATTGATATTCAATAATATAGATAAGAATTAAAGCATTAAATAATACTTTTTTATCCTATTTATACTATTTTTATAAAAAAATAAAAATTATGTTATGAAATCTTTGCCATTGTTTTTTAATTTAAATAATTAAATTAATATAAGCAAACTTTATTAAAAATTGTTTTTAAAAAAACTTAATTAATAATTAATATTATTTATATTAATAAATATAGAATTAAAATAAATAATGAAATAATTATTAATAATATTTTTATAAATATAAATGCAAAGATATAAAAATGAAAAAAGTTTTTATATATTATTATAATATTTAGAATTAATTATCTATTACTTTACAAAATAATTAATTTTATAATTTAATTATAATGTAATATACATGTATAAAAAAGATGTTTTATATCGAAGAAGAACAATAAATAAAATTTAAATTTTCTAAGAAGATCGCAATATATTTAGTATATTTATAAGTTTTTTATTTGTAATAATTATTATTTTACTTTTACATGTCATTATGATTCTATCTCTAATAGTTTTATTTTATTATTATATTTTTTTTGTATTTTTTTATTATGATTATAAACAAATATAGTTATTATAAAAGAAATTACAGATAAAAATTATAAACATCTTGATATAAATATCGTATCTTTTGTTATTTTTATTATATAATTTATAATTTATAAGTTTTATGATATTTAATTCTATTTTTATATTAATTTTTATTCTAGTTATTAAATATGCTATAAATTCATTTATTAATTATTTAAGAATTAGATAGGTTATTGCACTAATAAATAAATACAATTAGGTTCTTACTAAACCACTATTAATAAAAAAAACATTTATTATTTATTATTTATTATTTATTATTTTTTATCGATAAATTTTATAATTGTTCTTTAGAAAATATTTACACTTAAATTAAGTATCTTTTAGTTGCACAAAAAATAAAATTGTTATTTTAGTTAAAAAAAATATTTTAAAATATTGATATATTAAATATAATTATCTGTGTCCATTTACTTAAAATTTAATATGTTATTCTATTGCTAATAGAAATTAGTAATTCAATAAATATTATGATTAACTATTAATTTTAGTATTTATCATTATACTTATGAATATAGTAGTTATTCTGCACTAGAATAGATTAGTTATTATTTGAAATATTAGTTTAAAATATATTTTGTAGCTTTAATTATTATATAAGAATATTATCCATATAATATGTTATAAATTTATATAAACACTATATTAATTTATTTAATTACAAACTAAAAGAGATTAATGTGGAAATATTAGTAACTGGCGGTATTGGTTATATTGGTAGTCACACTTGTGTTCAGTTGCTTACAGCAGGCATTCAACCTATTATTTTAGATAATTTGTGTAATGCAAATATTGAAGTATTGGCAAGAATAAAAAAAATAACAGGTTGTTTTCCAGTTTTTTATTATGGTGATATTCGTGATGAAAAATTATTAAATACTATTTTTTCTAACCATATTATTAAGGCCGTTATCCATTTTGCTGGTTTGAAATCTGTTGGTGAATCTGTTATTAAACCTGTTGAATATTATGACAATAATGTGAATGGGACACTAGTATTAATTCGCAGCATGCATAGAGCTGGAATAAAAAATATTATTTTTAGTTCGTCTGCAACAGTTTATGGTAATCCTACATCTGTTCCTATCACAGAAGAATTTCCAATTGGCAATACTACAAATCCGTATGGTAGTAGTAAATATATGGTAGAGCGATGTTTATCAGATGTACAGAATGCTGATAACAATTGGTCGGTTACATTGCTTCGTTATTTTAATACTGTTGGGGCGCACCCAACAGGATTAATTGGTGAAGATCCTAAAGGCACACCTAATAATTTGACACCTTATATCATACAGGTTGCCATTGGTAGGCAAAAGAAATTAATGGTTTTTGGTGGAGATTATGATACAGCAGATGGTACAGGAGTGCGTGATTATATTCATGTAATGGATCTAGCTGACGGGCATATTGTAACACTTAAATCAGTTGGTTTAAAGCCTGGTTTGCGTATCTATAATTTAGGTACTGGTAAAGGAACTAGTGTATTAGAGATGTTAAAAATATTTGAAGAGGTTTGCGGGAAAACAATTGATTATGAAATTATTTCTCGCCGTCCAGGAGATATTGCTGAATATTGGTCAAACCCAATGAAAGCTCAATATCATTTAGGGTGGAAAGCGACGCGCTCTATTAAACAAATTGCTGCTGATATATGGCGGTGGCAATGTAAAAATCCAGAAGGTTATGATAGAAATCATAAATTTTATAATGACAGGCATCCACTTTAAAAGATATTAATTATTTCCGTTGATTATTTATACATTTACTCAATGTGATTGTAAGATTATATTTATTTAATAAAATTATTATATACATCTTTCTTCTGTTATTGAAATGTTTTTATTTATTATTAAATTTATCCTCATAAGTAGTTAAGAGTATATTAACATAACTAATAGATTATTATTTCATTTTTTTTGTTGATTTACCAGTTTATTTTAAAACTCAATAAATTAACACTTATTGTAAAATAGAGTTCTAAAATTATAAATTACATTCCTATTTCTTATAAAATTTCTAGTTTTATGAATAAAGTATTATGACTTTTTATGAATAAAATGAATAAAGTTTGCATAATTTACTGGATTTTAAATAAATTTTTTATTATAAATATATTATTTTATTCTATTAAATAAATTAATATATAAGATATGTTGATTTAGTCAATTATTGTGTTTTAGTAAAGTAAAAATAATAAGTTACTATGTATAAAAATAAATATAAACAGATAAATACTTAAAACATCATTAAATAAGAAAGAACTAACATAATACTTTATTTTTAATATCTATATTATTACATATAATAATAATATTAAATAGTTTTATAACTATAATAGTTTATAAAAAATTAAAATAAAACGCAACATATAAAAATATTATTACATATCTATATTTTTATAAGTAATTAAATTTAAATTTGATATAATCTTTACTGTGCTAAAATGAGTAATATAAGATATCTATCTTAGACATAATTTTAAATATTTACATCTGGTTTATTTTATAAAAAATAAACCAGATGTTTTTGTAATTTTTCTTTAATTTAATAAATATAAGGTTAGTTAATAAAATATATATTTTTATATTTTTTCATTCTTAAGTTTATAAAATAATTAGAAATTTTATAAACTTTTACAATAAATTTAAATTAATAAGCAGTGAATAAATTATTAGAAATATATATGCGTCTAATAAAGATATCTAGTTTTAATGTAATATTCAGTTATTTTGTCATTATTTATTAAGAACTCAAATCATATTAATAAGATTAAAATAATGTTTAATAATAGATTTTTATTATTTTTATTAAAACATTGGTTTAAATTAAGTAAGCAATCACTTAGTTTTGTTTAGATTATATACAGCATTATATTTTTTCATAATCATTTAAATAATTATTGATTTTAATAATTTATCAAATACACAGAAATAAAACTTATCAAATTTAATTTTTATTAAATTTTACCAATTATTAATTTACTTAATAAATATATCTATGCAATATTATACAAATAAAAATTTTCTACAATATATCAACGCTAATGAATTAAGTATGGAATATAATGTTAGTGATAATGTATTTTTATTGGATAATTTATTAATTTATATAACTTAGTTGTTTTACTTTGCTTTGCTTGTTGTTATTTTTTACATAAATAACTTTTATATTAATTGATATTTTACTCATTTTTTTATTAAATACTTATATATAATTTATTATATATAAAAAATACTAGTATAAATTATACAGTTGCATATGGTAAAATAGTAAATAAGATTTTATTTATGATAACTTAATAACTTGCCGTTAAGAAAAGAGATAATATATTTATCTTGTTAATTTATTCTAAATTATCATATGTATTATTAGCAAATAAACTAATTAGTAATTTATCTTTAAATTTTAAAACTTATTATTTAAATAAATAAATAAATAAATAAATAAATAAATAAATAAATAAATAATATATTATTTATAAATTTTTGATTATAATACAATCTATTAAGTTTGATTAAATTAATTTATATAAATTACAAACACATCTTGTATTTATATATTTTAATTTATAACACTTATAAGTAGATATTTAATTTAATAATTATATAACATGAAATAATTTATTATGATAATATAACTAATATTATATTTATTTCATAACAATTACTTATCTACATTTTTTAAATCCTAAGTTTATTATTTTACTTACTTCAGAGTCTAATTTTTATTATATTTATAATTATTATTTTAAATTCGATAAGACTGGTAGTTTAATTTGTGTTATATGCACTAATTATTTCTATTTTATTAAAATATTTCTTACTACCTGCTAATGCTAACATCCAGTAAACATCTATATATAAAATATTAATTTTTAATATTAATATGCTAAAAATTATACAATAAAAAATAAATAAATTTTGAAATAAAAAACTTCTATGCACTTAATAATTAATTGTAGTTTATTGCATTAACTACAATTAATTATTATTAGCAATAATTTTTATTTTAACCTATTTAATTTCCTACATAAAGTATAGAATATGAATTTTAACATTTTATACAAATTTTGAACATTAATCTATATCAATTCTACATCTAGATCAATACAATAATTATCGCATTTATATTGTCATTAAATAATATAGTAAAGTTTTAATTGATTGAGTTTTAATTTTAGCTTCACATTAATTAATATAGTTTTTAATAAAAATTTTTATTATTGATTTAAATTGCTATATGGAAAATTAGATACATAGGCCTAAAACATCAAGTAAAATATAAATTGCTTTTTTCTTACTTTAAGTTTTCTAAACAACTTATCAAACTATTAATCTGTTTTTGTTTTATTCTTATTATAGATCCACAATACTTAATTTTATATTGTATTTATTTATAAATACAATTTTTAAGTCATATTAAAATATTTTATAAAGATTTTTCTTTTATAAAATTCGTTGAGATACAATTCTTTAAATATTAATTTTAATAATTAACAAATTATAAATATAATATAGCATTTATATAAAAAATAACAATTGTAATAAACTATATACTATAAAGATAAGTTATTCATAATGTGTTAAATATTAGTTTATAAAATATATTAATATTAAAAATTTTTAGTATACTTATGCAAGATCTACAACAATATATATTAGTAAGATTATGTAATTTACTTTTAACAATTATTTCTATAAGATGAAAGATTAATAAATAAGTATTATAAACATATTTTTCATAACATTAAAACTATTTTAAGATAGTAATTGGTTATATTTGATTGTTTTTTTAAAAAAAATAAACCTATTAAAAAGTGATAAGATAAGATTGTTATTTTTTAAACTAAACTTTATTATAACCTATTCGCTCACTAATATATATTATCTAAATATAATCATGGTTTTGTTAGTATATATGTTATTAACTAAAGCAATAAACAATTTAGTTCTTCTATTTTAGGCAATATTGCTGCTAGTGTTTTACACTAATACACAAAAAAAAGTTTTTGTATACTTATAAATAATTTTAACTTTATAAATATCAGGATATTTATAAAGTTAAATAAAATGAATTAATTAACTTAGATTACAATATTATTTATAAATACTTTTAATTTGATATAATTAAATTAATGTAAAGAAAATAAAAATAAAGATAAATATATTTTAATATTTAGAATTTATTCTTATTATGTTTTGCAATAAAAATTAAGTTCTTTTATAAAATATGATTTAAAAATAATTATATTAAATATTATGTAAAATTCAACAATATTGTAGTATATCAATACTAATTGATATACTATTAAAATAAGTTATATAAGATTAAAAAATAATAATTTTTTACTTTTTATATAATCTGTTGATGTATGTAAAATTTTTTTTATTCATTAAAATAATATAATAAAATCTTTTCAGGACATATTCACTAACTAACTAATAATCATAATTTAAAAAATTAAAAATATGCTACAAACTAATATTATAAATTTTTAATATATCTGATAACTGTCTGTATCAAATACATTAAAAAAATATTGAACTGCATAAATAATAATTAATTAGCTGTATCTAATCTGATGAAGCTTTTAACTAAATCATCAATTGCTTTTACCTGTTCAAGAAATGGCGCTAATTTTTTTAACGGAAGAGCTGATGGTCCATCACATTTGGCATTAGGCAAATCAGGATGCGCTTCTAAAAATAATCCAGCTAATCCTACAGCCATTCCAGCTCTTGCCAATTCAGTAATCTGTCCGCGACGACCTCCTGAAACAGAATCAAAAGGGTTACGGCATTGTAATGCGTGTGTAACATCAAAGATAACAGGAAAACCTCCTGATACATTCATCATAACATTGAAACCTAACATGTCAACTATTAAGTTATCATAACCGAAATTCACTCCACGATCGCAGAGAATAATATTTTTATTACCTAATTTTTTAAATTTTTCAACAATATTACCTATTTGGCTTGGATTAATAAATTGTGGTTTTTTAACATTAATAACAGATCCTGTTGCTGCCATAGCTTCAATAAGATCTGTTTGGCGTGCTAAAAATGCTGGTAACTGAATAACATCGACAACCTCAGCAATTGGAGATGCTTGCGATGGATTATGGATATCAGTAATTATTTTAACATCAAATGTTTTTTTTATTTCTTTAAAAATTTTTATTCCCTTTTCTAGACCAGGGCCACGATATGAATGAATTGAAGATCTATTTGCTTTGTCGAATGAGGCTTTAAAAACATAAGGAATATTAAGTTTATTTGTAACATTAACATAATGTTCACATATTTTCATTGCTAAATCTCGTGATTCAAGAACATTCATTCCGCCAAATAAAACGAATGGGAGATTGTTAGCTACTTTAATATCATCAATAATAACTACTTTATATTCCATGTTTTAACTCTTTTTTATAATAGCGAATTTGTTATAATTTTTAACATAAATATAATATAATCTTATGTAATTATATTATATTAATTTATATTTTTTCAGAAATTTAATTTTATTATGATTGCTATAATAAAATAATTTAAATTAAAATAGTAATTTAAATTATTATCAATATTAATAAATAAACTTCGTATATCAGATTTGATCATTATATTTTAGATAAAAAATTAATAGTATTTTATAGACTATTATTTAGTACTTTATTCTTCCATAAAATGGTTTAATTTATTATATTCAATATTTTATATATTATATATTATATTTTATTAACTTAATTTTTTCTATATAAAAAATTAAGTTAATAAAATGAACAATTGCTTCATTAATTTATAAATTAATTATTGGTTAGTTAAGAACATTCCAATTTATTAAGTTTATATAGTAATATATAAACAGTATTATACAAATAATCTTATATAACAAATTTACTTAGTAATATAATTACTATTAATTAGAATTAAATTATTAATATATAATTACAAATTATTAATTATATAATGAACTTTCCATTTTGTTATCAATATTTTATTTAACTAAAATTCTTTAAAAAAATAAAATTGTTTTATGATAACAAAAACAATTTTATTTTTTTCTTTAATTTTTAATTAAAGAAACAAGATGTGATATGTGCATCTTAACTAAATAATAATTTATTAAATTTAAAATTAGATTTAATTTTTATTAGATTACCATTGGCCAACTGTTATCCGATCATTACCACTATAATCTTGAAAAGTTACTATATTTTTATAAAAATGAGAGAGAAATAATTCTCTTATAAATTTTCCTTGCGAACACCCATGTTCAAGTAAAAGCCATCCATTATTAGATAAATAGTTACAAGATTGCTCAATTATCAATTGAGAATATGCCAACCCATTATTTGGCGAAATTAATGCTATTTTAGGTTCAAAACGTAAATCACCTTCTTGTAAATGTGGATCAGATTTATCAATATATGGCGGATTGCTAATAACTATATCAAATTTTTGAATAGGTATTAAAGAAAACCAATTGCTTTTATAAAATTTCACATTATTAATAGATAAATTACTTGCATTAAACTTCGCTAAACTAATAATATCATCATTAATATCAACTCCAACTACATTAGCCTCCGGATATTCTGATGCTAAAGCTATAGCAATAGCTCCTGTTCCAGTTCCCAAATCTAATATTTTTCTCCATTGTTTGCCAGATGACAATTGCAATGCTTTCTCAACTAAGCACTCTGTATCAGAACGAGGTATTAACGAAATAGGTAAAACTTTTATTGATAATGACCAAAATTCTTTCTCTTCTACTAAGTATGCTATTGGCTCACCTATAGCTCGGCGATTTAATAAATGTTCTAGTTTTTTTTGTTGATTGCTTGTTAATTCTGTTTCATCTAATGCCATGATAAAAGTACGCGTATTCCCTGTTACATATTGTAATAAAATCTCAGCATCACGCTTAGAGCCTTTTTTATATGAAAGCTTATTAACTGCATAAACTAACCAATGTTTATAATTCATTAATCTATATCAGATAAAGCAGAAAGCTGATCTGCTTGATATTCATTGATAATAGGTTGGATCAACATATCTAATTTTCCTGCGATTACTTCATTTAAACGATAAATCGTTAAATTGATACGATGATCAGTTATTCGCCCTTGTGGAAAATTATATGTTCTGATCCTATCTGACCGATCACCTGATCCAAGTAAATTTCGACGTACAGATGCTTCTGCTTTCCGACGTTTCTGAATTTCAATTGCACGAATTCTAGCGGCTAAAATTGACATTGCTTTAGTTTTATTTTTATGCTGAGAACGTTCATCTTGGCACTCAACAACAATTCCAGTTGCGATATGAATAATTCGAATTGCTGAATCTGTCGTGTTAACATGCTGCCCACCTGCTCCTGATGATCTAAAAGTATCAATTCTTAAATCACTAAGATTAATATCAGTCATCTCTGTTGTAGGAATTTCTGGTAGAACTGCTATTGTGCAAGTAGAAGTATGAGTTCGGCCTTGTGATTCTGTTTCTGGAACTCTCTGGACACGATGTCCGCCAGATTCAAACTTTAGACGACCATATACATTATCGCCAGAAACTTTAACAATAATTTCTTTGTAACCGCCATGCTCAGCGTCGTTAATATTTATGACATCAATATTCCACTTACGAGATTCAGCATATCGATTGTACATTCTAAAAAGATCACCGGCAAATATCGCAGCTTCATCCCCACCTGTACCTGCTCTAATTTCTAAAAAACAATTTTTTTCATCATCATGATCTTTTGGTAAAAGTAAAATCTGTAATTTTTCTTCAAATTCCTCATTGTATTTTTGTACTTCTTTTAGCTCTTCCTGAGCCATAACTCGCATTTCTGGATCTTGAAGTAATATTTCAGCTGACTCAATATCTTGCTGAATAGAACGCCATTTCTGAAAACATTTTGTTACATCACTTAATTGAGCATACTCTTTGGATAATTCGCGAAAACGCACATGATTTGAAATTACTTCAGCATCAATCAGGCTGGCTTGAATTTCCTTAGCTCGTTCCTGTAATGCCTCTAATTTAGCAATTATTGAAAATTTCATTCTTTATATTAAACCTTACTAAAGAAAATAGTTTAATTTTATTATATTTTAAGCTATACTTTAAAATATTAAAATGATTATAGTAAGCATTTATCGTATCTTATTTTGGTGATTTAGTTGAATAGTATATCAGTAAACTCATTAATTAATAATTTAATTACTTGATTAATTGATTTCTGTTTATACTATGGTTAGCGAATAGTAGCTTTATTCGATTTCATCTTAATTCACTATTTACTATAATAATCAGAAATTATATTTATTAATGAATGAAAATAAACCAATCTATAAAATAAGCATTTTTCTTACAATTATTTCTTACTGAAATACTATTTTCTATTTTTTTCAAATTATGATGCATACTGCAGTGTAGGTTATTAACGCTATAATATAAGTATTATTTAATTTATGATCAGATTTGATGTATCATTAAGCAGCAATATCATTTATTAACATAGACATCATTTATTAACATATACTTATCTAGAATACTTTCCTTCTTTGTTTAATCATTTCTTTACTAATAACACACAAAGTATAAGTGCTAGAATTAATGTCAATATTCATTTTTAAAGTGTTATAAATTTAAACTAAACTTATAATTTCTACAATAACTTTATTATAGAAAGTCTAAATGTATTAGTAAACTATAGATAAACAATAAAACTATTAATACTATATATGTACAGATTTATATACAGCATCTTCGATCATATCTTTGTAGTATAATAGTAAAATATACAATTTAGGAACTAATTTTAAAATATACATAGCGAAGATAAATACTATAAAAAGTATTCTAAATCGTATTATAGTTAACTTTTATTTCAGTCAAAATATATTTAGCATATTTTAATTAATATTAAAATAATACTTTAGTTCACTTGATAATTTTATAGTATTGGAATTAAAAAAATATTTGTTTAACTTTATTTAAAAATATTTATTAATCTTATTTTGAACAAATATAATGTTCTAGAAATATAAATTAAATAACTAATAGTATAACTTTATTTTTACTAAAATATGTAATTTATACAAGTTAAACTTAATTGTAGAAATTACATAACTCAAGGCATATATAAACTAAAGAATAATTATATCTATAGATCCATCACTATTATAAATATTATCTTTCTAAAGAAAGATATAAATAAAATGTTGATTTTTTTTCGGCATAAAAGTTAAAAGTTTTGATGATACAATAATCACTGTTTATTATTTTTTATTAGTATAAAGAACATAATTATATAATTTTAATTAAATTAATTAAACTATTTATTAACGCCTGTTAATGTCGTTAATAAATAATAATTTTAATGAGGAAAGATTTAGTTAGTATTATACTTTATACAACTATGTAATTAAAGATTTAAAATAAGTAAATAAACAAATCATGTATTTCAATTTTTATTATATTTATTTTGTGACATTCTAATTTATATAAATAAATTAATATAAACAGTGTTAATAGGAAATCTTTATGGTACTCACTATTAAACAGTGCAACAGATTGTGTAATTATTGTTGGAATTTTATTCTATTATTTGTTATTTTTTTGAGCTCTTGTACATTTAATCATAAATTAACAAGTAAAAAAAATAATTTAGAAGCTAATCAATTGTGGATAAATCATCAGAAACAACTAACAAAAATAACAAAATTTCAAACAAGTGGATCACTTTCTTATATTAGTGTAAACAATAAAATTTATACCAAATTTTTTTTTCAACAATACACACAATCTAATTATAGTATACTATTTACCAATCTGTTAGGAATAGCAGAATTAGAACTGAACGTAATACAAAATGTTATTTATGTAATAGATAAAGAAGGTAAAAGATATGTTAATAATCATCCAGAACAAATAATTTATCAATTAACTGGTATAAAAATTAATATTAAAAATCTTTCACATTTATTAATTGGCTTACCAAGTAATAGCAATTTATTTACATTGGATGAAAATGGGCTGTTAAAAACAGTAAAATATATGTACAATGAAGAAGCATTGAATGTAAAGTATATTACTTATTATCAGAATAGAAAAATAAGATTACCTAAGATCATTGAATTAACAGAAGACAAATATCGTATTAAGTTAATAATAGATAGTTGGGCTATAAACGAATGACATTAATCTGGCCTTCGCCAGCAAAACTTAACCTATTTTTATATATTATTGGCCGTCGATCTGATGGTTACCATCAACTTCAGACTCTATTTCAGTTTCTTAATTATTGTGATGAAATTACAATAAAACTACGTGAAGATAATAAAATTCGTTTGCTTACTACTTTTATTAATGTTAAATCAGAAAATAACCTTATTATTAGAGCAGCTCGTTTATTGCAGCGTTATTGCATTGAGATGAACTGTAATTACACTGTTAAAGGTGCAGATATTTATGTTAATAAAAGATTGCCTTTTGGTGGAGGTTTAGGTGGTGGCTCATCTAACGCAGCAACTACATTGGTTGCATTAAACCACTATTGGAAAACTAATATTGATGATAATACTTTAGCTAATATTGCACGTCATCTAGGAGCCGATGTTCCAGTATTTATAAAAGGACATTCAGCTTTTGCGCAAGGAATAGGAGATGAACTTTTACCTGTTCATATAGCAGAAAAATGGTATCTAGTAACTCATCCAAGAATAAACATTTCTACTAAACAAATTTTTTCTGATCCACAATTAAAGCGGAATTCAATAAAATATTCATTAACTGAATTATTGAAATTACAATATTCAAATGATTGTGAAGCAATTGTAAAAAAACGATTTCCTAAAGTTGAAGAGCTTATTTTATGGTTGCTAAAATATACATCAGCACATCTTACAGGAACTGGTGTTTGTGTTTTTTCAGAATTCGAAACTGAGGAAGATGCAATTAAAGTGTTAAATAAAGTTCCAAAGTGGGTTAGTGGCTTTGTTGCTAAAGGGGTTAATGAATCTCCATTGCATACATACCGATCTAAAATTTACAGATATTAAATCTATCAATATAATAATGTTTTATGCGATAATATATTTGTAGACATAAGTTAGAGGTTTTTTGTGCCTGATATAAAACTTTTTGTTGGTAATGCGACACCAGAACTTGCTCAACGTGTTGCTAATCGTCTATATATTAGTATTGGCGATGCGTTAGTTGGTCGTTTTAGTGATGGCGAAGTTAGTGTGCAAATTAACGAAAATGTTCGTGGTGGTGATATTTTCATCATACAATCAACTTGCGCACCAACAAACGATAATTTAATGGAACTTGTTGTTATGGTTGATGCATTACGTCGTGCGTCTGCTGGTAGAATTACAGCTGTGATTCCGTATTTTGGTTATGCGCGCCAGGATCGTCGCGTTCGTTCAGCTAGAGTACCTATTACTGCTAAAGTAATAGCTGATTTTCTTTCTAGTGTTGGTGTTGATCGTGTTTTAACTGTAGATCTACACGCTGAGCAAATACAGGGTTTTTTTGATGTTCCGGTTGATAACGTTTTTGGTAGTCTAATTTTATTAGAAGATATGCTACAACAAAATTTAGATAATCCAATTGTTGTTTCACCAGATATAGGTGGAGTTGTTCGAGCTCGTGCTATTGCTAAATTATTAAATGATACAGATATGGCAATTATTGACAAACGTCGACCAATAGCAAATGTTTCACAGGTTATGCATATTATTGGAGATGTTGCTAATCGAGACTGTGTATTAATTGATGATATGATTGATACTGCTGGAACATTATGTAAAGCTGCAGAAGCTCTCAAGGAAAGTGGTGCTAAACGTGTATTTGCTTATGCTACTCACCCTATATTTTCCGGTAATGCAGTAACTAATATTAAAGATTCAGTAATCAATGAAGTAGTTGTTTGTGACACTATTCCATTATCATATGAAATAAAACAGTTAAACAAAGTTCGCTCTTTAACACTATCAGGAATGTTGGCTGAAGCAATTAGAAGGATTAGTAGTGAAGAATCGATTTCAGCAATGTTTAAACATTAAATAATAAATTCTAACATACTAAAATTTGTAACAATTAAATTTATTAACTTATTTTACCAAAGATCTTTTATAGTTGTTTTAGATTTTTTATAGAAAAAATAAAATAACTATATTAAGTATACTATGATATTTATATTAAATAAATTTAATTTTATATTATGCTGTCTTGCTAAGCATTATTATTATTTCAGAAATAATAATAATTAATACTTTATAGTTACTTTTATTTACGTAATTTAATAAAATAAAAGTACAAATAAAAAATAATTAGTAATGTTTCTAAAAATATATGGATATTTCTAACTTTGAATGTAATATTACATTCAAAGTTGTAATTAAAAATAAATTAATTTTACTACCTCATCTATAATTTATTCGTTTGATTTTTTATTAAATATTAAAAATAATCAATTATTAAAATAATAAAAAAATAAATATTAGATAAATTTTATTAAACACTTTAATTTAGATTAAAATTTATATTAAATATATATCAATTATATTATGTAAATTCATCATAAATATATAATTTTAACTTAAAAAAGATTAATAAATCAGTATTAAAAAGTTAAATAACATATATTCTTAATAAAGGATATATACATTACTTTGATTTTTATAAGAAAACTATTTATCAATCACTTAAAATAACGATTACATATAAATTATTAAGTAATTACATACAATAAATATAAAAATTTATAAAAAAATTTTTATAAGTCTAAAAACTTATAAAAAACAAGAAAATCTCATTATAATCAATTATAAATTGTATTTTATTTTATGGTGTTTATACAAAATTAATATAGTTATACAAATTTAAAATGATTAAAAAAATAAGAGAGAATATTATTTATAACCATATAAATATTTTCTTTATTGGTCACTTTAAAATCGTTACAACTTTCTTTTGTAAAATTATTGAAGTTAATCTAACTAATAATTTTTTTTATAAAATAATTCAATTTTATACAAGATATTAAAAATTAATATATAAAATTGAATTTTCATTTTTTTATTCGCATTAATTTAATCCAATAAAATATAAACTGAAATTAGTTATTTTATTAATACTTTATTTATATGTATCTTGCGTAATTAAAATTAAGTATTTTATAAAAAAAACTAGTAAAATACTTAACATAATATTTTTGAGAATAATGTATCGAAAACGAAAATTATTTATATTTAGTTCAATAATATCTTATAAGTATAAAAATACTTAGTTAAATAAGTTCATTATATCAAATACGCTGTAGATAAATCGCAAACATTAATGTTAAATTTTTTAAATAGTTAATTATATAAAGCATGATACACGAAGATGAAAAAAAACTAAAATAAAAAAGTTTTGAATTTAATTACTTTTATCTATAAAGTCTTTATTACTTTAAATTTAACTAATGACAAGATAAATTAGTATCTAACGCTTAAAATTTTAACAAAAAACTTTATACAATATTATTCTTGCAAAGAAATTATAATTATATCCTCTTTCTTTGAAAGAGGATATAATTATAATTTAGTATTTTTGAATAAACTTCTATTCTCTAATTACTAGAGCGTCATACATTTTAATAATTTTTAAAATTTTAATTCATTAACAATTGAATATTATGCTAATTTTATACTAATTTTATACCAATAAAATAACACTAAATTAATATATATAAAACTATTATGTTTTTATTGCCAAATATCTTTATACAATTGTATATTGTAAAAATATTAAGTAATTTCTAATAGTTATATTTACTAAACACTAACATAGTACGGAATTTTTTTATTGTAGAATTTTATATTCTGTAAAATTAATTATTACTTGAAATATTTAAAATTTTAAAATGAGCTATTATATACGAAAATATATTTTTCTATTAATGATTATTACTCTTTGATCATAATGTAAAAGTATAAACAAAGCGGCAATCTGCAAATCAATCTTTGCATAGCAAAATAAAGACATTGACTTAAAATCTATTTATAATTGAAATTTTAAAATTTAAAATTATATAATTATTATTACTTTATTTTATGATAGAAAAAGACATTTTATATTTATAGATAGCAAGAATTTCTGCTAAAATATTAATTTATTACTTATTATTAATTATATATATTAGATATTTAAACAGTATCATATAGAAGAATTGTATAAATGATTTATGAGATATACATCAATTTTGATGCTTAGCTTATTCATTAACATTAAATAATATTACGTTTATACCATGAACGCCTATTGGTATTAGTATATATCTATTTAATTAATATACTGAATATATATTAGTTTATTTCGTTGTAATAATTTTGGTGTTGCTAAAAAGATATTCTAAACTATTTTAAAAGTTAATGATTACATACTAAAAGACAGTAAAAGGTAAAGTTATTAAAAATTTTAGCCATATAATTACTAAAACAAATAATTGATTTGTGGTTTTCTGATAAGATATTCTATATCTAAATAATATATGATTTTGAATCATTTATTATTGACCAATAACTGTTTATATATAATAGCATGTTTAATTATTAATGATGATATGAGATATCAATTAATTTTTTTTAATTAAAAAATCTTATTTAACAGATCAAATCACTTTTTTATTATACAATACCTATCATAAACTATAATTCTATATTTTATTACTTTTTTTGAATATTAAAACTAATTATCTCCGTATTGATAAAAACTTAAACTTATTTTGTTATTTATCTGTTAATGCAAATTATTACAAATATAACTAGTATTATTAATTATTGAACAATTATTATTTTCTGCCCCATTATATAATAATGGGGCAGAATGTTATAACACCATAATTAGTTTGAGCAAATAACACGATAACTTTTCAGACATTTAAAGTAAAGATTGAATTTGTTATAAATTAATAATTATCCTGATCCTGATTATAGACAGTAATACTATTAATTTCATGTCATATTCCTTTCTTGCTTATTCACAAATTACTGGAATTGTTTCAATTGTATCATTGTTTTTTGGTAATTTAAAGTTTACTGTAAAATTAAGTGTACAACGATGTCCATTATTATATTCAATACTGAGATTATTTTTGCTATCTGTTGCATCTAGATAGATATAGCTATCTGCACCAGTTATAGTTAAATAACGACCATCTTTATCTAATACTGTCATTCCCTGTGGGAATGGTTCACCATTAATATCATTAACACGTAGTAGTATTTTTTTATATCTTTTGACTTTTAGATCAAACTGACTTACGGAACCACGTCCAGATTTAGTTGTGCTAGTTAAGTTGTTTATTTCTACATTGTGCGGTAAACCTTGAGTGATTAACTCTACTCGTGAGCTAGAATATGGAGTAACAAATGGTACAGTAGCACGGCCACTTCTATTTGTCCATACTGTTCCTGCAGGAGTTTGAATTTTTGCATCTTTTAGTCCACTTACATTAACAACACCAAAGGTATCACGAAGAGTATATGGTGAAAAAAGTATCCCTATTCCATCGTGCATTACACTACCACTTATGCTAGCAGACCAAGAATGACTTCCGCGACCGTTATAACTGTAATTGCTGTAAAGGCGTGTATAGTATGGCTGTAGATTAAGTGATCCATTGAAACTATATTGTTGATTATTAGCAGCAGATGTACCGATGCTATAAGCAATTGTATCACTCAATTGACGGCTTATATTCGTGGAAGTTCGGCTTAAAGATCCTTCTTTGATAGTAGAAAAGCTAGTGTGAGTTTTACCTATTGGCAAGCTAATATATAGGTAGTGCATATTATCTTCAGATTTTTTATTTCGGTATGAAATGTTAAGTGAAACCATCGCCGGACCAATATTATTGCTCCAGCTTAAAGTTGGGTAGTTTTCTATTGTATTATCGAATCGTTTAATTCGTGACAAACCAAGGAAAAAGCACCCTAGCATATCATTTCTCCATCCAAGACTTGCACTATACAATCTATGTTGTAGGTTGTTGAGTGAAATATTTGGCTGAATAACGTCTGTAAGATAACTAAATCCAACAGTATGGAAAGCTGTACTTAACGTAGCAGTTAGACTATCTCCAAACTCCATGCTATGCCCAATTTGCGTAATGCTCCCTTTTTTTCCTGTATGTTTATCTCTTGCTCCTAAAAATTGCACATAGCTTAATGTTCCTTTCCATATGCTAGTTTTTGCATTTATTCCTGCCGATGTATATTGCTGAGATGCCATAAGTCCTGTTGTAATATTGGTGTGCAATGTTTTTATTGGGAAAGTAGCAGTAGCACTTACAAATGATCGTTTATTAAAAATAGGACGATTTTTACTACCCTTATTTACTTTATATCGCCCTGCAGAGAATGTCCAGTCTTGCTGGATAGGTACAAAATTAGAGCTAAATGTTGAAGATGGAACAATAAAACTTTGACGCTCACCGCTGTTTTCAATTACTGTAACCTCTAAGTCCTGCGAAAAGTTGTTCACTGGCAGATTGCTTAGAACAAACTCACCTCCAGGTACTAATATCGAGTAAATAAGTGAACCACCTTGTCTGACTTCGACTCTCGAGGTTGATATCGCAATTCCTGAAACGTGAACGCCATCTGTTCTTTTTAGCAAAGAACTTTCAGGCATAACTTGAATTCCGTAAAAAACAGGAGCAGAGAACAACGGGCTATTTAGCATGAGTTGTCCAGCTTGCACGGTTGATTTAAGGTATTGGAAGGTATGCTGCATCCAAGCGCTTTTATGGTGAAATTTCGTATTATAACCACTATGATTATAATACGAATCAATGCTGCGGACTATCCAATTATTAATATTAAATCCACTTTCCGTACTGGCGTAAAATGAATGTGATCGGTCACCTTGGCCGTGATTACCAGTTAATTGAATATTATAGTTAAGCATAGCAGCACTGCCGCCATTAAAATACTCTATTTTAGGTGCGTCATTATTAATCAATTGAGTCGGAGCTAATAATTCAACTCGATTTCGCCCTGGTTGCAATTTGGCAGTAATATCTATAGGTAATAATGGGCAAGCACGATTCTTATCATTCATTGTCTCATTTATTGTCTCACTGGATTTTGGCATAATAAGCCCAGCAGCTTTCATAAAAAAAGCATCAGCGCATAAATATCCTTCTTCGCTAAATCGAACAGAAACTGTACCGCGGTGATTACCATTAACAACTAGGTCAGGATGATTGATTCCTGGAAGAAACCTAGATGTACCCTGAAAATAATTCGAGACTGAAGAAGGAATGCCTCGTGCCTCTAAGATATCTTTATCAAAAATAGTTATAGATTCAGCTAATCCTTCTGATGCAGCTAGAGTTATGAGTAGTGTAAGGTGTTTGAAAGTAAATTGGATTTTCATATTAAGCATCCTTGTTTATGCATTAACTGATAGTTTAACAGCGTTTTGCATATAATTATAAAGCGATGCTGGTGTTAGTTTAACTGCTGTTATTTCTTCCTTATTTGCAGGAAGATTTATAGATAGCTTATTGCCTGGAAGGAGATAAGTGCTATTCAAGCTAACTACTTTATGAGATGGTAGTAAAGTTAATCTTGGGTGAAAGCGTACTACATATGGTGATGGATTATGCACTGTCAATGTATTTGTGTTATTAGAAACTCTCCATTTCAGGTGTTTCCAAGGTGTGTAATCACGCTTAAGTCCTTTTGGTTGTACTATAATCGGAATATTTTGAGCAATATTAATATTAATGCGATTACCGGATTTATCCCCTCTTGGTGGTATACTTTCAAACTTTACTCTCGCCATTCGTTCAGTTTTTAGATTAGCAGTATTTTTTATCAAAAAACGTATTACTTGCGTATCATTAGGCTCGATACGAGAAATTGGAGGCGTAATTATAACTATTTTTTCTGGGTCTTCCGGTAAAGACTCAAGAGTTGTGAGCATTATTATAGGAGAGGAGGATTCGTTTTTTACTGGGAAAGCGTTTTCACCGCTGTTACCTTCAATGATAACAGCGGAAGTGTGCAATTTTAAATGATTTGCTGTTGAGGTAAAAGGTGTTAATGCAATTAACAACAGCAGAATATTTTTTATATTCATGGAAAGAATTTCCTTATTATTAATATCATGAATGCCCAGTTCCGGAAAAGAAGACAGTGACCGTCTTAAAGTAAGAATGACTAAATTATGATATTAAATATAAAAGATTGTAAAAGTTACTGAACCTTCAAAAGCAATTTCATCGTTTAGATCACGATTCGTTCTATCATAATAGAAAAATAGATTTGGTTTTAAATCAACTTTAAATGTTTTTGCTTGTATTGGTTCATCTGTATTTGTATATGTCCAGAATTTTGATAGAGTTAAATCTCCTGGAACCCTTTTTTTAATCCATCCTGCATTACTTATTTTAGAATCTTTGAAGCCAGTATTAAAATCTTTATTGATATCTTTTCCTGGTTCTCCCATAACTAGTGGGTTAGTGAATTCAAAAAAGTAACCACCAAGCTTAGAATTCACATTAATACCGCTAGTAGGTTTTAAACCAAACACATTGGATATATCAGTTCCTTCTGAATTTGTAGTGTGAATAAAATTAAGTGGAGCATAAGAACTATTATTATCTATAACAGTAAGTCCTACAGATGCTAGGTTATCACACTCAACTACAAGAGTAGCCTTCTCGATGTTCTTATATATTCTAACATCTTGATCTGTAGTTCTCTCCATGAATCTATTATCTGTATTTTGCGTTTCAAGTTCTCTATATTTAATGTTACCGACATTAATGTTATTTTTAGATAAAGCTATATTGCAGGTAGCTGGAAGGAATCTGCCTGATATAGTAAAATTAATATTATCTCCAGCCAATCCACTAAAAGAAATAAGTGTTAAACACATTAAGAGAAAAATTGTTAATGGTAGTACTTTACAATTATTCATATTTTTACCTTTTAAATAAATGTATATGGATTCGATTATCATTTATAACTACCTAATCTATTAAAAGCATTTTATTAATGGCCATTAATAATAAAAAGTTACACAAATTATTTAAAAAATAAAATGAAATTAATCGATCGTTGCGATCTATTTTATTTTTTTGTTGAAACCTTACTTATAATTAATAAACTAAGTATGTGGTTAAATAAAAAATTTCATTATTTTTTCTTGTTCAATACGATTAAGAAAATATTGATGTAATCCTATTACTAGAAGTTAAGTTATAGCCATGGTTTATAGAAATAAATTGATTATACTTTTAAATATGTGGTTGTATACAAACTAAATATCGTAAAATTTAATTTTAGAGCTTTATGATACTACTTGTTGAAGTGTAGATATAATAGAATTAATTTTTCTATTTATGTCGTCTAACATGTAGTCGTTAAATATCAATATGTTAAAAAAATATTTTATATATATACATTTATATATCAACAATAATGTCAATATTATCTATAAATATATTCGTAGACAATTATTCGTAGATAAAACTAATAATAATTTAAATATATATATTTTTTTAGTTTTTTATTAGTTTTTTTACTTAGTATTTCTGCGTATATTTATATTTTTATGGATAAACTTGATAAATGCATAATAACTTCATTAGTTGCTTTTTTTTTAATTTAGTTTTTATGGTATTATCTATTTAAAAATAATATTATAAGTTTGTTTTTTTATGTTTCTCCGCTCATAAATTAAACAATTAAAAAATAACACTTCATGTCAGAAAGATTATTTTATTTTCTAAATAGGCATTGTGTTTATTAAATTGTGTAACATAATTGTTTTATTTAGGATAGAAACAAAAGATATATAATTTATATTATTCTAAATATTTTCAATATTAACTTAAAAATTAACATATCTATAACTAAAGAAATCTTTTTTTTAAATCCAAATTTTATTAAGTGAGTCACAAAACATGGATCAATAAACTAAAGATGCGTTCTATATACAAATAGAACGTATAGATATAATATATGTAGAATTAACATATAAATTTTTTTAATTTAGTATAATATAGATATATTATCCATTCTTTTAAATTTTAATACATTCACTTTTTTTCTGTTTTACATCATCTTACATCATATTTAGTAAAATTAAATTATTTTTTTATCAAAAATGAAAGAATAAAAAAAATAACACGTCATGTCATAATAAAATTATTTTATCACCTAATTAATAATCATGAAATTAATTATTGTCTAAGTGTATAAGTGTAAATTTAAATTTTGTAATTATCTATAATTCTGATTAAAAATTCAATTTAAATTAAAAATTTAATACAAATACATTTAACACAATAAATAATTTTGTATCTGATTTTACATTGTTTGTTAATAATTCATATAATAATAAAAAAATAAATACTATATTTTTTGTATTTAAGTATTTTTTTCGAAATAATTATATGAATAATTATTAATTTTTCATCACTTTCTAGATAAACTATATATTAAAAATAAATTATTTTAGTAATAATAATTTTTCGTAAATTTCATTTAATTAAATTAATATCATATAAGTCAAGTAAAAAAATATTTAACATATTTATTATATACGAAAAAAATTAAGAAGTTATTTATTGTTTCTTTAGTGTTTCTTTAGTGAGTTTCTATTTTTGATTATAATATTTAATAAATTTAACATGATTTTTCTGGATTAATATTTTTAGATGACTAACAATTTGTAATGTTTTATAATTATATTTTTGATAAATCTTCTAAAGAGCTATGCATTGTTTATTTTTTATAATAATATAAATTGATAATATAAATATTATTTAACATTTTTTTAAATTTTGATTTATTACTATTTTTTGAAAATATAAAAGACAACTATTTATGCTAGATTTTTAATCTATTAAAATATGGACGCAAAAGTGATATATGAAGTTTATAAGCTATTTTTTTTGATATTTAATTTTGTTTTAATAACTATCACTTAAATATATATAAAAATATAATAAATAACTAATATTTATAATTTTATCTATTGCTTCTATCATTACATTTAATATTTTAACTTTAAAGAGTATATCTCGCATTTACTTTCGTAGTAAACAGTCTAGTTATTTTAAATAGTTCACACAATAAATAGATAACTAATATAAATATTATCACAGAATAATATTTAATTATATTTAATGCAAATAATATTAATTAAATTATAAATAGCAAATCTGATTGCATAATTTAATTAATAAGCACTTAACCAAACTACAATATAGTTTTTATTATAAAACCTAATATTTTAATAATTAAATGTATTTACATATTTAATTAAATACGAAGTCAACTAAATTTTCTAAATATTGTTTTAGTTAATAAATTTTTGCGAATTAAAGAATTAAGTGACTAAAAATTTATTATGCAATTATTTTTATTTTAAATATATTTCTAGTAACTGAAATAATATACAAAAACAAATCATCTTTAAATGATGACTTCTTATCGTGGCCTTACATCATTTTTTTAGAGAGTCTATGAAAATATTTTTAACAGATCGATTCTTTATCTACAAATCTACAACAACCTATTTTGTAGTAATTACTTCATTAATTTTAAATTTTTATGGATAAATGTAATATATTAACGAATCTACTTTAATCTTTGATAAAACTTTAATCAGATATTATATTAATAAATGTAGTTTCACTCATATATTATAATGTATAAATTAGTATAAATTTAGATAAATTTTTATTATTTTTACAAATAAAACAGGTAGAATACATTTATTTATTAGAAATAGTGTAGAAATAATTTTACTGATATTGTGTATATATTGCCAATAAAAGCAATTAATCAAAAGTTTTTTTATTAATTAATATTTTAATTAACGAACAGTTTTATATTAATGCAAAATATTCTTCATCCTATCGTTTTAGTTTTAAATTAATTGTTTTAATTGCATGCAATTTAATTTAGGATAATTATAAAATTATTTGATTTTTCTGGTATTGATTATTTTTTTAACAAAACCAATAATAAAATAAACAAACTAGGCTAATATATAAATTGGATTAAAAAATTTTTATATCTCAACATATACATATTTTTATCTATTAATTTTATTTACTAATAATATGCTTTCAATATAAAATTTAAATAATTACAAATATGTTTATTAATATTGTTTCAATGATTTACAAAAAAAATAATAATTTAAAAAAAAATCAAATCTTTTATTAAATTTTTTTTCGAAGTGCATATTACTGATTTGTATATGTATTGTATTAAAGAACTTTATTTTACTAAAATTTTTATTAATTAGTCAATTAATTAGTCAATTAATTTAAGAAATCTTTATGACGAATGGAATGCTATATATTGTGTCTGCACCAAGCGGAGCAGGAAAATCAAATCTTATTGAGGATTTATTAAAAATTTCGCCTTTGAATGATGCAATACTTTCTATTTCACACACAACTAGAGCAATCCGACCTGGTGAAAAAAATGGTAAACATTACTATTTTATCACTGAAAGTACATTTCAGAAAATGATTGATCATAATGATTTTATTGAATACGCTAGCATTTTTGGTAATTATTATGGAACTTCAAATGAAGTTATCAGTAAAATTATTAATAGTGGTGTAGATGTATTTTTAGATATCGATTGGCAAGGGGCACAGCAAATTTGTAAAAAAATAACTTGTGTTCGAACAATTTTTATCTTGCCACCTTCTAAAAGTGAGTTGCTACGTCGTTTGCGTGGTAGAGGGCAAGATACGGAAGAAATAATTAATCAACGTATGGCAGAAGCAGTTGATGAAATAAAACATTACAAAGAATATGATTACATTATTGTTAATGATAATTTCAATACGGCATTGGGAGACTTGCAATCTATCATTAGATCTGAACGTTTACGTTTAAAGAATCAGATTCAACGACATAATACTTTAATTAATAAATTATTAGCAGATTGAGAAAAGGTTCAGTATTATATTCGATTATTTCTTTGATCTTCTTTGGAGTAAATTATGGCACGAGTAACAGTTCAAGATGCTGTAGAAAAAATTGGTAATCGTTTCGACTTGATTTTGGTGGCAGCACGTCGTGCGCGTCAATTACAGATTAAAGGAAATACCCCTTTAGTTAAGGAAGAAAATGATAAAGTCACTGTTATTTCACTACGTGAAATAGAATCAGGATTTATTAATGCAAAAATTCTTGATATTTGTGAGCGACAAGAAGAAGAAATTGAAAAAATACAAACTATGTCTGTTATTACCGAAGGTCGTCTTTAACTTAAAAGGTAGGCCTGAATTGTACCTATTTGAAACTCTTAATCAAATTGTTCAATACTATATGCCAAAAGAGCATATAGTATTACTGAAACAAGCCTATGTTGTTGCCAAGAATGCACATGAAGGGCAAACGCGTTCAAGTGGTGAACCTTATATTACACATCCAGGCGCTGTAGCCTGCATTTTAGCAGAAATGCATTTAGATTATGAAACATTAATGGCTGCATTATTACACGATGTTGTAGAGGACACCGAGACATCCTTTCAAGATATAAGACATCTTTTTGGCAAAACTGTAGCTAGATTGGTTGAAGGGGTATCAAAGCTCGATAAACTTAATTTTCGTGACAAAAAAGAAGCTCAAGCAGAGAATTTTCAAAAAATGATTATGGCAATGATACGAGACATACGTGTTATTCTAATAAAACTTGCAGATCGCACACATAACATGCGTACTTTAGATTTTCTTCGTGTTGATAAACGTCGAAGAATTGCAAAAGAAACATTGGAAATTTATAGTCCATTGGCGAATCGTCTTGGCCTTCATTATCTTAAAACTGAATTAGAAGAATTAGGTTTTGAAGCACTATATCCAAATCGCTATCGAGTTATTAAAGAAGTTGTTAAAGTAGCTAGTTGCAACCGAAAAGAAATGACACAAAAGATATTAGCAGAGATTGAAAACAGATTGCTGGAAACAATGATTCCTTGTCGAGTATATGGTCGAGAAAAACGCCTTTATTCAATATATCGTAAAATGTACCTGAAAGAACAACGCCTCAAATCAGTTATGGATATTTATGCATTTCAGATTATTGTTGAGGACGTTGATACATGTTACAGAGTTCTTGGAAAGGTGCATGGTTTATACAATCCTCGTCCAGGGTACGTAAAAGATTATATTGCGACACCAAAAACAAATGGCTATCAATCTTTACATACATCAATGATTGGCCCTTATGGTGCACCAATTGAAGTACAAATTCGTACTGAAGATATGGATAAGATTGTAGAAATGGGCGTTGCAGCACATTGGGTATATAAAGAACATGGAGAGTCTAGTAAAAATGCTAAAATCAGAGTTAAACAGTGGATGAATAATCTACTAGAGCTTCAAAAAAACGCAGGTAATTCTTTTGAATTTATAGAAAGTGTAAAATCTGATCTTTTTCCTGATGAAATATATGTTTTTACTCCAGAAGGTAAAATTATTGAATTACCAACTGGCGCAACACCTATTGATTTTGCATATGCTATACATAGCAATGTAGGTCACACATGTGTTGGAGCTCGTGTAGATAGTCAAGTCTATCCACTATCTCAATCATTAAGCACTGGGCAAACTATAGAAATTATTACAGAGCCAAGCGCAACGCCGCTTAAATCTTGGTTGAATTTTGTAGTTAGCTATAAAGCTAGAATAAAAATAAGCCAATTACTTAAAAATATTAAACGAAAAGATTCTGCTAGTTTGGAACGTCGATTATTTAATAATTCTTTAGTCAAAGATAAAAAATTAGTAAATATTTTGCCATAAAATATTAGTAAATAACTGTTAAAATTAGTATTCACTCATTTGTTGATTTACTTGTAGAAATTAGATTCATCAATATAATAAATATTGATGTAGAAGATATTTTTTTTTGTAAATTTATTTCTATAAACAACTGTAATATTAATAATGTTTGTAGTTTTGATAGACTTCTAATTAAAGCAGAATATAAAATATTAATTAGTACATGTTTTATTTTTACATCATAAATGTTTTCAAAATCTTGAATATTATCAAAAAAAATCATAGAGATTATGATTATTGAGACATTGTTAAATTAATGTGTTATAAATTTTATTTCAAAAATTAAAGTTAATATAATTTATTAGAAAATGTAATACATAAGATAATTTGCAATAAAAATTAATAGAATAATTTCTAGTATTAACTTCTAGAAGAAGAGACATCAGACTATTATTTTTTATTTAACTACAAATATATAGTATTTAATTTAGAAAATATTATGAAAGTAGTATTACAGATAATGTCTTAAGTATTATCTGTAAGATAAACTAATCTTATCAGATTAAGAATGTTATACTATAATTTATACTTATTTAATGATGAGTTACAATGAGCTAGTAATTTTAATAAATTATTCATAAACAATATTTACGTCAAAATTATTCATTTATTTTGTGTGGCTAAAATTGTAAAATTTATATAATTTATTATAAAGTAGCGATAAAGTTTATTTACTTGTGCACTTTATGATAATTTTAATTAAAATTAAACATATATCTATAATTTAAATATAATTTTTATCAGAAAACATGAAGTGTAATACAAATGTTAACTAATTATATTAATAAATAAGTTGATCAGTTATATAAAAATTAATTAATACTAAATTAACATGTTTATTATTCAAAGATAAATATATATTTACAAATAACTTATAATAGTTGTTAAATATTAATATTAATATTAATATTATATTTTTATTATTGTCATCTTGTAATTATTGAATATATCTTTTTTTATTGTATTAATTATTTACAGAATATAGAATCAAAATCAAAATATTGATATATATAAATTTTTATCAGATATAATGATAAGTTAAATAGAAGTGTTTTTTTTAATCTAGTTATATATATGTATTATTTATATTAAATATAAATAGATTTATATCTCTATACTATAATTAACAAATTTAGAGAAATTATTTTCAGTGATTTATGATATACATTATTTTAATGAATTAAATTTATATAATTAGCTATTAAATAATCAATTCAGTCAAATAAAATTGCTTTATAATATTCTATATATACCACTAAACAGAGTTTGAATATAACAATTGAAATATTAATAAATATCAATTAATTTTATTCATAATCTATTCTTATCTACTTTTGCGTTATGGAAATTAAATTAAACTTTATACTATTTCGATTTAGGCTGCTTGGTTCACAAATAATCAGATAAATACAAATATAACGTTCGTATCAGTGTATAAATTATATATAAATTTTTTCTTTAATATTTTTATTTTTATATAATTTTTTATAAAGATAAACATTTGGGAATTTTACACAATATATCTTGTTATAATACGACGTAACATTTCAATAAATATGATAAAGATATAATTATTAGCTGTTTTACTGTAATTAATTATAGAAAAAATAATCTTTATATTCATTCCAATTATCAATTTATTTTTATATTACTAATAACCTTCTTTTTAAGCATATGTCATATATTATTAAAGTTATATCAAAATTAAATTTTTTATTACTCTCTATTTAAAATTATAAAATTATTATGTATTTTGTTAATTTATCAGCCTGGTAATTTCCTGTTTAATTTAATAGCGCATAACTAAATAACTTTTTTTATCTAAAATTTCTATAAAACTTTATTATTAAAAAAGTCAATTATTTTATTATTACATAAATATACATTTAAGAATACTAATATTATTATGATATAATCATGTTATATTTATTAGATTACATTGTTTAATATTTAGTTTATATGTTAATATAATTTCAGGTAATTATTATTTGTTATACATATCTTTTAATCGATTTATTAGATAGCGCTGTTAACAAGATATACATTTGATTTTTATAGTGAATTTAATAATATTTATATTAAATTCTAAATATCAAATTCTAAAAAGATAATTATTTTAAATGAATACACATATGGTAAGTAAATATTTAAAATATTGTATATTAATGTTTATTGATAATAATATAAATTAAATACTTTTAAGTAAATTAACATTGTATCTACTAATTATCTTTTAAAATTCATTATAAGAAATTAAGTAGCCTTTGTTTTTTATTTTAATAATGAATTAATATTAATATAGTTAATCATAATGAACAATAGTAATTTAATTGTTTTTATCTATCATCTTTATAATAAAAATATATTTTAGCTTAAATAATTAAAGTATATTTTTATAGCGTAGTAAGATGGTGTTTAATATAATTGTGATTACAAAAATACCAAACTAAAAAAAATAAAGATGCTTATAAAAAAGTTTTCGAAAAATAACCAGATAATTATAAAGTTTTTGCTTTTTTTTAAAAAAAACATTATCAAAATCAGTCTTATATTTTACATATAAATATTAAATGTACTAATTATCTAAATCTAATAAAAATTTACAAATATTTAAAATACCATCAGTGATGAACTTGTGAATTAATATCAAATATTACAATTTATTAATGTCGACATTGAAGAATTTATTTGATAATAATTAAGTTAATTTTTAATTAAAATAAAAACTCTTTACTTTACTTTACTTGTAATATTATTTACTTGATTAAGAAGAAAAATATTATTACCGGTCTTGATTATATCACTTATAATCAAAACATTAAATATATATTATACTTAATTATTTTGTGAAAAACAGTATAAATAAATATGAATAATAAAATTAATATAATGTAACTTACATTAACTATAAATATAGTAGATGTGAAACATTGTTCAACATCTTCTTTTTATATAATATAAAGTTAGATATTTAAAATTCTGTAGTATATTTAAATAATATTTTCAATTAAAATTGTTTACCATTACCATTACCATTACCATTACCATTACCATTACCATTACCATTACCATTACCATTACCATTAATTAAGTGTGTATAATAAAAACACAAGAAAATTATATTTATATTTTTCTTTTGAGAACTAACTCAAGATTATAAAATATAGTTATTTTATTTTTATTGTTATTTTTATTTTTATTATCATCTTCATATATACATATAAAACAGTTAGTTTTTTACATAAAATATAGTTAATTTGCATTAAATTATTTTTTAATATAAATAAGTTATTATAATAAATTTATATTTATTTAAAAAAAATAATTATATATAATATAACATAAAATGTATATTTTATTTTTTTTAAGTTATTTTAGTTTTTTTTTAAAATAAATAAGTATAAAAATTATTTTATATAGTTATGTGTATTTGTTGTAATCTTAATAAAGATTTTGTCTTTTTAATATTTGCATCTTAGATGCAAGAGTTTTAAAGTTTTAAATGTAGATAAATTTAACTTTATTCTTTGTGTTGGTGACATGTCTTGATTGGCTCCATAAAAGGATTGTATTTTTTACTTATATTTATCATTATTATATTAAGCTGATAAGTTTCTTTTTCACTTTCTAAATTAATAATATAAATTCTTCTTTATCTAATTAATATATAACTATAATAGTTTTTATTTTTCAAGAGAGTGGCGATGACTGTATATAAAATCATAAAAAAAAAGTATATTTTGCTTTTTTTTTGAAAATTGCTAAAAATTTTTGTTTTAATTAGTATTTTATTTAAATAAAAATGTTTTATTAAATTTTTATTTATACTCTTCTATATTGGTAAGTTTTTATATATAATCTATAATTTTAGGTATTCCTAAATATATGTTGAATAATATAAATCTATTATGTCGATTATTTATTAAAATTTACATCTTTTAAACACATATTTTTATAAAAATATATAAAAATTTTACATGCAAGATTTTAATTATTAAAATAAATTTATCAAATAAAATCAAATAAATACAAAGAGTTTGTACCAAATTACTGAGAATTATATATTATACTTAATTTTATTTATTTTACTCATTATAAACGATAGCTAAGCATAATAAATATATTATTTTGTAATATAGTCATGAATAAAATATATTCATCACTAATAAATATATAAAAATATAAATAATATTTAACATAAAATTACGATTAAGCTAAGTTAAGCATTATATCCTTGTAATTATTTAAGATTAATTTAGCTACCAATGTATCTTTACTTGTTTTAATGTAATTTGTATCGTGCGCATATTATTTAGTAGTTATTTTTTTTATAACAATTTTAATTACAATAAATCGTCAAAAAAAATAGAAGATAAATTATTAATTCCAGAGAATGTATATAGTTTTTCCAAATTAAATAATTTTAATAATCATAATAATGTTAATAATATTATTTAATATTTATAATAACTTATTATAAGTATTAAATTAAATAAACAATAAATTTAAAATAGTAATTTATAGAACTTTTATTTTACTTAGTAAGTATATTTCTTTTATTTAATATTTTCAATATTCTTATATTGTCGTTTATCATTAATAGATTAATCTTATATATTTAATTATTTTAGGTATTTAATAGAATTTATAGTTTAGAAACTGTTAATGAAACTAATAATGAAGCAAAAAAAATTATTAAACTAATAATATTAATAATACTAATAATACAATGTAAAATTAATTACAATATATAAAATACTTAATAGTATTTATTTGTGTCTCAAGATTTTAAATCATATTATTAATAGTTTTTTTATTTAGTTAAATTTATCTAATTAACACATAAATTTATTTTTTTATAAAAACAAATTTATTAAGCAATGTTAAAGTTTTAATTAGAAAGGTTAATGATGATAGATTATAAAATAAATCTACTAAGATCTTCATCAGCAACTAACTCATCTAGATGCTCTGACACATAAGCAGCATCAATTATGATATCCTGACCATTTCTTTCGCTTGCATTAAAAGATATATCTTCCATCAATCTTTCAAGCACTGTATGCAATCGACGAGCACCAATATTTTCTGTTTTTTCATTGACTTGCCATGCAGTTTGAGCAATTTTACTAATACCATCTGAAGTAAATTTAATATTTAAACCTTCTGTTGCCATTAATGCCTTATATTGTATTGTTAAGGACCCATTAGGTTCAGTTAAAATGCGGTTAAAGTCCTCTGCCGTCAACGCCTGTAGTTCCACTCTGATTGGTAATCGCCCTTGTAGTTCAGGTATCAAGTCGGATGGGCTTGAAACTTGAAACGCGCCAGAAGCAATAAATAAAATGTGGTCAGTTTTTACCATACCGTGTTTAGTAGAAACGGTGCAACCTTCAACTAATGGTAGCAAATCGCGTTGCACTCCTTCCCTAGAAACATCAGGACCAAAAGTTTCTCCACGTTTACAAATTTTATCAATTTCATCGATAAAAACAATACCATGCTGCTCAACTTCATCAATTGCTTGCTGCTTTAATTCTTCTGGATTAATTAGTTTTGCTGCTTCTTCTGTAAGTATTTTGAAAGCTTCTTTAATCTTCATCTTACGAGGTTTTTGTTTTTGCCCTGCTAGATTTTGAAACATTGATTGTAGTTGACTGGTCATTTCCTCCATGCTAGGAGGAGCCATTATTTCAACCCCTACCGGTATAGTAGAAACCTCAATTTCAATTTCTTCATCGTCTAATTTACCTTCTCTTAATTTTTTTCGGAAGGATTGGCGAACGATAGAAGTCTTCATATTTGAATCATATTGCACCCAATTATTTTTACCTGATGACAATAAAGCATCAATAATTCGCTCTTCAGCCAATTCCTCTGATCTGTAACGATTTTTTTCTATAGATCTCAGGCGAACCATTTTTACAGCAGCATCAGTTAAATCACGAATAATAGAATCAACTTCCTTACCTACATAACCAATTTCAGTAAACTTTGTTGCTTCTACTTTTATAAAAGGAGCATTAGCTAACTTTGCTAAACGACGAGCAATTTCAGTTTTACCAACTCCAGTTGGGCCAATCATTAAAATATTTTTTGGCGTTACCTCTTGTCTTAATGTTTCATCAAGTTGCATACGCCGCCAACGGTTCCGTAGTGCAATAGCCACAGAACGTTTCGCTTTCTCCTGACCAATAATATGATTGTCTAATTCAGTGACAATTTTACGAGGCGTCATTTCAGACATGTTTAAAATCCTTAAGATTTTGAAGAAAGTTCTTCGAAGTTAAAATTATGATTTGTATAAATACAGATATCACTAGCTATATTTAAAGCTTTTTGTGTAATGTCACGAGCGCTCATTTCTGTATTTTCTAACAATGCCCGTGCAGCAGCTTGAGCATATGCGCCACCAGAACCTATAGCTATCAAATCATTTTCTGGTTGAATTACATCACCATTACCTGTAATGATCAATGAGCTATTTTCATTTGCAACAGCTAAAAGTGCTTCAAGTTTTTTCAAAATACGATCAGTTCGCCAATCTTTAGCTAATTCAACAGCAGCTTTAGTTAGATGTCCTTGATGGAGTTCTAACTTTCGTTCAAAAAGTTCAAATAATGTAAATGCATCAGCAGTTCCACCTGCGAAGCCTGCAATAACTTTATCATTATAAAGTCTACGAACTTTACGAACATTGCTTTTTATGACAGTATTACCCATTGTCGCTTGTCCGTCACCACCAATTACAACTTGGCCATTTTGGCGAACACTTAGGATTGTAGTCATGAGTCAGCTCTTGGTTATTTTATCAATATAGTATGTAAACATATTTTTAGATTTTTTATTACATAAAATCTATCTTTTGCTATTAGGAATGTAAATGGGGTGTAGTAATCGTTTTTCAACCCTTATTTGCATAAAGAATACAGGCAGATAACACCAACAGATTGTCTTTAATTTCGTATTTTTTCTGCATTTTCTTTGTTATGATAACGCAGTGTAATTATATGGCAACATTTTGTTTAGATAATTCTACTTTCTAAATTTGAGAAAGTTTAATTAGTTTTAATTGATTTTGCATGTTCTAGATTTTTAATCTAGAACAATTGTATTACTATTTTTTATTTATTATTCATTGTTTATTTAAATTGTATCACTAATTTTTATTTTAAATCTAATTCTATTGATCTGTCACATTGATGGTGATATTAGTAATGTGAATATCATAATTATTATGTGATTTAGATAGATTAATGAATAATTATGTTTATTGCTTAATTTAATTATCTTATTAAGATGATATTTTATTAAATAGTTAAATTTTTTTAGATTTAGTGCATTGGTTTTCTAGTTCTTTTATATAACGCCATTGTTCTTCTGGTTTATGTGGTAGATTGTCGATATCTTTATTAGTCTTATTCAAAGAATTATTGTTAGGTTCCGGAATGTATTTATTTCTAGTTATACAATAATATATTTCAATAAATATAACTAGAATGATAATAACTATAAAAAATGTTATTTTTTTCCATTCCTTATTTATTTTTTTTCTGCATGAATAGCTATTGAGGTTTGTTCGTCCTCGTTTTACATAATCTTTTTGTAGCACTTTTAAATTCGCTGATTAATAAAACTTACATTAATTCATTATATATTACTTAATTTATTAATTTTTACTAGTTTTTAACTTGATAAATATATGCTAAATAACTATAAAATAATTTATTACAAATAGTATAATTATTTAAAAATAAAATTAAAATAATGATGTTTTATTCTTATTGAATAAATTTTTTCATAAGTAGAGCGATATATTATTTTGTATTTATTTTTATAATCAAAATTAAATTATTTTTTTTATGTTGATACTAAATTATTGTACAATAGATTAATATCGCCTGCTGCTGCTAATTAATGTTAAATATAAAACATAATTAAATTATAAATATCATGCACTGTAAACTGTGTAGATTATATTTTGCTATATTTGACTCTAACATCTTAAATTAAAGCATTAAATTGAAGAATTTAAGATTGTTCTCATAAAGTTAAATTTAAGTAAACTATATACATAATCTAAATAGTAGTATGTAATCTATTTAATGATTCGCAAAAAAAAATAATTATTATTGATTTTATATCCAGAAAATTCATTAAATATAAAAAATAATATATTGAATAATTTTATTTAATCTACTAATTAATGTTATTAACTAGTAGATTAAATCTAAGAATAGTAACAAGAATTATATTTATATACAGTGTGTAAAATTATCAATTTAATATAGATTTCAATCAATAAACTTTAAAAGGTTTCATATTATTTTAATCATTATTTTATAATTAGAAGTATAGTTATATGTGTATTACAGTAACTAATATAACTATAAATCTAGCTAATTACATTAAAATGAAACTTATAAAATTATCTCAAAACCTAGATTAATTTTATAACTTAATTTTATGAACTTGAAATCATTAATAACTATTAATTTGTATTTCATAGAAAATTATTTATAAGGTTTTGAGTTATTAATTAATTGAAGAATTATTAAAGTTATAAAATAACTTATTAACTAAAGTTTCCATGTAATGATCAACAATTTATATCTCTTGACTGGATTAAACTACAATAAGATAACAATAACATGTAAATTTATTTTTGAATTATTTCATCATATATGAAATAATTCTATGTAAGTTTTTATATTAATTTTTTTTGTAAAATAAGTATCAAATGAGTTTACAGTCAAGATTAACAGTATAGTATTTTTTATTCTAAGAAACAAAACAATAGACAAATTCTAGATTAATTAAAATTACACTTCCTCTAAAGATCTTAATTGAAATCATATTATATGATAAAGTAAATTTTAATTCAGTAATATAAAACTTAAAATTAAAACTATATTTAAATAAGTAATGTAAATAGTTTTTAAAATATAATTTGATGCATTATTATATATAATACATTATATATAATACAGGATATTTTAGACGTTACTAACAATATAAATCTTGAGTAGCCATGAAAAATTATGTCAGTGTAAGTAATACATAAACATAATAATTGCAATGATTCTCAAACAATTTTCTGAGATACAACATTATTCATATAATTAAAATAGAAAAATCTTCATTTCATAAGATTAATAAAGTGAGTATGTGTTCTCTCTACAATTTAATAAGTCATATGTTGTTAATGATTTCTTAATTTGCATAAACAATTTAAAAATTGATGTGAGTTTAATATATGTAAATATTAAAATTTTTAAACTTATTAATTAATATCTAATTGTTTAATAAATGAAATAATCAAATGAAATTAGACAAAAAACTGAAATTTTAGCAATACATCAAGAGTAAATTAAATAATATTACACAATGACGTTAATATAAGATAAAAATTATGTAGTTAGTATAAATATACTAGAATCAAATAAGAATTAAAATGATAGTATAATATTCTAAAATTATTATTATATTGTAATATACCTAATAAGAGTACTTACGTAAATATATCAACATCTAAATTTTAGTATATATGAAAATTTAGATTATATAAACCATCAAGAAACAGAATAGATAAATTTTTATATATTGATGGCGCAAATGATAATTATATATTGCCTATATGCAATATATCGACATTCCATAATCTTATAATTCTATCGAAACATAATTTAAGAATCTAAAATCTATTACATGCTTATTAGATACTTAAATTCATTTCTTTCTAATTAGGAACTTATTCTAAAATCTAATTAATTATTAATTTTTAAATAAAACAATTAAATTAAATCTCTTTTTGTTAAGTAAGGATGTAAGAATATAAAAATTAATTCAGCACTTTTATTTTAAATATTACATACTTAATTATTATAATAATATTAGATATACGATATATATTAATATTTATATTCTATAAAAAATTAATAGTATTTAATTAATAAACATAAAATCTAAATTATTTATATAATATTCATATATTTAAAGCGTATAATAGTATTACTAAAACATAATTAATAAAATTTGATAAGTGTACGTGGTGTACATTTGCAAAATAAAACAAAACTTAAATTCTAATTTACTTCATGTTTTACGTTTATTACTCCGAACAATAACGTTATAAAAGAATATAAATAATTTAAATAATATAGAAATAAGTTATATAATATAAGAGAAATTAATATAAGAGAAGTTAATATAAGAAGAAGCCCAACGTTGCTATTTTTTATAAAAAATAATCATGTAATCATCAAATGACTTATATATAATATTGTTTGCAAGTATTTAATGAGAATAATGTTTAAAACATTATTGACAGAAATATTATTTAAAATAGAATGCATAAATATATTATAATTATATTTAATTTTATTATAAAAAATAACTAATAAACAGAAATATATACAATAAAACAGAATTAATTACTTTTAAAATTTTCTGATATTTAACTTAATTTATAATAATGTAAATTACTTTAATATAATAAAAATAAACACATAAAGTATTGGATAGTAATTACTTATATGTTTTTATATGTATAAATAATGTTGTTACTAAATGTTAAGCAAATATATCGAATGATATTACGAATATTATCAGAAACTAAGTAGAAATTACAATATTTTTATACAAGCTTAATATATTAGCAAGCAGTACAAATACTGAATATCAATCAATAAATATTATTATTAAGTTGCGAATAATAAGTTTGTAAATATATAATTTAATCATAAAAATTATATATTTTATTAATTATATTTGAAGGATTTAATTTAATAATAAAATTATGAACTAATAAACGTACCTATTTAATAATATATATTATTAATATTAAATTAATATTAATTATTCATATATTATTTTTATATGTTTTCTTTAAATTATCGAATATAATTATAGTTTATAAAATAAATTATGTTTTATAAAAAAACATAATTATTCTAATGTGATATAAGTATAATTAGCTTTATGATTATATTATAAAATAATAGATAATTTATTAAGATTTTCTTCTGTTAAAAACAGATATATATTTATTGTAAAATAATAAATTTTATTTATCTAAAAGATTATTATATTGTATAGTTAGTGCGATATTAATCATGTTTTACTTAAAAACAAGTTTTTAAGTAAAAAAATTATTAATTCATTTAACTATAACTAGAATAATTATTTCGATATTATATCATAATCATGTTAATGCATATACTTATTTATATTATTTAAATGAATTAATAGATAATTTATAAAAGCTTATTATTTAATTAAAATAAGAAAAGTGCATAGTATTTTACTAAAAACTTGAGTATTACAATCACAAGAAGTGATGTCTTAACAGTTTAAAAATGTTATTGAGAATATTAAACATGCATGATATCTCTAATATTAATAATTCTATAAGTTATTAACAAATATTTTTATACAAAGTATAATTTAATAAATTTTAATTAACTTACTTATAGTTATATTTATCAACATATTTATCTTAAACCAAAACTAATTAAAAAAACTTTAATATAATTTTTATTTTATTAAAAACATCATTTTAAATATAATTAGTGATTTTTAGAAATAAATGTATAAATATTATACATTTATTTCTAAAAATCATATTTTATGTGAAATTTTAATTATTATTGAAATTAATTGTAATAAAATAGATTTTATTTTTATAAAAAATTGATAATCCAATAACTTAACTGTTAGAATTTTGTAATCAATTATTTTATATAAATAAAAATATAAAAGATTTAAAATATAGATAAAGTCAATAAATTTTGCATTGCAGTTAAATATAATATTCTTATAAATAGTTTCTGTATAAAATTTTAAATTTATTTACTATATAAATATTAGATTACCGATTAGTAGTTTAAAATTAAAACTTTTTTAAAATTCTTTCTTATTTTACATTAAAACTATTAGTAATTAATCTTGTTATCTTATTAGTTTAAATGTAAATTATCATTTACAAAAAAATTAAAATATATAGAAAAACATATATAATAATTTATTAATCAAATATCTTAAATTTATCAATTTATGGAATGCAAAAACAAACTTTTATTGATAATATATATAGAATTAAACAATTCTATATATATTATCAATAATTTCTATTAACAGATCACTAAATTACTATGGTATAATTTTAATGTGTTGTATGATTATAAGTAAATCTTAATGAGGATTCTATGCATAAATTATCATTTATATTTTTAACAGTGCTTTGCTGGTTACACCATTCACTATGGTTTGGAAAAAATGGTATTAATGATTATTTGAGTGTGAAAAATAAAATTTCAACATTAAAGACTATCAATGCAAAATATAAAGCACGAAATGAACGTTTATTTTATGAAATAGATGATCTAAATAAGAGTAATGATGCAATTGAAGAGCTAGCTCGTACTAAACTTGGCATGATTAAACATGGAGAGTCTTTCTATCGTATAGTAAATGATACTCATCATATGAGTAATAAATAAAATTTTAAAATAATTTATTATTCAAACACGATATTATTTCAATAATTATGACAAAAAAAAAGTAGTAATTCATAATAAATAGTAGAGAATGATGAATAAATTTAGATCTAATCATAAAATACAGATTGTTGCTTTAATACCTGCCGCTGGTTTTGGCAGGCGCATGAAAACTTATTGCCCAAAACAATATTTAAAAGTAGCTGGGAAAACAATTATTGATCATACGATCTCTGCATTACTTAAACAGCCAAGGATTTCTCATATTATTGTTGTACTAAATAAGGATGATATTTTTTTTCAAAAATTAATTATTTCTAAAAATCCAATAATTAAGACAGTGATCGGCGGTAGTCAAAGATCTGATTCAGTTTTGGCTGGTCTAAATTATTTATCAGATAATTTACAAATAGGTAAATGCTGGGTTTTAATTCATGATGCATCTAGACCTTGCTTGCATCAATCCGATTTAAACACTATTATTAGTTTTATTGATAATCAAAAATATTCTTATGGTGGTGTTTTAGCTACTCCTGTAAGAGATACAATAAAACGCTCAGTTCAAGGAAAAATAGATATTAGCCACACTCTTGAACGAAGTGAACTATGGCAAGCATTAACACCACAATTTTTCCCTTTAGAGTTAATTAAAAACTGCTTAACTAAAGCATTGTCACAAAAATTGGTAATTACCGATGAGTCTTCAGCTATTGAATATTGTGGTTATCATGCTAAATTAGTAGAAGGTAGAATTGATAATTTAAAGGTTACAAAACCAGAAGATTTGATGTTAGCAGAATTCTATCTTTCTAGGACTTTACAAGATTATTGTTAGGAGTATTATTAATGAGGATTGGACATGGATTTGATGTACATCAATTTGGTGGAAATGGTCCAATTACAATTTGTGGAGTGAAAATCCCATATACACAAGGATTAATAGCAAACTCAGATGGTGACGTTGCCTTGCATGCATTAATAGATGCAATTCTAGGTGCTGGAGCGCTAGGTAATATTGGTAAACTTTTTCCTGATACAAATCCAGCCTTTGAAAATATAGATAGTCGAAGTTTGTTACGTTCAGCATATTTACAAGTGTTAAAAAAAGGATATTGCATCAGTAATCTTGATATAACAATTATTGCTCAAGAACCAAAAATATTTACTTATATTACTAAAATGAGTAAAAATATAGCTAACGATCTTGATTGCCATATTGATGATGTAAATATTAAAGCTACAACAACAGAAAAACTTGGTTTTATTGGTAGAAAAGAGGGAATTGCTTGTGCAGCAGTGGTTTTGTTGGTAAGAGATAACAGTCATAATGATGCAACTTTAGTAACTGCATGGTAATAAACTATTGATTATTGAACAAAAATTACATACTAAAATTTTTTTATTCTTATATTTTTAAAGTTTCTACATAAAAGTTATGGAGAAACTTTAGAATCTATTTATAAAAATTCTGTCAATATTTAATAATTTATAGACAATTTATATTATATTTTTTTGTATTTTTTTTAAAAACTATAATTTTTATTAATTTAAATATTAATGAGATGTAATTAAATATCTACTCCATTATTTATAAAAATATATTAATCCTATCAAGTTTTTATTAAAATAATTCATGATATAAACTTTTATATCAAAAAAAACAAACATAATTATCCAACAATTTATTAAAAGTAAATATTTTAATCTAATCATTATATTATTTTAATAATTATAAAGTTGTAAAAATATATTTAAAATAAATTATAACTTGTAAATAGTTGTTAACTTATTTTGTTTGAGATTATAAAAACTAGCGTAAGATTTGAATATCTAAAAACTAAAATTAAAGTTAATATTTAAAAAATATAGATTTTCCTTTACGTTCTTCTTTGTGTTATATTTAATTTTATAGTAAATGTGAGAATAAAAAAATAATATACGTTAAATAATAAATGAAATTAGTTAATAATGATGCTTAGTTTTTTAAAATGAGTGAAGTGTTATATTAATAATACAATATGTATATAAAATAATGTATTATTATGTAGTCTATCTATAAATACATTGAACATAAGCAGAAAATATAACCAATATATTTCTTATATTAGCCATAAACTTCTCATGTTTTATATAATTAAATGGATAAAATCTTCAGAAATTAACAATTAAACATATTACTATGAATATTTCTACCAAAAATTATTAGAGTTAATATTATTCATATAATATTAACAATAAAATCAATTATTTTTATATAATTAATATTTGAAACTATACCGAGATAACCTTTATAATAAAATTGGTATCTCGTATGAAAATTAATGAATTTAATCTACTTTATTAATAAGTAATATGTGAATTTTTTATAATTTTTATTATTTAGAAAAGATTTTCATATTTTATTTGATTTGAAATTACTGAATGTTTCATGTTGTGTACTGTAAATTTTAAATACTTATTATATATAATTTAATAAACAGAATTACAATCTTTTTATTATTTTTATAATACTATTAATATTATTAAATATTTTCTGTTTATTGTGATTAATTTTTAGTTTGCCTGAGTTAGTAGTTTTAACGAAATTTATTAAAAAAAACATTATAGTACTTTAATTAATATAAAACTCTGAACAACTTCACTCTAATTATTAATTTCTTTTTAAGAATAAATCAATAATTTATAAATAAACGTAGTTCATAACTAATTTATGATGCAATTAAAATTAACGTTTTTACTATATAATCATTCTGATTATATAGTAAAAATCGACATTATTTTAACAACAGTATTAAACAAATTTTGTTTTATTAACATTTAAGAAAAATAAATAAACAAATTTAGATTACCAAGTAACAATAATTGTTAATCTATTCATAATGTTAAATTAACAAGAATTAAATATATTATTTTAATTACTTGCGTGGCAATTTATAACTAGAACGATTAGTAAGCTAATTAATTGACATATTAAAAATATATTTTTTAAAAAGAGTATTATTAAAAATAATTATTATAAATATTGTACATCATAATATGATTGATTACAACTATTAATTGTCATTTTTTAGTATAAGTTTAATTATATTGCTTTATTTTATTATGATAATATTGTTGTTAATTAAATAAAAAACAAAAAAATATTAGAATAAATAAAAAATAAAAGTCTTTAAAATTAAATAAAAATATTAAAATGCAGTTTATGAAAAGTTTGTTAAAAATAATTTTAATGTTTTAGTAGTTTTCTTTTTATTCTATAAAAATAATTTACTTATTTCTTTGTTATTTATTGATATTTTAGTAGTATTTAGTTAATGAACGTTTATTAATAGCTTATTAAATTTTATTGATTAATATATTTCTAATTAAATATATTTAAAATAGTTCTATTGATATATGGTATTTAATTTATTTTGCTTATATTATTTAAGTAATAACTATTTTAAAACATTTTATTATTTAAAGAAATTTAAGATTATATTACTAAGTCAATTGAATTAAGTTAATACAAATATCAGTCTTTCATTTTTAGTTTGCATATTGATCTTTTATTATTGTCGACATTTCAATATATAACTATTACTGTAAATAACAATAATTTTATAAATTAACTTATTTTAATGTAAAATACATAATATAAATAAACTGGATACGATGATGCTAAGAATATTATTAAGTAATGACGATGGCGTAAAAGCAACAGGTATTCAAATGCTTGCTTCTGCATTACGTAAACATCATTTTGTTCAAGTTATTGCACCTGATAGGAATAGAAGTGGGTCATCAAACGCATTAACACTAGATAAAGCATTACGAATAATCAAACTAAAAAATGGAGACATATCAGTTAAAGGAACTCCTACTGATTGTGTTTATTTAGGTATCAATCAACTTATTCGACCATCTCCTGAAATTGTTATTTCTGGTATTAATCATGGTCCAAACTTAGGTGATGATGTTATTTATTCTGGTACAGTTGCATCTGCCACAGAAGGTCGTCATCTTGTATTTCCTGCACTGGCAGTTTCATTAAATGGTAAAAAATATTACAAAACAGCGGCAAATGTAACTTGTTATTTATTGGAATTATTACAAAAAACCACATTAAAAACAGGCAATATTCTTAATATTAACATTCCTGATATTCCATTTTCAGAAATTAAAGGTTACAAAGTAACACGATGCGGCAGTCGTCATGCAGCTCAACAAGTTTATTCATTTAAAGATTTAAGTGGAGATATTATGTATTGGCTGGGACCTTCTGGAGAAATATGTGATTCTGGTCCAGATACAGATTTTGCTGCAGTAACAGCTGGATATGTTTCTATAACGCCATTACAAGTAGATTTAACTGCTTATAAAGATCAGAATGTTATTGAAGATTTGTTGCTAAAAGTAGAGGCAACTAAGTAATGCTAAAACTGGCAATAAAAGATTTATTAACACAGTTGAGACATAAAGGAATTAAAGATGAAGGTCTATTTGAAGCTATAGTAAACATTCCTCGTGAAAGATTCGTGGATGAAGCACTTTCACATAAAGCTTATGAGAATATTCCTTTGCCTATAGGGTTTTCTCAAACTATTTCTCAACCTTATATTGTTGCTCGTATGACAGAATTGCTTAATCTTTCACCTATGGATCATGTATTGGAAATTGGAACTGGATCTGGTTATCAAACAGCTATTTTAGCTTATCTAGTAGAACAAGTTTTTTCGATAGAGCGTATCAAGGCGCTTCAGTGGAATGCTAAGAGGAGGTTAAAGAAACTTGATCTACATAACGTTTTAACACGTCACGCTGATGGGTGTGTTGGATGGGCCTCTAAGGGACCTTTTAATGGTATAATTATTACGGCGGCTTCTATAGAAATCCCTCTTGTTTTACTTGAACAATTAAAAGATGGAGGAAGAATGGTTTTACCTGTCGGCAAAAAAAAACAGACATTAAAAGTAATTGAGCGACAAGGTAATGATTTTCACGCTACAACGATAGAGCCAGTACAGTTTGTTCCATTAATTCTTGGGAGTTTGGAGTAAAATTAGTAATTTTTTATTAAAAAATAATTTAATATTTATTAATATTCATGTTTAATAGAAGATGTTAATTTAATATTTAGCTGTTTCAATTAATTTTTCATAATAATTTACATTATTTATCATTATTTCAATATTTCTCTTCATAGGAGAAGAGATGTGAATTTTAACAACAAGAAATTCCTAATTAAATTAGAAATTATATTTATAATAACAGGACCAATATTAATTGGATGCTCAACATCACAATATTCAGTAGCACCAATTAATAATCTTCATGATAGTAGTTATATATTGGATGATTGTGCTTCTATCAATATATCTTCAAAAAATACATCAATGCCTTCTTCTCTAAAGAAGGCCATTATTGGTAATCAAAATAATAGTATTAATAAGCAAATACATCATGTTGCAATGTCTGATGTTAATAGTAAGAAAAAGGATAAAATAATTTATAATAGAAATTATAATAATATCAATAAAGGAAGATTCATCAGTAACACTTATACTGTCAAACAAGATGATACATTGTTTTATATTGCTTGGATAACAGGCAATAATTATCGTGATCTGGCAAAACGCAATAAAATTACAGAATTTTATAATTTAAGTGTTGGAAAGGTGCTCAATATTAGTAATAATTTTAAAAATTCAGAAATAATAGGTAAAAATAAAACTATAAACAAAAAAAATATAAATAATAGTAATATGTATTCTGATTCGCCTAATACAAATGATTTATCTGGTATAGAACAAAATTCAGGAAAGATGTTATCAAAAATATATAAATCATTACATTTTCCCGATCCTACCACAATAACATCTTTTAATTTAAACAATAAGAATCCAGTTAATATAGTCTGGCCTACTAAAGGTAAAGTAATTGAATCTTTCTCCAATGTGCAAGGTGGAAACAAAGGCGTTGACATTGCTGGCTCACGAGGTCAACCTATTTTTGCAACTGCATTAGGAAAAGTTGTTTATTCTGGAAATGGATTGCGTGGGTATGGAAATCTTATAATAATAAAACATAACGATGATTATCTTAGTGCATATGCTCATAATGATAGAATATTAGTTCATGATAAGCAGGAGGTTAAAGCAGGGCAAAAGATTGCAACTATGGGCAGCACCGGTACAAGTTCAGTAAAATTGCATTTTGAAATTCGTTATAAAGGAAAATCCGTAAACCCATTGCGTTATTTTTTGCACAAATAACATTAATATATTTCTTATTAGTAAGTTATTCAATTAGTTGAATAAAAATAGAATAGATAAACAATTTTTGATGTCGACTTTATTATAGAATATGTCTTAAATTTATATAAAAATTGTTTAGATTTATTTAACTCCATTAATTATGTTGTTATATATGTTATTCAATTTAATATATTTTATATAATAAATAATTTTTTTTGTGAAATTATGTGTATTACTTAGTTTATAACTATACCACCGAATTATTGAATATAAATCGGTTTTAATTGCAATTTTTTGCTATACAGATTGAAGTTTTTCTATGCTATCTTTAAATTCAATAATATAATATAGTGTAAATTCTGATAGTTTTAAAATTTAATTATTAAACATATTTCTTTTTTTTTAACTTATATAATATATTTTATTATATAAGTTAAATTGTTAATTATTAATCGTAGATAAACTATTTCGATTAATAATTTACACTTATAAAAGTTAAATATTAATTTTTATACTTTAAAAAAAATTAATAACAAACTTATAGTAGAATAAATGGACAACTATTAGACAAATCTCTTAATAATATTATATTGATGTTTATGTTTAAATATATTGATTTTTTAAGTTTATATTACAATAAGTATTAAATTTAAATAAATTCTTATTTAATAGGTTATATATAACGATAATTATTCAGAGACAAAAAAGTATTAATCAATTCATAATTAATTTAATATGAATGATAATTAAAGATTAGCATAAACATTTAATTTACTAAGCTATAAATTTTAAACGTTAAAAAAAAGTTGTAATATTATTTAACTTTATTTGCAAAGTATGTTTATCAGATAAAAATTATATATTTTTATAAATTAAAGATACTATTGTATATTAGATGTTTTTATGTGAATCTTTTTTTAGACTAATTATATTTTATTATTATATATAGTTTAATAAATTGTAATAAAAATCTGTTTTTTTATTTATAATTAAATTTTTATCTCTTAATTTCTATTGTGAGATTAAAAATTATAGTATTGTGCTTTACTAGTAAATTCAGTATCAACAAACACTAATAATACATAAGATATTCTGTTAAATATATTTTATAGAAATAGTTTTCACTAAAATTAAATAATATTGATAAAGTAAAATTCTTTAATTTAAATTAAAGAATATAAATAAATAATAGTAGCATATTAATATCAAAATATAAATAAATAATAGTAGCATATTAATATCAAAATTAATTTATTTTTATCTACATGTATTCATATATATTTTATTAGATTAATTAATGAAGTAAAAATAAATTAAACAAAATTTAAGATCATATATTAAATATCTATAAAATATAAAATTTACTATAGTTTATTAAAATTAATAATGTTTTTCATAAATATAGATTTTTTTAAAAAGATATATATAAGAACTTAAATAAACTATAAGTAAAATACATTACTATCAATATCTTGCAAAATAATCTTATTATTAGTAATATTGATTCTAGCAAAATTAATATCCTTAATTTTATCAAAAATAACTAACATATTTTATTGCTCTTGATGAGTTTTTACTTTTTTTTTAAAAAATAGTAGGTTTTTGTGTGTTTTAAATTTATAAATACTTTATTAGCGCAAATTTTTAATTTTAATTTTAATTTTAATTAAAGTGTTTTTTTTTAGTATTTTATTGTTATGTTCATTTATAAATCTTTCGTTTTAAAAAAACTTATCAATTTATTTAACTTTAATTTGTTGAATAAAATTTAATGTAGTGCAGAACTAACTATATGAAAATTTTTAATTTATTTTATTATACTTAAGATTTATTTTTTTTGAGACTTAATGTTTAAAGAAAATTTAATAAATAATTGACATTATCATATCGTAAAATTATCTTATTTACTATAAGAATTAAATATAATGTTTATTAGTTAATGTTCAGTAAGTTTACTGTTTATACAGTATATATATTGTTGCTATGAATACAAAATTTTGTTAAAAATACATAAAATAGTATAACGTTTTTATTAGCTTTTATTTACATTGAAATAAAATTTAATTTTTTTTGATAAAGAGCATTATTTAATTAGTTATTTGACCAAATTAGTTATTTAACTAAAACAAAAGTAGTAATTGCAATTAGATATTAAGCCGTTTTGTTTGCCAACGCCATGCATTAGTTAGACCGCGAAACCATTCGTCACATAGAAATCCGAGCCAGATTCCTATCAATCCCATTTCCATTTTTAAACCTAAAAAATAGCTAATTGGAATAGCGATGCCCCACATAGAAATAAGAGCTATACAAAATGGAAATCTAGCATCGCCAACAGCACGCAAGGCATTCACTATAACGATGTTCAATGTTCTTCCAGGTTCTAGAAAAACAGAGAGCAAGAAAAGAGGAAGTAATAATTTTATAATATTATTATCTTTAGTTATTGCATCCAATAGAGGTACACGAAATAACCAGAAGAAAAATACAATACCAATAGTAACAAAAAATCCCCATTTTAAACTTTTTAATCCTATTTGATATGCATCTTCAAATCTATTCGCTCCGACTAAATGAGCAATCATAATCTCATTACCAATACTAATTGAAATACCAAATAGCATAATAAATAATGAAAGTTGAAAATATAGAGTTTGAGCAGCAAGTGGAATTTCTCCCATCAAACCAATGAAAGCAGAAGCAACCATATAATGTAAAATCCATGCTAAATTTTCACCTGCCGATGGAAGTCCAATGTTCAATATTTTATTTAATGTAGATTTTGACCAGTTAAATAATAAAGTAGGGATAAATTTGATTCTCAAGCCATTGAATAACAGTAAAAAAAGTAATATTATAGCAACTATGCGACCTATAGTTGTAGACCAGGCAACTCCAGTTAATCCATATTGTGGTAAATTAAAAAAGCCATATAAAACTATCATATTACCTAAAATAGTGATTACATTAGCAACAAATGTCACCCACATTGCCGGTTGCGATTTACCATAAACACGCAAGCAAACCGCTAATATAATTGAAATTGCTTCTGGTATTAAACATAAAGCAAGAATATGCAAATAAGCGTAACTATAATCTAATAAATGCGACGGTGTATTCATTATGCCAAGTATTTTATAACCAAAAATTAAAATAATTGTTGAGCCAAGAAAGCCTAATAGAAAATTAAAAGCAATAGATATATGAATTGCTTGACTAGCTTTTTCATTTTTTCCAGCACCCAAATATTGAGCAATAACAACACTACATCCCACACTAATAAAGTTAAATATGGTTATAAAAAGATCAAAAACTTGATTTCCAACCCCCATTGCCGCCAGATAAGCTGTTGAGACTTGGCTAACCATGTAAGTATTAATAAGCAATATTGCAAAATGCAATAAAATATCAATAAATATAGGCCAACTTAGCGAGTATAGGGAACGTTCGGTAACATCAGATGAATGCATTATGCACCTTTTAAGTAAATAATTTTTTTTTAAAAATAAAAGACTAAATATTTTACACATTTTATTTTTTTATGATATACAATGAACTGTATATTAGTGTTTTTTTTAAATTTTATTATTTAAATTTATAAAATACTAAATAATTGTTTCTATTTTTTATGATATGCAAATTTAATATTAATAAAGTAAAATTATAAGTATTTATTAATAAGTTTTTCTTAGATATGTTATAAATTATTAGTAATTTACTACAAAAATTATTTTATTTATTTACTAATCATTCATTGACTAATGATTAGTAAATGAATTCTGAAGTATTTATTCAAAATTTAAATACTAGTAATCGATTATTATGGTTTGTTATTTTAAATATTTTCATAATTTAATTTATTGTTATTTATATAAGTAAATGTTAATTAAACATATATGCTTAATAAGCATGTTTTAATAGTATATTTTTATAAAATGTATTACACTTACATATATTATAATAATATATCTTGTACTACATAGTATGATGGTATAATTATAAATAAATTTTTTTAGAATCTTTAAATTATTAATAAACTTTACCAAATCTTCTAATGATTAAGTTATTTTTTAGCCGATACATTAATTAATATTATTACTATTTATTTATATTATAGTTCAATATAATTAATATAATGATAATATAATCTCTAATTTTTTTCTATGATTCACTATTAACGACTAAAATTATAAAACGTTATTAATAAATCTTTTATAGACTTAATTAATAAAACTAACTTTTATTATATATTCATTACTTCTTAATTTGTGATTAACTATAAAATTATAATAATTTAAACTAAAATTTTTGTATTCTTACAAATCAAATTGTTTAAAATCATCTAGGAGTTTATTGAATTTACATAATAGGTATTTCGTTTGTATAAATACGTTATCTGACATCTTGATATTTTTAATTAGAATCAACATTCTTTTTTAATCTTTAATAGAAACATTTCGGTATTAATATAATTAAATAAACATGCTAATAAACATTTTTAGACATTCAAATAGTTCTGAACTATAAACTACAATTAAAATTAACAATTATTATATCTATGAATATATTTAATTAAATTAGTGTTAGAACTAACACTGGTTTTTTTTTGCGTTTTATTAATTTTAATTAGTTTAAGTTAATTTATTAATTTTTTCTATTAATTGAATTATCTAATGATAAAAATTTTAGATATTATATAAATAAAGATTTATTATAAATTTTATTAAATATTTGTTTAGTATGTTTAGTTTAATAATATTAATTGTAGATAAATCAATTTATAGTTAAGAAAAGAAACATACTAAAATAATAATTTCTTTTCACTGTCCGGTTATGTTAAAATACAACTTGATTTATGCTGTAAATTTTTATTTTTTATTATATAATATATATCAAAAATAAGATATAAATTTCACAATAGATTTATATTTTATTTTAATTTGTTTATAATTTATCTATATCTTATCAAGTTTATTACAGTAATATAATATATAAGTCTATTATATATTCTAAAATAGAATTATATATTTGTAAGATTAGTATCACATGTAAAACTATTATATTTTTTATAAAAATAAAATAGTTTTTAATTATAAATAAACTGATTAAATACTTATTTTTTTATGAAGCTATTACACTACACACCAACCAATAAGTAATATTTTTATATAAACAAAAAATAATAATCCTTATTCTTTATTTAACTAATGCTATTATTATTTAATAAGTTTTCTAAAGCATTCAATCACTTTGTAATAACTAATTACTTATGTGACTAATTAGTTGTTGAGTATTTATAAAATTAATTTTTCATAAAAATCAAAAGCTAATTTATTTTCTTTATTTAATAAGAATTTTGATATTATTTAGTATAATTTTTTATATAAATTTATTAATCTTTCTTTTATTAGTAAGTCTTATGTCAATATTGATTTATTTAATTATGCAAAAGATGGTGAACATGAATATATTGAGTGACTATTTTGATTACTTAAGTTTACTTTTTAACTATTTACATAAAATTTCATTTTAAAATTTAATGAATATCTCATATTTTATATTATATTAAAAATTAAGTTTTAAGTATATTGATAATTTTATATAATTATTAGTTATTTATAGTAAAAGATTGTTGTGTATTTGAATTTTATTGTTAGATGTTAAAAATTGAATAATACACTAAATAATTATTATTTATCTATTTATATATATTTTAATATAAATAATAGATTACAAAAAATTAAAAATTCTTTATAGAACATTAATTTAATGTGCATTAGATGATAATAAAAATAAAAACATTTGTTTTATAAATATTTAAAAGATTCTTTATGGAAAGATAACCAAATCAGAAATAATATTTAAAATATAAGTAATATTCATTTAGAAATAAACTACTTATTTAAATAAGATTAATAGCAATTATGAATAGAATGTTGTTATTGTCTGTATTAGATATATTTTACTCTTGATTTATTAATGGATGAAAATTATTTTTCTAGAAAATTGCGTCCATAATAAATCTCTTGCATCTCTTTTTTTAATAGGTAAGTGATCCATTTCTTTTCTTCATTAGGAAGCTGATCTGCTGTCGTATTAAATAAATAGTTATTAAGATTAAGTTCAAAGTTTTTCAGCATCATTTTGGTATGAAAAAGATTTTCCTGAAAAATGTTAACATCTATCATATGATATAGTGATTGAAATTCTTCAAGCATATAATTTTGAATAGAATTAATTTCGTGATCAATATATAGTTTATTTCCATTAATATCTCGCGTAAAACCACGAACACGATAATCAATAGTAACAATATCTGATTCAAGTTGGTGAATCAGATAGTTAAGTGTTTTCAATGGTGAAATAACGCCGCAAGTAGATACTTCAATATCAGACCTAAAAGTACATATACCACCTTCTGGGTGGCTCTCTGGATATGTGTGTACACAAATGTGGCTTTTATCCAAATGATAAAGAATAGAGTTAGGTAATTGTCCTGGGTTTTCAGTATTATCTATATCTTTTATATTTATTGAATTTTCACCAATTAAAATAGTAACACTGGCACCTTGAGGCTCATAATCTTGTCTTGCAATATTTAATATGTTTGCATCAATAATAGAACAAGTCTCAGTTAGTATTTCAGTTAAACGTGTTGAATTATATTGTTTATTAATATAAGCGAGATAACTATAGCGATCTTCTGTTGTTTTGGCGTAACATATATCGTATATACAAAAACTTAAGCTTTTAGTTAAATTATTAAATCCATGCAATTTCAATTTTTGCAATTTATTTCACCTAATTTTAAGTAAAGCTAAGATTTTTTAGCTATTAAATTTACTAAATACTGTGGTAAAACGAAGCTTGCTAGATGCAATGCAGGCGTATAATATCGACAAATAATGTCAGATTTTTTAAAATTATTTTCTAATGTTTCAATTGGAATTTGACGTAATTTTGTTGTTTGGCTTGCCCAAGAGAATGTCATTATTCCGCCATAGTAAGACGGTACGGCTGTTTGATAAAGACTACAATCTTTAAAGTAATTAGATAATTTTTTCTGACTATTAATTACTTCATGCTCTTGAAGGAAAGAAACACCATTTTGTGCAACTAAAATGCTGTTTTTACTTAAGCATTTAGCGCATCCTTTGTAAAAATCAGAAGTAAATAATCTTTTTCCTGGACCAATAGGATCAGTGCAATCAGAAATGATTATGTCAAATTTTTGTTGAGTAGTCTTAACAAAGTTAAGACCGTCGCCAATGATCAACTTTAAACGCGGATCATTATAAGCTCCTGCATTATGTTTTGGTAAATATTTGTTACAAACTTCAACCACATTTGCATCTATTTCAACCATTGTGATACTTTCTAAATATTTATGGCGACATGCTTCACGTAATATTCCTCCATCACCACCACCAATTATTAATATTTTATTAGCATAGCCATGAGAAAATAAAGGAACATGAGTCATCATTTCGTGATAGATAAACTCATCTCGTTCAGTTGTTTGTACTACACCATCAATGGCCATAACGCGTCCAAATTTAGCATTATCAAAAATAATCAAATCTTGGTGATCTGTTTTGTTATGGTAAATTATATTATCGACAGTAAAATGCTGGCCTAAATTATGATAAAGCGTTTCAAACCAAATTTCTTTTTTTGACATACTTATCTTTTCCTTTCTAACAAAGTTAAAAAAGCGTAATTAATAATTTATTAAATTTTTAATGGTAGATTAGAAATTTATTATCCAAATATATGAAAGCAATAGTTTATTTTATATGGATAAATAATGTCAAAATGTTACCAGATTACATTATTCATTTATTTTTATTGAGATATTGATTTTTAAGTTATCATAATGCTGTTTATTTAATTTTACTATTGATATTTATAGTAATTATTTGAATTATAATAATTGCTATAATAAAAATATAAAATTACTATTTCAATTTAACTATTAGTAAGTTATGAATAGTAACAATCATGTTTTAAAACATATAAATTGCTATTAAATTATCAATTTTTACTTTTAATTAATTGATATAAATTAATTTCAATAAAAAACAAACAAAAAATATTGATACATGCTGATACATATTAAAATGTAAATAATTTTAATAATTTAATTATTTATATAAATTTATAAATAAATTTGTTTATATTAATAGTTATATAATTATTAATACACTTTTTTAATAAAAGTAAATAAATATATTATTATAGAAAATATCAATCTAACACTTTAGTGAGAAGAATTTTTATATTTGTAAAATTATTTATTTTATATTATTTAACTTTTACATTAATTTTATTATTTTAATAAAATTAATGTAAAAGAACAGTATATTGCTATTAAGTTTTATAAAACTTTGCTGTATTGTATCAATTGAATTGATAATATTTTTATTAAATAAGAGTTATGTTTTGTTTCTTTTCGGTTCAAAACACATTTGAATCTCAATATATTTTATTATTTTATTATTGTATTTAGATAATTATGACAGAATTATGATTCTTATTGCTTAATAATAAAAATTATTAAGCAATGAATTAGACATGTTTGTTTTTATTTATATTAGTTATACTAGTGTGCAGTAAGTTAAAATAATTAAAAATTTAATAGATAATTATCAGTATATGTTTTATAATCTTAACTAAGTTTAGTGATATTTCTTAATTTTAAAGTTAATTAGACCAATATAACTTGTTATTTTAATGTGACTATTTATATAAAACATACTATCGAGTTACAATGTAATTGACTTTTTATATTTATTTAATATTAAATAAAATTATAACATAACTTGACAATATTATAAATATATTTATAACATTTCTCTATTAATAGAATAAGTATTTAAATCGCTTGATACAGATATACTTTTAAGTTAATTTAATTAATTCTGAAGTTGTTTATTTTAATAAAATAATCTTAAATAATAATATGGTATTACATATTAAATATATCAGCTCATGCTTTGTTAAGTTTATGTTGATTAACGATATTTAACTAATAGAAATTAAAATTATAAAAAAAGAATTATTAGAAAAATATATATAATAGTGATTAATTTTATTAAATAAACATATTTCAATAACTTAACTAGAAATTATAACTGCTGAATATTTTAAAATACTAATAAATATCTTTATTGTTAAATCAGTTAATTACTCTGATATTGCAAGTAAAATAAATATTAATAATATTAGTATATTTTATTAATATATTAGATAGATTTACATGCTTGAAATAAGATTTAATTAAACTCATTCGATAATTTAATCTAAACTAACTACATTAATTACATTTAGTAATATATGTCGTTTTTATATATTTATAGCATGATTCTGTTTATAAAATAGTATTTGTAAGAATAATTTTTAAAGAAAAACATTTTATAGTAAAAGAAAATCAGGTTTAATTTTATTATTAAAATAATGTAATTTATTAAAATTTAATATATAAAATATTTTATTTTAAAGAATTTTAAGTATTAGAAAAATCGCTGTATAACTCATGTGTATTTTCACCTATAATAGTTATCTTATTTATTTAATGCTAATTTAAATAACTAAGTTTTAATATCTTTTAAGATTAATAAATTAGAATTACAAAGATATTGTGCAATAATATATTTATTATCAAATGTATGTGTTAACACTTTATTAAAATAAATCAAAAATTAATCTTAAAAGATATTAAAAGATTACGTTTTACTTATAAGTAATTATACTATTAGTAATATAAAAAAAATACAAAAATATTTATTTTAAAATTTAAACATATAAAAAATAAAAAAAATAATTTTATTGATAATATAAGTTAATTTTCTTATAATATTTTTCCTTTAATAATTAGCTTACATAAGGTTTAACACTGTTATGATTACATTGTACTACCTAACTAAAAGAGAAGTTAATATTATTGGATATATATATGTATAGTGTTGATTTCTACAAAGTTATTTAAAATAGATATTAGTAGTGATAAATGTGTATTATTATAATTAATAATTCAAACTTTTATTATTATACTTTAACATTAATTTTATTATTATACTTTAACATTAATAAGTATAAATTACAAAAGATTATATAATTTTTTTCGAATAATTTACCAATTAAATCAATAACATTTACAATGAATATTTCATTACAATTATTAAGTTTATCATATGTATTTTAAATTTTATTAATCCAACAATATAGCTAGATTAAACAATTAACTAATTAATTAAAATAGAATATCTTAATATTTTAGTAATATGTCGATTTACTATGTTTAGTAACAATATTGTATTAATGATTAATACTGTAATTAATGTCTAAATTTTAAAATAAATTAAATAATAATAATTCATATTAAATAGAATAACTATAATTAAAAGATAATTTTAAGCAGTAGTAAAATTTACAAATATAGTATAGTTATCCTTTTAACTTTAATTATAAATAAAATTTATCTTATATATCTGCAAGATAATGTAAATAATATTATTATATTAACTTAATTTTCCTTGTACAATACAAGATAATTTGATAATAAATCCGTACAAAGTATTTTTTATGTTTACATTATATTATAATTTTATTTTTTAAGATAGTATTGATATATGATTCAATTCTCATTGAGAATACATTAATATACTAATTATAGTAAGTAGTTTACAGTCGATATCTGATCAATATTATGAATATACTTAATTTACGATCTCTTATGTTCTTAATTAATAGTATTATTAAAACATTAATATTTTTAATATATAACTAATTTATTTAAAATTTGAATTACTACACATTCAACAATTATTTTCGTTATTTTTTGTTTATGCTCAAAATCTATAAACTTAAATTTATTGGATTATATTATGTCAGATTTTAATATGATTCAATTAATACAATAATGGATATTATTGCTCAAACTTAAAATTGTCCTTTTCTATTAGATTATACCTAACACGTAAATATCTATAATTTTAGCATCAAAATTTTTTACAAAATAATAGAATAGTACAGTTTTGACTAGCAATCAATTCATGACATCTAAACTATACGTATTTTGCTTAAATTCAAGGCTAAGTTGTTTATTTATTTGATTAAATTTATTTTTTATAAGTTAAGAATTATGATAACTCTTTTGATATATAGTTCTACTTAAGTTCAGTAATCGTGTATTAAAAGCTGCATTAATAGTCTATTATCAAGATATTCTTAAGAAAGTTAACTATGTCGTTCAAATTAATTCTTATAAATTAACAATAATTATTATATAATTTCTACATTAATTACTACATAGATACTAAATTTTAGTAATATATATAAATAAGTTTTATTGTAATAAATTTTAAAATTTTTAGTTATATTATAGTTTCACATGAAAAAATTATTAAAAATAAATATGTTTTGCTTATAAATTCAACATATCAAAATGATATAATCATATCATATCGCTAAATATTATAAAATTTAGATTTTTTTTAAAAAAAAATATTTTATATACAATTTAACTGAAGTGTATATTAATTTAAATTTTACTTATTTACATAAGTAAAAAAAACAAAAAAAATGTTTTTATTGCGTAACATTACATCATTATTTTATGTAAAAATTATGTAATTAAATCTAGTATTAAATTATAAAATTATCAATCAGTCTACTTAATAAGGTTTAAAATATACTATGAGAATTAATTTTAATATAATTAAAATGATTTGCGAATTTTTATCATGTATTACGAAAAACTACTCTTGTTAAAATGGTTATTTCTTAATATATTATGTACATCATTGATCAAATTTATTATTAGTTACTATTAAATAATTTATTGATTTTTTTATCTATATCTTATAATTTGCTTTATACATTTGTTTGATTTCCAAATGTATAAAGCAAATTATAAGAATCTCTGTCTCTTGGGTGTATACGAAATAATAAAGTATTGATTAAACTGAAAAAAAATAACTAAATATTATAAATCATTGCATCATAATTGATCTTTATTTTTTTTATTTTTTTTATTTTTTTTATAGTATAATTATATCAATTGAATACTTATATAATCAATATAAAACTTACTAAATATCATATGTAAGTAATTGCATATGAATGTTTTGATTATTGAAGATATCATTGGTTATGATAATAAATTCATAAATTATAAAATTATATTGTCTTAAATCTACTGATATTTATGTATTTTTATATAAACACCATCACTATGAAATATATTAATAGATTTATTATATATAATATAAAGTGTATACAGAAATATCGAGACTTATTCTATATTTAACATGTTATTTTATTTTATAATTGAGAAAAATTTTATTTTTACTATACTTATTTTATAAATTTAATTTAGCAACAATTTAATTAGTCTATAATTTTAAGTAATTATAAGTTATTGTCTATAACATAAAAAATCCTTAAATCTACTATTCTGTATATCACATAATTCACTATAAATAATAATGTTTAATCTGTTTTTATACAAATTATATTGTTCCCGAATTACAATGACATTGAATTACAATGACATTAAAGTTATATAATAAATTAATCAGTTTTGAATAGTAAAACAACATAATATTATCTATTTTTAAATAAAATATAATTGATATTAAATATAAATATTTTGTTATTAATTATTCTTGATTTTGTAGTATTAACTTAGTTGTTAATATAATCTCAATCGTGCTGATTATAAATAACAATATATTAAACTTTTAGATGGTTAACTGCATATTAGATGATATAAATAAAATTTAAAGTATAAATTAGTGAATTAGATCCTATTATATTACAAATAAATATACTGTATTTTCTTTTATTAATTTTCGTTTATACATAGATTATCATTAATATATCTATAGAAAACATATATTTTAATTTTTTTTTATTTTTTTTAAAAAAAATAATTTTATTTACTTATCAATTCTAATTTTTTGATTATATATATTTTAAACAGTAATTTAATTTTCTTCGTTGTAATTTATACAGTTGGTATTATTAACTATGATAGCAATTATTATAATATTAATTTATTTTAATATTTTCAGTTGTTATCTATAGTTTAATTTAAAAATACTAATGATTTTATTAGTTAATATGTGTGAAATTAAATAAATAAGAAAGGTTTTTTATGACTTATGCTTTAGAACTGTTACAGCTTACGAAAACTTATCCTGGTGGCGTGAAAGCATTAACCGGGATTGATTTGCAAGTTCAGATTGGTGATTTTTATGCCTTATTAGGACCTAATGGGGCAGGTAAATCAACGACAATTGGTATTATCAGTTCATTAGTCAATAAAACGAGTGGTAAAGTTAGAGTATTTGGTTATGATCTTGATAAAGATGTAGTGAATGTAAAGCGTCAGTTAGGTTTTGTTCCACAAGAATTCAATTTTAATCCGTTTGAAACTGTATTACAAATAGTACTGAATCAAGCTGGCTATTATGGAATTCCGCGCTCGATTGCCTTATCAAGAGCAGAAACATATATTTCTAAATTATCTTTATGGAACAAACGCGATGATCCGGCTCGAGAATTATCAGGAGGAATGAAGCGTCGTTTAATGATAGCAAGAGCATTAATGCATCAACCAAAGCTATTAATTTTAGATGAACCAACGGCAGGGGTTGATATTAAATTACGTCGCTCGATGTGGAGTTTTTTGAAGTCGCTGAATGCGCAAGGAACTACTATTATTTTAACGACTCATTATCTTGAAGAAGTAGAAACATTATGTCGTAATATTGGTATTATTCAATATGGTGAACTGATTGAAAATACAAGCATAAAAAAACTAATCAATCAGCTTGAATCAGAAACATTTATTTTTGATCTAGCACCAAAAAGTCCTATTCCTACATTAGATGGTTATAAATTCAGGCAAGTAGATATTTCGACACTAGAAGTAGATGTGCTTAAAGATCAGGGGCTTCATGGTTTGTTTAGACAATTATCTGGACAATCTATACAGATAACTAGCATGCGTAATAAAGTGAATCGTTTAGAGGAATTATTTATTAATTTAATGAATAAACAGCATCCATTATCAATAAAAAGGAAGGAAAATATATGATTAAGTTTTACTGGGTAGCCATGAAAACAATTTGGATTAAAGAAGTAACACGTTTTTCACGTATCTGGGTACAAACTTTATTGCCTCCTGTAATAACAATGTCTCTTTATTTTATTATTTTTGGTAGTCTAATTGGTTCAAAAATTGGAAACATGGATGGTGTAAATTACGTACAGTTCATTATTCCAGGACTTATAATGATGTCAGTTATCACGAACGCTTATTCTAATGTTTGTTCATCTTTTTTTGGTGCTAAATTTCAAAAAAGTATTGAAGAATTGCTAGTTGCTCCAGTTCCTGCTCATATTGTAATAATTGGATTTGTTGGTGGAGGTGTTGCTAGGGGATTATTGGTTGGTATTTTAGTTACTATAGTTTCACTATTTTTTATCCCATTGCAAATTTATTCTTTGTTGGTTATAATTATTACTATATTAATGACGGCAATTTTATTTTCGTTGGCTGGATTAATAAATGCAATTTTTGCTAAAACATTTGATGATATTAGCATTATTCCAACATTCGTATTAACGCCATTAACTTATTTTGGTGGTGTTTTTTATTCTTTATCTCTTTTATCGGAGTTTTGGAAAAATGTATCTAAGCTTAACCCTATTGTATATATGATAAGCGGGTTTCGTTATGGATTTCTTGGAATTAGCGATGTTGAATTATATGTTACATTATCAATATTGGTAATTTTTATTATTATATTATATCTTATAATTTGGTACCTAATTGAAAATGGTAAAGGATTGAGAAGTTGATATCTGAAGAAAGCTAGGTTCTAAAAAATATAAATATTTAATATTTTAGGTATATTTGCGTATTAAACTATATTATTTATCGTATAAATTTTTTTTATTTTTAACAATACTTTATTTTTTATAAAAAAATTTTAATTGTAAGATATTAATATTTATTGAAATTTATTATTATATCTTATAAATTATTCAGGATTAAACTATATTTTAAATATAAATATAGATAAATAGATGTATTATTATAATAATAAAATATTTGGTAATCTTCAAAAGATTACCATTATCTTAAGATAAGAAGGTATAAATAAAAAATAACATAGCAATATATATTAAAATAATACAAAGATGAAATATTTTATTTTTAATAAAATAAGTTTAATTTATAGATGATTAGTATTTATTGTAATCTATTATTATTTTGATTTAAAATATTTATGCATTATTTTTATGTTAGTTATTAATGATTAATATTATATTATTACATATACGTATGTATTTATTTTATTAAAAAATATAAATAATATATAATTTTAAGACTTAGATAATTAATTTGGCAGTTAAGTTACCATAAAGTTAGCCTATTTATATCAACCATAAGCAATCTATTACTGAGCAATTTACCATCAGGAAATTGTAATTTATGTGTAATTTCTGATAAAGGATAAAGCATAAATTCACGATCTTGAAGACCGTAATGAGGGATAGTTAAGGATGCTGTCTCAATAATATGTTGACCGTATAGAATAATATCTAAATCTAGCGTTCTTGGCCCCCAACGATTATCTTTTCGTATTCTGCCATGCATTAATTCAATAAATTGAGTATATTTAAGTAATGTTTTAGGTAATAATTTAGTATCTAACCCAACAACTGCATTAAGAAAATCAGGTTGATTTTTTTGTCCCATAGGTTTAGAGCGATAGAAAGAAGAAATGCTGATTAATTTTGTATCAGGTAATTGATTTAATTCATTAATAGCATTTTCCACTTCTTGCAGTGGAATATTCAGATTACTACCAATGGCTATATAAACACGTTCCATATTTAGTTAACTCTATTTTATTGGTTTTAAATTGTTATTATTTTAATCTCATTTATAGTTTAGATAATGATCTTGTATATTACGAAATTAAGTAATTATTTTATAATATAAGATATAATTAGTTTATTGAAACTCTGCCAACCACCTAGTAAGTTCATCCAATTCTCTTCGTTGCTCCGCGCTGGCGCGAAGCTCTAAAAGATCAAACGCAACTCGGAATATTGGATTATCAAGCAACTTATATATTTTTTTTCCTTGTCGCATAGGTAGTTTTAATTGTAATTGCCATATATCACGCATTGTTGATGTAAGACGTTTTGGAATCGCGATAGAACGACATTGTTCATCAAGTATATCATTTATTGCTATATGAAAAGCATCGAAATAAGAGAACCCTGTTTTCTTTGAAATCCTTTTTGCATGTTCTATAAGAGGATACCATAACATTGTTGCAAATAAAAATGCAGGATTAACCTGTTTATTATTTTTTATTTTATAATCAGTATTTTGTAACATCTGATTAATTATAATCTCCATTGGAGAATCATTATTGGCAGTAAAGTGTCGTTCAACTGATGGAAATAACAATTGAAAAAGATTATAACGTTTTAATTGTTGATAAGTTTTATAACCTTGCCCAGTTTGAAGTAATTTAACTGATTCTTCAAATAGACGCGCTGATGGAATATCTTTTAATAAAAATGCTAATTGTGGAATATGCTTTGCAGTTTCATAATCAATTTTCATATTTAGTTTACAAGCAAATCTAATGGCTCGGAGCATCCTTACTGGATCTTCTCGATAACGAATTTTTGGATCACCGATTAATCGAATCATATCATTTTTTAAATCTTCAAACCCACCAACGTAATCATGTAAACTTAAATCGTTAATTCTGTAATATAAGCTATTTATAGTAAAATCTCGTCGAGTTGCATCATCTTCAATTGTACCAAAAATATTATCTCTTAGTAACATACCATTTTGTATTTTAAGATCAATATCCTTATTATTGATGTTAGTTTGTTGATAGGAGCCTCGAAAAGTAGCAACCTCAATTATTTCACAAGTAAACATGATATGAGCTAAACGAAAACGACGCCCAACCAAACGGCAATTACGAAATAATTTACGAATTTGCTCAGGTGTGGCGTTTGTAGTAACGTCAAAGTCTTTTGGTTTTTTACCTAAAAGTAAATCTCTAACACTACCACCAACCAAATATGCTTCATAGCCAGCTTTAGCTAAGCGATAAAGAACTTTCAGTGCATTATAGCTGATCTCTCTTCGCGAGATACGATGCTTATCGCGTGGAATTATTAATATTGAGGTATTTATATCAGATGTTTCTGCAAACTTATCTGTTAATTGAGAAATTTTAATAATTTTTATGCTCCGATATCTTTTTTTTGCTGATAAAGATTTTACATTATTCTGGTATTTAGTGTTAATCTTTAAGTTATCGAAAGCTTTCCGTTTATTTTTATTAATTTTTATTTTATATAAATAAATTGAAATAAAATTAGTTACTACTATAAAATAATATTACTTGATATCTAATCTAATCTAGTTAAAATTAATTATTAATTAATAATATACTATATAATTTTTATATAATTATTAATTGTAAGAAAAATTCTTGATTAATTATAGTTTGTAGCTATTTTCTTGATTGAATATTTTTTAATTGCTAATCTGTATAATTTTCTTAAATAATTACATAAAAAATTAGTTAGAATATTCATTCTTTATTGATTTAATAATAAATGTAAATACACATGATATGGAATAAATCAGATGAGATATTTAGTAATATAAAAATTTCTCTAATTGTTTAGTAGATTATTAGCATTACAAATAATTTTTATAATCCATTTTCGTAATTTACTAGAACAGACAATGAAATTATATGATAAATAATTTTTTTTTAAAAAAAATCAAGTACTTTTTAACTTAGATAGAAAATTGACATATGATGATAATTAGAAATAATCATAAAAGTTATATATTAGTTTTAACTGTATTTTTTTAAAAGCCAAGAATAAAAAAAATGTTTCTTTCAATAAAATAGTAAAATAAATAATTATATATACTATTAATTATGTCGGACGTATAAAATAATCTAATATCACTAATAAAATTATTTTGTGCTAAAATGTTATATCAAGTAGATATATACTAAGTGTGATAAAAGATTATATCTTATCAATATAAGTGATTATTTAATGTAATATCTATTATAGATATTTGCATATAACTTTTCTTAAAAAATATGAAATCAGATAACTAATAAAGTTCTGAAATTAATAATTTAAATAAAAATCTATTAAAGAACTAAAAAAATGTATTCAGTACATAGCATAAAAATCAATAATTGTTAAATTAATTTTAAATTAATATATTATATTATAAAGTGTCAGATTATTATTTAACCCAACATCTGTTTTTCTCGTATTTCATCTAATGTTTTGCAATCAATACATAAATCAGCTGTTGGACGAGCCTCTAATCTGCGTATACCAATTTCAATTCCACAGCTTTTGCAATAACCAAAATCTTCATCATCAACTTTTTTTAACGTATTATCTATTTTTTTAATCAACTTACGTTCACGATCACGATTACGCAATTCAAGACTAAATTCCTCTTCTTGTACGGCTCTATCAACAAGATCAGGGAAATTTGCAGCTTCATCTTGCATGTGTGTTAAAGTTCTATTGATCTCATCTCTAAGTTGATTTCGCCATGTTTTTAGAATGAGTTTAAAATGCATCAATTGGTCGTTGTTCATATATTCTTCGCCTGGCTTTTCTTGGTATGGATATACCCCAGCGATAGCTAAAATGCTCAAGGAAGAGTTTTTATGTTTTTGTCCTTCTTGCATAATGCTTCTCCTGCGCACGCAATATTCAAAAGAATCTATTTTATAATGGAAAACAAATGTCGTTATAAATAACAGAATACTCAATATTTGGCAATAATTATTATAATTTATTTTTCTCTGACGAGTGTCTAAATGCGTTGATTATCTGTCTTTTTATATATATGATAATTTTTTATAAAATAAAAATAATATTCAATTTTTATTAAAAATAAGTATTTTAAATATTTTTTTTATTAAAACAAAATTAGTGTAAAAACAAAAAAACACTTCTTTTATTTTGCACATCTATCAAGCATTTTTCATATAAATATTTTTACCATTTTATTAAAGTAATTCAGTAAAATCTGATTTTTTTTAAAAATAAAGAAACTAATTTCACTTAATATAGAAATTAATTTACTATATTTACTTTTTTATATCTAAAATTGATATAATTATTTTTATTATTATATTTTACTTTTAGTTTGACATTTCTGTAACCTAAATCTTCAAAATATTAATTTATTATATAAATTAACTAATAATATTATTCACTTAACAATCATCAAAAATAAATTAAATCGCAATGTTATGCTTTATGTAGTTTATGTCTATCATCTCTGTATAGATATATTTTATATTATTTCGTCTTAAACATAAAACTGTATATCCAAGTATTTTATTTATTATTATTGTAACTTCATTATTACAATAATAATAAATAAAATATCTGATAATTCATAAACAGCAGATATAAAACATTTGTAATTATTTATTAATTTAGATTATTTTAAGGATATATGTAGACACATTAGAATTCATCACTACGATTATTATAATCGATATTAAAATAAAAGTAATTTTACAATGTATGTAGTTAAAAGTTAATTATTATTTATTTTTCATGTAAATTAGTGCGTATGTATAGTGTTAATTAAATATGATAGCGTTTGTGGTAATAACACTATATATCAGTATATAAACTTATATTTACTATATGTTTATTATTCAATTCTTATAAAAATATTATTTTTATAAGATATATAGAAATAATATATTAAATTAATGCTAATTAATATATTTAATAGTAAATAAAGATTAATTTTATTGTATGCTTAATGAAAATAATTTGATGATCTTTAAACAGATCTAAAAGTTATATTAATGTAAAAATTAAAATATAATAATAATTAATTGGAAATTATAACCACGAAAATATCGATAAGAACAGGAAAAACTAATGATAAACTATACTAACAAATCTAAACATTATGAAAGTAAATTATATTTTTTTTTGTTGTTTATCAAAATCATAATAGTATTGATATTATTAATTTCTGTTTATGGCGTTTATTTATATCAGAAAATCAGCGAACGTCTTGATGGAAAGGTGTGGAGTCTTCCAGCTGCTGTTTATGGGCGATTAGTTAATCTTGAACCTGGGATGAATTATACCAAAGAAGATGTGATCAGATTATTGAATGCTATACAATATCAGCAGGTAAATAAAATTACTTTACCTGGTGAGTATATTGTTAAAGACAACACAATAGAAGTATTACGTCGCCCATTTTCTTTTCCTGATCAAAAAGAAGATGAGATTTTAGCTAAATTAAGTTTTGAACATGATCAATTAGCTAATATTACAAATATGCAGAATGGTCGTTCATTTGGATTTTTTAGATTTGATCCAAAACTTATAACAATGATGCAATCAGTTAATAATGTGCAACGATTAATTTTGCCAATGACAGGATTCCCTGAATCGTTAGTTAAAATATTGCTTGAAACTGAAGATAGACATTTTTATAAACATGATGGAGTAAGTATTAATTCTATTGGACGCGCAGTTATTATTAATTTAATGACAGGAAAGACAGTACAGGGTGGCAGTACGCTGACTCAACAATTAGTCAAAAACTTATTTTTAAGCAATGAAAGAACATTTGTTCGCAAAATTAATGAAGCTTATATGGCAATTTTAATGGACTATAATTATAAAAAAGAACGCATTCTTGAGCTTTATCTGAATGAAGTTTATTTAGGTCAAAGTGGAGATGACCAAATCCGTGGCTTTCCTCTAGCTAGTATCTATTATTTTGGTCGCCCAATTGATGAGTTAAGTATTGATCAACAAGCATTATTAGTTGGCATGGTGAAAGGAGCATCACTATATAATCCATGGCGTAATCCTAAACTAGCATTTAAGCGTCGTAATTTAGTATTAAAACTTTTGGAATCGCGTAAAATTATTGATAATAAAATATATAATACACTGATTAAACGTCCTTTATCTGTTAAAATCAAAAGTGCTGTATTAACACCACATCCAGCTTTTATGGAGTTAGTTAAGAAAGAACTATCTGAAAAATTGGGCAATATAGTAAATAATCTTTCTGGCGCTAAAATATTTACTACTTTAGATCCAGTATCGCAGCAAGCAGCTGAAAATGCTGTTGAGGACGGAATATCTAATTTACGTAAAATACGAAAATTACCAGATCTTGAAGGCGCAATGGTTGTAATTGACCGTATTAATGGAGAAATTCGTGCTATGGTTGGAGGATCACAACCACAATATTCTGGTTTTAATAGAGCATTAAATGCGCGCCGTTCAATTGGTTCATTGGTTAAACCGTCGACTTATCTAACTGCATTAGGAGAGCCTGATCGTTTTCGTTTAAATACTTTAATACCTGACGAACCAATTAGAATAAAATTTGATAAACAAATATGGGAACCAAAAAATTATGATCATCGATTCCGCGGACAGGTAATGTTAATTGATGCTTTAGTTTATTCACTGAATATTCCAACTGTAAATATTGGTTTAAGTGTTGGATTGGATCAAGTTAATGAAGTATTAATACGTCTTGGTGTTCCAAGCGGTTCTATTAAAAAAGTACCAGCTATGTTGTTAGGAGCATTAAATTTAACGCCAGTAGAAACGGCTCAAATGTTTCAAACAATCAGTAGTGGTGGAAATCGAGCAATATTATCCGCATTACGTTCTGTTATTGACGGTGATGGAGATGAGATATATCAAAGTTATCCATCTGCAGAGAGTGTGGTATCTCCACAAGCAGCTTATTTGACACTTTATGGCATGCAGCAAGTTGTTGAACATGGAACATCTCGTTCATTAATGAATAAATTTGCTAAATATCATTTAGCTGGAAAAACAGGAACAACTAATGATTTACGTGATAGTTGGTTTGCTGGAATAGATGGTGAAGAAGAGGCAATTACTTGGACTGGTCGTGATAATAATGAGCCAACAAATCTTACTGGAGCAACTGGAGCATTATATCTATATAGGCGTTATTTAGAAAATAAGCCACCATTAGTATTAGACAATTTACCACCAGAAGGAATTATAGAAATGCAAGTGAATATCGACAGTAGCTTTAATTGCACTGGAGATGGTTATTATATTATACCAGTATGGACAGATGACCCAGAAGCATTGTGTCAGGTAGATTCAGAACAGTAGAAGTCAAATTTAAATAATTTAGAAGATAAGTAATAATATTGCAATAAATTTAGTAAAAATGTTTTTTTTAGCAATAAAATCGATCAATAAACTATCACCATTAAATCAGTACTTCTTTAAATGGTTTAAAGATAATCATTACGTATTCTTATTAATAGTTATTTATATCTTTAATTTTGAAATCAATATTTTCATTAATATGTACTATTAAGATTAAATCTTTAAATATAACATATATCAAGATGATATCAATTATTTTACATCACTTTTATAAAAAATATTAATGACACGGTAATAATTAATAACTAGTTATTAATTATTTTTTTTTAAAACAGTTAATATGCATTTAATTTTATATTAAAAGTTTATAGTTAATGATTTAGCAATTTTGGTTCACAGGAGGGAACTGGTTTACAATACAACTTGTTCATTAACAATATCTAATTTGATACATTATATATATTAATGATAGTTTTCATAAATTTATTATAAATCAAATAACTCATCAGTTATTACTATGTGAATTGTTAAATCATAAATATCTATAATAAAGATAAATTTAATAATGTTCTTTTTTTCAATCAATAAAATACAAATATAAATTATAACTTAATTAATAATTTGTTGTGCGTTAATTAATATATAATATGCGCAATTCAGGTGCTAATATAGACTTTAGATAAAATAAATTAATATTCCTGATATTGATTTAACATTGATGAAAATACTTTCTTGCAAATGTTCTCTAAATCAATAATAAATAGAAACATGTTATATTACGTTAGTAATAGTAGTCTATAAAATTTAATAATCTAGTCATTAAATGTATAGTTTATGTAAAAAATATTAGACTAATTATATATTATATAACTTAAGTTTAACATAATAACAATTTCTAAAAATTGGATAAGTTAATTAATAATTTCTAATATTTGCACAATAAATAACAATTAATATGCTAAAATTAATGCCATTATTCTGTTTGAATAACCGATTTTTTAATTTCGATATATTTATAATTTAAAATTATTTGCTAATAAAATATTGTATTATAAATATAAATATAAATATAAATATAAATATAACTCTTGTTGTGAACATAATAAATTATATGAATAGTTAATTTACTTAACAAATAAATATATGTAGTTATCACAAACACCATTAAATTCTTACAATTGTTTTTATGAAGGAAGTATAATAATTATTTATATGAAGATAAATAATTATTATTGGTGTATTGATGACTGCAAATGTTTATAAATCATAAATTTTATTTATATCTTAAATTAATAATGTGACAAACAAATAATATTCCAACAAACTAAATAAAAAAATAAAATTAGAATTTTTAAATATGTAAATTTATATTATATCTTGAATTAATTTAGCGTATGTAGATAATTATAATTTATTTGCTAAATAATATTGATATTTATTTCGTATGATAATTTATATAATAACCTGGAATTAAAAATGAGTTATAACACTACAATATCTTTACAGTTTACTAATTCTGCAGTAAATAAAATTAAAGCATTAATTTCTAATGAAAAAAATTTAAATTTACGTTTACGCGTATATATCATTGGAGGTGGATGTAGTGGTTTTAAATATGGTTTCATATTAGATGAAAAAATAAATGAAGGTGATTTGACAATTGAAAAGCAAGGAGCAAAATTAATTATTGATCCTGTGAGTTTACAGTATCTAATTGGTGGTTGTCTTGATTATATTGAAGGACTATGGGGATCTAGTTTTGTGATAAGCAATCCAAATGCAAAAACAACTTGTAGTTGTGGTTCTTCATTTAGTGTTTAACCAAATACATTTAATGTAATTGTATATTTTATCATACATAAACAATTTATGATGATTTATTAATTATAGATTTGCTTTTGAGCTAGACAAGTACATAAACATTGTTTGTACTATTGGGATTAATTTGTGATCCATTATAGAGAAAAATTTCTGAAAAAGAAAGATAAGAATTTTTATCAGCTAGATCAGAAATCACTCGTATAATAACAAAAGAAATTCTAAATTTATAACACGCATGATAAAATCTATAACACGCATGATAAATTGCAGCCCATTAAATTTCTATAACTACGATAGCGGAAGAGAAAGTTTTTCTAATATGGGTTATATCTTCTATACTATTAATAAATTTATTTACGCTGCAAATTAAATAGAAACAGCATGTAAATTAAGTTTTTTAATACATTTTTCTGACAGTCTTATTAATTCTGCATTATAATTAAATATATGCGGACATTGCGCTATTTATCATGCTAGTAAGCAAAGTCCAATTATATTGACATAATGGGGTAGTGAACTACAGTTGAAATTACGATATTACCAACTTTTAAAATAGAAGATAACTATCCGGCTAAACGAATATTAATAATAAATTTATGAGAAAAATATTATATTAGTAATGTAGATTCTATTGTTAAAGAAACTTTACCAATGCCTAATTTCAATAATTCCATGTAAAGATTATTAAATTTTCCATAATATATCTCACATCCTCATCCTACTCTAGACAAGTATTATTGTATATTGATTTGTTTACTAAATAAAATAACTTTCTCTTCTATTGTACCTATGATTAAAACTTTCATTGTGTTATGCTTATAGTTAGTTAACTAGCCATATTCTTAAGTATAAATCATCGTGATAAATAAAAAAAAAGAAAAATAAATCTATAATTTCTTGATAATATTTTATTATTTTTATTATAAAAGTATAAAATTTATTTATAAAAAGAAACTCAATTTAATTTGCAAATATTATTATTATAATTTTGATACAAAAAAGTATATCAACTTGTTAATAATTAATTTAAAAAATAACATAGTGCGAATTATTTAATTAGCATGAAATAGGTTATATATATTAATATAAAGTATTTCATTTAAAACAAAATTCTGCAGTTTAAATTATCCGACTAACTCATTGTAAGTATAATAAATATTGTTGTTTTGTTCAAAATTGCAATCTATCAATTATCAAAATTAAACTCGACTTTTTGTTGAATTATCTCAATAGTAAAATGCATTATATGCACTTATTAATTAGATGAAATATTTAAAGATTTTTATTTATTAACTAAAACCAAGTTATAATTTTTTTAAGAAGATAATCTTACTTAAATAGACGCACTATAAATAAAATAAAAAAACAGTGCTATCATTTTTAAGTTTCTTTCATTATTTCATCAGCTAATTATATCTCCTGCTATGTTGTATATTTTGATTGTACAGCAGATAAATATGTTTCAGTGTTAATTAAATATTGAATGAACCAATCTTCAAATAAGATTGATATAAACAGAAAAAACAAAATATAATATATTTAAAAAAATATAAATAACACATAAAATTATTAATTTATAATTTTAACAAGTAAATAATAAACAAAATCAATTTTATAGATGTTAGAGTTAAAATTATTAGTAAATTACATCATATTAGGAGTTAATATTTTTTTTAAATATGGTTAAAATTTATTTTTTAAGTTTTAATGGTTATTTATTATAAGATAAAAGTGATTAGCCTCATTTATTAAATGTAATAAAAGTAATTTAATGCAAGCATGTATTTGCTTTCTTATTATCAAGTTAAATAATTGTAATTATGCAGTTATTTGATAATCAATTTAGCACTAAACGTTTATTGCTATTTATTATTAATTATTGATATAGCTATACTTAACTAGATAAAAGTATATAAGTACAATAAATATTTTATTAAAATTAGTTAATATAGCGATTAACTAAATATTTTTATCTTGTGTTAAAATAATTGATTTCGATTTCTAATGATGATTAGATAGAATTGATTATTCTATTTATTATACGATCAAGTTTTGTGCAATATTATATTAATTGTATATATAGATAATTATTCTTAATATAAAACATAGAAATTTTCTTTTTAAAATTATATTAATTTGTTTTAATTTTTAATAGTTTTATAAAACTATTAAAATGATAATCAATCTTAAAAAAAATATAAAAAATTATATTTTTAATAATATAATATTATTTATAAATGTAATTAAAGTCTAATCAAATAATTTAGAACAAATAGGTAAAAGCCTTTAGCTCATGGTCTATTTATATATTTTTGTTAAAATAAAGAATTTTATTAAAATCCTTCTTATAAATAAGCATGTATAAATTTAATTTATTAAATATAAAATATAATTTTTAAATAAAAATCTAGTAAATTATTGACTTATATATTTAATAAAATATTTTATTTTTATTGTTATTTTGTATATACAGTATCCATTAAAAATAGATTTATAAGTTTCGTATTAATAATAAAGGATATTATAATATTTATTGCAGTACAAAATGAAGAGTGCAACAAAATCTATTTCTAGTTATCAAATTTAGTGGATATGGCATATAGAAAATTATTTAATTTTTATAATTAACATGCAGAAGATTGTTAGTAAATTATATTCTCGTATATATATCATAAATAAAAAGATTGATATGATCAATATAGACAATGATGTAAATGTTATTTAGTATTATTTTAAATTTATTAGCTACTATGGTAAATGTTATTAATTAATTTTATATATTGTGCTATAAAAATATTATTTTATTAAAAGTATAAATTTATTTGTATTACTAATTTAATTAATGCTAATAGTTATTAATTTAATATTAAAAATATAAAATTAACATTTAAAATACAGAGTTTTATTGATTCAATTAAAAATCAATAAAAGACTTTCTAAAGCGTTAATAAATCTAACGGTTTAGACAAAAAATAGAGTTTTGCATGTATTTGTTGTATAGCTAATTTTATATTATTAACTTACATCACATACTTATTCTATTGTTAGCATAGAAAGAATTAATAAATAAATTAATAACCAAATAATCTTATAACTACAATTTAAATAAATTAATAAATGCTAAGTTTTATCAACCTTATCTCGAGTTTGATATAGATTCTCAATTTTAACAGAAGTGATCTTTAATAAAATCTTTTTAAATCCTACATAAGAGAGCACTGTAGAAATCATACTACATATTATCAATTTTAAATTAGAACTAATTGTTCATATCTCCAATAATGTAACGACATAGTAAAAATAGTAAAAATAATTACAACTTATTATTAATTTATAAGTATAAAATGATATATATATTTTCGCATACTAATTCATTTAAGATTCATGGCACTTTTATCTAGCTTTAAGAAATTAGTAAGAAAAACATAGTTAGAATTAGAAGCTATAATTTAATATTATCTTGAGAATGCATGCTTGATAAATTTGTTGATAGACTAAAATTTATAAATAATTTTTCAAAAAAAATTAAGATTTTTAATTATTGCTAGAAAAAAGTTCAGAAATATAAAAATTATTAATTTATTTCTTTAGTATAAAATTGAAATATGAGAAATTTTGTCTATATTGAGTATAGATCTTGACACAACAAGTTCTACAATGATATTCAACTTGTAATTGATTATAAAATTATTACTGATGAAATTATTAATATTTAGTTTAGCAAATCAATTTGCACTTTAATTCACGGTATGATGAATAAAGAGTTATTTATAAGTGAATAATATTCGTAGGAAGTTGCTTGATATGTTAGAAGATTTTAATTATTGTTCAATAAATATAATAGAGCGTATTGTTTATTTGCGTGAGATAATGGAGCGATATAAATATGATAAAGTTTTAGCAGCAAAAGAATTAATAAATATATATTCACCATTAGGTAGTCGTTTATGTATATCGAAATTAAAATGGGAATTAGAAGATTTCTGTTTTTATTATTTATATTCAAATGAATATAGAAAAATTTCTAAACTACTTCATGAACGTCGCATTGATCGTGAGAGATATATTAATGATTTTGTTTTGTCACTGAGACATTTCATGTTGCTTGAGAACATAACAGCAGAAATTTATGGCCGTCCAAAGCACATATATAGTATATGGAGAAAGATGCAAAAAAAATCTGTATCATTTGATGAACTTTTTGATGTTCGTGGTGTGCGCATTATAGTAGAACATTTGCAAGATTCTTATTATGTATTAGATATTCTGCATTCTCATTTTCGATATTTACCAAATGAGTTTGATAATTATGTTGATAATCCCAAGCCTAATGGCTATCAATCTATTCATACTGTTGTATTGGGGCCAAATAATAAAACGATTGAGATACAAATACGCACAAAACAAATGCATAAAAATGCTGAATTAGGTATTGCAGCTCATTGGAAATACAAAAATGGATCTATAATAACTCAGAAAAAGAGCAGCTATGAAAATCATATTATTTAGTTAATAAAATTAATAGACTGACATAAAAATATGAGTGATACATCATGAATATTAGATTAAATTCTAAGTTATATTTTAATGATCGACTACATCTTTTGTATATAAATTAAATATTATACATTCATCTACTGTACTATTTCTACTTAATTTTATCTAATATATTTATAGTAATATTTGAAATTGTTTCATAAACGCCAATATAATCAGATCGGTTGATACTTTTAGTTATCACTTATAAAGTATTGATTAAGTCAAAATCATTGCGAAAATAATTCAAATATTATTCCTAAATTCTCCAAGACTAATTTATAGTATGTCTAAATAAAATGAGCTCATGCTAAGATTTAAAATTGATTTGACAAGCAAGTTGCGATAAAGTCATCTAGACTAGATTATAATATTAGACAAAAAATTTAATAATATATTTCAAATAATATTCGTATTAATGAATTAGAAATAATAAGCAAGTAGCTTATATTTGTACAACTGTCAGGTAAAATTTTTCTGTTAGATTATCATTAAGATATAGTAGTAAAATTGTTATATAATATATTAATAACTTGATACACTAATTACTAATTGCTATCAGCTAATTAGTATAATGGAGTTGTCTATTTAATTAATTCTCGTCTATCTCTATCTATTTTGGTTTATTCTATAATTTGTGAATAATATATTGATATTTATTTCAATACAGCAAAAAAACAGTTTATTTTATTTATTTAATAGTTGATCTTCTATCTTTTATGTAATTTTATTAATTATTTCTATGATTATAAAGAGTTATCAAAAAAATGTTATTATTATTTTTTTGTTGCTAAAAATGATATTTTAAGTATTAATTATTTTAAATGATATTATATAATAATCAATTACTATCTATATTAATATTAAAATATATAATTTAATTATTTTAAATTGTCTTTCATTAAAATCAAATTAGTGTACTAACTGACTCTGCGGTTAATGTAACATTAAATAGAAATTATAATATACTTAATTATAATTAATTGTTTACAGATAATTAGTTTTTAATTTGTATTAACTATTAATGCAAATTAAAAACTAATTATGATGTGACTGATATGTTTCTGTTAACTATATGAGATTTAGTTGAATGATAATAATCATTATTATATATGAAATAAATCGAAATATCTTGATTCAAAATAACTTGCATTATCTGCTAAAGTAAAAGTATAAAGTTTTTTGATTATATCAAATAACATAATTTTTTATTAAAAATTATTTAGTTGTTTAATTTATTGTTTTATACTTTTATCTATAACAATATTTTTACAAAAAAAAATAAATTTTATTTAATAAAAATGATAAGTTTTTAATAAAATTAATAAAATATCATTTTCATGTTTTCTAGATAATAATTATCTATTATTACTAATAATATAATATATATTTATACTAAATATATATTATATTATTTAAAGATTATAAAGAAATTACAAAATTATAAATTTATTTTTATGGAAATTTATTTATCAATATATAATCTATTAGTGGTAAGATGATAATAAATTATCATTATTAAATTATGTAATAAATTTTATTATATTCTTATGTTAATAAGAAACTAATCTTATTAAAAATTATTTCTTTATAAAGTGATACAACAGATAAAATATAAAAATATTAGCATAAAATCAAAATACTGATTATTATTTTTTTTGATTAATCAATAAAATATTAGATATGGTATTATAATCTATTAATTATTTAATAAATGTAATATATCAAGTTAATTTTCTATATTAAATATTGTTAATGAAAATTAATTCTAGTAGGTTTAGAACATTTGTATGATATTTATCGTTGGTATATACTGATTTCATGACCTGTTATGCAATCATATTTTATATATAAATTTTCAGGTTTAGCATGAAAACAAATTATATTTTTGTAACCGGTGGGGTGGTTTCTTCTCTAGGTAAAGGTATCGCCGCCGCATCTTTAGCTGCTATACTTGAAGCTCGTGGATTAAATGTTACTATTATGAAACTGGATCCATACATTAATGTTGATCCTGGTACAATAAGTCCAATTCAACATGGAGAAGTTTTTGTTACAGAAGATGGTGCAGAAACTGATCTTGATTTAGGGCACTATGAACGTTTTATTCGAACTAGAATGACACGACTCAATAATTTTACAACTGGGCGGATATACTCTGATGTATTACGAAAAGAACGTCGTGGTGATTATTTAGGCGAAACTGTTCAAGTTATTCCTCATATTACTGATGAGATCAAAAATAGAATTATTTGCGGAGGAGAAGGTCACGATATAGCTTTAGTTGAAATTGGTGGAACAGTTGGTGATATTGAGTCTTTACCTTTTTTGGAAGCTATTCGTCAATTAGCTTTTGATGTCACACGTAAACATACTATTTTCTTGCATCTCACTTTAGTGCCTTATTTACCAGCTGTTGGTGAAGTTAAAACCAAGCCGACACAACATTCAGTAAAAGAACTTCTTTCTATTGGAATTCAACCAGACGTGTTAATTTGTCGTTCAGATAGGGTTATTCCTATTAATCAACGAGCAAAAATTGCGCTTTTCTGCAATGTATTGGAGAAAGCGGTTATTTCATTAGAGGATATTGATTCAATTTATAAAATTCTTCTATTATTAAAATCTCAACAGTTAGATGATTTCATTTGTGAGAAATTTGATCTTAAATGTCCAGCGGCTGATTTATCTGAATGGGAACAAGTTATTAATGAGCAAAGTAATCCTGTAGGTTATGTAACTGTTGGAATTGTAGGTAAATATATAAAATTACCTGACGCTTATAAGTCGGTTATTGAAGCGTTGAAGCATGGTGGCTTAAAAAATCATTTAACAGTAATTATTAAATTAATTGATTCTGAAGATATCGAGGTTCATGGTATTGATTTACTAAAAAATCTTGATGCTATCCTAGTTCCAGGTGGATTTGGTGAACGAGGTATTGAAGGGAAAATTATCACAGCACGTTACGCTCGCGAAAATAATATTCCTTATTTTGGTATATGCCTAGGAATGCAGGTTGCTCTAATTGAGTATGCTCGGCACGTTGCTCAAATGGATGGGGCAAACTCGACAGAATTTGACCCAGATTCTCCGTATCCAGTAATTGCCTTAATTACAGAGTGGTCCGATGATACTGGTAACATTAAAGTTCACAATAAAAATGATGATCTTGGAGGAACTATGCGATTAGGTGGGCAATTTTGTCATTTAATAAAAGGAAGTAAAGTTTATGAATTATATAATAGTGACATAATTATAGAGCGTCATCGTCATCGTTATGAAGTAAATAATACGTTTTTAGCTCGCATTGAGGAAGCTGGTTTGTGTATTGCTGGTCGTTCTGCAGATAATAAGTTAGTTGAGATTATTGAAGATCCAAATCATCCTTGGTTTGTAGCTTGTCAGTTTCATCCTGAGTTCACTTCAACGCCAAGGGATGGTCATCCATTATTTTCTGATTTTATAAATGCTGCAAAGGAATATAATGAAAACTATCTAAAATAGATATTATATAATAATGTTAATTTATTAGTATTTATCGAAATTAAATTTGTATTAAGGAAAGTTTAATGTCAAAAATTATTAAGGTTATCGGACGAGAAATTATCGATTCTCGTGGAAATCCAACTGTTGAAGCAGAGGTTCATTTAGATGGAGGCTTTGTTGGTTTAGCAGCTGTGCCATCTGGAGCGTCGACTGGATCGCAAGAAGCTTTAGAATTGCGTGATTATGATAAATCTCGTTTTTTAGGAAATGGGGTTCTAAAGGCAGTTAAAGCGATAAATCACCAAATTTTTGATGCATTAATAGGTCATGAATCGAAAGATCAGGCTAATATTGATAAAATCATGATAGAATTAGATAATACAGAAAATAAATCAAGATTAGGTGCTAATGCTATTTTAGCTGTTTCACTTGCTAATGCAAAATCCGCAGCAGCATGTAAATATATGCCTCTATATGAACACATTGCTGAATTAAATGGTACTCCAGGTAAATTTTCTATGCCATTACCAATGATTAATATTATTAATGGTGGTGAGCATGCGCATAACAATATTGATATACAAGAATTTATGATACAACCAATAAGTGCAAAAAGCTTTAAAGAAGCAGTTCGTATTGGTTCTGAAATTTTTCACCATTTAGGAAAAATTTTAAAATATAAAGGGATGAATACAACAGTTGGTGATGAAGGCGGTTACGCACCAAATTTAGAATCTAATGCTTGCGCTTTATTATTAATTAAGGAAGCCGTTGAAGATGCTGGTTATGTTCTAGGTAAAGATATTACATTAGCTATAGATTGTGCAGCATCAGAATTATACAATCAGAAAACAGGTAATTATGAACTGAAATCTGAAGGAAAAACTTTTACTTCACAAGAATTTACACATTATCTAGAGAAATTAACTAAAGAATATCCTATTGTCTCCATTGAAGATGGTCTTAATGAGTCAGATTTAGATGGTTTCCTTTACCAAACTCAAGTTTTAGGAAGTAAAATTCAATTAGTTGGTGATGATTTATTTGTTACTAACACAAATCTTTTACAAGAAGGCATTAAAAAAGGTATTGCCAATTCTATTTTAATTAAATTAAATCAGATTGGCACTTTAACTGAAACTTTATCGGCAATTAAAATGGCTAAAAATGCAAACTACACTGTAATTATATCACATCGATCAGGTGAAACTGAAGACGTTACAATTGCAGATTTATCAGTAGGAATATCGGCAGGTCAAATCAAAACTGGTTCTATGAGTAGATCTGATCGTGTAGCTAAATACAACCAATTAATTCGGATTGAAGAAGCATTAGGTGAAAAAGCTCTTTTTAATGGTTTGAAAGAGATTAAATGTCAGGTTTAATTTAATATTAATTATTAATTATATACTGTAAAGACGAAGTGTTTATAGTAATTTTGAATTAAATAAAATTAATTGTTAACTAATATTTATTTTTTTATTTTTTATGAAAAATAAAGTTTTTGTATAATGAATGTTAATAATAATTATTATTAAATTATTGTAATCTACTATAGTTCCTAATAAAAATTAATTAATTTTTATTTCATATTTTAGATTTAATTATTAAAAATTAAATCTAAAAAAAATATTCTAGAAGGCATTAAATAATGAATTAATATGTTTTATAGTAAAAATTTAATCTTAATATGATAAAGTTTCAAGATAGAAACGTTATGTTTTCCATATGTTAATTATACTGATTGTATGTATTAGCTAAATAGCAAAGAGATAAACTCACAATATTACGTCCGTATTAATAAATTTAAAATAAAATACTGATATAAAATATAATGAAGCAGATTAAATTAAATAATAGATAGAATAATGTGTTAAATGTTCAAAACATTAAATTTACAATAAATTCTATGATATATAATTAATAGAAATATTAGTATTAATATAGCGTTAATTATATAAAATATTAATCATTTTACATATAAAAACTGATATTATAAGCTATCTAGATATGCAAATACAGATCATACGATTATGAAATATTGTTTGTTATCTAATTATATAAATAATTTAAGATAATTAATTTTAACTATGATGTAGTAGATGTTCGATAGTCAATAATAAGTCACAAGTTAAGGAAGCGTGACTACATTGTAATATTGATTAATACGCAATATAAGCACTGAAATTAATTTAGCGCTAACAGTAACAGATAAACGAAAGTTAAAACATTTATAATTATTAAAATATTAGTAATTATGAAACTAATAATTCTATTATACTTTTGTTTTATGTAATAAAAAAAGTACATGTTACAGATAATATGAACACATTTATAGCTTTAAATATTATTTAAGATAATATTGATAAATATTTATGCATGATTTAGCAATATAAATTATTAATTCATAGAGTATAAGATAAATGAATATTAAAAAAATTAGATAACTACATTATAACATTTAGTTTTTATACCAGTAAAAGAGACTTATATGATAGTTGATAAATAGTAGTTATAGTATAACTATAGTGTGATTCTAGTATTATAATTGCAATATTCAATAATACAATTGGTGGAATTTTTTTTCAAAAAAAACATAAAATAATATTAATAATAAAAACTTATGTTAGTAGATATATATTTAAAAATATATTTGAAGTAATAAATTATAATAACATGATCTCGCTTATTCCTAAAATAATTAATAATAATCGTTTCCAATATAATTCTCTGAGGCCTTTAAAGTATTTGTCGGAAAGTAAAGAAGACAAAACTATTAATAAAATAAATGTATAAGAATGCAAGGTTGTTTTTATATTTATAAATATCATTGTATATTAACTAAATAAAAAAACAGTACTATATGAGATAGTGCTTTTATTTTAATTCTGAATTAATATACTATTGGTATAGTAATCAATTGCTATATGTTAATTTTTTTTATGTCAATTAAGTAGTTCCTTATTAATATTAATAGACTAAAACTAAAAATAAATAGAAAAATAATTAGCAGATATATAGATATTTAACAGGTTTAAACAACGTTATACACAATAAATATAATCGATTAGAATTTAATCTATCAGGACAAATAGCGTGATTATTAAGTTCTAAGCATTAACAAAGTGTAATATATAAAATCAGTTAATATTCTTATCACATTAGATAAATACGTTATTATTAATTAATTAATTAATTAATTAATCTAACTATAATAAAACTAAAGCAATGTCATAAGATATAGTAGATAGATAAAACGAAATTTATATTGATTATTATAGTTTATACTTGAATAATAGTTATAATATAACTAAATTATTAATATAATATAAGAAGTTAATAGTGCTAGTAATAATTATGATATTATAATATAAAATGAACAATAAAGTCATCAATATTAAAAGATTAGATTTAATATTTATGTGCATTGTCAATGCAGCAGTATTAAACATGAATTGTCGTATTATAATTCATTTAAATTTGCTTAAAATAATGTCTTAAATAATAACAATTTCTTATTTATATTGATAATATAAATAAGATGTTAATAGCATAATGAATTTGAATTTAGTTTTATTTTTCTTATGTATATCGAGTTATATTAAATATTTAATAAAATAGAGTACAATAAAATTCAATTTAATACTGTATTTTTTAGTAAATTATAAAACATTATTACATAGACAAAATTATATTATCTACAAAGTTTATTAACTTTATATTAAAGAGAAATATAATAATTTGTTAATCAACAAATAAAACAAATTAATATTAATATTTATCAAAAAAAAATTCAACCAGTATAATTGTTATTCATAGTTTCAATAACAATGTTATTTTATGTTTATTTATTAGTTAATTATTATGATAAATTCTTGATCATAGTAATTAACTTCATTAAAAACGTCAATAATTTTTTATTTTTAATAATTTACTTTATTAAAAATATTTTTGTAAGTTTCAAGTTATTATATTGCTGTTAAATATTTTTACAGGTAATAATTAGTTTTTTAATATTGCATAAATGACTTTTATGAAATAGCGTAGAAACCTACTAGCCTACTGTCAATAGGATATAGATTATTTAATATTTATAATTTATAATTTATAATTTATAAATTTTTAGCTTAAGGAAAGCTTTCTTTTATAAGTAATAAATTTAATTAAACGTAATATAGACGTAATATTTATATGTATAAAATAACTAACCATTCTTTCTAATATTTAATACTATTTTTTATTAAAAAACATTAAATAGAAAAAATATAATAAAATAACTTATTTTTTAAACGATAAGTTATTTTATTATATTTTGTTAGACAAAAAAACGTATTAATAACTTTTATAAGTATAATATAATTTAATATTATTTAGTTTTATATATTTAATTAATATCAAATTGAATTATATTATATATTCAAGGATGTTATTGGAATTCAATATATTTATGTATATACATAAACTGCGCCTTCATATATTTTTAGAAAATTTAAGAAAATAAATAATTTATATTAATTAAAACGTAGTACGTAAGATCTGTAAATCTTTAACTTATAATTCAAGGCAAACAAAAGTTACATAATTAATTATCGTTATCAATAGTTATGTTAATTATTTTATTCATGCTATCCTTTAAATAAATATAAATTTTAAATTAGACTATTAAAATTGTTTTTAAATATAGTAAGTGATAGTGAGATATTGGTTTATATAAACCACAACATTAAAAATGGATACAATATAACTATTTACAAGGAGTACATAAATAATTTATTTCATAAAAAATTACTATAAAATAGTAATTGTGATTAACAAAATTTGACTGTTTTACCTATAATCATATAAATTATAGGTCTCATATTAAAAAGTCTTTAATGTTTTGTCAGATACAACAATTCATAAATTAATAATTTCGTATTATAATATTGTATGATTATGAACGAATATAATTTATTATATATATTTTAATGATATTTTTTAATTATAATGAAATGAATATTTTTTTCTTTTATCTAAATATTTACTTTGTATTATAGAAAATATGGATTAACTAGAATAATAGCAATAAACAAGTAGAAATTAATGCAGTTTACTTACTAAATTTATAGCCTATGATATGAAATAGGCATCAGCATTTTATTTTTATTATAGAAAATTTATATTTTTGAAATATGGTGTACATTTTAAAAATAATTATTAGTTAAACTAGTTTATTTTTAATATAAAAAATTAAATATAAAGTTTGAATTATTATTTATATTTATATTTTTCTAAACTAATAAAAAATTTTGAAAATATTGCAATAATCCTGATTACAATTTAAAGAAGATACAACTATTATTGTATAATTAATAATTATCTTTGATATACTTTCTTCTCACTTACTATATTGCGCTTATTTAATTACAATATTGATTATTATAAAAATTAAATTTATATAAAAAAAATCAATTTTGTGCTTTAAAAATCAAATCTCGATTAATGCTTATATAATGCTTATATAATGTTACATTATTCTAGTTTTTTTTACAAATTTAGTATATAGAAAATTATTCAACATTTTTATAAAATTAGCTAGAAAGTTTTTATTTCAAAAAACACTCTATTAGTAATTTTATTTAAATAAAACTCTGATTCTAATTTTAATATATTAATTTGTTTATATAAATTATTTAATAATAAATAGTTATTTTACATAATCAAGTTGTATTAGTGGCTAAAAATTAGCCTAAAAAGATTTTAAAATTAAATAATTCCACTATAATTACATATTTATTAATTAGATAAAATATATTTATTTAAAATTCTCTAAATTATATAAATTTATTTATATTTAATATAACAATATCATGATAATCGATTTATAATATAACATTTACATTTAATAGAGATATTATATTATAAATTTATATTATTTTTTTATAAATTTATTGAAAATTTTCAAATATCTATAGATATTTACTTCTACTATTCTTTATCAATTAGTCTATATTTTTTAATCACAGTTTATAAACAATATCTATGTATGTTTATATTTTTTAGTTAATGATTATTTTAATACATAATCATATTTACATATCTATAGTTTATTCTTGCATCTAAATATAAAATTTGACTAACGTCAATAAATGGAGACTAGTTATTTTAAAGTAAGGCAATTTATTAAGTAGTACTTCACTTAAATTAAGATTTAATTTTTTTATAATTAATAATTGCAATTAATATTGATTTAGATTCTTGAATATGTTAGTGATAATTAATGTTTTATTAAAAAATTCATTTTTTTCAATATAGATATAAAGATTATTAACTAATACGCAATATTATTTTTATAATATATTTATTTAATCATTTAAATAAATTATCTATAAAATATTTATATATAACTACATATATCTACATTTATTTAATTATTTATTAATTTATCATGATACATATCCTTTTATATCAATGTTTCACATTGTTTAAAACTACTACTTAATAGTAATCAAACAACTATATATTGTGTATGCCGCATTATATAATTTACTAAAAATTTTAACATATAAATATATCTATGCAAATAACGTAGCATTCTGTATATATATTTTAAGATAATTACTAATATAATTTCATAAATAATTTTATTTTAAATAGCTTAACTATAAATTGTGCTTTTAATTTTTTTGATTTTTTTTAAAAAAATTTACCTAACGCTTACTTATTTGCATAATATTTCTACAAAAATAATATTAATTATATATTAATTAATTAAGATATAATAGGTTATATTTATTAAATAATTTAATAAATATATAAATAATAATCATAATGTTTAATTACAATTATCAATTTAAAAGTAATATTTTAGTTTGTAAATTTCAAAAAAAATATCAAACTTTAAATATTTTTCAGTAGAATATATAATTATTGTTTTTAAAAAAGTTTTATAAAATATTTAAATAATATTGATCTTATTTTTTATATTGTAATCTTTATTAGAATAATAAGTTATTTTTAATATTTTTATTAACAATTAAATTGTAAGTTTTTATAGCATTATAATTATTAGGTAATAAAAGCAGTAAATGCAATATTATCTACGGTTATATTTATAACCATTACAAATTAAGGATTTAGTTAACAATCTCTTAAATTTTTGAATAGAAAAGAAAATTTATTATCCTATTTATTCAAAAATCATACAATAAACATAAAAAATAGATAATCTATACAAAATAAATGATGTTTTTTTGATGCTAATGAACACATCATAATATATGTCATTGTGCATTTAAAGTTTTTTAATAAAATACACTAAATTAAACCAATCTACTTTTATAATATGAGCTATTATCTTTCTACTCACTTCAATTATATAATAAGTAGGTAATTTTATATATTTTCCTAATTTACTCACTTTCAATTAACGTGATTATTATTATGATTAGTAAGTAAAATAGCAACATGTCTTATTGTTTTTTTTGTTTTAAAAATACTGAAGTAGTTTATCAAAACTATAATTAATAATAACACAGTTATTTTGATAAGTTAATAACAATATATAGTTTTTAACTAGAGAATGAATTCTGATAAGTTCCACAATATACTAATGTCTTGTATCTTATTTGACTAAAAGGATATTACAATGAAATCAGATAATATTGCTAAACATTCTAAAATGCCTAATTCATGGAAAGATATTCCATGCGGAGAATATTATCGAATTGCATTGAATCAACAATTAAAACCATGGTGGCCAAAAATTTTTGGTTTATATTTACTAAAAATTGGTCATTTGAGCTTACAGATCAATACTCAATCATCATTGATTACTCATCAATTTAGCATGAATATAACAGGAAGTGATTTTCAATTATTAGGTGACCCAAATAAAATGCCTTTTGATAATAAATCAATCGATGCCTGTCTTTTAATTCAGCAACTATCTTATAGTACTAACCCACATTGGTTATTACTCGAAGCGGATAGGATTTTAGCTAATGATGGATGGCTAATTTTATCTAATTTTAATCCATTTAGTTTGTTAGGAATAAAAAAATGTATTTCATTTTTAAGTGAGCAGAAACTATATTATAGTCGCATGTTTTCAATTTCTCGTCAGATTAATTGGCTAAGATTATTAAATTATGAAGTATTACATCAACAAAGTTTTCAAATTATACCTTGGATAAATCCTAATCATTTTATTAATAGAAATTTACAATTTGCTGGTTGCATCAATCTTATTATTGCCAGAAAAAGAACATTCACATTAACGCCAATTCCAATAAATTTTATCCAAACTCTGATTAAAATAGATAATACGTTTGTCGATGTTAAGTATTTATGTAAATGTCATTAATTTTATTATAACTAAAATCCACTATCCTCTTCCGTAGGAAATAGAGCTGCATTTTTCGCTAATTCATCGCATTGTTCATTCTCTGGATGTCCAATATGGCCTTTAACCCAATTCCAATTCACTTGATGTCGTGATATAGCTAAGTCTAAAGCTTGCCATAGATCAATATTTAAAACAGGAGATTTATCAACTCGACGCCATTGATGATTTTTCCAATGATGTATCCATTGGGTAATTCCTTGCTGAACATATTGACTATCTGTTGTTATAATAACTTCGCAAGATTGCTTAAGTGTTTCTAAACCAATAATAGTTGCCATTAATTCCATGCGATTATTGGTAGTATGAAAATAACCTTTGCTTAATATTTTTTCATGTTTATGATAACGAAATAAAATAGCATAACCACCTGGACCCGGATTACCCAAGCAAGAACCATCGGTAAAAATTTCCACATGTTTCATCATTTCTGATAAACTCATTTTATTAATGATTTATAACTCTAAGTTTGACATAAAAATCTATTATGAACACAGTGATTACACGACAAATTGTTCTTGATACGGAAACTACTGGTATGAATAAGCTAGGTATTCCTTATGAAGGACATAATATTATTGAAATTGGTGCTGTAGAAGTGATTAATCGTCACCTAACAGGTCGACACTTTCATGTTTATATAAAGCCACCTAGATTAATTGATTACGAAGCTATTAAAATTCATGGAATTAGTAATGAATTTTTACAAGATAAGCCGACTTTTTCCGAAATAGTTGATGAGTTTTTAGATTTTATTCGCGGATCTGAGCTAATCATTCACAATGCTCCTTTTGATGTTGGATTTATGGAATATGAATTTTTCAATCTAAATAGAAATATTCCACCAATTGCAAGCTTTTGTCGAATCATTGATAGCTTGGTATTGGCAAGAAAACTGTTTCCTGGAAAACGGAACAATCTTGATGTTTTGTGTGATCGTTATCATATTGATAACTCCAAGAGAACATTACATGGAGCGTTGCTTGATGCTGAGATATTAGCTGAAGTTTATATGGCTATGACTGGAGGTCAAACTTCATTAGCTTTTTCAGTTAATTTAGAATCTACTAGTGAGGATTACATATGTGATATCAAGAAAACAAAGAGATTGCCAATTGAATTAAATGTTATTTATGCTAATCAGAAAGAAATTTTTGATCATGAAGAAGTCCTAGATTTAATTGAAAAGAAAAGTAGAAAGATTTCTCTTTGGAGATCAAATGATAACAAAAAATAATCAAGTTAAAAATTGAGTATTGATATTACTAATATTATAACTTGATTATATTGTAATTAAGAAGTTTTGTTAGTTATATCATGCAATGCAGTGTGCTAATTCAGCAAGCAAGTTCGATTTTTTATATATTCTAATAAAATAAAACTATAAAAAAGTCAGAATTAAAGATTTCTATTTTTTAAAATTATAATTTTTAGTAAAATAAAATTTAATTTCATAACTTTTTTAATTAAAATTATATTAATATTTTAATTTTCAATGTTACACAAACTGTATTATTATTTATTTTCATTAAGTAGTTTTATTTTACTTACTATTAAGTAATTTTTTATCTTTAATTATTTGAGATAGATGTTAGAGTAAATTCTGATTATTAAGATGACAAACTAATATTAAAAAAAATAAGTATAAAATTTCCTATTTATTTTATATGGAGTAAATAATGACCGATCATAAAATTCTTTCTAATGCTATTCGTTTTCTTAGTATGGATGCGGTACAGAAAGCAAAGTCAGGACATCCAGGTGCACCAATGGGAATGGCCGATGTTGCTGAAGTGCTTTGGCGTAACTTCATTGATCATAACCCAGCAAATCCTAACTGGATAGATCGTGATCGTTTTGTATTATCTAATGGTCATGCCTCTATGTTGCTTTATAGTTTGCTACATCTTAGCGGTTACGATTTGTCGATCGAAGAATTGAAAAATTTTCGTCAACTTCACTCTAAAACACCTGGACATCCTGAATATAGTTATACACCAGGTGTTGAAACAACAACTGGTCCATTAGGGCAAGGAATAGCGAATGCAGTAGGGTTTGCCATTGCCGAGAAGACGTTAGCTGCACAATTTAATCGCAATAACCATATTATCATAAATCATTATACTTATGTTTTTGTAGGTGACGGTTGTTTGATGGAGGGCATTTCACATGAAGTTTGTTCACTAGCTGGTACATTAAAATTAGGCAAGCTAATTGCATTCTATGATGATAATGGAATTTCAATAGATGGTGATGTTAAAGGTTGGTTTACAGATAATACTTCTCAGCGCTTTTCCTCTTATAACTGGCATGTTATTGATAACATAAATGGTCACGATCACGAACAAATAAAATCAGCAATAAACCATGCTCACAATGTTACTGATAAACCATCTTTATTAATTTGTAAAACAATAATAGGTTATGGCTCGCTACATAAGTCAGGATCAAAAGAATCTCATGGTTCACCATTAGGTGAAGATGAGATTAAAAAAATTAGAACTTCACTAAATTGGACATATCTACCATTTGAAATACCAACAAATATTTATAAATCATGGAATGCTTGTGAAATTGGTCAGAAAAAAGAAACTGCTTGGCAAAAAAGATTTGCTAATTATAAACAGAAATTCCCTCAACTTGCCGATGAGTTTATACGTAGAATTAAAGGTGAATTGCCTAGCAACTGGAAAGCTATTACTACCGCTTTAGTTTCTAAATTACAACAAAATCCAGCTAATATTTCTAGTCGCGAAGCTTCGTTAAATACATTAGAGGTTTTTGGTAAAATATTACCTGAACTTTTAGGGGGTTCTGCTGATTTATCACAAAGCAATTTAACTATGTGGTCTAATTCTCGATCAATCAATAAAATTCTAGATGGCAATTATATTCACTACGGCGTGCGTGAATTTGGTATGTCAGCAATTATGAATGGCATCGCATTACATGGTGGCTTTATACCATATGGGGCAACTTTTTTAATATTTGTTGAATATGCACGTAACGCAGTGCGTATGGCTGCGTTAATGAAAATTCGTAGTATTTTTATCTATACTCATGATTCTATCGGATTAGGTGAGGATGGTCCAACACATCAACCTGTTGAACAATTATCAAGTTTACGAATGACTCCAAATGTTAGTACTTGGCGCCCTTGTGATCAAGTTGAATCAACTATTGCTTGGAAGTATGCAATTGAATACAAAGATGGACCAAGCGCGTTGGTTTTTTCACGGCAAAATCTTAATCAGCAGTCACGTGATGATAAACAGTTAGACAACATTATTAAGGGAGCTTATGTCCTAAGAGATAGTAAAGAGATGCCAGAGCTGATTTTAATTGCAACAGGCTCTGAAGTTGAATTAGCAGTTAAGGCTTATGAAAAATTGACATCTGAAGGATATAAAATACGTGTTGTTTCTATGCCATCAACTGATACTTTTGATAAGCAGAATGATTCTTATCGAGAATCTATATTGCCATCTTCAGTTACTAAGCGGCTTGCTGTTGAAGCTGGTATATGCGATTTTTGGTACAAATATATTGGTACGACAGGGAAAGTTATTGGAATGAATACTTTTGGTAAATCAGCAACATCAGAAGTTTTATTTAAAGAATTTGGTTTTAGTGTGGAAAATGTTATTGCAAAAGCTAAATCTTTATTGCAGTAATTGCCAAAAATTATTCAATACTCTTGAATAACTTTACATAATTATATAAGTTATTTACTTATATCAAATAATTTTGATCTATTGAAATTAATTTAATTAAGAAACTTATTAAATGAAATTTAAACTATTTTTTTTTAAAATTGAAATATTTTTATATTAAAAATATGCCTTTATTTTAAGAAGAAAAATTATAGTATAAAATATCCTTAATATTCTTAGTCATTAATGAATTACTTATTAAATTGAATCAATAATATTATAACTGAAGTGATAGTTTATTGTTTTTAATTTAAAAATAATAAACATGTATAGAAATAGTTTTATGAAAAATAAAATAAATTTCAAGTTTATATTGTTATAATTAATAAAATTATAATTAGTAAAGTATGTATGCATTTGTTTGATCATTATTCAAATTAATGATATTAAATAGAATAACTATTTATTATAAATATCAAATGATAGTATTTATTTTTTATTAACATTAAATTTTAAAATTTAATGTTAATGCAATTAGATGTTAATCTAATATTTAATCATTAGTTATGATTTACTGCTAAACAGCAGTAAATCTTTATTGAATATCAAAATATTATATTTTATTAATGTATTACTTTCTTGTATCTAAATTACATTTAGTGCCATTAATTAAACTATTTTTTTAAAATTATTAATTAGTTGTAATAAAATTACGTATCACTAATTTTATCATGTTCATTAATACTAAATTAATTTTTCAGATTACAGGAATATTCTATAAATTTAAAATAATTTTTAAGGATATATTTATTTGCAAATCTAACTATAAGCATTATTGTTTATTCAATATGATAAAAGATATAGAGTTACTATGACTAAATTAATCAGTTATTGAATATGTAGAAAAGATTTTATTTCGTGATATAGTTGATTCTAAAGAATATAATAAAGTTATATTATGAATGATATTTAAAGACGATATATTCAGAAATACATAATGAATATTTCAGTTTTTTATAATTGTAAATAATTTTATTGTATTAACTATATCATTAATATAATAGCAGAATACAAACTTATAGCTTTATAAAATCTATATTTTGACATGAATAGGCATAGAATTATTTTTATACTGCATATGCGTAAGAATAATAACTTAGGAAATAAACGAGAGGATTTGGTATGTCTATAATTAAAATTACTGATTTAAATCTATATGGTAAAAAAATATTAATCCGTTCTGATCTTAACGTTCCTATGAAAGATGGTAAAATTACATCTGATATACGTATTTGCGCTTCTTTACCTACAATTAAAACAGCTTTAAAACAAGGCGCAAATGTAATGTTAACATCTCATTTTGGTCGACCTATTGAAGGAGAGTATAACGAACAATTTTCTCTAAAGCCAATTGCAAACTATTTAGCTAATAAACTTGACTATCCTGTTCGCTTTGTTAGTGATTATTTAAATGGGGTTGAAGTTGTTAAAGGAGAGCTTGTAGTTCTTGAGAACGCACGATTCAATAAAGGTGAAAAAAATAATGATGAAATATTATCTAAGAAATATGCTGCACTTTGTGACATCTATGTAATGGATGCATTTGGTTCCGCTCACCGGATTCAAGCAACAACTTATGGCGTGGCAAAATTTGCACCTATATCATGTGCTGGTATGCTATTATCTGCTGAGTTGAATGCATTAAGTAAAGCATTAAAAAATCCAGCTCGTCCAATGGTTGCTATTGTTGGAGGTTCAAAAATTTCTACTAAATTAACCATCTTAGATTCTTTATCTAAAATAGCTGATCATATTATTGTAGGTGGTGGTATTAGCAATACTTTTATTGCAGCCAAAGGTCATAAAGTTGGATGTTCTTTGTATGAAAAAAAATTAATCCCTGAAGCAAAAAAATTATTATTAACTTGCGATATTCCTATTCCAACTGATGTTCGTGTGGCTACAGAATTTTCTGAAACTGCAATAGCTATGATGAAATCTGTCAATGATATTCAAAATAATGAACAGATTTTAGATTTAGGTGATAAAACTACAAAACGTTTTGCCAATATACTTAAAGAAGCAAAAACAATTTTATGGAATGGCCCAGTTGGAGTTTTTGAATTTCCTAATTTTCGACACGGCACTGCAATGATTGGTCAAGCTGTTGCAAATAGTAAAGCTTTTTCTATTGCAGGCGGTGGTGATACAATAGCTGCTATTAATCTATTTGGTTTTATTGATAAAATTTCTTATATTTCTACTGGCGGTGGTGCTTTTCTTAAATTTGTACAAGGTAAAAAATTACCTGCTGTTATGGTTCTAGAAGAACGAGCAAAACAAGTAATTGCATCTAAAGAAAAATAACAGATATTATTAATAATCTATCTAATAATAGAGCTTTATCTCATGTCTAAGATTTTTGATTTCATAGAACCAGGTGTTCTTACCGGCGATGATGTTCAAAAAGTTTTTGCTATTGCTAAATATAATAAATTAGCTTTTCCAGCAGTTAATTGTCTAGGTACAGACTCTATTAATGCTGTTTTAGAAACTGCTTCTAAAGTTCGTTTCCCTGTTATTATTCAATTTTCTAACGGTGGAGCTTCATTTATTAGTGGAAAAGGATTAAAAGTAGAAGGGCAACAGGCCGCAATTCTCGGAGCAGTTGCTGGTGCTCATTATGTACACCAAATGGCAAAACATTATGGTGCTATAGCAATACTTCACACAGATCATTGTGTGCGAAATCTCCTTCCTTGGATTGATGGTTTATTAATTGCCGGTGAAAAGTATTATAATACAACCGGAAATTCATTATTTTCATCACATATGATCGATCTGTCTAAAGAATCATTGCCAGATAATATTGAAATGTGTTCTCAGTATTTGCAGCGGATGAGTAAGATAAACATGACATTAGAGATTGAGTTGGGCTGTACTGGTGGTGAAGAAGACGGTATTGATAATACTTGTTTAGATAATTCTTTTCTTTACACACAACCAGAGGATGTAGCTTATGCTTATGAGAAATTAAGTAAAATTAGCAATCGATTTACTATTGCAGCATCTTTTGGAAATGTACATGGTGTTTATAAGTTAGGTAACGTTCAATTAACACCAAAGATACTTAAAAATTCACAAGAGTATGTTTCTAAGAAATTTAATTTACCGGCTGGTAATAATTTGAATTTTGTTTTTCATGGAGGCTCTGGCTCTACTGCTGAAGAAATTAAAGAAGCAATAAGCTATGGTGTTGTAAAAATGAATATTGATACGGATACGCAGTGGGCAACTTGGAAAGGAATTTTAAATTATTATAAAAAAAATAAAGATTATTTACAAAGTCAACTTGGCAATCCAGAAGGAAAATATAAGCCTAATAAAAAATATTATGATCCTCGTGTTTGGATACGCGTAGGTCAGACTGCAATGATTAAGCGATTGGAGCTTGCATATAAAGAATTAAATTGTATTAATTTGATATAATTATTATTTTATTTTTTTAATTTTTAATAATATAGTTTTCAATATAATTTTATTATTTTGAATAATAATTAATTTATTATTTCATCTAGAAATTAGCCAGTAATATAATAATAAATTAGTCAATAAATATAATTGAATAATTTATTTAATTTCGTAAGATACAGAAAAACAAGTAATCAATATTATAACTATTTTTTATTTTATATATTTACTTATATAATGTAACATTAAAATAGGTGAATTAAATGCTATTTTATTTGATATATTTGATTAAATAGTGATTGACTATCTTAGTATTTGTAAAAACTCACTTTATCAAAAATGATTGATATTCAATTTTATTACTATTGTAAATCTTATTTTTATTATTCTTTATTGCTTTTTATTTTTTAATAAAATATTTTGTAATTTTTTATATATTGTAGATTTAACGTTTTTATAAAAAATATAATTTTAAATGTTTTAGAAATATCTTTTTAATAAAAATAATATCATTAGGTTTCTTAATTTAATAATTAATCTTTGTATTTTTAATATTTTTAAAATTGATTTATTAATCATTATTTACAATAAGATACTGGTTTAAATTTAAATTTATATAATATTGTAATATAGATATCTAAAACCAATATTAATGTTCTGAACAATTTCTATAATACTTAATATTTTTTTAAATTTATTACTTTTACTAATAAAATTAGTATTTTAAATTTATTGAAAATCAAAATTATTTTTTTCTACAAAAAAATAAAAATATCTTTAGTAATTTTATAATTATTTGATAACATTGTTTTATTTCTTTTTATTAAATAAAAAAGATGTTTATCTAATAAAATATTTATAAGATTTTTATCTTAAAATTAATAAAATAAATTTATAAATGTAGCTTAAAATTTGAAGCAATAAATCATTCTATTAATATAAATTATATTTTTGTCAAATAGAATTTTATCCTATATATTTTATCGTATTAATACATATGTGTAGTAATAAATATTATTAAGTCAAGAATTATTATTAATAATATTAAAATAATTAATTTGGATTTTATTTTTTGTAGATGAATAATATAAACAAGCATCTTTTCATAAAAAAAATTGTTATAATTAGAAATATTAATTTATTAAATAGTTTCTATTAAGATTAAAAATATTGCAAATATACTGCTATATGTAGCGATTCACTATTTCTATAGTGTAGCTTTCTTCAAAGAAAGTATAAATATATTTTTAATATCTTATATTAATGTAACAAATTTAGAATTTATTACATTAATAATATTACACTATTAATTTTGAATTATTAAAAATTTTATTTATTATATAAAATTTTATTGGTTTCAAAAAAAATAAAATAGAAGTATTGATCTGATAAGATCAATACAAAATATAAAACAATATTAGTATTATTTTAATAAATTATAATATAATTATAATTTATTAGAAATTTAATTATTTTTTTATAAAATTACTAATCAAACTTTGTAATTTTTAAGATTAAGAATTTTATTCAATTTAAATTAATTTTTATTCAATTCTTTAGATTAATCTACTTTACTTATTATTATATACAATTATTATATCGTTATTTTAACATATATCATCTTTTATTTAGAAATAAATATTTCTTTAATTTAGATTATTTTTTGATTAATCTGAATCCTAGAATTTTTATATAAGTGTTTTACTATAGATTTAATAATTTTTATTTACTTATTTATTATTTGTTTATATATATTTTGTATTCTGTAAGTATTTTTAAATGCTTTATTTTTATATAGATCTTAATTTTGAAAAATTAACAATTTTAAATGTAAAAATTTAAAAAAAATATTAAAAATTAATTTATTTTTGAATATATTAATAACTCTAAATTATAAACTTCCATTTTTGGTATGTAATTAATTTTATAAAGAAATTATAATAATATCTTTGTTAGTAAAGCAAAAAAATATTGTTAATATATACATAATTTAGTGTACTTAAATTAAATATATATCTATTAAAATAAATATATATAAAACATTAGAATAGCCTTAAAACATGCTTAATCAATTGATATAACTCAATCCATTAATGAATAATAAATACATTTATTATTCATTAATTGATATTATAATCAAGCTCATTAATATATAAAATTATTGTGTTGTAATAACTAGCATAAACAAAATCTTTCTTTTAATTTCGATTATTTCACTGCTTTTATAAATTAATCATATTAATATTATAATATTAATATGATTTTAAAAACAATATATTAAGTTAAATTTGATTACATTATAATACATTAGTTATTAATATAATGATACGAATAATGATTAAAATAAAAGTAAAATAAACATAAATTGCTTATGTTATTTATATTATTATACTGTGTAACTAAAGTTTAATTTTTAATATTTAATTTCTAAAAAAATATAGCTAATTTATTGATTCTTAATAAAGTTATATAATCTGCTAATTTCTTGATGTTTATCATAACAGTTATATAATGTAAGCATGAAAGATAATAATTTTATCAAATGCATTAAAATTAATATAAAGTCTTACTTTTAATAAGTTTAATTGTTGCTATATTTATAAATAATTTTTTAGTTAAAAATGGATAATAATAAATAATTTATAATTTTTTAAAATAAGAATTTAGTAATTTTTATCTATATAAAATATAGATTTATGTAAACGATTGAATTGTATTATTATTACGTTTTAATAAAAAAAGTTATTATATATTTTAGAGTTTTAGCTTATATGATTAATATCATAATTTTTTCTTACATTAGTATACTAAATTTTAATTATCAAACATATATAATATATAAAAATTTTAATTTATTAAAACACAAGTTATTTAAAGATATTTTTTTTCTGCTAAGTCTAACGAAAAATAGCTTAAAATTAAATTAGCACCGGCTCGTTTTATTGCTCCTAATGATTCAAATATGACATCAATTTCATTAATTGCTCCAGCTTTAGCAGCAAATTTAATTTGCGCAAATTCACCGCTTACTTGATAAGCAGATACTGGTAACTCAGTTCGTTCTCTAATATCACGAATAATATCGAGATAAGCACCTGCTGGTTTTATCATTAAAATATCGGCACCCTCTTGCTCATCTATTAATGATTCTCTAATTGCTTCTTGTCTATTCATTGGATTAATTTGATAACTTTTACGATCACCATTTAAATGCAATCCTGTAGCTTGACGAAAAGGAGCATAAAGACTTGATGCAAATTTTGTTGAGTATGATATAATACCTGTATTAGTAAAGCCAGATTTATCAAGAGCATATCGTATTGCCATAACTTGCCCATCCATAGATGACGAAGGCGCAATAAAATCAGCTCCACTATTTGCAGCAGCAACTGCTTGCCTACCAAGATTTAACAATGTTGCATCATTGTCCACTCCAATACTATTTAAAACACCACAATGTCCATGAGAAGTATACTCACAGAAACAAGTATCTGAAATTACAGTAATATCTGGTGCTGCATCTTTACAAGCTCTTGACATACGAGCAATTAAACCTTGCGTCTGCCAAGTATCACTACCTATTTCGTCAAGATGATGAGAAATGCCAAATAACATTATTGATTTAATTCCGGATTTAGCAATTCTCTCAACTTCATAAGGTAGTTTTTGTTCTGGAATACGAAAAATCCCAGGCATGCTTATAATAGGTTGATAATCTTTAATTTCTTCTTCAACAAAAATAGGTAATATAAGATCATTTAATGTTAAAGTTGTCTCTTTAAATAAAGCGCGAATTGTTTCTGTTTGACGTAATCGCCTTAAGCGACGAATAGTTTTTTGATTCTGCACATATACTCCTTGATATTTTCACATAAATTATAATATAAGTAAATAATTTTGCCAATAACATTTATTACATTTTATAATTGTTATAAAATTTATTTTATATATCTATTAAAATATATATTTTCTATATATTCTATCAATCTTATTCGATAAATTTAAACAAATGTAAAGAATTAATATTATTATACACATAATATTTATAATTTATATTATAATATATTCAATACAATAAAAAATTTGATTTTAATCATAATATACACATATTAAATAATGTATTAATATTACTTGTAATATTAATATTATAAATTTTATATGTACTCAATTAATTAGATAGAATCTAATTAATAGCTTATTCATAATAAGTTAAAATTTAACTTGATCTAATTCTTTTAAAGATTTATAAAATATTTTATTTTAATATTTAAAGTAATATTTATCCCAACATAATACTAATACTATTAAATTTTACTTTAGTTAGTTAGTGGATTAAAAAATAATAATTATTTTAAATATAATAAGAAAATATTCATAAATGATGAAAAATAAAATATTTTTTTATTTTTTTTAATTAATTTTACTTTTCAAGTCTTTACATATTTTGTAACGCATTGTATATAGATAATAAGAAATTTAAAATTAGACAAATATCATGTTTGATGAATATTAAAATAGTTTGATTAAACACTTTGATAATGTATGTGAAAATTGTTAAGTATTTTGATACTAATTTATAACATTTTAGATATTAAAACCTGACTGTTTATACTTAATTTTAATAATATGATGAAATGTTATTGAATGATTGAGAATAAAGCTATTTTTATTTTTAATACTTAAGTATTATTTCTACTATATAAATAGTTGATATATTTCCATTAATAATCTAAAATTATTAAACATATATTTTTTAATTAGTCATTATGCATTTAAAGAAAAAATAATATTATTTATTTATATTTCATAATTTTCAATATATTTTATTTATAGTTTTTAATTTTTTATTTAAATACATAAAGAACAAAATAATTATTCTGACGTTTATGATTAAATAGTTTAAATAAATATTTAATCATAAATTAATCTATTTTAAAACAGAATTTAGTTGGTAACGAAAATAATTTTATGATTTTTAGTCTATAATTTATGTTTCTGAAATATGTAATAATATTTTATCTGTAACATAAATAAATTTTTATAATTTATTATCTTTTAAATAATTTTATCTTATGCTTATTTCTTCTGATTATAATATTATTACCTTAGTCTAATTTGCAACATATTGCACTCGACTAATTAAATTAATAACACTTTATTGATTTGATTAAAACAGATCAAATTTTTTACTATAAATATAATTAACTAGATTAGAAAATAAAACTAGATGTTTATAATAAAAGGTAACTAAATCTTTTATTTTAAATTCTTATTATTATATATGTATTATTAATAACATATATTAATTTTCAATAACTCAATTTATAAAAAACAAACAAATAACATATTTTAAAGATATTTCTCTATATAAGTTTATTAATATATTAATTTTTTTTCAAAAAAAATTAATATATTAATAAAATATCTATTATTTTTAAAGAAATGAAATAACATAATTACTTTAGATGTAATTTATAAATGAAAGCAGCGCTATGCGATTGCTAAATAGTGATTTTAACAATTATCATTTTTATTTTTATATATTAAAATTTAATAATTTCATTAATTATAATTTTTAATATCTTATAGATTTTCAGGTAGAAAATTCTTTAAACAAAAAAGAAGATAAGTGATACACATTTTATATTTTCACTACAATGATTTTTACTGTTTATATTTATTGATATAGTCCATTTACATTAAAGGTAAATATTTGTGTTTAAATTTAAATATAGACTATAATTACTTTATATACAAATTATGTATTTTTATTATAAATAAATCTCATAAATTCTATAGTATCGCAAATAATATGTATTGAGATTTTATATTAAGAAATCTATAAATTTATATCTATTAATATAAATAATATTAATAATTAGATATTTCATATTTCAACTTTATACATTCAGAACTATTGCTCATCTAAATTAATGCGAATTTTTTTAAACTATTCTATAATATTTTATAGTAATAAATATTATTATAGTAATAAATATTTTATAGTAATAATTTTAGTAACCCAATCATTCCCAAATTATTATACTAAAAACAATTTGAATAAAATAATTAAAATAACAAGAGTTGACATTAATTAATTATATAATCTAAATTTCTAGTAAAATATAACTAAAAATTATTAAACTTTTTATCCTAATTTTTTAAATTATTCATTAAAAAATTATAATTTTAATATATTTATATGTATAAAATTATTTAAAATTATTATTTTTTCATTATTATTACAATAATTAATATGTCATTAGTAATATCTAAAAATAAGAATAATAAAGAAATTTAGAAGATGTTTTATTTACTATGCATTTATTATTATGTTATTGTTTCACATACATATAATTCCTAATTAAATCATATAAAAATTGTTTACTATTTAGATCAAGTGCTTATATTAATAATTAGAATATAATATGATAATAAGTAAATAATACTATTTATGTATGATATATAGTTATTTTATTTCACAATTGACTACTCAATTGTGAAATAATCAATCGAAATAGCGAATGTTATTACATCTTTAAAGATAATCTTGTAAAAATAATTACTAAATGCTATAATTATTTATTAAAACTATACAGAATAAATATTAATTGTACTAATCTGTGTTGACAACTATACTGAATGATATTAGAAATAATTTCTAGTTATTTTTAATAGTATGATCAAATTAATAAAATTTAATAATCAAAAGTAATAAAATTATCTTTTGTAGAGTAGCAATATTTATCTTTTTTAATTTTCTATCATTAACTGCAAATATAAATTTAAGATTTTTGAATATAATAAAGAATGATAAACAATATCATACAACAAAAATGATCAATAAAACTATCTATAGTTACAAATTTAAAGATTTTTAAGATTTACTAAATCATAAATTATTTAATACTCAATCGTTCTTTAATACGACCTGCTTTACCGGAACATTTTCTAAGATAATATAATTTAGCTTTACGCACTTTGCCGCGGCGCTTAATGATTATGCTATCTATAATTGGTGAATATGTTTGAAATACCCTCTCAACGCCCTCTCCATTTGAAATTTTACGAACAGTAAATGCTGAATGTAAACTGCGACTACGAATAGCAATAATTACTCCTTCAAATGCTTGTAAACGTTTTTTAGAACCTTCAATTACCCATACCTTAACTTCTACAGTATCTCCTGATCGAAATAAAGGAATGGTTTGATTCATTTGTTCTTGTTCAAATTCTTTAATAATATTTCTCATAATTATTTTCTCACAATATACAAACCATGACATATAATACAGAATTATATATTTTAATTAATACCTCGTTGTTCTTCATATTCCTGCTGAAATTCTGCTAATAATATTTTTTGTTTATTAGTCAGTTTTATTGTTGTTAGAAGTTCTGGTCTTCTGAGCCAAGTTCTGCCTAGTGATTGTTTTCTTCTCCAATCATCTATTTTAGCGTGGTTTCCAGATAATAAAATTTTAGGAACTTCCATTTCGCTAAACACTTTAGGACGTGTATAATGAGGATGATCAAGTAACCCAGTCACAAAGGAGTCGTCTTCCGCTGACTCTTCATGACCCAATACACCAGGAATAAATCTAGAGATTGAATCAATCATTATCATTGCTGCTAACTCTCCACCACTAATAACATAATCACCAATTGACCATTCTTCATTAATTTCTGTTTTAAGGACGCGCTCATCAATACCTTTATATCGACCACAAACTAAAATGAGCTTTTTATTTTCTATTAATTGCCAAATACCTTGCTGATTAAGTTTTCGGCCTTGAGGTGAAAGATAAATAACTTTAGTTTCTTTACCGATATTATACTTTGCTGCACGAATTGAATCTCTTAGTGGTTGAACCATCATCAACATACCTGAACCTCCACCATAAGGGTTATCATCTACAGTGTGATATTTATCGTTTGCATAATCTCTTGGATTCCAAAATTGTATATTCAATATGCAATTTCTTACTGCACGCCCAATCACACCATATTTTGTTATTGCACAAAACATTTCTGGAAATAGGCTAATAATTCCAAACAACATATTATATTAAACTCACAAAACCTTTAATAGTAATTTAAAAAGTAGGATCAAAATTAATTTTAATTATTTTAGCGGCTAGATAAACATTTTTTATCACCTTATTAGGAAGAAATGGTATTAATCTCTCTTTAATGCATAATGAATATTTCTTATTTTTTAATTATAAAAACATTATTTGATCCTTTTCAATTAAATTTTAAACATAACCTAAACTTAATCCTTTAGTGGTTATAAAATTGACAATCAATAAGATTTTTACAATAATACTTATTATATTTAAGTACATGTAATTATGATAAATCATCGATAATTTTATAATTAGTCATTGAGTTGTCAGAATTTATATCATCAATATTTTTTTATTTTGATGATTATATTTTAATTATTATGTTTCAAGCTTTCTATCTCTAGTTGCATATATTGATCTAAATATTGAATAAATAAAGAATGATATTTAAAAATATCTTCTGTAGATGAAAAAGTTCTAATCCAAGTACAAATACCATGATAAAAGACTAATATTCCTAATATAATTAGATTTATTGGAACATAAATGTAATATTTTTTTTGTAATTTGTACAATAATGATAGTTATGTCACTTTTTCTATTTGCTTAATTAGTTGTGAAACGCGATTGGAAAGAGTTGCGCCTAAACCAACCCAATGTTTAACTCGATATAAATTTAAATATAATTCTTCTGCTTTGCCAGATACAATTGGATTAAAAAAACCTACACGCTCAATGAAGCGGCCATCACGCGCATTACGATTATCGGTTACAACTATCTGATAAAATGGTCTATTCTTCGCTCCACAACGAACTAAACGAATGGTTACCATATGATCCTCATTATTAGAAAATATCTAGACTAGATTAACATTACGAAATAGAATTTATTTGTAATACAACAAATTCTTAAATATTCTACTTTTTTTACATAAAATCAATTAAAAATATAAATTTGTTTATTTAACTTTTGTTTATTGTATTCTTATGAATACCTTGAGGAAGGATATTTTTTTATACCGCATCTCATTTATCTAATTTACCTTTATTATTTTTTTATATTCTCATACTATTAAACTGTTTAAAGCGTTCGATTAACATACTATACATAATGTGCGTCAGAACCGTCTGAGATACGTAGTTTCCTTTATTCTTTAATAATTTCTGGATTTTTTCAATCATTTACATTTATTTAGTTGATAATTAATTCAATTTCTAGTAATACTTTATTATCGATTTAAAACTTAACTTCATTTAAAGTTTATGATATAGATATAATCTTACCTTATCATACTTTCAATATAATTAATTTTTCGGATCTATTTAATTTGTTAGATAAAATTATTTACATCAAGATTATTATCCTTTTAACTTTAGAAGAAAGATTTTCTATATTTTTAAGATCAATTTTATTTTTTTTCATTTTTTTTAATTTATAAGATAAGATCCAACATACCAAGTATTCGATATCATGATAAAGTATCTCTAAATATTATCAATTTTCTCCTATTACTAAAAACTTGATTGATTTTCTAGTAATATTTTTAAATTGATAATTCTGTAGTACATTTCGAGTTCCATTAAATTTTTAGTTAATATAATATTAGTTATTAATTGTAACTTTTTATTAAAAGACTTATCAATATTAGCTCCATTCTGCTATATCATTACTCATCAATAAATAAAGTTTCAATTTGATTAATAGATATATAAATATCTTTAATTTCATTTATCATCATATGCTCATTAACATGTAATCCTTCAGCTATATCTATAATAATTATATCATAAAATTTTAATTTTGCATGTCTTATTCAATTACTTGCAATATTAACTAAATTTTGTTTACAGATGATAAAAAATAATACCGCCAGTTTTACTAATTGATCTAATTGATTAATAGAACCAGGACGATAAATATCAATAGAAACTGTAAAAACTTTTTTCTTCTATTTTTATTTCAAAAACTTTACCAATTTATCAATAATTGTTGTTTTACCAGCACATTATAAGCCTGATACAAGAATAACTGATAGAAGATGTACAGATAAATTTAAAGAACTATTATATTCGCTTATTGCTTTTTTATAAGCTTATTTTGAACAATTTTAATTAATTTTTAACGAGATGTTAATCTTTTATTTATATCTTTACATACTGAATTTTTTACTAATTTAATAAATTCTTCAACTAATATACCAAGCAACATCTGTTTCCAACAATATCGTTATAACTTAACGTAACATTTCTTTGATATTATTTTTATTTAACATTATACGACAGATAATCTTGCACAATGTAAGTAAAAATCTCTAAGTTAAATTATCAAACATATGTTCAACTCAATCCTATTAGATGTATTTGTTATTAACTAATTTATATTATTTAATAATATAAATTAAATCTTAATATAGAATTTTATAAAAATTAACAACATAGTTATGTAACTAAATAAGGATATTCCAATTTATTTATATTTAATAAATTATTTAATGAACTAAAAGAAAAGATTGTACCATTAATCTTTTAGTTTACATTTTAATAGTAATTTACTACATATTAAATTTAGATATTAAATAAAATTTTAATATTATTATACTTTAATTAACGTTGTTCATCAATTGAAGCATTTCGTTATATTAAAAATTATATTTATAATACTGGAAGTTTCTTTAAGTAAATGATTTTAACTTTATTAAGATTAATACTTAATAATAATTTATTAATTAGTATTATAATTAATAAATTATTCATCAGTTTTTTCTTTATGCTACTTTTTTTTCAAAAAAAAATATTATTAACTTATTGTTAACAAGAGTTTGGCATATTAATTTATTACATTCTTATATATAAATATTATATTTTTTATTACATATTATTTTATTATTAAAATAATATGTAATTTTAGTTCTTACTAATATGTGCCTTATATAATTTCCTTTAATTAAGTTGTAAATTGAATGCAAAAAAATAATATTTATACACTATATAAAATTATTAGTAATTATTAAATTAATAATATTTCCTGTTATAGAAGTTGTAAATATTTTATTAATTATTATTTTATTATAAGAAAATAGTTATAAAAATATTTTATCTGTTTATATTTTATTATGAATAACCTTCATGATGAATTGCATGAGAGAATGTAATAATTTTAATATAATTGATGAGCTCATTTTAATATCAATTTTTTAATTGAGCATTATAATGTTTAACTAATTTCAAACAACTGGTTTAGTTAAAGTAACTATTAATTTATTTGTATATCTTAATTCGAATTAAATACCATACTTGTCAGTATTATTTTGATTAGTTATAAATTATCATTATATTATCATTAATATTATTAGTTATACATGGATCATATTTTAGAATGTTTTTAGTGCGTTATTTAACAAGTGTTTTAATTTTTCTTGATCGTTATTTTTATTAAAAAATAAAAATAAATAATAGATGGATTCTATCTAAAAAGTAATTTTATTAATAAAATTACTTAGAATTCTATAGAAATTAATTATATCAGTTGCTTAGCTATTACTATATTAGTATATTACTATTTATAATATGTTTATGTATTCATTTCATTAAATTATTTATTATCAATATATATGAAATTAATAGATATAAATTATGTTTTATTATTAATTAATCAAAAAATAATATTTTATGATTACATGAAATGTTATTCTAATCTTAAATTTATAAAAGTGATGATGAAGACATTAATAATTTTTTTAATGCAATTATTTATATTTACATTAATATTAATTTGTAATCAATATTATCTAATTAATTATTTTATTATATGAATAAATCATTTTTTTTGAATGGATATAACTAATAATATCACATTATAATATTATTATAGAATTTTATCTTTTATATATTATAAAAGATAAATTATAATAGTATAACTTTATAATACAGTATTGAATATTTAAAATTAAAAAAAGCTTAAAGATTAGATAACTGACAAATGTTTTTTATATCGCTTATATTCTGACGGTTTGTCTAAATTGAATCTAAACTAAAGATGAATCATAATAAATATTGATAAATTAGCATTAGAAAAAAAACATGTGTTGTACAGTATTCAAATGTTTATTAATTAATTATATAGTTCTATTTTAGTTTTTCTTAAAATAAACTAAGGAAATACTTTATTTTTTTAAGTATAAAACATTTATTTTCAAACTTTAGAAAACTTACAAAGTTTTTATTATAAAAATAAATTTATTAATAAAAATCAAAGTATTCATTTTAATTACTTAAATATAGTTTATTTTCGTTCTTAGAGACATCAATACTTATTCTCAGAAAAATTAATTCAGTTATATATATGTATTAAAATTATCTAAAAAAATAATCTTATTATTGTTTTGCTATACTAAACTTTAATTTATTAACGCACTCATCTTAATCTTATAGAACTTAAATTAGTCAAGTTGAATTTAAATTAAAACAGAAATTAGTTAATAATTGACATTTTATAATTAAATATATAATTATAAAAAAATTAAGTATTGCTCTATACTTATTTGTTAAAACATATATACAATTATAGTTGTTAAGAAAATTTCTTTTATTATAAATAATATATTAAATATATAGTTAATAAAATTAAATCTAAAAATAAAAAAATTACATAATAATATTCATGAATATAATAATAGATAAGAACTAATGACAATATATGATATTTTCAAGAATATTTTAATTTTGATGCATTAACTTATTTTAAACCATAATAAGTTAATTACAAAAATACGTATCTATGTTAATTAATAGTCAGATTAATAGATAAAATTACCAAATCTTTTGATTGATGTTTACTATTAATTAAATGATTTATTACTAAATATCTATATGATATTTCAATATTAAATATTAAAATTTTATATAAAACAAATATTGTTTTTAAGTATTTTCTATTAATTGTTATATGATAAAATAAATTAAAACAATTATTCTTGAAATATTTTATTAGATTATTTTATAATGATAATTATTTAATTTTTCAGATAATAAATTTTCTGAATTTTTATTAATTAAAATTTTACATTTAATTATATTGTTAATAATTAGTTAATATTCATCTAAATATCAATATTTATACTTATAAATATTGATATTTATTTAATTTATATATTTAATTTTTAAATTAAATATATTAAAAGTAGCTCTCTTTGGTTATTTTTAAATATCATAATAACGTTGTTAATTAATCTTGATAATTGAAACTCATATAAATAATGTATCATAACTGATGGCGTCTATACTAATAATCTTAATTACTATTATTAATCTTTTTATATATAAAATCTACAAATAAATATCATAATATATTGATGTCTTTCTTTGTTAAAATTTATTTATTTTATATTTTAAAACAAATATCAAATATCATTGATTATGTTATAATAATAATTATTCATTATTATAGTAATGAGAAAAGTGCGTTATTTGTTTAGTTATGATAAAATATAAAATTATCAAGTAATATCATTGCATAGAGATTAAAAATTAATTTTTACAAATAACTACAACTTGTTTTTTATCTTATAGTTAATTGATAGATTCGTAAAATTATTATCACACTTTTCTATTGGTAATTAAAGATTTTATTTTTGGCGATTTAAAGTTTGTTAATTTTCTTTTATTATTATATTTCATGTGATTTTAAGTAACTTTTAAAACTTATTTTATCTGATTTTTCAATTGATAATTGTTTATAAATCGAGGCTTTTCTAACATTGTCAAACTCACTACTAGCAATCACTTCGTAAGGTTCACTTCTTAATTCTTGATAATATTTTTTTGCTAACTGCAAACCAAATTGATCAATACTTTGTTCAATCATTTTTGATAATATTTGACCAGAATAAGTAAGATCTGGATTTTCAAACATTTCTATCGATTTATAGCAAATTTCTTTATATCGAGTATTTCCGTCAATATCTAAAATATTGGCAACTTTTATTAAATCATCAAACAATGCATGTCCTATCTCTTTTAAAGGTTTCATTGATTTACCGAAACCAATACCAATTATTTGTCCAGGCTTACGACCTTCAAGAATAACCTTATTCCAATTCATGCGATAATAATTTAATTCTTTTTCATCCATAGATGGCGCATCTGCTAACGCGCACCAGATTAAAAATAGATCAAGAAAATGGATTTGCTCTTCATTAATACCAATAGCAGTAAACATATTAATATCTAAAGCTCTAACTTCAATATATTCGATTCCTCTTTTTAATATAGCATCACACTGAGACTCATTACCAATAAGTTTTCTCTTAGGACGAATAGGCGTATATAATTCATTTTCAGTTTGTAAGATATTACAATTTAATTGTAAATGTTCGCCATCTTTATTGTATATACCTAATTTTGTAAATTCAGGTGATGGTTTTTTTATAGCTATCTTAATGTCAGAGACATAAGTTGCTAGATCATTAAATGTGACTTTTAGATTAGTATGGAATTTATTACTATATCCAAAATCGCTCATTCGCAATGATGTTGCATAAGGCAGGTAATATGTTCCTTTATTTGTTTTTTCAAAAGGAAACTTTTTTACGCTCTCGTGTACAAAAGAACTACAAATTGCAGGAGACGAGCCAAATAAATATGGTATCACCCACCCAAATCGATAATAATTACGAATAAGTCTAAAATAACCATCAGAAATTTTATTCTTATCACTTTTAGCATTTTTAACATTAACCAATGCTTGCCAAAATTTAATTGGTAAAGAAAAATTATAATGTATCCCTGCAATTATTTGCATTAACGCACCATAACGATTTTTTAAGCCTTTTCGATACAAAGTTTTGAAACGACCAATATTTGAAATGCCATATTTAGCAAGTTTAATGTTATCTTCAATTTTTATAAAACAAGGCATACTTAGTGGCCACATCAATTCATTATTAACAAGATTCCGCGCTGTATAACGATGAAGATCTCTTAAAAATGATAAAATATGATTAATATTATTATCAACTGGAGTTATGAATTCCAATAAAGCTTCGGCAAAGTCAGTAGTGATCCATGGATGAGTTAAGGCTTTCCCCAAACCATCAGGATGAGGAGATTCAGACAATCCACCAACTGATGTAATTCTAAGCGTTTCACGTTCAATGCCCCTGCGAATACCGTCTAAAACATTTGGATTTGCTTCTAACCATGATATAGTTTTTGATATACTTGGAATCAAATTGACCTCTCGTTATAAGTTCATTTTTTTATAAAGTTACTTTAACGCAAATAATTATAATTGTCTCAGACTAGATTATCTGTATTTAATAACTAAAATAATAGGCATATTGTTAATAAATACACTTTTATTTTAAAATTAAAAACCCTGCTGTTAATTGGCAGGGTTTTTATTGTACTACGCATCCAGAAGGATTCGAACCTCCGACCGCTCGGTTCGTAGCCGAGTACTCTATCCAACTGAGCTATGGATGCATTATTAAAATATCGATGAGGGAGGGATTCGAACCCTCGATGCAGTTATTAACTACATACTACCTTAGCAGGGGAGCGCCTTCAGCCTCTCGGCCACCTCATCATTTAATATCAATGTACTAAATTAAACGATATATTTGTTACTTGGCGTCACTATTGCTTTTCAAAACTTATAAGTCAAATAATTTTTTAATATTTTAACCTTTTTTAGTTCATTTGCACACTTACTATCAAAATTATTTTATAAAAAAAATTAATAAAAACATTATATTTTAAATAGAATTACCTAGATAATATGTTATTTTCTGTTTTTTAACAGTATTATATTTTTATAAAAAAGTATAGTAATGTTTTTATTTGTAATGCAATTAAAGTTTGTATAATATAAAATATTTCAAATAAATTTTTCTTACTAAAACATATATGGAAACATAATATTATAAAATATTTTTGAAATATGATTAATTAATAGTGATAAATTACTGCCTTTATTAACAATAAAGGAAACCAACTGTTATAAGATTAAACTAAATATATTAACAAATAAAACATCTAACTTAGTCAGATAAACTTATATAGTATTTTATTTTAATATTACTTCATAAACTATATTTTATGGTAACATTTAATTATTTCTAATTGCTATATTATTAAAATTTAAATACATAAATATTTAAAAATATTTATGTATTTAAAAATATTCTAAAATATCATTTGTAATTAATTAATTAATTACAAATGATATTTTTATAATAATTGATATTATAATTAAATAAAAGTAATGATGTAATACATCAAGGATAATGATTAAGTTTTACTCGTGTTTTATATAATTTTTATGTTCTGTATATTTTGTATAGATGAATTTCTAATTTTATTCTTACAAAGTTATAATTTTTTAGGAAATAATTAATATCAAAGATATCAATAAATTTCAATTATAATAAATGTAACATGTTGTAATTAATATTTTGAAATCCATTAGTTATAATATCAATCTAGATATTTAACGATTTTATTTATTTTAGTAAATGATATGCAATTTCATTTTTTTTTGTAAATAAAATTAACTTTTAACAATTAAATTTTTTAACAATAATTTTTGTTTAAATAAATTATTAATTTTCTATCTATAAACATTTTTATAAATGTTAGAACTTCTGAAATATTATATATAAATTATTTTTATAAAAGTAATTTAAATAGATTGATCTAAATTTATTTCATTAATAGTACAATTAAAATAAAAACAATTAAAATAACAAAATTTAAGACTTGTAATTATATAACACTAATTATCAATAAAACAAAAGCTAAAAACCCTTCAATATTTCTATAATAAATTTTTAATATAAATAAAATTATATAAATTTAATTTTAAAAAAAATACCTAAATCTTATTAATATAGATGAATTTTTATATTTAAAATATCAATATTGCATGCAAATATAGAATAATTATTTTAATTACGTGCATAAACGCACTATATATTTCGTACAAAATATGTATCTACAAACTTACTATTTCAAAATAAATAATTGTTAATAATCGACTATTGTGATCAAGTATTATGAAAGAAAAAGAGAAATATAATCTTATTAATAAAAATTAAACATAATAATTCACTAATTACAGATTGTAAAATATAAAAATATACAACTATAAATTAGTAAAATAATGAATTTAACAAAATATACTATGATTGCTATGAAATTACAATATCAATATACGAAGTATTATATATATTAATTACTTTTACACATAATGTGTTGCTGAAGTATTGAACAGAAGTTAAAATATAGAATAGTTGACATAATTATGAATAACTTAGTTGTATATAGATAAATATTATTAGATATTCAAAATATTAATTAAAAACACAACATAAAATAATATATATAATTGAATTACGATAATTAAATCTATAATAGATAAAGTAATATAAATATGTAAATTAAAAAAAATCTTATCATATTACTTACTATCTAAATAAATCTTATTATTAAATTTGAAAAAAAATAAAACATACTAAAAAATTGAATGTAATCAAATATACTAAATATCGAAAATTTGCAACTACAAAAGAAACAAGCAAATATTAAAAATCATAAACTGTATGTAAATAGAAATCTAATTCAAGTATGAATATAAACTAAAACTTATGTATAGTACAAAACACAATAAACTTGAGTTAAGAATTAGACAATTTTAAATATTCTAGGCATCTTTAGCAAATTTATCTACAAGTTAGTTATGTAGTAACTATAATGTTAGTATAATTTTTTTTAAACAGTAAATCTATGAATTCTACCTATGTAATCAATCATTTAAATAGTTAGCCTAACGAAATATACATCAAAAAGATAATAAATATATAGTTGATATTGAAAATTCTCTATACTTAAATTAGCAATGTACTTAATGATTAGAATTATAAAGAGAATAGTATATAACCTTATTCTTAGTATTATATAAATTTTAACAAACTTTAGTAATTATTTATGAAGATGTAATTTATTAAAATATATATTATAAATTCATTAGTTAGTAAATTAGATAATTAGTTGTATAAATTAAGCTAAAAGTTCTATAATTATCAGAATGATACATTAAAATAAAATATTTGGAAAATAATTAAAGATTAGTGAGCATAAAATTTTATATTTTCATTAGCCTAACGTAAACCTTAATAGTATAAAAGAAATAAAATAAGATTAATAATTGATAAGAAGAGTTTATAAAACTATAAACATAATAATAGGAATAATAAAACAAAACAAATATCGAGTACCAAAAACATATTATTGATGAATTAAAAGCTAATATGACAGTTTAATTAAATTATTTCTAGTTAAACAAGCAATTATTTATAACTAAGAATATGTATTTATTGGTCAGAATAATTTTGCGCAATTCTGTGTGAAGCATTGTAAAATATTAACTAACAATATAATTAACTTATAATAATAGATGTTATTCATAATTCTTATAATAAATTTAATTAATACAAAATAAATAATAGATAGTTTGTAAATTTATAAACTTTCACGGTATTCTAAACAAATTGTATATGAATATTTTTAGTCCATATAACGATAAATATTATCTAAGCTGATTATTAATAAATCTCATAGCAACTATAAGTTAATGTGTCATCTATAACAATTTCACAATCAAGATTTACAATAAAATAAAGTATTATAACATTTATATTTAATAATAAAAATAATCAATGTATAAAGATTAATAAAAAAGTTTAAAAATATATTTTTTCATTTAATAAAAATTAATTAATTAATGTTGTATTTATCTTAAATGTTTTTTTTGTAAACTAATCTTTCATAATCATATTATGATTTTTTTATAGAAATTTAAAAAAATATTCTAAATTAATAATTAAGGTTTAATATTTTATTTAAAATATAAAAATATAATTATTAAATAGTTAGAATTAAAAACAGCGCTCATTTTATAAATACAATTAACATATATCTAAGAATGAGCGCTTTACTAAAATAATAATTATTGTGTTATTTTTTTTTCAGATTGAATCCTTTGATAAATTTCTTCGCGATGAACAAAAACTTCCTTTGGTGCATTAACTCCTATGCGCACTTGGTTACCCTTTATACCAAGTACCGTTACTGTTACCTCATCTCCTATCATGAGCGTTTCACCAACTCGACGAGTCAGAATAAGCATTCTTTGCTCCTTAAAAATTAAAAAGAGTAAGATCTTTAGGTTCCCCAGGTATAATCAATCATAAACTGTGAAACATAAAGCAATGATATTCAGCTAAAGTTTTAACCTAAAATAATAGTCATATCACTAATTATGTTTAAAAATATAATTTATACTTATATTATTTAAAAATAATTCTTTAAACATTATGTAATTAAGTTACACAATCTTGCTGTTTAGCTTATGTTAAACGTGAATCAACCCACTTCTCAACAGAAGCTAAGGCAGAAGGGAGTGCTGTTACATTAGATCCGCCAGCCTGAGCCATGTCTGGACGTCCACCTCCTTTTCCTCCCACCTGTTGTGCAATAAATAAAATTAAATCATTCGCCTTTATTTTAGCAGTTAAATCATTTGTTACACCAACAATTAGACTAATTTTTTTATTATGTATAGCATAAAGGACAATAATTGCTGATTTTAATTGATTTTTTAAGTTATCAACAATAATCCGAAGTTGTTTAGTGTCTGAGCTATTTAACTTATCAACTAATAAGTTAGTTCCTTTAATTTTTTTAACTTGTTGAATTAAAGAAATACTTTTTTGTGCAGCTTGCTGTAATTTTAGTTTATTCAATGACATTTCTAGTAGTTTAATTTTATTTAACGTCACTTTAATTTTTTCAATTAAAGTATTGTCGCTCACTTTCATTAATTTACTAATTTCTTCCAATATATTAGATTTTTGACAAATATTATCTATAGCTGCTTGTCCTGTTATTGCTTCAATTCGACGAATTCCAAATGCTGCACCTGATTCAATTATAATGCGGAATAATCCTATATCACCAGTTCGATTTACATGAGTACCTCCACATAATTCAATAGAAAAATCAGAAATACTAATAACACGCACATGCGTATCATATTTTTCATGAAAAAGCATTATAGCGCCTTTTTCTTTTGCAGCTTCTAAATCCATTAATGTAGTTAGAATAATGTTATTTTTGCGAATTTGATAATTAACAATATTTTCAATTTGGCGTATTTCATTATATGTCATTGCAGTAAAATGAGAAAAATCAAACCGCAAATATTTATCATTTACTAAAGATCCTTTTTGACTAACATGATTTCCTAATACATCTCGCAAAGCTGCGTGCAATAAATGTGTAGCTGAGTGATTTGTCGCAATTGAGTTACGACGTTCAATATCAATTCTTGCTTCAACTGAATCATTTACTGATATTGATCCAATAACTACTTTACCAATATGACCAATTGATTTAATATATTTCTGTGTATCAAAAACAGAAAATTGACAATGATTATTTCTAATTACTCCTTTATCGCCAACCTGTCCACCTGACTCAGCATAAAAAGGAGTCTTATTAAGAATAACAATACCATCTTGATATTTATTTAAAATATTAACATGCTTACCCTGATAAAAAATATCAGTTACTATAGCTTTCTCATTGTTATTTTCATATCCCAAAAAATCACTATTATTATCTATTTTAATTACCTTATTATAATCAATAGTAAATTTACTAAACTCTCTGCATCGACATCTCTGTTTCTCCATTGAATCATCAAAACTTAATTCTTCAACTTTTATATTACGCTCTCGACAAATATCAGCAGTTAAATCAAATGGAAAACCATAAGTGTCATAGAGACGAAATGCAATTTCTCCACTTAAAGTATCTTCTTGCAATTTTGTTAATTCGTTATCTAATAGTTTAATTCCGCGCACTAAAGTATTAGCAAATTGTTCCTCTTCATTTTTTAATATTTTTTCAATTATTCTTTTTTTATGTTCTAAATTAGTAGCTATATTTCCCATTATCTGAATTAATGGTGAAACTAATTTATATAAAAATGCATCCTTAGCCCCCAATATGTTCCCATGACGAACTGCTCGTCGAATAATACGGCGCAATACATATCCACGCCCTTCATTAGATGGAATAACGCCATCACTAATAAGAAAAGCACTTGATCTAATGTGATCAGCAATTACTCGTAATGATTTATTATTTAGATCTGATGAATCTATAACTTTAGCAATAAAAATAATTAATTGACGAAATAAATCAATATCATAATTTGAATTGACACCTTGCAATACAGCTGCAATACGCTCGAGACCCATACCGGTATCAACTGATGGTGTTGTAAGAACTTTTAAACTACCATCAGACTGACGGTTAAATTGCATGAAAACAATGTTCCAGATTTCAATATATCGATCACCATCTTCTTCAGGCGATCCTGGAGGTCCACCAAAAATATGTTCACCATGATCATAAAATATTTCTGTAGAAGTCCCGCAAGGACCAGTATCTCCTATTTGCCAAAAGTTATTTGAATCATAGAGAACACCGTTGTTATCACCTATTCTAATAATGTGATCAGTCGGAATACCAATCTCTTGATGCCAAATATTATAAGTTTCATCATCAGTGTGATAAACTGTAATCCAAAGTCGATCTTTTGATAAATTAAACCACTTTTCACTTGTAAGCAGTTCCCAAGCATATTTAATTGCATTATATTTAAAATAGTCACCAAAACTGAAGTTACCTAACATTTCAAAAAAAGTGTGGTGTCTTGAAGTGTAGCCAACATTTTCTAAATCATTATGCTTTCCTCCAGCTCGAACGCAAACTTGAGCGCTTGCAGCTCTACAATAATTTCTTTTTCCAAATCCCAAAAATACATCTTTGAATTGATTCATGCCAGCATTAGTAAATAACAATGTCGAATCATTATATGGTACCAATGAGCTGCCAGGTACAATTTTATGTTGTTTAGTATGGAAAAAATCGAGAAATACTTTACGAATCTCGTCTGTACTTTTATTAATCATAATTATCCTGAGAGCATACTGAATAGATTTTATGTTTCATGCTACATACTTTATCTATTAAACTACAGAAATCCTTAAATTATTTATGATTGTACATATGGTGAATATATATTAAATTATGCGTATTAATATTTTATTTAAATGATAGGCTTTATGTGTGAACTTTAAATATATCTTTTCTAACCATTACAGCAATCAATCTAGTTATCTAAATACAGAAACGATTTAGTTTTATTAAGTGAAATAATTCTACATTAATACTATTTCATTGTATTATTTGCTTTTATTTATTTTTCTTTAATACATCTAATGCTATTAAATTTTATATTCATAAAACATTTAAAAATAATTTTCGATAGCGAGATTAGATAATCTTATTATATAATTTCATATAATGTAAATTTCGTATAAGTTATAATTATTAGATAAATAAAAAATTAATAAAAATAGTTATATAAATTTATCACAAGTTAACTTAAATCTATGTTTTAATATATTGAATTAATACAAATATAATTTACTTTATAAAATAAAGCAAAAATTAATAACATCAATTAATTATAAATAATATTGTAAATTTATAAAATATATTATAAAAGTACGTTTCAAATTATAATTTATTTTAACTTATATTAATAACTGATTTCTGACAATTAAAAGACTATATATATTAAATATATCTAACAGAATTAACTCTATAATTATATTTTTATCAAAAAAATTAAAAGTGTACTGTTTTTGTTTAGCTATAAAATGTTATATTAACAAATATTATTAGTAATTTTTATATAAATAGCATAAATTCTAGGATTTTTTTATAGAAATAATTCTAATTTGCATTTATTGAAATAAATAAATTGATTTGTAAACAACTTCAAATATTTTAGTACATTGATAATATAAGAAAATAAAAATATTAAAAGAAGAAAAAATTTTAATATTTCTAATTTTTTATATCAACAAAACACTCTTAAGTATATTATCTAATTACATATAGTTATATTTAGATAATAATATATTTTGTCATATCTCAATATATAATTGCTGAAATCATGATTATTATTTGATAAAATAGTTAACATTATAACTAAAATACATTAAAATTGTGACATATAATAAAAATTATAGAAAACTCACCTAATCTATAAAATTTATTTATCATAAAACTTTAGTTTGTAACTATGAAATAATGTATTTTTATATATAAAGAAAAGTTTATATTATTTATATTTATTATAAATAAATATTACTAACTATAAAACTGATTAAATTTCTGAACATCAATTAAGTTACAATTAATTTACATGTTGTTACTTTTAATTAACGATTTTATGAAATGATTTTTTTTTTAAAATATGTATTCTCCTTAACACATAACAACTACCTTTAATTTAATAATATATTAAAATAAATATCAATAAAATTAATAAAAAATTAAATTGCTGGTAAGTACTTAAAAAAAATAATTAGTCAAACTTTTTATTAAGTAATATTTAAATGTAGAATTATAATATTTATAAAGATATTTATTAGTTGTAATGATTACAAAAATCGCAAAATTTAAATTCTCAACCAATTTTATTACTTTTTTATAAAAGCACATTTAAATGTTCGTATAATTAATTTATTTTACATATAAGTCAAGTTTTATAATAGTATTAATGTAAATTTAATTATAAATAATCTGTATATCAATTATAAGATTGATCTTATATAAATAAAAAAGATAGTTATTCTTAAAATTGAATTAATTACTGTATAAATACAGTAATTAATTCACAAGATTAATAATTTTTTGTATTTATTATTCCAATACATCACTTGAAGATTTTTTCAGTACAGTATTTTTTTTGTAAAATTTTCAATTATTAGATTTTATTTTAACCTTTACACTAAGTATGAAAATATAATGTCAATATTTAGATTGACATAGATATATTATAGTAAAAATATTTTATTATTCAATCATATTTAATTTCGATTTTATTAAGACAAACAAACTACTTTTATGTAAAATCTCAATAAATTTATTCTAGTGCTACATATAAATATCAAGAGAAAATTTATGAATATTGATTATTTTTTAGTTAATTTAAATATAGATTGCTAAAAATATGTATTTATTTATTGAGATTAATTAATTATATTAATTTTAGATTTATATTTATAGTAGTTGTGTTGCGTCCAACATTTATTTATTTTCTAAATTTAAATTGTCTAATAATATTTTAAAAAAATAAGATGATTAACTTAAAATTATAAGCACATATTAAAATTATAAGCACATATTAATTATTAATATTAATAATTTATGTTATTTTTTTGTTTTTACTTATATTTAAATATGTTATAAATTATGAAATAATAAATAAATTAACAATTAAATTAAATAATTTGTTTTGTCATAAAAATTACTATTAAAATCATATAATGAAATGTTTTTATTTTTTTTAAGCACTTAAATTTTAAGTATTATAATAACTACAATATTCATAACATAAAATGTTTGTGTATTAAATTTTAATATTCTGATACCTGAATGATTTTTTAAATAATTTTTAAATAAAAAAACTATAAATAAACAAATGTAATTTTTTATAGTAAGTTTATAAAAACATTTTATATAAAATATTTATTTTTTAAGTAAATGTTGTACAAAAAAACTAATTTTTTACTTATAATTTAAATATTTGAATTTATTAAAAATTATGTTATTATTTTTTTGTAAAAAAATGCTAATATACTTAATTTCATGCCTAATATATATAACTAGATGTAAAAGTTATAATACTTGAAGTTAAATCATTATTTTTTTTAAAAGATATTATTATAATATTAAATACAATAAGTAAATTTTCTTCATGTAGTTTATTATCAAATCAGATATAATCTTTTCATAATTTATTAAAGAAATCATAATTTAGTTTGGATTAATCTATATTTAATCCTCATATTAAACGCGCGAAAAAATAAACATAAAAACTTTATTTTTGATATTCAATTCTTTAATATAATCTCGTTTGAGAAAATTTAAAATTTTATGACTATTATAATTAGAGTTTTATATAAAAATCTATTTAGATAATTTAATTTTTTGAATCACTTCTTGTTTGAGTTGTTAACTTAAATAACAGATCGATGTGTTTTAATATCTATTGTATAAACTACTTTAGTTATAACATATTATCGTGCTATTTTTATTCCTTATTTCTTTATCTTTAATCTTTAGAAAAATTATATACATCACAAATAAATAGAAATAAAATTTATTGATCAGATATATTGCTTAATTATTTAGAAGATAATAAATAATTAACACTTTTTGAAGTTAATATTAACTTCAATTTTTTATATAATTTATGTTAATTAACATAAATTTAATAAATAATTTTGTTATACTTATAATTAATAAAATTAGTTAAAGAAAGTATTTCTACATAAAATAATATTTATTAATAAGTATAAATTAAAAATAATTAGATACTAAAAAAAGATATAAAGATCAATATTATTGTAATTAATAATTATAAAATTACTATAAAACTTTTTAAAAGTTACAATATTTTTATATTTAATACTAAAAATTTTAAAAAAATAACATATTTTAAAAAAAATACTATCTATAAAAAGTAATTTTTATTTTTAGGTTAGGATAGTAATAGTATTTATTAAATAAATTATCGTAATTTTACGCAAAACATAACTAAACTTTACACAATTAAGTTTTTTAAATAAATTTAAATTTATTTAAAAAATAAGATATAGACAGACTGTTTAGTTATTTAAAATATGTTAAATTTATTAATATATTTGCAATCTTTTGATGAATATAAAATATTATATTAATTTTCTATAAAATATAGATAAACGTATCACAATACTTAAAATTGTTAAATTAACATTACATATATAATTTTTTTTTAAATTCTAATTACTCTATCATTTATTAATGATAAATTATAGAGTAATTACTAATAGCTATATTTTATAAAAACAAAAATACTGCATAGTTTTAAATATTTATTATTGCATTTATATATACATATCTATTATTTTTTTTATTATATATATAAATCTTAGCAACTAGATTCATTCTGTTTAAAAAACATAATATAATGCGACCATATTAATTAAAATAACAATAAAATAATTGTAGTTGAATATAAGTTTATTCATTGAGCGCTGAAATACATTGTCATCTTTTTAATATTTGTTATATGTTTAGCGAAATATAGAACTATCTATCACTTAGGTTTTTAACAATTATTTAATTATATTTATTCGCAATAATAATATTATCTTTATAAAATTCAATTAATTTCATTAAATTATCTTTAATATCTACTTTAGTATTTAAAAGCAACCTTATTCTTTACTAATACAGAATATTTTGTATTACCTAATAACTACTTAGCAATAAAATTAAATATATGATTAGATGTTTTTGAATTTCTCACAATTATTAAGAGTATATCAATTATTTTTTTTGCAACTTATCTAAAAATATAAAAAATGAAACTACAATATTATATTTTTCACATTTTATTATGTAATTATTTTTACTGTATACATAATTTATATAATATTTAATTTAATAACATATAATAGTATTTTTTTTATTGATGGTTATCAATTAGATTTAATCTATACATAATCGATATATTTAGTAAATTGATTAAAGAGACTTTTCTGATATAAGAAATATGTTTAAATAAGTATTAAATAATAAGTTTTTTATAAATTTTTATTTTTTTTAAAATTACTTTTTTTCTAGTTTTGCTATATAATAATTTATTTAAATTATTAATTATGTTCGTTATAATGTAAAAATCAATAATTTTATTCTTCTACTTATTTAATAGTTTTAATTTTAAAATAAACATATAATTGTTATAAATTAATTTATATTTCAAATAAATACTTCTATAAGTAAGTTATTTATATATAGATAATCTATTTTATGGTAATAATATAATTTCATGTATCAATCTTGTTATAATTTTTAGCTATCTTTTAATTAATAAAATGTTTAAGTTTAATTACTTCAAGATTTATTTAAATTTCTTCTAATTTTGTTTTGGCGGCCAGAAATTATCATAAAATATTTTTATTTGCTATCTTTAAATAGTTATTAAACTTTTACTCAGTACGTAAAATTTTTACTATTTCTCTAGTGAGAGTGACATAGATTATTTTAACAAGATAGATATTTACTTGATTTATATAGTTAATTTTTACTATTATTTTATTTTATTTTAATTATTTAGTTAGAATTTATACTTAATTATATAAAAATACTTGCATTAAAAATAGAAATAAGATTTTACTTAAACATAATATATCTTATTTTTAAATATTAATTGTAAAATTTTTAAACCATATTTATTATAGTATGTATAATTTATTATATAATATACTTATCTTATCTTTTATATCTTATATTATGCTTATTTATTGCAAATTTTTATATAAGTAACTTTACTTGTTTTTGTGAATTATATATAATTTTATATAAATTTGCAATTTCACAACAAAAATAATAAATTATGTATGTGATGAATAATTCGTAACTACAAAAAATTACTTTATATACTATAAGTATAACTATAAATAAAAATAAGCACTATTGTTTTGAAAACTATAATCATAAAATAAATAAATTTTTACAAATCATGTATACAGTTAAATTTTAGAAAATTATTATTTTAATTATAATATAATTTGTATTTTATTATTAAGAAATTGATTATATAAAGACGAAATTTTTAACAAGAAGTTTAAGACCACTATCTTACAAATATAATTATAAAAATTATATTTGTAAGATAGTGGTCTTTTGTTTCAAGTAAATTAAAAAAATAATAATGTTATGTTTATTATAAAAAAATTTTTTATTTATGTTTTACGCTTAATATACTCTTACCAACAAAACTATTAAGCACATCAAATGCATAATAAATTGTACAAGAAACATTATAAATAGAATCTACTATCAGACTTTTGTTATTCTATCGGTATCTGCGTCGTTTTTTTAAGTTTAATATTTATTTGATATAATATGTAATCAAATAGTAACAAAAAATAAATTTAGAAGCAACAATATTGTTAACTTCATTCCTTGAAATTAAAGAATAATTATTTTTTTTGATTAAAACGTTTTTTATATCACTAAATACTCTATATTTTGTCAATTAATACAAAATATAGAGTAAACAAGATAAATGTTTAATAAATTTATTGCCAAAGTAATATTAGTTAATGTAATTTTCTATAGAAATTATAACTAATAATAAATCACCATACTATAAGGTAGTACCTACCGATATATAATATATTATCATGCATCAGTATATTTACTATTGGATATTTGGCAAAATTAAATTATTATTAAATAATTAAAGCTATTAATGTTAAGATTTAAGCTATCTATCCTAGAATTTTATTAAAATGTTTATTTAATTAAAATAATGATATTTAAAATTATTTATTGTTGTATAAATATTAACTTATAGCATATTTTGTTAGTTTTGTATCGGTACGACAATAATTTATAGCTATCTAAATTAAGTCACATAAAATTTAAAATAAATAATAAATAATAAAAATACATATCTTACATACCTAGTTACAGAAGAAATTAAGAATAAAAAAATATAATAATTTGAAATTTTATAAAATTCTAAAGTAGTTAGCGTGATAATAAATCAAAAATAACATATAAAAACCTATGCTAATTTATTATATAAAATTAATAAAATACTTTTTAAATTACACTAACATAGTATTAAAATAATATTTCTTATTCAACATATCCTATATTAGTGTATATAAGCATTCTATAAATTAAAATAGCCATTATCCATTATTCATTATCCATTAGCCATTATAAAATAAATTAAAATAAGAATATTCTTTATAGTTTAGGTTTTTATATATTTTGTTGTGGTATATAATGCTAAGCGTTATGTTATTTTTTCACTAAAACATGCATGCAAAAATAAATATTAGAAGTAAATTATTATTTATTCATATAAATTATATAGTAAAATTGATAAAAATTATTCAATTTTTATTAAAGAAAAGCGCAAACAACTTTAATTTATTTAATATACTAAAATATAGTAAACACTTAATTTTATCTATATTATAAATTTAAGTTATTTATTTTATTAATAATAAAAATAATTCTTAAAATATAAAGTTTAAGTTTAAGAATCAGAGAAATCTATCATGTATTTCATGTGTTACTTATATCCTTACGTTTCGCTTTACTATGATGTATTTTAATAATTTGAAATTTCTAGTATTTAAAATATTAAAATTATAATCATAAATAAAATATTAAACAATATCTAACATTCTTGTTATGATTTTATACAAACTTACTTGTATTCATTAAAAATTATTTTGTTATAATTTTTTAATTACATTTATTTATAAAAACATTCATCTATATTAAGAGTGAACAAAAACTTATAAAACTTTTCATCTTTAACGAAAAGTTTTATTTAAAAATAAAAAAATATAGTTTAGTTTATATAAATAATATTAATCTTGTACTACTTGTGCCATCACTATTGTTATAAGCAAAGATGAATATAATTGTAGTTACAATGTTTTTCATATATACAATTAATATTATTAATTATATAGGTTTAATATCCATTAATCAACATTATTTAAAGTAAATGATAATAACGATATTTTTTATTCATTGCTTTATTAAATTAAAATTTTATACATTTGCTTTTATAAAAATAATTATATTTATTTATTATAATGTCAGTTTTTATAAAAACTATATTTTACAAGATATAAAAGGCAAAACATTAAATTAAATTTATCTCATTAGTTATTGACTTTGTATTTTATTTTGTATAAATATGCAAAGGTAAAGATAAAAATCAGTTAAAAGATTAATATGTTATTTTATACTTATATAAATAAACTAAAAATTATTTTTTTTGATATTTTATTTTAAATTGAGATAATAATTATTTAAAACTGCACGTTAATTTATTTAATTCATTTATCACTGTATAATTATTAATCACTACTCTTATAAAAATTATTTCATTAAAATATATTACTAGTTTTATGATAAATTAAATGAAAAATAAAATACAAAAAGAAAAATATAATTATTTAAAAACAACCAAACTAACTATCTTAATTTTTGATTCTGGCGTTGGTGGGTTGTCTATTTATCGCGATGTCAAGGAATTATTACCAGATATAAACTATATTTATTGTTTTGATAATGAATGTTTTCCTTATGGAGAGAAAAGTGCAAAATTAATTATTGAACGCATTATTAGTTTTATTGAACAAGTTCAGAAAAAATATGTTTTGTCAATAGCAATTATTGCTTGTAATACAGCAAGTACAGTTAGTTTACCTGCTTTAAGGGCGCATTTTAGATTTCCAATTATAGGTGTTGTTCCTGCTATAAAAACAGCAACAAAATTAACTCGCAATGGTATTATTGCATTATTAGCAACAAAGGCAACAATTAGTGGAATCTATACTAGAAACCTTATTGATCGATTTGGTATTAATTGCAAAATAAAGATGATTGCTTTATCAGAATTGGTTGAATTAGCAGAAAAAAAACTTCACGGGCAAATTATTTCAAAAGAAGTTCTAATGCAAATTCTTAAACCATTTTTAAAAATAAAAGAATCACCCGATACAATTGTTCTTGGTTGTACACATTTTCCGTTATTATCTGAAGAGTTAAGAGAAGTTCTTGTCAACGGAACAAAACTCATTGATTCTGGTGTTGCAATTGCTAGACGAGCGGTTTGGTTAATAAATAATCATCAAAATTTAATTTTGACAAACAATAAAAAAAAGATTGCTTTTTGTACTAAAATAGATCTTAAAACTAAAAATCTTATTCCTGTACTTATAAATGAAAATTTTAATCAATTAGAAAAAATTTATATTTAAGATAATTTATAAAATATAAATAAATTAGATTTTTTTAAAAAAAATTATAGCCAGCCTTGCAAGAAGCTGTATATAAATTTTTGTTTTTATAGAAAAATTAATTATAGTTTTATTTGTTATTTTTACTAAAAACTATAAATAACTTTTCGAGTTCATACCTGAAAGTCGAATATATTTCCATTTCAGCTTAAGTTAATATTATATGATTGTTAATCAAAAAGCATTAATTAATTTCTATAATATAGTTTAAAGATTGTTGAATGTGTTAATTCGTGTATGAGATCAATCAATTTTAATTATAATTAAAATTGATTGATCTCATACACGAATAGGTATAAATTAAGCAAATTATGATTAATCGTAAAATAGATTTAGATTAAACCAATTTATTATATATTATAATTTATACTTAACTAATTTATAGTTTTAAACTATATTTTAATGATCAAAGTAAAATAACTAGCATGTATTAAGACAATCTACATTCTTATTATTCAAAGTAATCCAATTGAAATAAAATAAACTCAATAGATCTATTTATAGATAATTATATATTATATAATACACAATATTAATTCAACAACTATAAGAATCTTCTAAGAAGATGTTTTGAGTTAAACGCATTTTAATTTAAAAATAATGATAATTTTAATACTATTAGTAATAATAAAATTAGCAATAAAAAGATAGACATTACAGTTTTATTACATAATTATGCTACCGCATAAAGTTTAATGAAAAGTATTTGACATTAATTACGCGTAATTAATTAATTTTGATATGAAATATAAAAGTTTAAATTTAAATTTTTACTATTAATTAATAGAAGTTTTGTATAAAAACTGTTTATAACTACTAGCAAAACTTATATATATGAAATATATAGTAGTGTTTCAATAAATATCAAGTTTTATCTAAAAAAATATAGAACAAAGAAATATGCATTATTGTGCTACTTTACAAACGCTAATATTTGATTTGTTTTTACTGTTTTATAGAGTTAATTAATTAAATTTTACAAGTATTATGATATATTATATAATAAAGTTAAAATCCCAATAAATTAATGTATTTTACAATACAATTTAATTTATTACTTTGAAATCTTTTTATTGTTAACGGTTTACATCTTTATCTATAGATAAAGATGTGTTTTAATTATATTAAGAATGATATGTTGTATTTAATTTTATTATATTTGTGTTATAGTGTATATTGATTTAATACACAGAGCAGTGAATTTTTTATTATTTTTTGTTAGCAAATAAAGTTATATATCAAAGATAGTTTTATTATTATCAAGATAAGCGTAGAAATATTTTTAATAAAAAACTACAGTGTTTCGATGAGGTTGCAGAAAGAAACTTTTTTGTCACAGAAAATACTCTTCAAAACTACATAAAATTTAAAGTTGAATCAATTCAAAATTTAATTTTGAATTGATTTCGTTTTATGCCAACTACAATTAACAAAGGAAACATATTTTGATTTTTAGAATTTATTCTAGTTACTTCATGTAGGTATGTGTTATAAAATAACAATATGGTTATTTTACTAATGAAACTTATAATTTTATGATTAATTATTAAAGTTAAAATAATAAAATACTAACTATTCAATAATTTTTTATTATAGCATTATACTAATTAAGTATGTAGTAAATTTAGATTACATAATATAAGTTATGAATATATATTATTAGGCTTGTAGCTCAGGTGGTTAGAGCGTACCCCTGATAAGGGTGAGGTCAGTGGTTCGAGTCCACTCAAGCCTACTAACTTTAATAATTATTTTATAAAAATTACTATTATAAATTAATAAAATTAAATAAAATAAATATAAGTCTATTGATAGTATATTAGTAATTCAAAATAATAATATGTATAGTTAGTTTTAAAAATTCAAATTTTAAATATTTTTCAGATGTTCATAGATCTAGGTAAATAGTGTAGTGTAAAATTTTCGATATAAGACAACATTTGTACGTTTATATAAGTATATGAATAGAAATAGAGTTAGAATCAAACAATTACACTAATATTATTTATTGATTATATCATTAAAACAAAATAATCTTTTTATTATTAATTAAAATTAAGGAATGATACAAACATAATAATGTCTTTGTGATTATTAAATTAACTAGTTATAATGTCAAACTAACTCATATGCTATAAGTGCAATAGTGTTAAATATATTACCAATTGAATTATAATACATTAATACATTTTAATTTCATAAATCCATACTTACACGAATATCATAAAGTAAATTAAAAAACATTCTCAATACTAAAAAAAATAAATAAACTGATTTTAAAAACCATTTATTGGATGTAGTACAGAAAAAAAATTAATAATTTTAAAAATACATTTATCCATTATTATAACGTATATCATTTATATTCTATTACTGTTTAGTTATATGTCGTTTAATTTACAAGATATGGTAAACTCTAAATCTCAAGGAGTGTTTTTTTTAGACAACAATTGGTATAATCTCAATACTAATGTCAAAATATAGCCTTGCTGATATATATAAAAGTAACAATTAAACTTACTAGGTTTAAATTAGACGCATTTTAATAAAGGTTAATAAAGTATTAATAAATAATTATATACACATAATATACAATATGCCTAATTTACACACTAGAGATGTACAAGAAACAATGATCTTGCTCTAAAATATAATAATAAAATATAAAAAAACTTGACTAAGAGGTTTATGTAATAATTATCATTCGTAATGATTAAAAAAATAAAAATAAAATAGGTAAAGCTAATTAGTATAAAAATAAAATGTTTCTGTAAAGTAGTTTATCAATTATAATAAAAAAATAAAATAACTGTTCAAGCATTTTACTTTAAACTTAAAATATATTATATCGATTTAATTATCTTTTAATAATTTTAACTTAAAAATAAGTTATTTGTATCGATAACTTGTACTTGATAATTAGTGTGATATAATTTTATGAATTATAGATTTTAAAATAAATATAGCTAATTCTCATTTTCTTTAAATATTTTTTAAATAAAAAGAAAAATTCAGGTAGCGATTGGCTTTATGCATCTGATTGCACAATTATTAACCTTACTTAGAATGTATGTTAACGACAATAATAATATACTATTTTTTACTGCTTTTATTGTTTAAACAGTAAGAAACTTTTTACAAAATAATTTAATTTATTGGTAACCTAGTTTGCTTTTTATATACAGTTTTATATACAGTTTGTAAGGTGCATTACAATATGCTTATCATTTAATAAAATAAATTATATCTTTAATATAGAAACAGATAAAAGATATTGTAATATGTCATTTCTTACAACAGAAGATTAGTTTTTAACCACTAATTCTTTTTTTTTACAATTATATCAATAATCAATTAAGTAAAATACATGTAAAATTTTTAACTTTTATGTCAATCATATATTTATATACTAGTTAATAATATTTATGTTTTTGTTTATATTTTCTTTTAGTTTATAACTATATGTTTATTTAAACTTATTATCTATTTTGGTATAAACATAAACATTTGTATTAAATATTTTGTTAAATAATTTATAATAATTTATATACATTGTTTATCATTACAAAATCTTAATAATTTATATTGTAGTAAAACAATTATATTTTTATTTTTTCTAAAAAATTAACTGTTTAGTTTATTAAAAAAATTTATATAAATATAATACAAGATTCAAAAGTACTACAAAATTTTATTTACATTTTAATTTACTATTATATTGTACCTTAATCCTTAATCCTTAATCCTTAATCCTTAATCCTTAAGACTTCATTTATAATATTTTAAATATAAAATATTTAATATAATCAAATAAACTAATCATGTGTTTAAGCTGTTTGTATTAATTATTACAATGCCTTAAGATATTGTGACTGCAATATTTTATTGTTTACAATTACGTTTTAAAGATAAATTTATACAATACACAGTATATCATTTAAATATTTTGCCTATGATTATAAATAATTCTTTTTAGATTTTTTTTTGCTTATTTTCATTAAATTCTAATTTATTTATGGTTGTTCATTTATAATTATTTTATAAGAAATTATAGTTGACAAAATATACACCATAAGTAAATAAACTAATAATATTACTAACGATGAATTTACTTTCTTGTTTTTATAAATTTTCATGTTTACACTAAAATAATTTCATACTTTTTAAGTATTTTTGTTGCAATTAAGTAATTTATAGATAATTTCTAATTTTTTTTTGTGAAATACTTTTTTTATAAAAAGTAAACTAATTCATGTATGCAGCTCATTTAGTAAGTATATTAATATTTTCAATATCTGCTTCTAGTAATAACTTAGTAGAACATCGTAACAGAGATTATATGAAGTTGCCCCATAGATATTCATTTAATGCTTAAATTTTAAAAAAGGCATATTATATTAACAATATACAATTAATAATTAAAACTAGTTGCTTTATAACAAAAAAAATTAAAATTTACTTAAAAGTAAAACATTAATTTAATTAAAAACTAAAATAATAAGAAATTATTAAAGATAAAGTAATTAATTGTTTATTAAAACATATGAAATATCTATAATTATATATTTCTAATTAAAAATTATAGTTTATTGATATTATTATTTTTAATATGAAATAAATATAATTATTAGTCATTCTAGATAATTAAGTTTGTTCTAATTAAAATTGTAATAATACACTTTACATACAAAGAAAATATATTTTTGTTTTGATAAATTCATTATTTATATGAATAAAATATATCATCTATTTTTGATCATTTCAACAATCACTAATTAGTCTTTTATTTAAAATAATACTAGAAAATATTCTTCTATCTTATATTATTGATATGTTTAAATTATTAATAATATAAATATGTTTTAAAAAACATATAATTAAAATAAATTATATTAAAATCTTTAAATTTATGGCAAAAATTAAAAATTTTATTTTAAATATCATACAATATTATTATTAACTAATAATATAAATTATTCTTTTAGTTATGTTATCCAATAATTTACTTTTTTTTGAAATCTTTTTCAATTAATTACGATTATAAGTGTAAAAATTTTATTAAAATTAAAACTATAAATTAATATATATTAATTTATAGTAACTTGCTAATGTATTAATAATAGAATTTTTCTATATCGGCTTTATTGTGTTCTATAAATAATATTATAGAAATTTATTTAAAAAGTATTTTAGCTATAAAAAAACTATATTTTATTGGTTTTTCTTTTAAAAAATGTTAGTAAATTTAATTATAATTTAGAATTATAATTAAGTATAAAATTAAAATTAGATATATTATCTTACTTGTTATATTTTATATTCAAGAAAGAACTGTATTAATCAAAAAAAATAATTATTGATGACTAAATAATAATAGAGTATTTTTAATATAAAAAAAGAATAATGATATATATTATAATTCAGATAAATTTACTTATAAATAATTAAAACATTTAATTATAATATAAAATTTATTTTAAATAATTTAAATATCAATCAGTAAAAACAAATTACGAGCATTTTAATATTATGCACTGAGCACTCTGTATACTCATACATTATCTTAGTATATGAAATTTTTAAATATTATAAATTAACTTAATATAAAAGTTTTGAAAATTTTAATAATCAAAATGAAACAAGTATATTTATTATTAATAAGGTAATTATAGTCAAATATTTGTAATAAATTTTTATTTATCTGAATAAGACATAAAATAAACTTGTAAAATCAAGTATTTAATTAAATTTTATCAATATTTAACGTATAAATCAGATTTACATAAGTTAATTAACTACACTAAGTTATTAATATTTATAATAATTATTATATCAATATAATTTTATAAAATAAAAAATTTAGTTAGGAAATAAAAATAAAAAAAATTATAACTATAATTTGCAGTGATAATTACTGATTGAATATTTATTCATAAGATATAGAAAATAGATATAATTAAATGCTTATATTTCATGTAACTCTGCTATTTATAATTAAAATTATATAACTTAAATTGTTTAAGATGAATTATCTAATATTACGTGCAATTTTCATAATTGGCATTATATTAATCAAATAGATTATTTAGCAAAATTATAAATTAAATCAATGATTTTAAATAATTATCTGTTATTATTTTGTATTAACTATTTAATTGTTATAAATTTTGCCTTTCCATACAATACAAGTAACATCAATAACATAAAATAATAAAATAAGCACTGCGTATAATATATTAACTTTTTTATAAGAATTCTAAATAATTAATGTGAAGTGAGCACATCATTATTTGATATATAAATAATGAGAACATACTAGCTATATGTTTAACGTAAATTATTAGAAATTACTTTATTAGAAGAACATCAACCAATTTAAACATAAGTATATTTTGTCATTGATAAATAAAGTAATAGTTTTTAACGTAAATAATCGAAAATTTTTACTAATTTAAAAATTTACTATAATCTTTTAATTATAAATTAATAAGATTAATTTAGTTGTAATTTTCTATAATAGTAGTTTTGTAGTTATTGTATATCTATTATCATTTATTTATGCATTATATAAATGAGCGAATATGTGCTGAGTATTATCATGATATGATTTAAATAGATAATTATCACATTGTATCATGTAAGAAATAATTCTTTATTATAAAAATTTAATGAATAGAATTTATTTTTTTTTAAAAATTAATCTGTGTTTCATCTATAGAAATATTTAATTTTATATCATGACGATTTTGTTCTTTATAAATTTTTTACTTATATTCTAGTTATTCTATAATATTTTAAAATCTAAAAAAAATAAGAGTAATAATATTTTATTTAGTTAAAATATACACAATGATTACATAATTTATATTTAACGTTCAGTTATAAGATTATCAATATGAAAATTTACTATATTGTAATTGATTTTAATTACAATAGATAGTTTTCTTTTAATTAAATAGATAATTCAATATTTACTAATATTATTAAATATATTTTAGTTACAAATATATTTAATAATTAGCTATAAATTTATCTATGGCTAAATAATATACCAATATAGTCGACAAACTTTTATGAATTTTACTAAAATATATAAATTCTATAATAGAAATTCTCTGAATATATTACTATTAATATAATTAAAACTTATATAATAAATAATAATTAGTATTTATTATTGTAGTGAATTTTAACACTTTTATTACACATTAAAACATAATTATATATAAAAAGATAAAATTAGAATTTTTCTAGTATAAAGTAAATATATTTATATTATTATTATGTTCAATTAATTGTTTTTATTTTTAGTTTAATCTCTGTATAGATTCATTCTTAAAAGTTTTTATATTTATATTAAAAATATATTTTAATATAAATAAACTATTAAAAGTCAAATTTATATAAATAAGTAGTAAATATAATTCTAAGTTAAATAAAGTATTGTTATTTTATTTTTATTTTATAACATAAAATTTAGATTTAATATTTTATGTTATTTAAAATTTAGATTGCTTAATATTTTTAGTTAATACATTTTTTAATATATCAGTTTACTCAATATTTCTTACTTTAATACATTGGTTTATTATTTATATATTTTAATAAAAAATTAATTTTATAACAATTTAGCTAAAGTTTAACTCAATTATTAAAATAATGAACATAATTGATTTTTCAAGTTTAATAATTAATATTTTAAGTATTAAGTGTATTTCTTGTTTATAAATCTTAAAAAAAATATTTTAAATATCCGACACTTTTTATTGAAAATATATTTTGTTTAATTCTAACTAATATCATTTTTTATAAAATAGTATAAATATTTTATTTCTTTAATGTAAAATATTAAATTATACAATTAATTACTATATTAAATATTGTTTTTTAAACAAATCTGTTACTGTTAATGTTTATCAATTAAACTATTAATATATGAAATTATTTAGATATCATGTTTAACTAAATCTTTTGATAAAAAATCATAAATATCACAATGTTATTTATTAAATTTATAATTATAAAACTCTTTAACTATTTAAAAAATTTTGATATTTAAATTATCGATAATATTATTATTAATAATACAATCTATTCAGTTTTAAAATCTGATTATTTTTTTATCTAGTTCTTAAAATTTTATTGCCATTTTATTACAGTTTAACTACATATTCTATTAACACATTATATTATAATCAATAATGTAATAATAATCTGCATAATTATGATAATACATATATTCTTAACTATTTTGTGATCAATGTAATTATTATACTTTTAATTGTAATAAGATATAAGAAAATAGCACTAAAGGAGATTGCACCATTGAAATAAATAGTAAACAATATAATTAATTAATTAATTAATTATATTGTTTACTATTTAATAGCATTATTTTTATAAGGTTAATATAGTTAGATATATTAACCTTATATATTAGGTTTTAATAAAATAAAACATATAATTATAATAATTTGAATTTTAAAATAAATAATTAAATTTTATTAACGTCGAATTTTTCATTATTGATCAAAATTAGTTTACTAATTTTGATCAATAATTATGCATAAAATAGTTCATTATATCATCTAATGATATAATATGATCTAATCAGAGATCCTGACTATATATTACATTCTAATACAATATTTGTATGTTACGTAATCTAATATCTTTATTTTTATTATAGTTATAAATTTATTTAAGTATTTATTTTTGCTATAAAAAATTTTTCAAGAATTATACAAGTATCTCCTCTGTTTAACTAATTTTAGATAAAATAAATAAATTAATAAGAATTTATTTACGCATTTAATAAAATTACAAATACTAATTTTTATAAAAAATTATTATCAACTTTAATAAATAATTATTTATTAAAGTTATTAGCTTGAATTTAGATAATGTAAAACAAAAATAGTATAAAGTTGATAACTAAATAAAATTTGGTATTAAAAATAAATTAAATTTTAATTTAATAAACTTATTGTAGTTTATTTTCTAAGTATTTATTATATATATAATACAATAACTATTGCACCATTTATATTTCAATCAGAAATCAAAAATTGCAAATATTTCGTTATATAAGTTTTATATACTTAATAGGAATATATTCACATATACTAATATTGTAAACATTTATAATTTTAATACTATAACTATATTAAATATCTTATAAATCTTTAAAAATTATTTAGAATTTTTTTGTAGAGATACATAAATATAATTGATATATATAGATATTATCTATTTTGGCTATGAATTACAAAATTAATAATATTCGCACAATGCATATTGTGTGCAATAAAATATATATAATTAATAAATCAAAAATTATCATTATTGATAGTTTACTTAATTGGAAATGTAGATATTTTCTTAAATAACAACAATAATTATATTATTAATAATATTGTTATAAAATACAAGTGTTTATTTAATATATTCTATTTTACATTCAATAATATATTGATATTATCTATTATCAAACAATCATAAATAAAAATAATAATATTAATTTTTATAAAAGTTGATAGACATTTTAATTTAATTGTTTTGTCCTAACTCTAGCCATAATTTTGATAGTCTGATGAAATAATCAATATTAAATTATGAATAAGTTAATTTGCACATTAAGTACATAAAATGTTAGTTAGTAATTTTATATATATTATATCAATGATATACTATATAAGCTAAAATAAATTTTTACAACGAAATTAAGCAATTTTATATTTTTAATATTTATCTAAATAAAAGATATATGTAAATAACTTTTTTATTTTAAATATAAAATACTATAAATAAATAATATATACATTTTTTTATTTATTTAATGTATTAACACAAAAAAAATACTATGATAGTGTAAATAAAAGTAAATTGTATTATTCTTGCAGTAAGGAATAATATTTAATTGATATAATTACAATAATATTATAAACTTATTAAGTATAAGATAACAATGCATCCTTTATTATATTCATTTATCTATTTATTAAATATTTATAAATTCTATGTTTGAAATGTCGTGTTGTATTAAATCTTAATATTAGAGTAGTATATTATTAGTATTTTATTTTAATATTTTAAATATATAATAATGTTTAACTAATTTTAATCTAAAATACATAATGCTATTTCTTCTGATGCAATTAAAAAGTACTTGTATAATCTATACAATAATTGTAACTAAATTATTGTTAATATAATATAATATAATTATTTATTTTTGCTTAGTTCTAAAACAGATTCTGCCGCTTGTTGATCTGCATTACAACGAATACTTTCATGTAATTTTAAAAAAGCTTGTTTTATCTGCTCAGATTTTTTTTCGTTAATCAATAGAGATTTAAGTGAACTATATAATTGTTTAGGATGACAATCTTTCTGAATAAATTCTTCAACTAGTTCTTTACCTATTAATAAATTAGGTAATGAAATAAAAGGGATTTTAACTAATCGTTTAGCTAACCAATAAGTTATTGGGTTCATTCTATATCCTACTACCATCGGACATTTTGCTAACATGCATTCTAATGAAGCTGTTCCTGAAGCCAATAAAGTTACATCTGCTGTAATCATAGCTATTTTCGATTGACCATCTAAAATTTTTACTGGTAGTGTAGGGGAAACTTTTTTGTAAATCGATTCAAATTCTAGTCGTATTCGTTTATTAACAATAGGAATTAAAATTTGTAAATAAGGAAAGTCTTTTATTAAAATTTGTGCTGCTCGTAGAAAATCAGCACTCAATCTTTCAACTTCAGTTAGACGACTACCAGGTAAAATAGCTAAACATTTAGCACCACAAGTTATATTTAATTGCGCTCTGGCAGCTTGTTTATCTGGTTGTAGTGGTATTATATCAGCTATTGTATGGCCGATAAAACGACAAGGAATATTATAGCTGTCATAAATTTTTTTTTCAAATGGCAATATTGCAAGAACCAAGTCTGTAGATCTACCTATTTTAAAGATGCGGTTATGTCTCCACGCCCAAATAGAAGGACTGACGTAGTGAATAGTTTTTATTCCTTTTTTTTGTAATTTTCTTTCAAGAGAAATATTAAAATCAGGTGCATCTATGCCAATAAATACATCGATCTGTAATTTAATAAAATATTTAATTAGATTAATTCTAATTTGTAATAATCTAGGTAATCGACACAAAACTTCAACAATCCCCATAACAGCAAATTCTTCCATTTCATATAAAGTCTCACATCCTTCTGCTTGCATTAATGGGCCAGCGACTCCGATAAAACGAGTAGAAGGCACCTGTTTTTTTATCTCACGAATAAGACCTGCACCAAGTATGTCTCCCGATGCTTCTCCAGCAACAAGAGCAATAATTAAAGATCGTTGTTGAGTTTTGAATTGATAATTATTAGACAACGATTTCTCCAATTATGATTTCTTGTTAATACATAATATTACAAGCATATTCAACTAAATTATTTAAAATATCTATTCACTTTTATCGATGATTATATTTTCTAATACTAGCAATTTTTTTCTATGTCCTTTATTGTCTCTTGCAATAACAACAAATAATCTTTATATGCTCTTACTCATATTTAGTGATTTTTATAAATGACACAACATTTTAAATATTCAATATTTACTTAATAAGAAATTGCAAGGTTACATTATAAAATTAGATAATATTGTAAAAAATATCTTATAACAGTAGCAACTATAATATGAATAACAATTTAATAAAAATAATGCATGATAGTTGTATCGTAAATTATCTCATAATTATCAAATTTTATATATTAATCAATAACGATATTATTGATTAATATATAATAATTGCATAACAAAAATAATAATTAATATTGTATTTTACAGTTAGTATACTACTGTAAGATTTTAAGTACCACGTAAATCATGATGATATAATGAAAGACAAAATTATCTCTAATAGAATTTTTGATACTGATTTCAATTTAAAATAGTTTTTTTATATTTTAGATGCAAATTACTGTTACATATAGTAACAAACTAAATATAATATAATATATTCAGTTTAAAAAAAATATATTACCATAGAATATCATATAACATTTATAATGTTAAATCCATATCAATTTAAATCTAAAAACTAATATAGAAACAATAGTATATGTATATTTACATCAATAATCTTTCTCTTTTAGTAATGAAAGAAAAATAAATATAACTATTTTATTAATCATATAAATTATAGTTTTTTATGATTCATTGCTGCGAGCACACATCATTATCGCGTCACAAACAATTTTTTCATCAACTTTTGCAACACCTTTAAAACGCGTCAATCCACGCTTAGTTTTTACAAATGTTACTTCAAAAATTATTTGGTCACCAGGTTCTACAGGATGTTTAAATCTTGCTTTGTCAATACCAGCAAAATAATAAAGTTCTCCAAGCTCTAATTTTCCAATACTCTTAAAAGCTAAAATCCCGGCAGCCTGTGCCATGGCTTCAAGAATTAATACTCCTGGAAATATTGCCTTGCCTGGAAAATGACCCTGAAAAAAAGGTTCATTGAAAGATACATTTTTTAATGCATATAAAAATTTATCCTTTTCAAAATCCAATACACGATCAACTAACAAAAAAGGATAGCGATGTGGTAACAAACCTAAAATTTCTTCTATATCCAGAGTACGTTTATCACTCATCGAAAAGACTCTTCTTGTCTAAATTTAAAAATTATATATAAATAATGCGTCCTGCATTAAGTATAAATAAGGTTATTTTGCATTTCCTAATTAATAAATCTACATAGTTGTATTTAGTTATTTTTACTAAATACCTTGCGTTCTAATGCCATCAGGCGATTAGCTATTTTATTAATATGCATAACTAAAGCTGCTGTTTTTCGCCAAACCTTATTAGGCTGCAACGGAATGCCAGAAGAGTATATTCCCGGCTCACTAATTTTACGCATTACCATACCCATTCCTGTTATAGTAACTTTATCGCAAATTTCCATATGTCCATTAATCGCACTTGCACCGCCAATCATGCAATATTGACCTATTTTTAGGCTTCCGGCCATAACAACACCAGCAGCAATGGCAGTATGATCACCAATAATAACATTATGAGCAATCTGACACAGGTTATCAATTATAACCCCATTACCAATGATTGTATTATCCAGTGCACCGCGATCAATTGTAGTGCAAGAACCAATTTCTACATTATTACCGATAATAACTGTACCTAATTGAGGTATTTTTATCCATTTGCCTTTTTCATTTGCATACCCAAAACCATCTGAACCAATAACTGTTCCAGATTGTATAAGACACTGCTCACCTATCTTGACATTATGATAAATAGAAACATTTGCCCATATTCGTGTAAACTTACCAATTTTTACATTTTTACCAATAAAACAACCAGCACCTATAATAACCTGATTACTTAACTTTACTCCTGACTCGATAACTGAATTAGCACCAATAGCAACTTTTTCTCCGATTTGAGCATCTTCTGCAATAACAGCAGAAGGATGGATATTTTGCGCAGGTTTTGGTGTTGTATCTAAAATTTGAGCTAATTTAGCATAAGCAAGATAAGGATCTTTAACTACCAATGCTGCTATTTTACTATCAGGTAGATCTTTCTGTTTTAATACTACAGCTGCAGCTTTGCATTTTGCTAATTGCGCAAGATAACGTCTGCTATCATATAAAAAAATAATTTGTTCTTCATTAGCTAAATGCATTGGAGCAATGCTGGTGATGATAATATCACCATCACCATGTAACTGCGCGTCTAATTTCTCCGCTAAATCAGACAATCTAATAGAAGCCATTTATTGCTTAACCTTCTTTATAACTAGATCAGTAATATTTTTTAATTTAGCATTTGATTTTGCATATAAAACTGCATTTACGTCGACAACAACGTCTGATCGTTCTTTTTCTGCAACAGTTTTTGTGGCTATTTTTATAGTTTGTAATATTTTATTGCGTTCTTCTTGCTGGCGACGCTGGTTATCTTGTTCAAATTTCTGTGCTTTTTTAAGAAAATCTAATCTTTTATCATCAAATTCTTTAAGATCTTTTTCATTAGGTTTATTACTATTTTTTTGTAATATTTCCACTTTAGACTGTAAGTCTTTTTCCATATTTTGCAATTCGTCTGCTCGCCCTTTGAACTCTTTTTCAAGTTCTTTAGATATCTCTGTATTTGTTGCAATAACATTGAAAACTTCACTAACATTAATAACGGCAATTTTTTCTGCATAAATTTTGATGGATGCAAATAAAATTAAACTTAAAATTGTTCTACATAACAATTTTTTCACACTAAACTCCTTATCTTTTGCTAATTAAGCAATAAGAGATATGATTAATTAAATTGACGTTTACTGCGTTTTTTCTAATTTAAACCTTGATCATAACCAATCATTTTTTTATTCAACTTCAGTAAATTTTACTCTAATTTAAACAAAAATCGCCATAGAATTAATTGAAGAAAGAGGTTATGATAGAATCAATATTATTCTCGTCAATGAAATGCATTGTCGAAAATAACTCCAATATTGATGTTACAATTATATAGGTTATAGTACATATATTAGTGGAATTACTAATATTGTATCTATTATATTTATCTTGAATAAATATAATAGATACAATATTATTTAAACTAAAGATATCATAGATATAAATCTTTTTAGAATAAAAGCTTAATAAAATAGTAATTCTTTATTTAAAAGACTATTAGTATAACTAAGTTATATATTTGACATAATAATACTCACTAACTATTATAATTAATTGCTTAATATTGCAATGTATTAAACTGAATTATTAGAAATAGAAATGGTGATTTTACTATTTATTGAAGTTTTATACACCACTGTCATGTATACGCCAGAATTAACTTTATTATAAATTTAACATAAATTAATAATAAAGTTATTATAATAATATTTCGCTTAATCATGAAAATTAATATTTTATATATAAAATATTAATATAGTTACATTATTACAACTAAAGCTTCAATATTAGAAAAGAAATTATATACAAGATGCGTAGAAATTTGCTGTATATTATTTTTTATAAAAAATAAAAAATTTAATGAACAGTTAAAAACATAAGTTTTATTATTATAACTAAAAACATTATTATTCCTATTACCAAATCATTATAAAATAATTTTAAGCATTAATTGATATTTTTTAGTTATCAAACAAAGATACATTAATTATAAACATGCACAAGTAAATAATCATTATACTAGAACTAATATGAATATATTAGATGTATCAGCAGATTATTTATTAAACATATAGTTAAAAACTAATTCACTTTCAGTTAAAAAATACAGTATCAACTTGATTTTGCTTTCTGTATACTTATTTTGTTTCAATATTTATTTTTATTTTTAAAAATTATCATGATTTAATTGTGATTTATGATAAGTTAACTAAATACTTTGTATATGACAAATTTAATAAAATAAAAAATTTTTACTAATTTTTATATATAAAACTAATTATGTAAATATAGAAAATCATACCAGTATTAACATTTGTATTTAGTTGAACTATTTTGCATCAAACATTAACTTCAAACTTGGTAATAACACCATAATGTTCATAATTATAATTTTTAATTGAAACATAAATTTTATTTTTTTTATGTTATTAATTTTAGTATTAAAATTAATTATAGATAATTTAATAGTTATTGCCATTAGTAATTTAATCTTAAATACTAATGGATTCATAGATTGATTTGAGTATTAATCTAATATATCTATTGTCTTTAGTTACGTTAATAACATAAATATATTATTTATTAAGTTAATATATTTGTGTTGTTTAGTTTATATTTAATTTAGTATAATCAATAATATTGAGATAAAATTACAAATTATTTATAAATTGTACGTTATTTTTAATATTTTTAAATTAGTAATAAAATTGTACTAATATATATCATAATATAATTGGAAATAATTTATTAAATTATACGTTATAAATACTTTATTATTAACGATATTAATTTATTAATATTACTTAAAATATTTTAAAAAATTAACTTAGAATCATTACAATTGCATTATAATATCATGAATAAAACTTTAATTGTTGCATTATACTTATAAAAATTATAATAAAAATATCAAAACTATTTTGATGCTTTTATCTTTGTGTGTTGATGTTTTCATTAATCTAAATATTTTAAGATTAAATATTTTATATTAATTAATAGTTTTTATTTAATTTATTAATAAAATATAATCTATTTAATTTAATAGCTACACAATTTTATATAAATTATCAACGTGTTTATCAAGTAAAATTCTAGAATTTTTAAATTTTAGTTAAATATAGTTTAAATTGTGAGACATATATATTTATTATCAACTGTACATTATATCATAACTATAATGTACAGTAACGTTTATACTGTCAGAGATAAAATTTTATATTAAAATTTTGTATTATAAACTAATTTAAATAATATAATTGTATCAATACAATATAGAATTACTAATATAAAACTTTTATATTACTATTGTTGTCATAGTATTTTAATTTATATCTATTTAAAAAATCTTGAAAAATTCAAATAAATTAATAACATTAGTTCAAAAACGAAAATGCAATATATAAAGCATTGTTTATGTTTAAATATTATCTTTTAATATTTTAATTAAAAGCAACAAATTTCTATTCTATAATAAAACAAAGTAAATATGTTACTTACTAATATTTAAATTAAAAGTAATTTGTGACATAAAATTAGTTAATACACTAGATAAGACTCAGCAAAAAAAATATTTTATATTTTTGCAATAAAATAGATTTATTAATATTGTTTAGTTTAATATAATTACTAATTTATTTATCTACAATGATTATTATTAACTTAATAAAATATAAAATTTCATCTATTCAGAAATCTAGTAAATAAAACATATATATTTCCGAGTATTTTCATTTTTTATTTAAAGAGTTCGTTATTAATAATTCAAATTCAACAAATTTTATTTATTGTTTTTTAACTATTATTTTACTTTTGTTATTAATATTAATTTCTGATATTTATATTATTTTAAAATTTCAATAACAATAGAATATTAAAACTTTATTAAATAAAATATCTCAATAAATATTAAATATCTATCATTTCTTTTTAGCTTTTATTATTCTTTCTTGCTATTTATAAATTTTATAATACTATATGTTAATATTTTAAATTATTAGGTATACACTAATATTGTATAAGAGTAGAATAAATAATAGCAAAATATAAAATAGAATATTAGGTTTATGTATCAAATTGCTATTTTATTAAATTAATAACTTTTTACATATGTTAAATTTTAATTTATAAAATATTTTAATTTAATTTTTTTGTTATAAAATTTATTATTTAATATTGTCTGAAAAAAAGTTATAAAAACTTTACAAATTGTTTATTTTAGTTTTATGTATGATTAAATCAAGTATTTAGTTTTAATAGTCAATTTTAATTTCATCTATTAATGACAGAATAAATGAAATAAAATATAAAGATGATTAAAATAAAATCAAGTAGATTTTAGAACTAGATTAATTAAATTTTAAATTAATATTTTAAATAACAATACGATATAATTGGTATAATAATATGTGTTACACATTATAACAGTTTGATTTACTTTATTACATATGGCTTTAAATAAAAATTATTAATATATAAACATGGTGTATAACTTATCAGAAATAGAAACATCTACAAAAATTAATATACTTTATGCAACAACACATATAATTAAGGTTTAAGATATCTAATAATCTTATTGGATATCTTAAAACTAACAAAACAATAATGTTAATCCTGCAAAAACAGGTATAGCAGATGTTAAACTATCAATTCTATCTAACACTCCACCATGCCCAGGAATCAAACGACTGCTATCTTTAATTCCAGATTGACGTTTAAACATGCTTTCTGCCAAATCACCAAAAACAGAAATAATCACAACAACAACAGAACAAAATAGTAAATTCTTAGATATAAATAAAACTGGAATAGATAAACTAAATAGCCAGGCAATAATAGATGCTGTAATTAGACCACCTAGCATACCTTCTAATGTTTTACCAGGTGAAACCTTTGAGGCAAGTTTGTGTTTACCAAATAAGTGACCAAAAAAATAAGCCCCGATATCTGCGCTCCAAACCAACAGAATTACATAAAGCACCCACCAAGCACCAATGAAATTGTTAATATTATAATCTACACTTTTTAGTACTAAAATACCACAGTAAAAAGGTAAAATAGTTAAAATACCAAATAATATCTTTAATATTACTGACTTAGACCATAGTCTAGCAGAAGTTGGGAAAGTAACAACTAATATTATTGCAACAAACCACCAAATTAATCCAGCAGATAAAATATAAACAATCAAAGGCTCCATTATCAATTTACTTAGATCCTGAAATGATAACTGCAACCACAATAAACTAATACCAAATAAAATAGCACATATAATTCGTTTAATTTGCTCTGTCCATCCAATACATTGACTCCATTCCCAAGCAGCCAATGAGCAAATAATAATTATAATATAACCAAACATATTTGGTGATAAGAAAAAAAGTGCAGCGATAACTAATGGAACAAGTATAATAGATGTAATTATTCGAGAATTTAAGTTTAGCAAAAGAGTCCCCTATTTATCATTAATATCATCATGATCAATATTACCAAAACGACGTTTACGCTGATTAAAAGCTAAAATAGCCCCATCAAACGCTTCATCATCAAAATCAGGCCAAAGCACATCGGTAAAATAAAACTCAGAATAAGCAATCTGCCATAAAAGAAAATTACTGATGCGATATTCTCTTCCAGTTCTAATAACTAAATCAACAGTTGGTTGATTATGTAGACTAATAAATTTATTTACTATATCTTCGTTAATATTTTCTGGTAACAATAATCCGGTTTTAATTTTTTCAGCAATAAGTCGTGTTGCGTTGCTAATATCCCAACGTCCACCGTAATTAGCTGCAATATTAAGTTGTAATCCTGTATTATTCGCTGTTAAATTAACTGCGTGTTTAATGCGATTTTGTAATTTAGACTTAAATCGACTTATGTCTCCAATAATTGTTAGTTTTATATTATTTATATTTAAGTTTTTAACTTCATCATTAAGAAACCAAGTAAAAAGTTCCATAAGTGCACTAACTTCAGTTTCTGGACGACTCCAATTTTCACTACTAAACGCATAAAGCGTCAAAGATTGAATTTTGTTTTCAACAGAAAATTTAACTGATTTTTGCACTGCAATTGTCCCAGCTTGATATCCTTTAATTCTTGATTTTCCATGCTTTTTTGCCCAACGTCCATTACCATCCATAATAATAGCAACATGCTTCGGAATTTGATGCCGCAAGCTATTATCATACATAAATTTCATGCCAAAAGTTCCTTTACTATAAGCTAACATAATTAACTTTTAATTATTTTATATAAAAAATAGGATTACTTTAAGATTAGTAAAAGAATTATTAATATTTATTAATAAGATAATAGTTAGTTATTTATTCACTTTTAATTCATCTAATCCATTAGAATTTTATAAAATTTAACTTAAGATAAATATATAAAAATTTAAGCATCTAAAATTATTTATTAATATGACATTGCTAATGTTTTAATATATTTAATTGCCATTTGACGTGCTTCACTATCAATTGCCAAAACTGCATCAATGCTATCAGGTTCAGCTAAATTCAATCTTTCTACTGTATCTAAATTAACATGAGCAATATCAGTAAATCGAAGCTTACCAGATAAAAATGCTGCGACGGAAACTTCATTAGCAGCATTTAAAATTGTAGTTGCTGCTTGACCATGATGAGAAGCATCTATAGCTAATTTTAGACATGGGTAACGTTTATAATCTGGAGCAATAAAAGTTAATGAAGATAATTGTTTGAAATTAATCTGCGGAGCACCTGAAGGAATACGATCTGGATAAGCTATACTATAAGAAATAGGCGTTCTCATATCAGGCGTACCTAATTGAGCGATCACACTTCCATCCTGATAACACACCATAGAATGAATAATAGATTCTGGATGAATGATAATTTCAATTTGTTCAGCAGAAGCATTAAAAAAATGTCTCGCTTCAGTATATTCAAGGCCTTTATTCATCATAGTCGCTGAATCAACTGAAATCTTGCGACCCATAGACCAATTTGGATGATTGCAAGCCTCATTAGGTGTCTTATTCTTAAGGCAATCGATTGGAATTTCACGAAAAGGACCACCAGATCCAGTTAACACTATTCGTGTTATTCCGTGTTGTTCAAGATTAGCAAAACCTAAATTACGTTGAATTTCAGTCGGCAAACTTTGAAATATTGCATTATGTTCGCTATCGACAGGAAGTATTTGAGTACCATATTTTTTTATTTCATTGAAAAACAACTGTCCACAAGTAATTAGTGATTCTTTATTGGCTAATAAAATACGTTTACCTTGACGAATAGCTGCTAATGTTGGTATTAATCCAGCAATTCCAGAAATAGCTGACATAACTTGATCAACGTTGTCAAGTATAGATAGTTCATAAACACCGATTTGTCCAGATAAAACTTTAGTTTTGCATCCATGCTTACTTAATATACTTCTTAGATCGTTTGCTGATTTTTTGTCTGACATAGCAGCGTATTGTGGTTTGAATTCTAGGCATTGCTGAACCATAATAGATACATTTTTATGTGCAACCAATGCGATGATATCAAATTTAGATTGATTTTCCTTAACTACTGATAGTGTTGCTTTACCAATTGAACCTGTTGATCCTAAAATTGTAAGACGTATCATTATGATATGTATGCTCTACTTATTTAAGTAAAATTGATTGTAGATAATTAAACCATATAACATAACATAAAATGGATCAATAAATTTATTATATATAATGAAGTTATATTTATTGCATAAATAGTATTTTTTATTAAAAAGTATTTAGAATTCTATTAATTCTTTTTCCTTTTTCTCTAAAATTTCATCAACTTTTTTAATAAAAGCTCCTGTTAATTTTTTAATTTCATCTTGTGTATGTCGTTCATCATCTTCACTAATTTCTTTATCTTTTAGTAATGTTTTGCTTTTAAGATTAGCTGATCGTCGTATATTACGAATTGATATACGTCCATGTTCAGCATAATTGCGAACAACTTTAATTAAATCATTACGCCGCTCTTCAGTTAATATAGGTAAATGCACACGTATTATAATTCCAGATGAAGATGGATTTAGACCAAGATCTGACAATAAAATAGCCTTCTCAACAGCAAGTAACAATGTGCTATCAAATACAGTAATTGCAAGTGTTCGCGAATCTTCAACAGTAATTGTTGCTAACTGACATAGCGGTGTCGCGATACCATAATATTCAACCATTATTCCTTCTAATAAACTAGGAGTCGCTCTACCTGTTCGAATTTTATTAATTTGATTTTTTAATGAATCAATGCTTTTTTTCATATATTCTTCAGCATCTTTTTTTATTTTATTAATCACACTCAAATCCTTAGCAACTGATTATAAATATTTAATTTATATGTAACTTAATGAAATTATTTTAATGTTGTAGATAATGTAATACTTTTAAAAATTATTATTTTCTTTCAATAAATTAATCATACAAAATTAATATCTCTTAATTTCTATAAAGTAGGAATAACATAATTTATATTGTTTATTTATATTGAAAATTAGAATTGGTAAATTACTATTTATAAAATATAAAATGAATGCATACAACAAATAAATAACTTTAACTAATGTTTTAATATTTTATTATTAATTAACTTGTAATAAAACTATAATTAGTTAACTTGTAATAAAACTATAATTGAATTCTTTTGTAAATTATGTAGAATGGAAAAAAATAAATTTTTATTAACTTTAAAACAATATTATTTTTTTTGAAAAATTCTAAATATGACTTTATTTTCTTGAAAATAATATATTTATTATTTTCAAGAAAATAAATTACTTTTGTTTAACTATAATTATAATATACACATCATCAATAATATTGAACCAATTTAACTTATAAATAAAATATTAATAATGTATAATGTATTGTAAATTTCAAGCGTTAATACGTTAATATTTCTATGTACTAGTAAGAAGATTCACAATTATTCCATGTATTTCCTGACTATAGCTTATCATAAAATAAAATGCAACTTTAGATAATGATTCTATAATATATTTTTAATTGTGCTTTTTTTTAAATAATTATAGTTCTATGTTGCTTGAAAACTTTCTAAACTTTTAACAATCTGTAATTAATATTAAATAATTTAGTTTAAAAATTAACAATGATACTTTTAGTTAATCGTATTTAAAATTTGATTACTTAGTGATAAATTTATCTATAAATTTATTAATTTAGTATTATTATCTAGTAATTTATACTGTTTTGCAAGTAAGATTATTTTCTAATTTTTTATATTTATAAACTTAAAAATATAGTAAGGTTAGTTACTTTTATATTTTTATTTTAATATTTAAACCAGTATTTTTATATTCACAAAAATTCTTAATTAATTAAATAAATATTATTAGAAATCTTTAATTAAAGCTTGTTGCAATTTTGAAGTTTAATGATACTTACTGAATTAAATTAATATATTTAATCAAATATATTTTAATGAGTAGCAACTTTCTTGATATAAATTATACTTCTTTAAGTGGTTGGAATTATAAATATCAATATATTTAATATTCTCATTAACTTATGACATAAAAGATATATTAACCAAAATTACTAGATCGTATGAATTTCTGTCAAATTACTATTCTTACTAGAGTTTCAATTCTATAAAATTAATATTTTATCAAAATTTCTATAGCCATCAATTCTTTGATATGTACCAATATTCAAATTTTTTATTTAATTTGTTAATAATTTATAATTATTTATGTCATTAAATTTAATGTTTTTTATTAAAAATATTAAATTCGCATTATCATTATTAAGGTATAAATTATGTATATATAATTTAGGTCAAAATATATTTACTTTATATATAAAATATATATAAAACTTTTATCAAAATTATATCTTTAACTGCCAAATATAACTACTTTATGTAATTGTATTTTACTTAATTTTTACATTTTACTATTAGTAAAATAAATATTTCTATTATATTTAATTAATATTTTATAGTATAGACTATACTAGTAGTACTCTCTGTGTGGTATTTTAAAAATAAAAATAAATTAATTGTGTGCAATATTTAATGTGCTACAATGTATTTTTTAAAGTTTATCATATATGAGACTAATGTCTGTATTTATTATTTAGTAGTCTCTATCAAGTTCTCTTCTAATTTAATTGTTTGATGTTGAGAACGACCTTCGCAAACTGCCCTAGAAACAACATCTAAATACATTTTAACTGCACGAATAGCATCGTCATTACCAGGAATAATATAATTAATGCCATCTGGATCTGAGTTTGTATCAACAATTGCAAATATTGGAATACCTAAGTTGTTTGCTTCTTTTATAGCAATATGTTCGTGTTCTGCATCAATAACAAATAAAGCGTCAGGCAGGCCACCCATCTTTTTGATACCACCTAAACTATTTTCTAGCTTCTTAAGTTCACGAGTACGAATCAGCGCTTCTTTTTTTGTTAATTTATTAAAAGTACCGTCCTGAGATTGTGCTTCTAAATCTTTTAAACGCTTAATAGATTGTCTAACAGTTTTCCAATTAGTTAACATTCCACCCAACCAACGGTGATTAACAAAATACTGTTCACAAGCATTGGCAGACTCTTTTATGGAAGCGCTTGCTGCTCGCTTTGTTCCAACAAAAAGAATTTTACCTTTTCGTGAAGCAATTTTAGTTAATTCATCTAATGCCTCATTAAACATTGGGACAGTTTTTTCTAAATTAATAATATGTACTTTGTTGCGCTCTCCAAAAATGTAAACTTTCATTTTTGGATTCCAATAACGAGTTTGGTGCCCAAAGTGAACTCCCGCTTGAAACATCCCGCGCATGGAAACACTTGCCATTTAAACCTCTATAATATAGTAAATTGAAGTCATGTCTAAACAAACTAAATTCCAAATTAATTAACTGTAATTTTTTTTACATAGTAACACCAAGAAAAACATATTTGTTCACATGTATTATAACATATTTAAGCTTAAGATATAGATAATCTATCTTTTTAGATATTTAAACAATTTAATAATCAATACTAGATAATTTTATATCATACAAATAATAGAAAAACATTAACTATAACTATATTTTTAAGATTTGTCATTTGGTTGAATAAAAATAATAACATCAATTTATTATTTATTTCTTAAAAAGCAAATAATATTTTATAGTATATAATTTATTACGTATTGTTGTTAACAACATTATATTTCCATATAGATTAATATAATGTTGAATTCAAAATAATAAAAAGTTAATTTTAAGCTATTATTATTTTTTAAAAAATAATAAATTATTTAGTAACGTAATTTTAACTTTTATTCTAATGTATTCGTAAATATATAGTATTATTTTTTTTTAATAAAAGAATCTGCTTAAATAAATGTATTATTTTTTTAAATAAAGTAATTACAAGTACATAAATATATAGTAATTTAAATTAAACTATAATAAAATGTATATAAAATACGCATTGTTTGGTATATTAATTTATAATTACAATTAATTGTTTAACTTTATAAAAATTTTTACGTTTTATTTACATTCATGAGTCTGATTAGTAGTAATTTTTCAATAAATTTAACAAAAATTATCTTTTTTTAAATAAAAGATATTACGTTTATTGCTAATATAATTTTAGTATCTTTCATGTTTGTAAATATACTCTCATAGTATTTTATTTGGGATATAAGTAAAAATTTTATAATTTAGTTAATTTTATATAACTTATTAAAGTTTTATTAATTAACTATTCTAACAATATATTTTAATTATCTAAAGTAGTATTTTGTAGTATTGTGGTAGCACAAAATATAGATATATTCAATTAAGTATTTCAAAATTTTAATTATAACTAGAGTTTTATAATTAAAATAGTAATTTTAGATATCTAATTTATTAAAAAATTCCGCATAAGATTTTTGAAAAAAATATATTTTATAAATCTAATTTTTTTAATCTATCTTATCGTTAAAAAGAAAACATAGTTAGATTATTTTCGTTTTGATATTTAAGATTTGTTAATGTTTATTAATATATCTATTTATGATTTTTTCTACAAAAATACATTTTATTTTTTTTAAATTTGATGCTGATTTAGTAAAACATAGATTATAACAATTCTTATTTGTTGCATTTATTTATTTTTAAATTAAGTAGAAAATGTTTTTACTTATAATAACAATACTTTATTATTCTTTAGATTTACATATACATATTTTTTTTAAAAAAAATAAAATACTTCAATAATCTTATATATTTAATATAGTAAATTATATTTTATATAAGCACATTAAAATAATTTCGTTTTTCACTTACATATATCAATAAATTATGAGTGATTGACAAATATATGTGTTCTTGTTCACTTGCTTAAGAATAAGTATGTAACTCAAAATTTATGTTTTTACTTATAACTTTTATACTACATAGATTGAGTTATGTATTTTAAAACTATAATATTTACTTTCAATAAATAATTAATATTAAAAATATTTAATAAATTAATTAGAATTGTAAATATACAATGTTTTTATTTAATTTCTGACATTCTCTTATATAATTGCATACACTTCAGATATTTTTATCTTGTTTATAAGAATATGTAAAATGTTTAGACTTAATAAGATAAATTCTTATGATTATAGTTTTGATATTTATTGTTATAAATATTCACGCAAACTTATTATTTATGTTATTATTATGGTAATAATTTATTTAGATTATTACTTTAAATATCTCTCTTATTGATAGTTTAAATAATTACACATTGATTTTAATTTTAAAATTAATTTTGATCGATACCATTATAAAATTAATTTTTATTAAAAAACTTAAATAGAAATAATTAAAATTATTATGATTGATATCAATTAATTATATAATAGTAATTTATATTTAAAAGATGATTAAATATTTTAAATTTTTAGTGAATCTTAATAGAAATAAATATAATTTAAGATTAAATTTATAATAAATAATTAAGTCTCGATTTACATTGTATATTATAACGAATACATATTTTTTTATCAAAATAGTAATAAAATTTATTTAGTATAATCATTTTTCATTAAAAATATTTAGAATTATTTACTGTGTAACAATTGTATAACGCATCTTTTATCATACTAAATATTATTTTAATACAATCTGTGTTAATATTATTTTTATTCTAATTAATAAATAAGCCGTAATTATTTATTAAAAAACATATTCTTTTACGATTAAGTTAATAAAAATATTTACTTATCATATATTATTATTGGTCGTATGTTGTAAGCTCTAAAATATAAGTTACTTTGGTAATAGTATGTATTCAAATAAAATTAATAAGAATTTATTACAAAGAAAACCTCTATAAATTTTATTAATAAGAAAAGAAAAAAATAATATTCTCATGGAGAAGTATTAGTAGATAGAGCTATATGTATACTGTAATTAAAATTACAGTATACATTCATAATTGTTATAAAGAAATCCTTAATAAACTAAAATTTTATTATCAATTAGTTTCTGGTAATAATTTTTATATTCTTAAAGATAAGAATTATAATAAAAAGAATAAAATTTAAATTTTAGTATAAAAAATTGATTCATATTGAAAATAATCTTAAAAATTTAACGAAATTAAATTTTATCTAGTAATTAATAAGTAAGTTAAAAATTGAATTAAATTTATCAACATAATTAAATTAAATTTACTTTTAAAATCAAAATATTAAATAATTTAAATAACTTAGAACATGAAATACAGTTAAAAATAATTTCAATAAATTATATACATATAAATAAAGTATTAATTTTTTTTAATTATTTTAATTTTTAGTTTTATTTGTATAAATTTATTTTTTATCATATTAATAGTTTGTAAATAAATTAAGTAAAAATTTTAATTGATATCATATTTAAATATCATATAAAATATTTAATGTTTGTAAAATCTTATTTTAGCTATAAAAAACTATATTTTTGTGTGAATGAACCTATAAGTTTCGAGCAACTCATAAACAAATATAGTTACTATTAATATTTCAATAAATAACTCTAATAGCATATTACTGCTATTAATCAGATTTATTTATGCTATGAATTTTTATTCATCTAAGAAGTCACTATAAATATAATTGTGTTAATATTTTAAAAATAATTATTATTTATTAGATTGATCATAAAAATTTATCTGTACAACTGATATTATCAAATTTTTATATTTTTATATATTCTTAAAAATATATTTTTAAAATTTTATACAATTCTTTGGATAAATTTTATAGATAATATCTAATTTAAATGCTTACACGATGGGATTTTCAACAAAAAAACAAAATAAAGAACTTATCCAACCAAATTAAATATATGTTTAAATGTTATTTAATATTTTTTGTTATTATTTATTAATTTTATTTAATATTGAAAGTTATGATAATCTATAAAAATTTTAAATAAAATTAATATCAAATTACAAGTAGTTTTTAATATTTAAGTTTTAAGACTCATAGCTATGTTTTAAAATTTTATAAATTACTAATTTATAAAATAATTAATTAAGTGTTTCTTATCTGTGAAATAAGAAAGAGTATGTATTTATTGTATTTTGAGATTTTTTTTACAAAAATCTCAAAACATCTTTTCACAAAAAAATATGTTTTACTTTTTTTAATTTTTTTAACTAATAAATTAAATTTATTAAATTTTTTGAATAAATTAATTCAAGATAAGAAATAATTAATATTATATTTTAATTCAATTGTTCTGTTATTTCTATATATTTTCAAAAATATAAATATATATAAATAAAAGCTAATAGCTATAAAATATGTTTTACATAAAATATCAAAAAAAACAGTAAGTATTTTTCTTATTTATACTGATTACAAAGCTAAAATAAGAAAAAGATTTGATCACTATTTTCTTTATATTATTTATTTATTCATTTAGTAGGTATTTAAGTAAATTGTTTTTTATTAAAAAATTTACTATTTTCCATATATAGTTGCAAAAATTATAAGAATTAAAAATTTTAAAATAAGTTTATGTTGCTAATAATTAACAAATTATTTCCTATTCTTAGTAGTTATTTTTTTATTGAAATATAACGTAAAAATCTATCTCATAATTACTCAAAATTTATTACACATAACTATCATATTATTTTTTATAACACTAGCTGCTTAATATAAAATATAGTTAATAGCAAATTTATCTTTACTATCTTTGATTATTTTAAAATTATTTTTAATATGTACAATAATTAATCATAAATTATTTTTAGTAAGTTTTTAACTCTAATTATTATAGAGTAATTTTCTGACCAACATATACAACTTTGAAATTAATATTTATTATGTGTATATCAAGATAATTATGAGTTAAGATTGCATGCTACAATACCAATAACAATAATTACATAATTAAATTAATTATATATTATTTTTATTAGAAAATTATTAGCTGAAAATTATTTATAATATTAATCATCTGGCATTCATAGTTAATTTTTAAAATATATGATTCATGATTTTAACTTTTGATTGACTAATAGTTTTTTTTATATAAATTTTGCATATTACTTAATGTAATAACATTAACAATTTATCTTGCAATAGCTGGCAATATTATTGATTTATAAATAAAAAACACATTTATTAATATATGCAAAAGTATTAATACTTTTGCATATATTAATAAATGCTAATGCAATCTAATCAATCATGTGGCATAATATTTTAAAAAATTAAATATTTACACTTATATAACAGAATATAATTATAAGAAATAATAATAAATAAATTATACAATATAAAAGTTAACAAAAGAACTTCTAATAATATATTTTCTAATTTTAAAATAAAAATTAATAACTATTTTACATTAATATTATATAGATATTATATTTACTTTTTACTAATTCTATAATAAGTAATTGATTTTTAATAAAAAAATATTAATAAACGAAATGTTTATAGAAAAAAATTGTAATCAAGTATTTTATTCACAATAGATAAATGTAATAAGTTAAAGAACTTACATAATATATAATATTGATAGTGATAAATTAATTATAAGATAATCAATGACTGGTATTTATTTTTTTATTATGACTTATAAAACAAAAGCAATCGTATTAAATCAATTATATACACTGTATTATTTTAATGCCATTTTTTTTAAATAACTCTATTAATTATTTAATTAACATAACGCAAAGTTAGTTTTCCGCCATTATTAAAATAAGCTTTAATACTCTTAGAAATAGATTCCGCCATCTGTTGTTGAAACTTTGCTGTCTTTAATTTTTTCTCTTCTTCAATATTGCTAATAAAAGCAATTTCAACAAGAATTGACGGTATATCTGGCGCCTTTAATACAGCAAAACTAGCTTGATCAACAACATTCTTATGCAACTTGTTAACGTTTCTGAGTCGTTTAAGGACTTCTTTGCCAAATTTTAAACTATCATTGATAGTTAATGTTTGAACTAAATCAAATATTGTATGATCAAGATATTTATCACCACTCTTATTTATGCCGCCAATTATATCTGAATCATTTTGTGTTTTAGCTAAATAACTAGCTGTATTACTTGTTGCCCCTTTGATCGATAATGCAAATATTGAAGACCCTCTTGCTTTTCTATTAGTAAATGAATCGGCGTGAATAGAAATAAATAAATCAGCTTGTATTTTTCGTGCTTTTGCAACTCTTAATTTTAATGGGATAAATACATCTTCATTTCGAGTCATATAAACTTTCATTTTTGGCTCTCGATTGATTAATGTTTTTAATCTTCGTGCAATTTGCAATACCACATCTTTTTCCTGAGTTTTATATTTTCCTATAGCACCAGGATCTTCTCCACCATGCCCTGGATCGATCATAATAATAATTTTCCTATATCTACTTATATTACCTGATTTTTTTGATTTAACCGACAATAAATTATTTAATTTATCTTTATTATAATATTCCATTAGAGACAATAATAAATCATCATTTTCCTGAATATATTTAGAAGGATAAAAATCAACAACTAATCTATGATTGAATCCAGCAATTGGCTGAATAGTAAATATTTGTGGATTAACATGAATTTTTGTCTCAAAAACTAATCTCACAGTTTTTTGATTAAATTGACCAACTCTGATTAATTTTATATAAGGATCACTTAAGCTTATCTTGTTACTAATACTACTTAAAACACTATTTAATTGTACATTTTTTAAATCCACAACAACACGATTATTGTCAGATAAAGTAAATTGATGATATGATAAAAGAGAATTCGATTCTAAAGTTACCCTAGTATAACTAGATGCAGGCCAAATACGAACAGCGACTATGTCAGAAGATGATGCTATATCTAATGGACTTATAATTAATAACATAGTAGCGGCTGCTCCATGTATGATTCGTCGTCGGAAAAGTCCATATTTTAAATTTTTCATCAAAAACCACTTGAAGCATTGAATGGTTACAAATAATTAAATATAATAAATAAAAATAACTATATAAAATTTTAAGCAATAATTAATAAGTTTAAATTAACAAATTACTTACTAAAATAATTACTAGTTCATATATTTTATATCTTTTTTTTAAAATTATAAAAATACTCTTAGATTAAAAATCATAATTAATACGATGAACAATAGAATAAAGTATTTGCTAATTTAGTGAATGAATTTAATCATTCTATTCTAGAATACTACTAGATATCGCAATAAAACTTTTTATTATATCAAATTGTAATTATGTTACATGTAAATTTTATAGGTATATCGTTAACTATACTAATTTATTACATATTAAATGTGTTTAACTTTTTATTATTCATTAATAACATATAAAGATTAATAAAAAACTAATAAAACACCAATATTATTTTTGATGTATAGAAAAAATAATTTTATTACTAATATGATGTATATAAAATCAAATAAATATCATATGAATTACAATTAGATATTAATGTTCTGTTATCAACAATACTCAATAATATATACTTAGAAAATGGTTGTTTAATTTATTATTAACTATTTAATATTTAACTTCTCTTTATTAAATATAATATTATTTATCATATATTAACTATGTGATAAATAATAGAATATTTATCAAGTAGTAATTTGAGAATATTTTCGTTGTATCAATTGTCAAAATTACTATTTGTAAATTACCAGACAACATTTTAATTTTTTAAAAAAAATGTTCTAATGTGCATTAGAACATAAAATTCTAAATAAAAAATAATTGAATTTTACAATTTATAAATTATTAATTGTAAAAATTACAATATGTTCTAATAATTTTTATTAAGAAAATCTAAAAATAATTGATGAATTAGAAAATAGAAAATAATTATTTCAATACATTTATTTTTATGCATGCCAAGTTAGTGCATAGAAATATAATTTCATTTTAATTTGATAAGCAATTAATAGAGGAATATTTTCTTATAAGAACTTTTCTATTTAAAGAATATTAATAATTTTAAATAAATTAAAATTATTAATATTTATTTAATAATATATAAGCATTATACTATGGACGCTAAAGTTTATTAACTTTACGAATAAAGTAGTATAAATTTTAATTTATTCGAATAATTAAAATATAAATTTCTAAATTTATAATATCTATATAACTGATGTTTGTGATTGTTTAAAACAAATAGCACTGAAAATTGTTTAATTGAACTTAATTGATAAGATTATCATAATTTATAAAAGTGTAAAAACTTATTGTATAATCTATATATAATTAAGAAATTTAAAACTATTTATATTAAAATAATGTAGTATTCAGTAGATTAAAATCTTTTTTTACTAAAAATTAACATGTTTTAATAACAAGCATATTTATTTAAATTAATAAAATAATTTATTAATAAAATATATTATTCATTATCTTCGTTTTTATTGATTTAATGTCGCCAAAACAATGAAATTTTTTACATGAAAATATAATTTTAAAAAAAATAATAAAGTAAATTATAACATATAGAGAACTAAATTTAAAATAGTGACAGTGCGTATAAATTTCCAATAAAATATTTCAAGTTACTTTAATTATAGAATTTATATTTAACTATTAATAATAATTAAATAATTATTAAAAAATAAAGAATGATCTTATAATTTAATTTATAGTAAATTTGTAATTTACTAATAGAGTAATTTAATAATATTTAAAATAATTAAAATTTATTTATTATTTTAATTGCATAAATAAATTATATTCATATTTTCTATCATTTTATATATTAATGTATAAAAATACTTAAATTTTATTAAATTATAAATATTAGTTATGTATTAGATTTTTAGTATAAAGTAAGTACTGTTAATTAAAATAAAAAAACTTAAATATCAGATAATAATTTGATTTATTTTAAATAAATTTAAGTCTAATATTTTTTTAAAAATAACAGAAAACTAATCTATTTTTATAAAAATTATTATAGTAAAGTATAATTTTTTGTTTTCATACTATCACTTTTTTTTGTAAAAATGTTGTAATGATGTTTTTATATTAAATATTAAGCAAAATTTTATAATTATTAGATTTTAAATAAATTTACTTATTCTTTTAACAGAATATTTCATACAAGAAATTTTAAATTATGATCAATTAATCAAGTTACATTAATTTCTTAATGATTTTATAAAATTACATTACATTGATATAGAAAATGTAGTTAAATAGATTAATATTTTAAAAGTATAAGCTTTGCATAACATTCATTATAGTATTTCAAATACTAACTAATATAATTCTTTTCTAAGTAAATTTAGTGACTTTTAATAAATTTATTTGTTAAAAGTTACATATAATATAAAAATAGTTTTTTCTTAGTTATTTATAATTATATGTATTTTATCAAAAAAAATACAATATGATTTAAAATCATGCATGATAATATCAAAATATTTTATATTAAACATGTGATTTATTTAGATAAAGTCAATGTTTATTAATAATTTAATATTTAAAATCAGTTTAGAAAAAATATTTTAATAATTGTTGTAATTACAAATTTTACTGTATTAAAAAATAAACTATTTCTTATCATAATTTTTAATATATACAGATAATATCTATATATATTAAATTAAACATAAAGAATAATACATTTTCTTATATTTTATATATAATTGTACTATTACTGTAAATAATTTGATAGCTAATTAATTTTTACCATTTATAATTATTTATATCAATAATTATTAATTAAAAATAAACAATTATAGTTCTAGTTTAGATATTGACCATTAAGTAATTAACACACAAAATTCTGTTTTTAATTTTTATTTTTGGTGTGTATAATAAAAAATTCAATTCCTTAACATTAAATTATCTTCAATTTAACAAACAATTAAATTAACGCATTATAAAATATATATATAGAAAAGTGTTATCTTAATGTTTTATGTTTAGTAGACTCCAATAGCAATCTATTTAATTGTCATTTTTTTTTGCAACAAAGTGTCAATGATTTATATATTTACTTTAAATGTAAAATAAATTAACTATTTATAATCATAGTCGTATGTTAATAGAATATCAATTAAAACTTATAATATATAATATTGTAAATAAATATTATATATTTACTTTTATTTTAATACATTCTAGATTAGTTGTTTTTGTAATTTCATATACTGATGTTTTCTGTATAAAAAAATAAAATAATGACTATTAATATTAATTATGTTATAAATTTTAATTTATATCTAAAAATAACTTAAGAGTTCTTCAATTTATTTATACTAGAATTTAATAGATAGATAATAAAAGATATATTGTATAAGTTTATTTTTTTCTTAAAAATTAAGTACGTTTTACATATGTGTAAATGATTTGACATTATTTAAAAATATCAATATATAATTTTAGTTTAATTCAAACGAAAAATTTACATTTACTGTATCTTCTGAATAAAAGTTTTAATATCTAAGTTTGTTGTAGCAATTAATGTTAATAAATATGCATCATTGTTATATGATCTAAAGCAAGTAAAGATAATATAATGATATAACGTACAAAATTTTATAAAATGTTAATTTACAAAATAGATAATGATATGTATTTTAAAAAGCATAAATATAAGAGAGCAAAATAAATTATGTAAGTGTGTATAATGAATACGATAAAAATTATTTATAGATATTAATTGTGTTACATATTAATAACTTAGCAAGTTATAATATTGTGAATTGAATGTTATATAATTCACTTTGATATATATTAATATAAAACATATATTAATTAGAATGTACTAAAAAGATTTTAAATTATAATTCAATAGAAAATATAACTTAATCATAATAAATTTAAATATCCTAAATCAACTTGTAACTAAATAGTAAAAAGTTTAAACAATATAAAAATATTTAAAAAAAAGAATTGCAACATTGGAATTATATAATTAATTTTATTCTTAAACTATAAATATATTAAACATTTATTCTCTTAAATAAATGTAAAGAAAGTAGTGCATATATTAATATAGCGAATACAAAATTATTCACGTATATTTAAATATCACTACTAAATATATAGAATAAAGTGCTTGAAAATATATTTTAACATCAATTTATGCGCAAGTTTAGAAACTAAAACTTATACTGTATAGACAAACTATTTAGTGTTAAAAATATTTAAAACTGATAAATCTGGAAAGCAATAATCATGCATCCAATTTAAGATTATTTAGATCATTCTATTTGCATTAATAGTTATTAATTTAGACCATGAAAATTAGAATATTAAATAGTGAAACAACAAAAAATAATGAGAAGAAAATTATTAATTAGTAGTTTGTATATCAAAAAACTTTTCTGATTGACGAGAACTATAATATTCTAAAAAGAAAAATTATAATACGATTTATAAAAAATGCATATTGTGAATTATCTATATTAACTATCATCGATTGATATACTTAATGCGTAGTTGTTATATGAATATAGATTCATTAATATATTACTATTTTCTATAATAATTATACAAGATTGCAGCATTACATTAGCTCACTAATTATGTTAGAAATTATAATATTTATATTAAAATAGAAAGAATTTAAAATTGAGTTTTAAAAAAAATATCAATTGTTTATTAAAATATAAATTATAATTAAAAGTTAACTAACTAAATAGTCTAATTCAATCATTAACTTATTACAAATATCTAACATTATAGAATTTAGACACATGAATTAAAATACAAAATCTATACAAAATTTCTAAAACGTTATAAAATTAGATAATATAATTATTAAATTAAACAGAAATCTAATTTTAAAAAAACTTATTTATGAACTTAAAGTTCATATGACTTTGCAATTAAATTATTATTTATTAAATGAGTAACTATTAATATAAAAAAGAGCGCATCTATAGTAATCAGAAAATATCAATAATTTTCTGCAATGCATTTCAGGACTTGAAAAAATAATGCAACAAATTAATAATAAAATATTTTCATTTCAATATTTATGATATAACTGAAAAAAAATAACAAGAATAAATTGAAAATCAATAAATCTACTTCATTATGTATAGTCTAACACTAAGAAAGTTGTTTGAAAAAAATAAAGTTAATCATTTTATTAATATAATAACAAAATATCTAAACAATATTATGAATACATGCATGTACAGAGCTTAAAATTAGTTATTATATGAAAACTTACACTATATTGATCTAATATATATGAAATATTAATAAATTCAACATATATAAAATATATGTTGAATAATATCTATATTTTCATTAAATATAAGAAGCGCAAATATACATTAATATTTATTAAAACTATTTAATAATACCATAAAAAATAAAATTAGTTATAAAATATCAAACAATTTTTAAGCAGAAGAAATTTATAAAATTATGAGGAGAGAATAATTTTATAAAAATAAAACTTAATTTATACCTTTGATCTAAATTAGGTTTTCTTATTATTTTCTTAGAACTTATTATTGTTGCATGAAAACTATCTATCATATTATTAAAAATAAACTGATTATTTAATATAATAACTAATTATATTAAAGTTTAAATGTATATAAATTAAATTATCATTGTTAAAATTATTTAATGGAAATATTAATATTAATTATAATCATAATTCTTTTATTTAATAAAATATATATTTATTAAATAAAAAATTAGTTTTCGTAATATCCAAATATTTTATACATTATTAAAAACAAAATATTAAGTTAAAATTTATCTTTTTTGTTTATGAAACATTACTTGTATATAATCTCAATTTCCTCAAGTAAAATAAAAATAATGAAAATAGTTTGTGAGATTGTGATCTATTATTTCTATTATTAATTATAGATAGATGCATTATTAATAATTTCAAATATAATATATTTTATTAAATTTAAGATTGTTTTGCGATTGCAAAACAATCTTAAAACATCTTTGTAGTATTTAAAATGCAAATTATTTTAAAAAAAATTAATACAAGAATAAAATTAATAACTCAAAGTAATAAATGTAAAACTTATTGATTATAAAAATGAAATTAAAGTTATAAATAAAATATTTTAATATAGTTCAGCATAGTTAAAATATAATAATTTTTATCATTATCTTATATTAATAACATATAATCAATTTAATTACTTAAATTGATTATATGTTATTAATATAACCTTTCAGTTAAACCACTTCGGCGTAATGTTGGCGTCATTAACGCCTTAATAAAAATATAATGATTTGCATAAATTGTCAGCTTATCTTTAGCCCTAGTAATCGCCGTATAAATTAGCTCTTTGGTGACAATAGAAGTAAATATCGGAGGTAAAACTAACGCAATATGTTCAAATTCTGATCCCTGAGATTTATGTACTGTCATTACAAAAGTTGTTTCATGCTGAGGCAGTCGACTTGGTTGTATTTTTTTTACAACTCCATTAGGCAACTGAAAATAAGCCATTAAACCATTATTTTCAGATCGATCAAGTAAAATAATGCCAATATCACCATTAAATAAACCAAGAGATAAATTATTCTTTGTTATCATAATTGGGCGGCCTTCATAATGCTTACTCAAACTAAATTTTGAAAGACGAATATGTCCATTACGATGTAAAAGTTCTTCCAATTTATTATTTAGCCCTACAACACCGTACAAACCTTCCCTTAAAGCAGCTAATAACCTAAACTGATTAAAAGTAGTTAGTATTTCTTGTGGGTTACGACCTTCTTTTATCTTATTGAAATAAGAACGATAGCATATAGAAATGTCATAAATTAATTTTTCATATTTTTCAGGTGAATCAATAGAATAAAAAGAAATATCCGCCTCTTGCTTAACTAATATATGTTCAACATCCTTAATATTACCTTTGTTAATAGCTGTGGCTAATCTACCAATTCCTGATTGTGCATCATAACGATAACTATTTTGCAATAAGCAAATACTATTTTTAATTTCTGCTCCATAATCTGATATGAAATTAGATAAGTCACAACCTGTTATTTTAGTTAATTGGGCAGCTCTTTTACTACTATACCCATATTCTGAAAAACTACAAATATCAGATAGAACAGATCCTGATTCAACAGAAGCTAATTGATCTTTGTCACCCAATAAAATAACACGAGTATGCTTAGGTAGAGCTTCAATCAATCTAGCCATAATTGTAAGATCAATCATTGATGCTTCATCAATGATTAAAACATCTAAAAGAAGTTTGTTATCTTTATTATAACGCAATGACTGACTATTTATTTTAGCACACAATAACCTATGAATTGTTTTAGCTTGTTCTGGAATAACTGATCGTTCAGTTTGAGATAAATTTAATTTTAATAATGCATTATTTAATGATTCTGTTAATCTAGCAGCCGATTTTCCTGTCGGTGCTGATAATTGAATTATTAGTTTTTTATTACTTAATTTAACTAAAGTTGCTAATAAGCGCGCAACTATCGTAGTTTTGCCTGTACCTGGACCGCCAGAAATAACAGAAATACGACTCGTTGCTGCAATTGCAACAGCTATTTTTTGCCAACATTTCATGTACATCCTAGAGCTTGATGTCTTAAATAAATAAGACAAAATACTCTTTAAACGCTCTTCATCAATTGTTTCTAACAAGTGACTAGAAAAAAAATTAGCTACTAATCCTTCATCAGTCCACATTCTTTGAAAATAGAGTTTGTTATTTGATAAAACTAATGGCTTAGCTAATAATTGCCTTGCATCAGAAACAGCATTAGATTGTTTGAGCTCAGTATAAATCTTATTACTATCAGGTGATCCTGCAGTTTCCCAAAGAATAAGAGCTATTTCAGGTTGCCTACCGTTAAATAAATAAATTGGTTGAAGTTTATCAATAAATAAACAAATATGACCAGCTCGAGTTTCAGCACTTAATAATGCAAATATTAATAACAATAATGGATTTTCATCTTCTACTAACATAATAGCAAATTGTATATCTAAAGAATTAAACAAATTGAAATCAGCGGCTCGTTTTAGTAAATTTATCATAATCTCTAATCACATTTATTTATACTGAATAACTCATCAATACCATTAATTAATTCATAAGTAGGAATAATATGATAAATACCATAACCAGTATTATTTAGATCGATACCACGCAAAAAAATGTAAATAACACCACCAAAATGTCTTTGATAATCATAATCAGGCAAACGACTTCGCAAATAACGATGCAAAGCTAATGTATAGAGCTGATATTGTAAATCATATCTATGATCAATCATTAAACTACGTATTGCCTCTTGATTGTATGCCATAATATTTTCTCCCAACCAATTTGATTTATAATCAATAAGATAAAATTTATCTTTCCAACAAAAAAATAAATCAATATAACCTTTTAAAATTCCAGTTACTGGCTGAAAATTAAGTGGTAAACAATGTTGAGATAAATTATCATATTGATTCACTATCCCATTTATAGCTGATGGTGTTAATAATTTTTCTATTGGTAAGTAGAATTGCATTTCATTTAATTTATACTTAAAAGTAATTTTTGATAAGCTAAAATCATTTTTAAGTAAAGGAGTATCAAAAATATTTATTAGCCATACTTTTAACATTGTAGCCCAATCAGATGAAAAACCAGCTTGATTTAATTTTTTAGCCAACCAATTTTTTTTTGGATGTTGATTAAATGGCAATTTTTCTAAAAGAAAATGCATAAAAGCTCCAGCTTCAACACCTTTAGGAAATGTGTGAACACTTATATCTGATATTTCATTTTGATTTGAGAGAAAGTTATTCTTCTTGTAGGAGAAGATTTTTGGTGTCAAATTTTGTATATCAATAGCAATATTTAAATCGTTGTAAATAAATTTGTCAGATAATGAAACGTTATCACGATATGTTAATCCTGAATAACTTGTAACTCGCCAATTTTTTTGAATATTACCAGTAAATTTTCTAGCACATAAGTCTATAGATTTATTTTCTTTTGGATACCAAGGAGATAAGTTAATATCAACGATATGTGTTATGCTAATATTTTCATTATTTAATGTGCGTAAAGTGTCAAGCAATAAATTCTCATTGTTTTCTCGTCCATTTTGTAATAAGTAACATAGTGCGCTTTGATATAAATTAATATTACCATTTTTTCTGCTATTCTGAGTTTTTATTAAATTTGCAACACCAATAGTACAATGGTAAATTGAGCGTGTTAATGCGACATATAACAGTCGTAAATCTTCAGATAAACGTTCTTCATTAGCCAGTATAATACTCTTTTTTTGTTGCGTTAAATCAAGACATGTTTGAAAATTGTCACGATCATGAAAAATAGATAGTTTTTTATTATAGAATTGACATGCAAATGGCAACCAAACAATCGGGTATTCTAATCCTTTAGATTTATGTATAGTGCTAACACTAACCAAGTCTTTATGACTATATAAACGTATTCTCTGATTTTCTAACAAAGGATCTGGTTGATTAATTTGTCGCTCCAACCAACGAACTAAAGATTGTTCAGAATTAAGTTGTAATTCGGCTTCTTGCAATAATTCACTTAAATGCATCACGTTCATCAAGCGTCTTTCACCATCTATATTATCTATTAATAAATTTTCAGCAATATTATAATTAACCATAATAACTCTTAATGCTGATACAATACCATTTTTCTGCCAAATTAATAAATAATTATAAAATTCTTCAATGCGAATTGCACACTGATTTTCATCTTGATTTAATTGTGCAATATCTTGTGCACTTAATCCAATTAAACTAGTAGTTAATGCACGACGAAGAATTAATTCATCTTCAGGCAATAACACAGCTTCCAATAACCATAATATCTCTTGAGCTTCATTAGTGGAAAAAATGCTTTCTTGATTAGAAAGAAAAACTGCTGGAATATTAAATTTACTTAATGATTTTAGTATCATTAAAGCTTCTCTATGACTTCTTACTAATACCATAATATCTGAAGCTGTTATTGGTTGTTTTACATTGTCTCGATACAACCAAGTTGTTCCTTTCTCTCCTTCTTTTAACCAATCACAAATTTGACTAGCGCACTGATATGACATGGTTTCTTGATAATCCAAGACTGAAACAGCTTCTTTATCTAGATAACAAAAATTTAATGCTGATAATTTTTCTGTTTTATGAATAAATTCTAAATTCTGATTATCAGAAGCTGAATTAACTTGATAAAATGGTATTTGATCAAATATAAATGGTTTTTCTGACAGACTAAATAATTGATTTATAGCAGAAACCATGTTTGATGAAGATCGCCAATTTGTATTAAGAGTGTAATATGATTTAATTTGATTTTTAGCTTTAAGATAAGTAAAAATATCTGCACCACGAAAACCATAAATAGCTTGTTTTGGGTCGGCAATAAATAATAATCCACAATTATTATATCCATGATAAATACGCTTAAAAATTCGATATTGTTGTGGATCAGTATCTTGAAACTCATCAATCATAATTACTGGATAATTACTGCGTATTGAATGAGCTAATTTTTCTCCACCTTCTCTATTCAACGCTTGATCTAAATGACTTAATAAATCATCAAATCCAATCAATCTATGTTGTTTTTTTTCTTTAAGAATTATTTTACGAATATTAATAATTGCTTTTGAAATAAAAAGATCGCGTATTGTACGTGATTGTTGTAATAAATTATTAATAGCAAGAAAAAGATCATCTTTATGTATATTATATATTAATGTATCATCTATTAATTCATGTTGAGAAAAACGAACAAGTTCTTTTGGTATTTTGTAATCTAATGTTGCAGTAATAGCCCAGTTAGTTATGGTTGCTAACCACCTCTTTAAATTGTAACTATTATATATGCGTTTATTAACATCTGAATTAATAATCAAATTAAATAATCTATCAGAATTTAAAAGCCAGGATTTTTTTACTGTTTTTATAATATCAATTAATGTTTCATGACGTTTTTTTATTGATTCACCTTTAGTTTGTTGATTAATAAAAGCTGGAATATCTCCTTGCAAATAAGGCTTTATTTCTGCTAAAAGTGCCTCTGGATCACTCCATTCATCAACAATAACTTTTGATATAGAATAATCAAATAAATAGCAATTACGACGCCAAAAATCAGCACAAGCCTGTTTTTGTATTGTACTCTCATCTTTTATTATAGATTGATTAAATAACATTCCTGACTCAAAAGCATTATCCAGAAGTATGCGTTGGCAAAAACCATGGATAGTATAAATCGCAGCTTCGTCCATTTGACGCTCAGCAACAAGCAAGCACTGCTCCGCTTCTTTTTTATCTATAATAGAAGATAGTATTATTCTATATATTGAATTTTTCTTAAAACCTATACCATTTCTAATACAAGCCATTCTCATTTGATGAATGTTGTATCGAATGCGTGATTGCAAATCATATGTTGCTGCTTGAGTAAAGGTTACAACTAAAATTTCTTTAACTCTCAATGGTCTCGAAAACGCATTTTTTTTACCGACACCCAATAACAATCGTAAATAGAGTAAAGCTATTGTATATGTTTTTCCTGTTCCTGCTGAAGATTCTATTAAGTGTTGACCATGTAGAGGTAAACAATAAGGATCCAGTTGATAAGATTGCATTTTTATTACTCTCTCAGATATTAAATTAATTAATTAGTAAAATATTTTATAATTTACAGATGGAAGGATAAGTTATTAAATTTAAATTAAACATTATTCATTTATATATAATGAATAATAATTTATAAAATAAACATAAATTTTTATTTAAATCAGTATAATATAAAAAATTAATAAATCTTACTATGTAATTATTTTCAATACTTTAATTATTCAATCTATTATTAATAATAAAAATATTTATAGCAAATTTAAGTAAAACGATTTATATATTAATAATAATTTTCATATTATGATTAATTTATATAATTATATTTTTACATATTAATGAAGATATTTTATATTATATTTAATTTTTAAACCATAATTGATAAAATTTCGGTAGAGTGCATTTATAAACGTAAAATTTATTATTTTTTCGCAAAAAAATAATCCTAGACATATTTTAAATTCATATTAATATGAAATATATAACAATTATAAATTTCTATTGCGCTATGAATTGTTAAAAATAAAGGATTTAATATTAAAAATAATATTATTCATTTACAAATTACATATTTTATTTTAATAGGTATGTATAGTAACTAACTATTGATACTATTTGAAAAATATATCTTTATGAATTTTTATATTTACTATTTTTTAAAAAAAAAGAAATTAATGATACAAAAATATTATTTTTTAATATATCATAAAAAATGTAATAATTTACAATGTTATATTTAAATGATATTTTTATGTAAATTTAAATATTATTTACTTTGATGGTTTCTATAATAATACCTAAACCTAACGTTATTAAAAATATAATATATATATATTATACTAAAAATCTATTATATTTTTTTTAAAAAAAATATAATAGATTTTTAGTAATCTTTTAACTAATTTAGTTTTATGATAAAACAAGTAATAAATTTTAATTTCATCATTTAATGTAATTTATAGCAATCGAAATTATTTCGATAAAGTGTTAGTAATTTAATTTATTCAATTTAAAAGAAGACAAATATTTTTATAACTTTTTTATCATGTTAAGATTTTTCCATTAATTATTGTGTTATAGTTTTATATTTGAATAACTCAAATATAAAACTATAACATTCTTTATATTTATCATAAAAAATTAACTTTCAATATAAACTATAGATATCTTATTTCTAGCATATCAATTTATTGTACCAATAATAACAAGAATATTTAATTAAAGAACAATAATATACTATACATCTTAATTTAGTTAATTAAATTGTATTACGTTTAAATACAATTTATAAGTAATATTGTTATCAATTTATTTTATTAAATTTATAAAATAAATTGATAAGTGGCTATTTATTGTAAAATATATTGATATTACAAAAAAAATAATTTTATTATTATATTGTATTAGCTATTATAATGATATTTCTTATTATTCACAATTAACACGTAATAAATATTATTAATATTTATTACGTGTTAAATAAATATACAAAACACCTAATTAGATAATTATTTAATGCAATTAAAATTATAAATACATAATTATCTTGAAATAAAATAATAATAACGTGTTATATTTTTTATTAAAAATTTATCTTGATTATTCTTTGTTAATAAAGACCTGTAAAAAAAAATTACCATTACGATAAATATAATATATGATGTTATTATTAATCTTTTCAAAAATTTTACTTTTCATAAAAAATTAATATATTTATTATTTTTTATTAAATTTAATTAAAGTATTTTATAAAATTAAATTTAAATTGCAAAACTTTCTTTTCTGTGTTTTGATCGCAAAAGATTATTATTTATTTTTATCTATTCATATTAGGTTCGATTATATAAAGATCAATGATATTTTATTTGTATAATATATATAAAATTTTATCTACAGATTTAATAATCTATTATAGTAATAATTAATTAGTATATAAAATATATCAAATAAAATTAATTACAAAATAACGATATAAAATTCTTAATTCTGAAATAATAATCTTTCATATTAGTTATTCTTTTTTTTAATTTTTAAAAAAAAATTAGTTTTTATAAAATATATTAACTATTATAACAAATTTTAATTTTAATATTATACATATATAATCTTATTATTATTTATATTAACAAGAATAGTACTATATTAATAGATTTATAATTAAGTAATCTTATGTACTTTTAAATGTTTATTTTAATTTTTACAATAAACTACTATCTTATTTTATAACATCAATTATTATGAATATTTCCTATTTTCTTTATTTTTCTGAAAATTGTCATTGGAAATAAGTAAATGTATGCATTTTTTTGTATTTTTTCAAGTAAACTATTATCTATTTTCCTGAAAGCTCGCCTAATATATATATCTTCCATTTCACCAGCTTGATTATACGTACCTTGTAAAGATTGTATAAGTTGCATTTTTGCTTTTTTCAATACTATATTAGATTTGAAATCAAATTTATCGCTTTTTTTATTATAACACGCCATTAACCAATTCCATGAACTTTTATTAAAAAGTGGCAATGGTGAACTCATTCCATCTTTATAACCATTAATAAATTTTTGTAAATATATTTTTGCTTGATATTTTGAAACTGGCTTAAAACACCATTCACTATTATCTTTTCCCCAATAGTAACTTTCACCAGATCTAACTATTAAGCAAAAAATTAAATGTTCTATCCATAGAGATAAACCATCGTTAATTGTTAAATTTGCAGGACGATAACGAATAATTCCATTTTTATTAACATTTCTCAATTCTCCTACCAAACAAACATCATCAAAAGATTCAACAAATAATTTATTAAAACATTCATAATAATTTGTTTTTATTTTATCAGCTAATGTCTGCATATCTTTGATCTGTTTTTCCCAATAAATTTTAGAAAAATTCTTTACAGGTAATTCTCCAGTTCCCTGTAAATCAGTTAATAGATCTTCAAGCGACTTATCATGAATCATAGCATTAAGCAAGAGTTCATTAAATTTATATTTTTGTAAATAATTTACAATGAAAGGTTCATTATTCTGTAATTGTATTTTTTTAACAAAAAAATTAACTTTTAACCTTTGTTGAAAAAATGCACGTGTTGGATGTTGATAAAAATAAAGTAACTTATCTAATAATATTTCATTGTCATTTTCTGTAATTGACTGTAGAGGAGTACAGAATTCATTATTTTGATTCCCTTGTTTTTTTGCTGCTAACAACCATTCAGATAAATAACTTTGATGAATACTGTTTGGCAAATAATTTTCTTTCACAAAAGGTAATCGCGTATGTTTAGTAACTAGATATTCTTTTACTCTATTAGCACTATCATCAACATTTAAATGTTGATCACCATCTAAACAAAAACTTTGGCTAATGTAATTAAGTAATTCATCTACTAAAACAGATGGATTATGTGGTTGATTTTTGAACGTATCATATCCAACGTAACTAAGATAAAATAATTGAGATGTGGAATTTAAAATTTCTAAAAATAGATAGCAATCATCATCTCGTTGCTTTCTATCACCACGCTGTGGTTGTTCAAGTATTAAATTAAATCCTAATGTCGATGTTGAACGTGGATATATCTTATCATTCATTCCTAATAAACAGATAACTTTAAAAGGTATAGAATGTATAGGCATTATAGTGCAAAAATTAATTACACCATCAAGAAATCGTTGATTAATTTTTTCATCATCAAAACATCTTATTATCTCGTCGCAAATAATAGATAAAGGAATAATATCTTCATATTTCGCTGATATTCCAGTATTAATAATTTTTTTCCATTGTTGAAGTATAAATGTAAATATTGATTTTGTTTCTTCATCAATTTTAAAAAAATTATCAAATAAATATTGACATAATGGTAACCATTCTATCAATTTTCTTTCCTTATTTATTATTTTTCTCAAATTTTTTAATGAATTAATAAAATCTGAAAGTTGTCCTGCTAATTTAGCGGATAACCCTGAAGATTCATCATAAGGTAAAATTTTATTCCAAATTCCTAAATTACTATCCATTGCATAACCAAGTAGCATTCTATTCAGACCAAAAGACCATGTATTTTGACCTATTACTGGTAACTCTAACATTTCAACATTTTCATCATTAAGTCCCCAACGTATACCTGATTCGCTAATCCATCGATGCAATAAAACTAATTCATCATCGCATATAGAAAACCTACGAGCAAGAGAAGGAACCTCTAATAATTCCAATACTTGCTCTATAGTAAAGCGACTTTTTTCTAAATTAAGCAATGAAATAAAAGTTTGTAAAATAGAATACATTTGTCTAGGTTTTTGATATGATATGAAAAAAGGCAATCGACGTTCATCTGACGCATGACTAAATACAGACTGTATATGAGGTGCATACATGTTGATATCAGTCACCATTACTATTATGTCTTTTGGTGTTATGATTAGATCTTCTTCAAACAGGCGTAATAAATAATCTTGCAAAACTTCAATTTCACGATGTTTACTATGGCATAAATGAAATGTTAGTGATTTGTCCTGCCTACTTAATTGCCTTTTAGAATAACTGTTATTGTAAGTTTCTTTAGTTAAACCAAGTTTAGTGTAATCATTTGAATCAAGAATATCTTGCTGAATATGGTGCAATAAACAATTGTGTGTTGAATCTGTGAATATAGTAATTTCATTAGATTTTTTTAGCTGAGAAATAAAATATAGATTGTCTCGACATGGCTGCCCCCAAGAATCTAACAATGGATTAATTAGAAACTGTTTACTTTGTTTACTAATTGAATCATCAACTGAACATTCATTCTTAAAATATGAAATTATATTATGATCTTGATAATTTTTTAATTTTCTTTTCTTAAGTTTTTCTAAAAAATCATAACTATTTATATCTCCCAAGTAATAACGACATGGATTAATAAACATTAAGTAAATATCAATATGTTGCGCAAGATAATTTAATATTTTGAAATAAACTGCTGTTAATGAATTAACACCACAGATAAATACACGTTTTGGAAACGTAATATCTGAAAATACATTAGTATGTAAACTTTTGATAAATTGTTGATAAAGATTTGCTAAATGCCATTTTGGTTGATTAAGTGTTTCAGTATAATTAATTAACTCTAACCAAAGGTATTTTTGCCATATTTGGTTATCACTTAATCCTTGAATTAATTTTTTCTTACTCCACATCTCTAACCATTCAGGGCGATAAATTAAATATTGATCAAACAAATACGAAATTCGATTTGATAACTGATATAATTTTTGCTTCCTTATATCATCATCTAGATATTGTCTAAGTGGTTTAAAATTTGGATCGTGTAACAATGAAGGTAAAATTGTCATTAATTTCCAAGCCATTTTTTCTTTATTAAAAACACTTTCTTGTGGAATATCAGGAAAAACTCGACTAAACATGTCCCAAATAAAAGTTGATGGCATGCTAAAAGAAATATTCGCTGCGATTCCTAAGTTTTTTGCAAGCTCTATTTGTAGCCACTGCGACATAAATTGACTATTAACTAAAATAATTTCTTTTTCAAATGGATTAACTAATGGATCATCTTTAATTAAATCAGAAATAAGTTCTTTGTGAATATTTAATTTGTTAGAATGAAAAATCTGTAGCATACGATCCCCGTGACGAACGACGTAACATTTATATAGCAATCAATTAATTATAATCTATCTTAAATATAAATAGCATTTATATAGCATTATATTCTGATATAACTAAATAAATATTTTATATTATATCGTTTATTCATATTTAGAAGAGTTAATGAATTGAATTATTTTTAATTACATTAATTTAAATTATTACGTTTTATTAATAAGAGAAATTAAACCTTTTAATTATGAATATATTTTATTAATTTTATATCTAAAATTCTGAATAACAATATAGTAATTATAATTTTAGTTATTGTTGTTCCAATGTTGTTTATTATATTTTGATATTTTTTGATATAATTTAATTTCGTTTATCTCTTATTTAAAAAAATTATTTAATTATAATTATTTTCTATCAGAAATAATTATTCATTTTAATAAAAAAAATAAGTGATCATTTAACTGATACTATCAATAGAATAAAAGTTTTTAATTAGTAATAACTAAAAATCGATATTTTATCACTATAATGGAATCATGCTACTTTAATGAAAAATAATAATTTATCTGCTATTTAATAACGTAAATATGTAATTCTGATGATTCAACGTCTTTGAAGTTAATAAAATTATTTATTGTAAACCTAATCTGTTTCATATATTAAAATCTTTAATTCTAATTATTCAATATAAATACAAATCAATATATCAACTATATAGCATATTTATTTTTTTTGTTTTTTCTATATCTAACTAATCTTAATTTTATTAAATTAAGATTTGCATAATAAAATGATAAAATTTAACTTTATTCCAGCTTTGAAATTAATAATGTATTATAATGTTTATAAATTGATTTTATATATGAATTTGCATATAGCTTGAAATAATTTCTACAATGATTTAAGTAATAAAAGTAAAGTATATTACTTATTATTTTTATAAAAAAATTAATCGTTAATAATATTTTTATTTATTAGAAGCAATATTATAATTTAATTAATTAATAATTAGATACATCTATAATAATTCTAATTGTTAAATAACAACTATAAATTTATAAAAATAATAAGTAAATTTATTTTTATAAACTATACATAACATAGGTTTGTATTATTATTAATAAGTTCCTGCTAATTAGAAAAATATTTTTATAATTTTTAGTTTTTTTGTACGATTAAGTATTTTTATATATAAAAAATTTGCTTTTAATTTTTTGTCATATGTCTTTTTTTTGTAAATATAAAAATTTAATTCATCGATTTATTATTTAATAAATATTTGAATATTTCTTAATAATTGATAATGTTCATTATCAATCTTTTGTATGATTGAAGATTGCTAGTTTGAAAATAATTTATTCAATATACTGATATATTTGGAAAAAAAAAGCATATATGAAAGTATTTAGAAATTTTTATTGCTACTGAAAATTATTTATTTTTTTAAATAAATAATTTTACTAGAAAGATAATAAATAACTCATCTTTGATTATGTAATTAATATTAAATTATCTCACTATAACAAACAGTCGGTGTTCATATAACTCTCTTGTGGATGTTGTTATTTTAGTATAAGTTTTAAAGTTATATAAATGTTCAATGTTAATGAAATTCTCACTATAAGTTTGCATTAGTTTAATTCTTAGAAAGAATTGTATATTTAAGAAAATAATAAATTATATACAAAAATAATTAATGCAGTATGTTGGATTAAAAATAAATAAAATTATACTTCTCTATTCAATTATTGTTTGTAGATGGCCATCTTATAATTTATACTTATTAAGTAAACTGCTAAACAACCTATCTATAATATAAATAATTAACACAAAATTACTGCCTATTAATTTATAATTATTTATTATGTTTTTTATATCTATAATAAAATAATTATTTATTAATAAATTCAAAAAAATATTATTAGCATAATCAATTGTTATAGTAAATTTTACTATATTTAATAATATTAAAAACTACATTAATAAAATAGATAACGTTACAACTGAAGTTGTAAAATGATTTTCAAAAGCTTTTGTAATAAAATTGCATCTTATTTCATTAGTATTACGTGCACGAATTAATCAATTACAAACTTAATAAAATATGAATTAAATATAACTATTTTCTTAAAATAAAATTAGTTTAATTAATGAAATATTTAAATTGCTAAAACAAATTTTAAATACTTAAGTATCTTAGTTTTTTATTAAAAAAAAACAACTATCATTACAATAATATTGTATAATAGTTTATTAGTAATAAATAAAATAGTAACGACTATAAGCAATAAAATTAATTTAGTAGACAAATGTTTAATGTCATAAATCAATTATGTTGACAACATTTATTTTTTAATGAATAAATGTTACATGTATTATTTATGAAACTAATGTAACTTTACTAGATGAATTTACCTCATAATGAAACGAGTTGGCAATGTTGTTTTTAAATTAAAGATAACATTGCAATTGAAATATTTTAGTTATGATGAAATTATTATATGGTAAAAATAAGATGGCAATTTATGTCTAAATAAATTAGATTCGAAATATTCATTTATAAATTACAATACATATTTATCGTTGTAATTTGGCGTTTATTAAGTAGAATTAAAAATTCTAACTAGATGTATATTAAAATTAATAGGTTAATTAAAAATATTATTATCTTCTTTTTTTTTAAAAAAGAGTTTTTTCTAATTAAACAATTCATAATAAAGACTAATTAAAATATTAAGATTAATAATAAATCTTACATATTAAAAATTAAAATTAATAATTAAACTATATTTAATTATTAAAATATAGTAGGCATAAAATATAATTTAATAGTTGACGCGACGTTCGACAACGGTTAGTTTAAATGAATAAAATGTTTTTTATTAAAAAAATATTCATTTAAATATAAAAATAAGTATCTCAAGATACCTTAAATGTTGTTTAATATTGTAATATTATTATTACTTAATGCTTATTCAATATTAATAATAATGTCGTATATAATATATAAAAATCAAAATAAATCAATAAAAGATAATTAACTCATAATAATAACGTCTTTAATTAAAATATAACTATATTTTTTCTAAAAACAAAAAAGAAGATACTTATATAAATATATAATTCTTTTTTAAAGTTATAAACTGATTTATAATATTAAATATTCATGATAAACATCATATACTAAAATTATTCAAAAATAGAATAAAATTATACTAATGGTAGCGATATAGTAAATTATGTAATTAATAATTATAAGACAAAGATGTATATATTTTTTTAAAAAAAATGACTTAAAAACTAAAAATTTTAAAAAAATTTATAACAAAATTAATAAATGTATTCCTGTAAATAAATAGATACTAAAGAAATTGAAAAGAATTAAAGAATAAAAAACTATATTAAGTTACAAGCTCAATATAACTACAGAAAATTAATATTTGATAAAACTATAATGTAAAATGGATTAGAAAAACTAATATATTACATCTTGATCATTACGAAATGCTATAAAATTACCTATAGATTAATGTTATAACCTTATTGAAAAAAAATTTTAAGAAGTAGTTATAGTCATTAATACTAGAAAATTTTAATAATTAAATAATTTCTAGATTTTTTTAAAAAAAGCTAGAAATTTAGCATAATATCTTTATATAATAAAGATGCGTATGAAAAAAAATATAATAAATTATTATTAAATAATTTAATAATAATTAAAAACTAATTTATTAAATTATATTAACTATATAGCAAATATTACATATTCTAATAAATTAAATGTTGGTTAATCTTACTTTGATTAATATTAAATTTAACTAAATAAAAATTTTATTATTTATTATATTATAAATATTACATGATAAAGGAATCAGAACGTTATCATCACCGCATTGTGAAACTAAATGTAACAATTTTATTGTGTTTAGTAAAATAAACAAAACATACGACAAAAAAATTAAAGTTATAAATTTAATTTTGAGATATAATGTTAACAAATTAAAAATAAAAGTAGCATTAAATACTTGAATGAAAAATTGACTTATTATAGCTTACTGAGTATTATGCAAATTGCAATAGAAATTTTAAATATATCTTTTAATAAAAATATTTAAATGATTCGATCAAATAGGTGTGTGCATAAGAAATAATAATTACCTTAAAATACATTAATATACAGATACAAAATTAAATATTAAAACTTAACATAAAATAATAGAATATTGTACAAATTATCATATTGATGCTTCAAAAGTATATTTAGTAAATTTAGATAATACAATAAAGTAAAAAATTCAGTATTCATGAACAAACTAGTTAGTAAATTTTAAAGAAATAATGATAACTAAATTTTAGCAAAGTTTGTCGTTTAAACATATTTTTATATATTTACTAATTTAACAATTATCAATAAAACAAGAATTTGTGTTGCACTATATAAGTAGTGCATCAAGAAGTGTTAAATTTCAATACTATTCATTGAATAGTAAGTATAGTTTTGTTGTTTAAGTAAACATATAATAATGATCTTGTAACAAATTTTTTTTATATTAGCTACTGATATTATTTTATAGATAAAAACTTTATCAATTTCAATTTTAACATACATATTTTATTATATATCTGTATTCGATATATAATAAAATATGTATGTTAAAAACAAATTATATTAACAAATTTTCGATAATAATATTTAACATTAGTTAATTAATAAACTAGCATATATTTAAAATAAAACATAAATTTCTCATTCAATAATAATTATTAAGTATAGTTTATTAATTAAATCATACATTAATAATTTAATTAATTTCTGACAATAAGATTGTATTTATAAATACAATATATACAAATACTTAATATTTAGATATTTATCTAAGGTAATTCTTTTAGAATTAAAGTTATTTCTTACACTAACAAACAGGTACTTAATACAATAATTTTATTGAAAATAACTACAGTTGATATAAGCAACTACATAATTGTATTAAAATATAAAAAATTTTGTAATATTTTCATGTCTGTAGTAAATTTTTCAATGAAATTAAAGTATAACGCATCTCTCTTATATTATTATTAATAATATGTTAATTTATTGTGATAATTTTTTATTAAAGGATTAAAACATTTTTCGTGTTATATAAAATTAAGTATTGTATATTATCAATTTACATTATATTATTTTTTTAATTAAAAACTTATTTGATATAAAATTATCTACATACCTTTTATAGTAATAACTATACTAAACTTTTATTTTTTTCAATACTATTTAAAAATGAATTATTAAAATATATTTTATAATATAACTTATATGCAACAATTACTTACAGGCTAATAGAATAGTATGAAATTTTTAATTGTTTTAAATCATATTTAAATAATTTTATATTGTTTAATAAATATGTATAAATTTAATTAACTGCTTGATATGTAATAAAATTTTTTTATTTTTATAAATTTTCAAAACAAATTAAATAATGTAAAATACATATATAACTAAATAATAGATAAAGATAACTATTTAATTTCACTAAACAAATTACAAAAATCATTCCTATATTGTATATTAAAATTAAGTATTCAATACAATATTAAATAATGATAAAATATAAAATATAAAATATAAAATATAAAATATAAAATATAAAATTGACTATATCTTATCACTATTTACATATGTAAATAGTGATAAATATTTCTTTAAAATAAATATAAATATCTTGGCATTCTATTATTGTAATTTTTTATGAAAAGTTCTGTTAGTTCTTTCTTATTTTAGTGTTTATTTATATCACAATTACTCCAATCAATTTTATATAAAAAATTGATTGGTAATATTTGTTATTTTAAGTACGATTCTTAATCAACAAAAAAAATTTATATCATATAAAGTTAAGTTTAATATATTATTATGTTTTAAATCAATGCTGTTAATATTATATTGTATCTCTAAAATAGTAATATTTCATAAATATCATATTAATTGTTCAATATAATCTAATGGATAAGCTAAGATACAAAAATTCTGGTGGAGTTATATTTATTAATTTTAATTTTCTTAATTAATTTAATAAAGAAAATTACATTATAACGATATAATAGGTAATTTTATGTCAAGTAAGTTGGTACTTGTTCTCAACTGTGGAAGTTCTTCACTTAAATTTGCTATTGTTGATCCAGTTAACGGTAAAGAACAAATATCTGGATTAGCAGAATGTTTTAATTTACCAGAAGCACGTATTACTTGGAAAGTAGATGGTAATAAAAACGAATCTGCTTTAGACGCAGGATCTGCACATAATGAAGCAATAATTTTTATTGTTAATAAAATTCTTTTCAAAAAACCAGAAATATTACAAGCAGTTTATGCAATTGGTCATCGTATTGTACATGGCGGTTATAAATTCACACAATCAGTTATTATTAATGACGAAGTTATTAAAGGAATTAAATCATCAATTCCATTTGCTCCATTGCATAATCCTGCTGGTATTATTGGATTTGAAAAATCTAAAAAAATATTTCCACATTTAGATAATAAACACGTAGCTGTATTTGATACTGCCTTTCATCAGACTATGCCTGTTGAATCTTACTTATATGCCATACCTTATAATCTTTACAAAGAGCATGGTATCCGCCGTTACGGCGCTCATGGTACTAGTCATTATTATGTTTCAAAACAAGCAGCAAAAGAACTTAATAAATCAATTAATGAACTTAATGTAATTACATGTCATTTAGGTAACGGCGGATCCGTCACTGCTATAGTTAATGGACAATCTGTCGATACTTCAATGGGTCTTACGCCACTAGAGGGTTTAGTAATGGGAACTCGCAGTGGTGATATCGATCCAGCTATTGTATTCTACCTTTATGACATATTTGGTATGAGTGTTCATAAGATTAATGAATTATTAACAAAAGAATCTGGCATACTGGGATTAACTGAAGTAACTAATGATTGTCGTTATATAGAAGAGAATTATAGTACCAATGAAGATTCAAAACGAGCGATGGATGTTTATTGTCATCGTTTGTCAAAATATATAGCATCTTATTGTGCATTAATGCAAGGGCGTTTAGACGCAATTGTATTTACAGGCGGAATTGGAGAAAATTCAGCTCTAGTACGAGAGTTGACTCTTAAAAAATTATCTTTGATTGGTATTAAGTATGATCACGATCGTAACTTAACAGCTAGATTTGGAAAATTAGGCAAGATTACAACTGACGATAGCATTCCAGCTCTAGTTATTCCAACTAATGAAGAATTAGTTATTGCTCAAGATACTATCCGTCTAACATCATAAATAGTTATAAGGTGGAAATTTACTAATTAGTATAGATTAGTTGAATATTTTACAATTATAAAGGGGTTTCTGTGTCTCGGACAATAATGCTAATGCCGACTGATATTGGCGTTGGTTTAACCAGTGTTAGTTTGGGGATAGTCAGTTTAATAAAGAAAATTGGACTTAACATATATATTTTTAAGCCCATTGTTAAATCATGTTTTTGTAATAAAGATAAGCAAATTGAAATATTGAGCTATAATTCTAGTGTACATATCATCAAGCCACTAAAAATGAATTATGTTGAATATCTCCTAGCTAATGATCAAAAAAATATTTTGATGGAAGAGATTCTTATGCGTTATCATAACAATACAAAAAATGCAGAAATTATTATTATAGAAGGTTTAATACCTGCTAACAAATATAAATTTTCCAAATCTCTAAATTATGATGTCGCTAAAACGTTAGGAGCAGATATTGTTTTCGTTACAGCGTTTGGTAATAATACACTAAAACAATTGAAAGAATTAAGAATTGAATTAGCTAGAGCAGAGTTTTGTGGTGTGAAAAATGAAAATATCACTGGTGTAATTATTAATAAAGTCAATGCACCGATTAATGAGTATAAACGCACAAGCTCTGATTTATCAGGAATATTTTATCAATCTACTAAAAGAAAAATATCAAAAATTGATATTAAAATATTATCTGATAATAGCCCTATTCCAATATTTGGATGTATTCCATGGAATTTCGACCTTATTGTTACTCGTGCTATTGATATTGCTAATCACTTAAATGCCACAATTATCAATAATGGCACATTACAAACTCGTAGAATAAAATCTATAATTTTCTGTGAAAATAGAATACATAATATAGTAGACATGTTTCGCGCTGACTCTTTGTTGGTAATCTCATCTGATCGTTATGATATTATTGTATCTGCTTGTTTAGCTGTCATGAATGGTATTGAAATTGGTGCGCTATTATTAACTGGTGGTTGCACTATAGCCAAATCAATATACAATCTCTGTCATTGCGCTTTTAAAACAGGTTTACCTGTATTGTTGGTAGATATTAATATGTGTCAAGTTTCATTAAGTTTACAGAGTTTTAACATAGAAGTGGATACCGATGATGCTGAGCAGATTAAAAAAACACAAAACCATATTTCATTGCATATCAATCAAAAATGGATCAACTCATTAACTGTTAATTCAGGACGCCAAAAAATCATATCTCCTGCTGCTTTTCGTTATAAATTAACTGAGTTAGCACGCAAAGCCAATAAACGTATAGTCCTACCTGAGGGTAATGATTCTCGGACAATAAAAGCAGCTGCTATTTGTGCTAAAAAAGGTATAGCCAGATGCACTTTGCTAGGTGATCCTGATGAGATAAAGTTTATTGCTGCTGAACAAGGAGTTGAGTTGGGAGAAGGAATAGAAATTGTGGCACCAAAATTAATACGAAAAAATTACGTTTCACGTTTAGTTAAGCTTCGCAAAAATAAAGGAATGACTGAAGTTTTAGCACTAGAACAGTTAAAAGATAACGTAGTGTTAGGCACTATGATGTTAGAAAAAAATGAGGCTGATGGTTTAGTTTCTGGTGCTATTCATACTACGGCGAATACAATTCGTCCAGCACTACAACTAATAAAAGCCGCTCCTGGTAGCTTAATTGTTTCTTCTATATTTTTCATGCTATTACCTGATCAAGTAATAGTTTATGGTGATTGCGCGATAAATCCAAATCCAACTGCTAAACAATTATCTGAAATAGCTATTCAGTCAGCCGATTCTGCTAAATCATTTGGTATTGAACCTAGAATTGCAATGATTTCTTACTCTACAGGTAATTCTGGTTCCGGCACTGACGTTGACAAAGTGCGTGAAGCAACAAATTTAGTACAAACAAAGCGCCCAGATTTGGTGATTGATGGTCCATTACAATATGATGCTGCTATTATGGCTGATGTTGCAAAATATAAAGCACCAAATTCACCAGTAGCCGGTAAAGCAACTGTGTTTATTTTTCCTGATCTTAATACAGGAAACACCACATATAAAGCTGTTCAGCGATCTTCTAATTTAGTCTCCATAGGGCCTATGCTGCAGGGAATGCGTAAACCAGTTAACGATTTATCTCGCGGCGCACTAGTTGATGACATTATTTATACTATTGCACTTACTGCTATTCAGGCGGTAGAGACAAAAAATAATCAATTTTACTAAATAAAACTTAATTAATGAGTAATTGTTATTAACAACTAATAAATAAAAAAAACATAATTAATCGATAAAATCTTTAATACATTTATAATTAATTTAATTTTATTCAATAATGTTGCAAACGATAATGTTGCAAACGATAAAACGTTAAAATAATATTTCTTTACTTGAATTATTCTAAAATTATTTTCTTTAATCAATTAATATCAAGTTCATAGTACATGTTGTAATAGATTTTATTATATAAGTATATTACTATAATATTTTTTATTATTGATATCAAGAAACTTATATAAATGTTAAACGCATAATTCTCTATCGTGTCAGAATACAAATTAATTTAGTCCTATAATAAATAAAAATATACAATTTAATTTTACTTTGATCATCGAATTATAAAATATATACAAATCTGATATTTAATAAATTTTAAATAATATTTAGGATAAGCATTAAATAATTACAAATTTTAACAAGTTATGAATAAATAGATTTTTTTTAAAATTAATCTATAGAAAATTTTATCTATTATATATTTAAATATGTTTATTTTTACATTATTTTTATTTATTTAATTTTAAAATTCAGTAGTTTAAATTCATTATAGGTTTATATAATTTCTACATAGCTAAATTTAAATTATGAATAATATTAAATCTGAATCGACTATTTAAATAAATACTTTGTTTCATAAATTCTATTTATAATATTTTTATATTATAAATAGAATTTATTCTAATTTAGATTATTATAGAATTTATAAATAAGAATAATTAAATATAATATGTTATTGCTATTTAGCACTACAATAATAATTATTAAAACTAATGTGCAGATTATCGATAAATTATAATTAATTAAGTAAATTAATTAATATATTTCTATAAAACTTATAATAAATTATTTTTTTATTTAATAACATCAAGTCTATATAAAACGAACTATATATTTATTATTTTTTATAATTAAAAGCAACAATTATTTTATATTACTAATCTTACATGTAATAATTTAATAAAACTAGAATATATAGCTACTTATAAAATATAATAATTTAATATCTTGATATATCATTTTAATTTTTATATTATATTGATATATAAATATTTTATATTATAGATAGATCTAATCATAATACTAATTAATTTAATTAATATACAAAATATACTTAATTATTATAACTTTTTAAAAATAGTGATATATTAATAATAATTTAATATTCTAATATTTATTAAATAAATATTAATTAAAAAATAAATATAAATATTGATTCTATAACAAGCTTTAATTTAACCTAAACCAAAGCAAGATCATTATCAAATATACAGAAATTATTTAAATAATTAGTAAACTTACTAATACTAAGATATAAACAAATTTTAGTAACGTTAAATATAGCCAGTAAATTATAGTTAATTTGTTATTTATATTAAAATCTAATCTCTAATTATTAGGTTGATTTTTTATTAATAACAATTTATGATAAAATAAATAAAATACTTCAAAAAATGAATAGTATTTTACTAATGATTGATATGCTGATTTTGTTTACATGTTTAAAGTTATAAAATATATATTCTTTGACAATTATTAAATTACTTTTAATTAAAATTAGAAAAATATAATTAAAAATTTAATTATAACAATAAACAAAGAGTTGCTAAGTCATTATTTAATATATATTGTATACAGATAAGATAGTTCTTGATATTGTTACGAACAAATAATTCAAAACACATTAAAATTGCAATTCTGTATTATTAAAATTTATTTAATATAAAATATCCAAGATAATACTGATTAAATATTTATCTAATATAAATATAATAAATCGATATTTTCTAATTTTATTAAAAATAATGATTATATCATATACTTCTAATACTATAGAATAATCAATGTATTTATTATAGTTAATAAATTAACCACAATTCATATAGTAAATTTTACATGAAAAATATTATTTAATAATAGTTAAATTGTATTTATTCAAAGATATATAAAATCTTTTACTTTACTATATACAATTAACGAGTAAAACTACAGTTAAGTCAATAAAGTATTAATGATAATATTATTAATACTTTATTAATTAAAATATTTTTAATGAAATAATATTCATATTTCCTTTAATTGAAAAAAAATAAATCATCAATTCTTTAGTTGCATAATTATTTAATAGTATATTTTTATATAGTTAAAATTTGTATATTACAATAAATATTATGCTGAGCAATATATTTATTTTTCTTGTTGAGAAATTAATTTTTACATCAAATATTGGTTAGACTTAAATATAAAAATTATATTTTTTAAAAGCATCAAATTAGTAATTATTTTTATATTAGTAAAATAATTTCCGTAGTAATTATTTTACTATTACTAATTAATTACATAACTTAACTTACATTAATTATAAAATTTTAAATATAAGCTGTTAATTGATAACTTCTACATTACTATAAAATTGCCAAATAAAAAAACTTAATATCACAATATCAAATCTGTAAGTAATCAATAATTTTATATAACAAAATTATTTAATTTTAATTATAGTTTAAAACTAGCTGTTCACAACTTATAATGTATAGCGCTCTTTTTTAAAAGAAACAGAACTTGAGTATATATAATGAAATATTAATCAATAAACATTAGAAATATATTTTGTTTGTAAAATATAAAGATTTTTTAAAAAAAATCTTTATATTTTAGTATTTATAAAATATATTCATAGTCATTTAAAATTAAATATTTATTTATAAATATTTAATTATCATAAAATAAATAAAAATTTACATTTTTTTAAAAAAATGTAAAAAGTTACAAAAAACAGAAAAATATGTATGTTGTCAATTATGCAAATGAATCGTTTATTATGGGCGAACATGATTATTTTTTAAAATGTCAATGCATATCATGCTTGTATAAACTAATTAACTATACGAATAGAAATAGTATTATTGCAGCAATAGGAATTACTTTATAATATAGATATAATCTTTTAAAGAGATATTAGTCTTAATTTATTTATCAACAATTAACAAGTTATAAATTTTATACATATTTTTAATAAATATTAATTATTTTATTTAAAATATCATCTATTATAAACTATATGATAGTTAATAATTTATTGAAAATCAGCAAATAATATTAATTTTTTTCTACTTATTTACATTATACTAGTTTGTATATTTTAAAAAATAAATAGTTTCAATTTCTATTGTTGCAATAAAATATAAATTAAATATTTGCATTATTTATATATACTATTAAATTTTATGTAGTTTTGACACTACTTCTCAATTTTTAATGTCTTTAATATCAATCTAGTATAGATGATATTTTTAGTTGATATTTTTTTTAAAAAATATCAACTAAATAAAATAAACTTACCTTATGTATTAATTACACTAAATAGTAATATGAATTTATATTAAAGTTTTAACTATTTTTATATTATATATTTCTATTATATTTTGTTAAAATTTTTATATAAACTAATTATTAATAATATATTTTATAAAGTTTAATTTAATTTTTATTATCTGAATGATATATACTTACTTAAGTGGTATATATTAATATAGGTTATCGATTAAAAAATAAAAAATACCAAATATCCTATATTAGTAAAATGATGTTAATTTTTATTAACAATTACACAATTTTATTATTAATATACATAATAATCTCTATTATAGCTATAATAGAGATTATTTATTTTATAATTTTAAAGAGTTAATTAATTAAATACTATACTTCCTATTAAAAAGCTGATAAATTTATCTTTTAAGAACATAATAAAATAGAAAACTAATCTTATTTTAAAGATGAAGATTTGGATATAAAATATAGCTAATATAATTAGTTTTAATGTTTTTCTATATTATTTTTAATTTTTATAAAAATATTTATCTTCTTTAAAATAATTAAAAATTAGGCTACATGTCATTACAGACATTTTTATAAATTAGTTACATATTATTATGATTTTACTATTTGTTGCAAACACTGTTATCAATAAAGTTTATTGACGTATTCAACTTATCAACAATAGTTTCCTAAGTCACTATTCAAGTTATAAATTAAAATAATTGATAAATTAAAAATTCTTACAATTCAGAGATAAGTTTGATAACTTACTATTATTTATTACTTGTTTGGAGTCAAATCATATTTGAATATATACTATTAATAAAAATTTTCATTTGAAAAAATAGATTGTTAATTTAATTATTAATAATAAATCTACCTATATTAGTAATTTAACATTTGTACGCAAATAGAAATTTTTTTGTTTAACTAACTTAAACGATAAAAATTATTTTTTCTGAATTTAATACTTAACAAGCAACTAAAAAATTCTAATTTCTTATTGCTTAAATCAAAAATAAATATTTGAGTTTCTTATATCAAGAATATATTAAATAAATTTTATAAATATGACATCCGAACTCTATTATTAATATTATTTGATACTTTTATGTAATAGTAAAATTTTTATATTGTTAGAAATATCGACTTTTTAACAAAATATATAACTAAATACTTTATATTGAATTAAAAATAAAATTTTTTATTATTTATTATATGTAGTTGTTATAATGAATAATTTATGATTCATATTATTACTGTCGTGTTTTAAATATAAAATCGTTGTATTTTATCAACGCGTTACTTTAAAAAACTATTTATTTTATTAAAACTAATTTTTTTATAGTTTTATAATTATTTAAGCGCTTTTCTTGCTTTAGTTAATTATTTATATGTAGAAAATATATAGTATATTAAAATATTAATTTATAAAATATATACATTTATATTTCTTCTAGTTGTTAGTAAAATAATCTTATATTTTAGATGCATTTATATATCTCTATTTTAACAACATTAATTCTTACTAAAACTTTCACGCAAGTAATTTATTATTTAAAAATAATAAATTACTTATATATAAATTTATTTTTAATATTTTTATTTATTCTGGCATGATCATGTTATTAAATAACATGATCTTTAGATCAGAAGAGAAGATTAAACAAGACAATATTTTTATAATAAAATATATAAATATATAAATATATAAATATATAAAATAGCCTAATTCTACAATTGATAACTGCACATATAATTATGACAATAAATAAAAATTAAATTTATAATATAAATAATAATTAATTATTTTATGAAACACGAAAAATTTTAGATTGATTATCTTATTTTAGAATAATTATATTATTAATTTAAATATGTATTTTTATAAAAAGTTATAAATATCTAATACTTAATTATTTAATATAAATATCTAATACTTAATTGTTTAATTATAATAAAAAGTTAGCATATATTTACAATATAAAGTCGACTCGACAATAATAAAAGAAATTTTGCAAACTTTGTTTAAGTAGTATCTATACTAATAATCAGATCATTTAGTTGTTACTATATAAAGATTTATATTATATATTTGCTTTAAATATCTTTAAAGATATTATTTTTTATCATACTATAAATTTAGTATAATTATATTATTGTTTTAATTCAATAAACTTGTTGCGTTTTTCACTAGAAACTGTTATCGTTATAATGATATGTTTAATTCCACATTTTATGACTACTAATTTTTCATTATACAATAATATATTCTAATTTATTATTGTATCAGTTATATTATTTGGTTATCTTGTGATTAAAATTTTTGCTATGCAGTAAAAACGTCAAATATAAAGAAAATAACTTCTTATCTCAAATAAGAAGTTTAGTCAAGTACAGTATATTATAAACAAAAATTTTAATCACAAAAGATTCAATATTAATCAATTTTATATAAGTTAACTTAATCAAAAAAAATTATGATTCTATAATAATGCGATAAATCTTCATATATTTATGATAAAAGTTAATATTATAAATTTTATTATATTTAGTAAGCTGTTTTTAATTATTTCAGTAAAAAAAATAAAATTAATGATGAGTAAATGATCTATTAATAAAATTTTAATAAGTATTCTAATTTGCAATAAATCATAGTTTCCTATTTATTAAAAATCAAATGTAAATGACAAGCTTAACAAGCTTGTAAAAGAAATTTAAAAAGTAAATAAATAATGTCTGTATAAAAATTAGAAATATTCCGATATAAGCTTTATCTGTTAGAGATTATATAAATTAAATAATTATTAGAAATTAAATAATGAATCTAATTAATTAAACACATGAAAAGAAAATTTAATTTTCTTTTATAAAATCTATTATCACTAATATATATGAGCTAAATAGATTTTATCTAGAAACATATTTAAAGAAAAAAAGTATTGAATATGGAAATTTGTATCATACTTGATGAATTAAATAACATACAAGATCACTATCTTATTAAGACATAAATTAATTATTACAATAAAAATTTAGATGCACAAACTAAATTTCATGCTACTACACATAAAGTTAATAAAGTATGTATTAAGGTTAATTCTAGTGTAATTTAGTCTTAAATAAAGAGATTTTTAATAAAAATCTACTATTACCTAGATTAGCTAATCTATTATAAGTTTATTAAAATGTTCTAATTAATATTTTAATAAAAATAAAGATATATTAATTAAATAATAATAATTTTTATTTATTTTTCTTTATTTTATTATTTTTCTTTATCTTGTTAGAAATTACAACCTATTAGTACAATCAATTATATATTAGAACAAATAAACAAGAAGATATAATTATTTTTATGAGTTACGATAATTATACAGTTTATTAATAAAATTTATTAATAATCATTAATCATAATAAAAATAAAGATACATATTTTTTAAAAGTTAAATATTAATGTACAACAAACTGAAACAATGTTAACTTCATAAAAGCAAATATAGTTTCTATAAAATCAATAATACAGTTGATTAATGCGGAAAATTTTATAACAGGTACTAGATGAATTGGTTAACATTTCTAAATACTCAGATTAATATGCGTAAGCAGAAATCATTATTTAGAAGTCGGAATATTATAAAAAAAAATAATGCACGCACTGTAATCGTTAATAAGCAACAATATGTTAATTTTTCTAGTAATGATTATTTGGGATTAAGTTATAATTTAGAAATTATTAAAGCTTGGCAATCTGGATTAATAGAATATGGAACAGGCAGTGGTAGCTCTGGTCATATTATTGGTTATAGTTGCGCTCACGCACAGTTGGAGAAACAGATTGCTGATTGGTTAGGTTATCCTCGTGCTTTATTGTTTATTTCTGGATATTCTGCAAATCAAAGCGTAATCATGTCTTTAATGAAAAAAAATGATAATATTGTAGCCGATAAACTCAGTCATGCATCTTTGTTAGAAGCGGCTATGTTATCACCAGCAAGATTACAACGTTTCTCTCATAATAATATTAATTCCTTGCTGAATTTTTTGGTACTAAATGAAACAGGTAAAACTCTAGTTATTACTGAAGGTGTATTTAGTATGGATGGTGATGCCGCTCCTTTGTGTCAATTGCAAGAAATAACTAGGCAGTCACATGTGTGGTTATTAGTAGATGATGCGCATGGAATTGGCATTATCGGTGCAGAGGGTAGGGGTAGTTGTTATTTAAATAATATCAAACCTGAACTATTAGTAATAACATTCGGTAAAGCATTTGGTTTAAGTGGGGCTGCTTTGTTGTGTCATGAAAATACAGCTGAATATTTTGTTCAATATGCCAGACATTTAATTTATAGCACTTCAATGCCTCCAGCTCAAGCAGTGGCATTATCTGAGGCCGTAAGACAAATTCAGCAAGCAGATGAATTAAGAGCAAACTTGCAAAGAAATATTAATTATTTTCGTAAATTAGCTAAGCAGTATAATTTTCCATTACTAAATTCCTATAGTCCAATTCAACCATTAATTGTTGGGAGCAATCAGAGAAGTTTAAAATTATCTCAATTTTTACGTCAGAGAGGGTTTTTTGTTCAAGCTATTCGACCGCCAACAGTACCAAATGGTAGTGCGAGATTGCGAATAACATTAATGGCCAATCATAAATTATCTGACATTACACAGTTGATGGAAACGTTAAACAAATTCTTTAACTACTATAAAGATAAATAAGTAAAAATTATTAATTTTTTTCTTTAATAGTCTACAAATTCTTATAATAATTTTTATTTCAACAAAAATATAGCCAACATGCATTTGATATCCATTTATAACGACATCGAAATATTGTTATATATTTTATCAGTAATAATATTTATTTTAATAACATATTAAAGATAATATAAAATGTAATTGTATATAATTTATTTGTATTGTTGTTGGTTGCTGAATAATTAATATTTTTAAACTTATATCCAGTACTAAATAGAGTGTTTTGAGACAGCATATAAAGTGTTGACATTTATTTTATTTATTATTATTTAATATTGTACTAATTTACATCACTCTTTAAATTATATATGTAAATTAGTATAATATTTTTATATAATTATTTATTGTTGTTTATGGAAACTGATAATAAATACTAATATAGTTAGTATTTATTATATCTGTCATATTAATTCTTATATAACTTTTAAATAAATTAAGTATATGTATATTTTTTTGCATACAACTTAAAAACAGAGATAATAATATTTAACTTATCATTAATTTTTTATTTATTCAATAATTTAAATTGTATTTATATAGTTTATTTAATCAATAACCATCATTATAAGAGTTTGATTGTAAAGATTACTTATATTATAAATTAATTAATTAATTAATTAATTAATTAATTAATTAATTAATTATTATTTTAAAATTTATGAATAATTTCAATTAACTTATTACTTTATTTATATATTGATATATTATCAATAAGTAGTTTTTGTTAATTTGAATAGATATAAATGTATATAAAGTAGATATTAAATTCATATTTTAACAAGTAATATTCACAAATCAATAAATTTTAAAAAAGCAAGCAATTTCTTATTGAATTAAGAAATTTGAGAAACACTGATATAAATAAAATATTTCTTAGTAAAACTACATATTGTGATATTGATTTATTTTTTCTTTAAATAATATGGTTCAATCTCATACAATCAATTAATAGTATTTGTTATTAATTAATTGTCAATTAATTAATAACAAAAAGTTAAATAATAGTATCACTGGATCTCATCGTGAAAAGAGTTTGCACAAATATACAATCTCATCTAATAAAATCTTGGATAACATGTTAATGTAGCAGAATTTCAGTGATATTAATAATTTGTGTTAAATTTGATTTTGTTAAAAATAAAATATTAACAATATTCATAATATATAATTTATTAGATATTCAGATAATAAAATATTTTATTTAGTCAAGATTAATAGGATTATTAAACTTTATAACATAAACTATTAGTATAATATTTATAGATTATTGCATATTAATAGAATTAACAACTTTATAAATTAAAATAAAACGTTATATTGAAATAATTCTCAATATATTTATGAAAATACTAATAAATAGAACACTATTTTATTTTTCTTATAAAAATTTTTATTAATTTTAAAGCAAAAGATTTTATAACTAGTAAATCTAGACTAGTTCACCTCATATCAGAGGATTATAAACACCTACCATACTCATAATACACAACAGAACATTACATAAAAGATTTTATGTAAATTCTTTAATAAAGAAAGAATTGTAATTACTTGATTATATCATATGCATTTAAAATTAATAATGAGCAAATTTAAGCTATTGTATAATACACTATTTAGTTTTTTAACTATATCCTACAGCTATCAACTTTAATCATATATTACTGAACATGATGCATTATAACATTCACTTTTACAGCAATTATTAAAAAATAACCTTATTATTATAACATGCTAAAGCATTTCTGTCTTCAATTTTGTTTCTAAATGTATTTGATAAGTAGAATTAAACATGTTATTTATCATGTTAAGTTATTTATATATCTAAATTTTATATTAAAAATTAAATTCTTGTTATATTAAGCATAAAATTCTTTCTCTTTTGCATGCAAAAGAGATATATAAATCGTTTCAATAAATTATCTCTCATTTGACTTTTCAAAGAGATTTAATTATATGTTATTTTATCTTTATTAAAATTCTATATCAACTTTATATTTTATGATTAATTTTGCTTAATGTTATTTTATATAATTTCCAATAGTAGTTATGATTATCTTTAAGTATATAGTTTAAATTATCTAAAAGTTATTTTTTTATTAAATTATAATATTACTTTACGTTTTATTATCTTTCATAAAGAAATTTTACATTTATCTTCAATAATTCAATAATCAATTTTTCACTCTATTTTAAAATATTTATTTATATAAAATTAAACTATATTAATAATATATATAATTTTATTTTTTTGTTAGAGTTAGCGCAAGATTTCGTTCATCTTAAAAATAAGTTAATCATAAAATAATCTTTATTTGTCAATATTATATAAGTTATCATACTAAGGATAAATTTATCAGTATATTTACTTATATTTGCTTTGTATAAGTTTTATAATATTCCAATAATTTCAATTTATAAAATATTAATACAAGATTGATATCATATACATTAAACATATAAAACAATGTATTACTATTATACTATTTGATAATATAATTTTAAACAAATCATTATATATAAATAATAAATACTAATTATATTTTATTTAAAGAATATCTTTATAATTTAATATTAGCAATATTTAAAATTATTTAAATTAATTTGCAATAACCTCAGCTATTGTAATTTTAATATAATATAGGATAGATAATTATTGTACGGATTATGATAAATATTATTTTATTGTATCTAATAATTACTTAACCTGCTATAAATTCATTCTAATTTATAGTATATTGTAATAATTTTAGATTAAGTTCTAATAAGCAATTACTTTAGTTTTTATCTATTTCATATTCTACTCACACTTATTTGCTTCCGTTTCCCATCAAAGTATATAACGTACGTACCTATTTTACTGTAAGATATCATCTTTTTACATTTATCTGTAGATTGCTATTATTCATCTACAATTAGTAAATTATTAGTTATATAAATCTTATATATATTCCAAAGTTTTTGTTATCTGTTTCATAATTAAAGTTTTAGAGGAGTTGATGCTTTAATATTCATTGCAAAATTTTAACTATATCAATAATGCACTTTTATTGCTTTTATAATGCATAATTTTGCACTTCTGAGTTTACAGTTAAGATATTTAATTAATATCTAAATAATTAAAACGTCGCTTGCATTTATAAATAAACCATATGATAATTTTATAGAGCTATCTGCTTTCTATTAAATAAAAAGTATTTAGATGATATATCTTAATAAAATTGTATACTAGAATATATTAGTAATCGTTTAATAATACTGCAAATTATTAATCACTTGATATACATTTTCAGTTTACTTTATTTTTTATTTTATTATATTTAATATAGAATAGATTTCTATTTATAATTTGTATTTGTTACGAAATTTTCAATTCACGCTTGGTGGCGTGATTGATAAATCTAATTTTTATGTAGCATATATGGCTGTAATGATTTACAGTAGCTTCAGTTATCGCATTTAATTAATATTTTAATTTAATTAAATTTGTATCAGTATATTTATACGATTATATATTACAATATTTATAAACAGTTTGAATACTTAAATAATATCACGCAACAATATCTCAATATGTATTAACATTTTTAATTTTTTTCCCAAACCGATTTTATACCGATTATAAATGAACTACATTATATTAAAATTCAGTATCAATAATTTATTATTTTTATATATTTAAATAAAGCATATATAGTTTATAAGGCGCTTAGTTTCAACTATCCAGAATATAATTGTATAACAACAAAAAAATGCTAAATTTATATTGCATATTTAGTTACTCATAATTTATGTAAATAATATTGTATATTGTATGTTGTATATAAAAGTTATAATAATTATTGTGAAAAAAGATTTTTTTATAATTTATATAATTATCTGATATAAATAAATTATATAAATATTAATAAATTGTATAAAAATAAATTTTAAATAATATACATTAAAGTTTAATATATATTATTTCCACAAAATATAATTAAGAACAAAAAATATTGTTGATAAATAAGTTGTTAACATAATAAACTTATATGAATAATTAATTAAAAATTAAAATCAAATTTTTTTCGCTTACTATGTTATAAATATTTTATATCATGCTATATAAAATATTTATAACATAGAGGATTAGATGAATAAAATTTTTAAATTACATTCCGAGTTTAAACCAGCAGGCGATCAACCTATTGCAATAAAAAAATTAACAAAAGGTCTCAATGATGGTTTGGTTTATCAAACGTTGCTTGGTGTTACTGGGTCTGGAAAAACATTCACTATTGCTAATGTAATTGAAAAAGTTAACCGTCCTGTAATAATAATGGCTCATAACAAAATACTAGCAGCGCAATTATATGGCGAAATGAAGGCTTTTTTTCCTGAAAATGCTGTTGAATATTTTGTTTCTTATTATGATTATTATCAACCAGAAGCATACATTATTAGTTCTGATACTTTTATTAAAAAAGATGTCTCTATTAATAAATATATAGAACAGATGCGACTATCTGCTACTAAAGCACTCATTGAAAGACGTGATGTTATTGTTGTTTCTTCTGTGTCGGCAATTTATGGTTTAGGTGATCCTGATAGCTATTTAAAGATGACGCTTAATTTAACTAAAGGAATGATTATTGATCAGCGTACCATTTTATGTCGCTTATCAAATTTACAATATATTCGTAATGATCAATCATTGCAACAAGGTACATTTAGAGTTAGAGGAGAAATAATTGATATTTTTCTAGCAGAATCTGATAAGCATATATTACGAATTGAATTATTTGATGATAAAATAGAACAATTGTTGCTATTAGATCCAGAGACTAGACAGGTTAAGTGCAATATACTAAAATTTACTATTTATCCCAAAACTCACTATGTAACTCCACGCGAGCGTATTATTGAAGCAATTCATCAGATTAAAGCTGAATTAACACAAAAACGAAGATTGCTTATAGAAAACAATAAACTGGTTGAAGAGCAAAGGTTAACACAGCGTACACAGTTTGATTTAGAGATGATGAATGAATTTGGTTATTGTTCAGGTATTGAAAATTATTCGCGCTACCTTTCAGGGCGCTCTGCTGGCGATCCACCGCCAACGCTTTTTGACTATTTACCTTCTAATAGCTTATTAGTTATTGATGAGTCACATGTTACAGTACCGCAGATAGTCGGAATGTATTATGGTGACCGTTCACGAAAAGAAACACTGATAGAATATGGTTTTAGGTTACCTTCTGCTTTGGACAATCGTCCATTAAGTTTTGAAGAATTTGAAGAGATTTCTCCTCAAACAATTTATGTTTCTGCTACACCAGGCAAATATGAATTAAAAAAATCAGATAATAAAATTATTGAGCAAGTTGTCCGACCAACTGGATTGCTTGATCCTGAGATTGAGATTCGCTCAGCCTCGACTCAAGTTGATGATTTATTATCAGAAATCAATTTACGTGTGGCAATAAATGAACGAGTTTTAGTAACAACACTAACCAAAAAAATGGCAGAAAGTTTAAGCGATTATCTGCAAGAACATGAGATTAGAGTTCGTTATTTACATTCAGATATCGATACAGTCGAACGTGTAGGAATTATACGTGATTTACGTTTAGGATTATTTGATGTTTTGGTTGGTATAAATTTATTGCGAGAAGGGTTAGACATCCCAGAAATATCATTAGTTGCAATTTTAGATGCAGATAAAGAAGGGTTTTTACGTTCAGAGCGTTCGTTAATACAAACTATTGGTAGGGCATCGCGCAACATTAAAGGTAAAGCTATATTATATGCTGATAAAGTTACTACTTCAATAAAAAAAACTATTAGTGAAACTGAACGCCGTCGTGAAAAACAAATCAATTTTAATTTACGAAATGGCATTGTGCCTCAAGCTTTAAATAAAAAAATTAGTAATGTTTTACAAGACAAATCGATTGTCTATACAAAATGTAAATACGATAAACAGAAAATATCAAAAATTATCGATAATTATAAAAAACTTTCTAGAAAAGAATTAGATCTTAAAATTAAAGAATTAGAAATAAAAATGTATTGCTATGTACAAGATCTTGAATTTGAAGAAGCTGCTAATTTGCGCAATCACATTCAATTATTGAATGAACAATTTCTTTCTATTTCTTAAAAAAAAATAATTTTATACAATAAGTTTAAAAACTATGATTTTTTAAAACTTAAAAATTAATAACTTATATAGAAGTTATGGAAAATAATAAACTAAAAAGTTTCAATTAATTGATTTTTATATATTAGTTTAATAACTTTAGAGAAAAGATCTTAATTATTCATGTAATGCATATCTTTGATAACTAATTAATTTTGAGTAATCTATATCTAGATATATTAATGTAATATATAACAGTGGTCTAATAATAAAATAATTATTTTTACATTAGTTGTAAAAACTGATATAGATTCAATTAAAATATATTTATGTCAATAAGAATCAAATTGCTATTACAAATACAATTTATTTCCTATGCTATTTTATTTAAACATCTAATATTTTTTAAAAAAAATAAGAGTTAACTTATTTTTTTTAAAAAAAATCTTGCTAAAATGTAAATTTTTTATTTTTATCTGAGACGAAGTTTATAAAAATACTATCACTATGTTTATAAACAAAATCGATAAAATTTATATAATTTAATGTATTTAAATAAATTTATTTTAATTTAAAAAATTATCATACATTCAGCAATTTAAAGACTGATATATTAATTAATTTAGCAACAGTTATTTTATAAATTAAAAAATTGCACTTTCTGTAACAAGAAATATATATACTAATCAGAATAAAAACTATTAGAATATCAGCATAAATGCAGTTAAATGTTTTTTTGTACAAAGTATCTAACAATTATTTATATTGGCATGCTGAATAAATTACTTAGTCAAAGATTTCAATGATATTAAAATAATACGCATATAGACTATCATAAGAATCAGTAACTTAATATAAATATGTATTTCTTAACTTGATAAAAGAAAGTTAAACAAAATACTGATACTACTAACAGTGCCTTGAGTTTTATAGAGTAGTAAATGCAATAAATGTTTTAATGTCTAATATATAAATAAGATACTATCTAATATAATTACAAATTACTATAGTGAAAGTTATGTAAATTATGATGTTGTTCGTCTGTTCTTCTGTAATAGTTTTTATGATATGCTCAGAATCATAAATATATAAATTAAATTTAAATAAATCTTAATAGCTTTAATTGACAAATATAAATAAAATATTTGTTAATTAACTCTAATTAGAGTATTTATAATTAATCATTTTTAATGATGTCTTATCATAAATAATTATTGAAACCAAATATAGATGTATGTTAATAAAAACTATTTTTAAAGTACAAATAATTTTTTTCTTATCTGTCAAATAAAATAGAAATTCTGTTAATTATAAATTATTAATTATAAAATATTAATTTTATAATTCTAGTTTTAGTAAACATAATTTATAATATAACATATGTTATTAAGTATTTAAAATATATTAAATATAGATCACTAATACATGCCTGAAATACGTAAATAATATGTTGAGTTTTCATTCAAAAAACGTGAAGTGGAAATATAATATTATGTATATAACCATTTAACATATTTTTCTAATTTTTGATATCGCAAAAACTTATAATTATACTATATATAAGTTTTTATATTATAGTTAAACTCAGTTATGATAAATAAATAACAATATTGCAATTATATCATGGTTATATGCATATTAAGAATATGTTATCTGATATATGTAAATCTGAAAAAATTTTATTTTTTTATAAAATTTCAAACCTAGATGTAACATTTGATTATAAGAATTAAAAATAAGTAGTTACTTAAAATTTTATATATCATTATCAATATGTAAATTTGAATAAAAGAAATAGATATGTGAATAATTAATCTATACAATGAACTAAGTTGTGTAAATATTATCAAGTATTCTGATGACAACATAGATATAATTTAAGAATTAAAAATTATTATATTGTCATTATTTTATTAGTATAAACATATATAAGAAATAATAAATTGGTAAATTGATTCTTAAATTGGTTAACAAGTTACATTTCAGTATAATAAGGTATGATAATAAATCACAAGAATAGTTAATGTCAATTAAACATTAAATGATCGTCACAAAAAGCTTATAATAAAATAGATTAAAATCGCTAAAATAAACTGAATGATTAAATTTTATGTGCGTAAGAAAAATTAAATAATTAAAATTATTATTAGATTTGACTCACTAAAACTAGAGTAAGTTTTATAACTAATTTATCTATAGTGAATTTAAATGAGTAACTTTAAAAATAGATGTTTTTTAATATTATAATAGTTGTTCTTATTAAATGTGTATAAAACAGAAATATAAATGATCTAAAATGTTAATTAATTATATTATTTAAATATTGTTTATTAATTAATTATAGTAATTGCGCAACAAATTCATTTGTCTTTAAAAAAACTAGAATTGACATCACCGTTAAATAATTAATGATAATTTAAGTATTACCAATATAATAAAGATTATACGGAACTTGATATTTAACTAAGGAATTGCACAACAGTAATTAATCTACCATTATATTCTATAATATAGTTACTACATCTTATTTTATAACTATAATTAGTAATTTTTAACAGTTCAATTTTCTAAAAAAAATTAAAATAGATTCTTCAAAATATCTTTTAAGGTTATTATGATAACCAGAATAACTATGCTTTATTAATATAAATAAAAATTTCGCAATGATGTGTGTTTTTTTTGAAAAAACATAATGTTATTACCTCAGAGAAGAAATTCAAGACAGTAATCTTTGCTAAGTTACTTCCTAAGATAACAAAAAAAATATATTTCAATATTTTTAATATCTTTTTGTATTTTAGTAAAATAGAGATATCAATAATTTTTTTTATTTCGTGTTTTTCTTTCATTATAATTTAATCGTTCTTACTTATTACAATTACTTAATGTCTTGTAGATTTGTATATATCTGTCTTTATTATATGTACTAAAGAGTTGTATTGATATAAGTTATGCATTTTATATTATTATACTTTATATAAGCTAAATTATATTAAATACAGTATTTATAGTTTTTTTAATGTATTTAATTTATCATTAAATATGAATGTATAAGATCCAGTTTAGTTATATAGCTTATCATACAACAAGCAGATTCTTATAATTAATTTTGTTTTTAATGTATATAACTAATATAATTCAGAATGATAAAGTTTTTTACAACAAATAATTAATAGCATTAATATTATAGTATATCTATGTTGTCAAACATATATACTATAATATGTTTTTTATAAAAAATAATAATTAAATGCTTTTAGTTAAAATAAGACAAATTTTATGATAAGAATTTGTTTTTTTATAAAAAAACAAACAAAGCTAATTATAGCTATAATTTACATGAAAATATTTTATAAGTATTACAATTTTAATCAATTCAAGTTTAGTGTTTTATATAATTTACTTACTACATTATTTTAAATAAAAGTTATTTTAATCATCTTTATTATAAAACTGTTTTATCATAAAACTAATTCATACCATAAGCATAATACTAAATCTATTCATTTATTATATACTTAATTTTAATAAGCAATGCATACTTAGCATATAAGCTAAATTTTAATTAAAATTAATAAAACTAGTTTTATGTATATGCATGATTGCACAGTATATATACATTAAATTAATATAATTAATATATATATTAATTATATTACACAAACAAGTTAATGTAGATTAATTATTAGAAAAAGTTACTAGTAATATTTCTTATTCATACCAGAAATAATACTAACATTGAAGTTAATAAAAGAATAAAATAGCTACTGTGTAAAATATATTTATGAGAAAATATATATTATAAGTCCTTTTAGTAACAATTAAAATTAATTGTAATTTAAATTATATTAAATGTAAGAGACAAATTTAATAAGAACTAGAATAAGCTAATCTAATAGAGATTAAATTAGTATGAATCACGATCTATTTTTTTAAAAAATAAATTATTAAAGTAGTTAAATAAATATCATCTGTATACATTTAACTGATATATTACTGTAACAAAAAACTTTAAATATAATAATTTTAGTGATTTATTATTTATTTTGATTAAAACTAATAATTTTTATATAAAATTAATTACTTAAAACTAAATTTATAATCATTAGCATCATTTTAAAAATTATTTAATAACTATTTTTTAAATCGTAAAAATTAGCTTAATAATGCAATTGTTGCTACTAAAATAAGTAATAAAAATAATTAATAACCATACTGACATTTCAATATTTAAAAAAAAAGACAACTGTTTTTGTATGCAGCTACTATAAAGATTAAAAAAAATATCAGGAAACCAACTTATTAAGCGGAATCAATGATGGCATGTTAATAACAAAATTATACGAACTAAAAGGAGATTTATATAAATTTAGTCTATAATATTTCTAGGTTAATTTTAATTAACATCAAATACTATACTATATAACCATAAAATTAGTACATATAAGCAAAAAAACTTCTTAACGAAATGATAATTATTAATCCTATAATTAAGATGCTAAACATATCTATTAGTTCGTAAATACATAATACATAAGTACTTAATCCTATTTAATATTGAAAATAAAGTGCAACAATTTCTAATATCTATTAATTTATAGCGGAGTAATAGACATGATTTTCTAGTTTAAAAAAATAATACAAAAATTTAAACATGTTTATTTTATTCTATTATATATAATTAAATAATTTAAATTATTTAATTATATATAATAGTTTGTTTTAAATAAAAAAATTAAATGCTATTATTTAATTATGAATAGGATTTTAATAAAAAGTTATTTTGATAAATTTATCAAACCAATAGAAGCAAACCACTCTGTTGTTGGTATCAACCATAGTTCCATTGTTAGTAAACCAACTAGTGTTATAAAAATTGCATAAGGTAAAGCCATTATGACCATTTTAGCATATGAAAGCCGAATAAGTGGTGAAATTTTTGAGGTTAACAAGAATAAAAAAGAAGCCTGGCCGTTTGGTGTTGCTATTGAAGGCAAGTTAGTGCCAGTATTAATGGCAACAGCTAAATATTCATATTGTTGTCGTGATATCAATCCATCTTTTAATGCACTCATTGCTTCATTTATATAGACTGTACCAATAAAAACATTATCAGAAATAATAGAAAGTAATCCATTAGATAAATAAAATAAAAAAAGTTGTGATGATTCATTAAATTTTAATATAAATTGAATAAATGGGGTAAAAAGACGTTGATCGATAATTACTGCAACAATTGAAAAGAATATGGTTAATAAAGCAATAAAAGGCAAACTTTCTTTGAATGATTTACCAATTGTACGCTCATCATTAATTCCACAAAATGATGTTATTAGAATAATTACAGATAAACCAATTAACCCTACTTCTGCAAGCTGAAAAGCTAAGGCAGTAATTAACCAAATACTTACTAATGCTTGAGCTATTAATTGTAATTTTTTCTTATGATCTTGATTTTTAATATTATTTTTATCATGAATTTGCAAAATTAGTTTAATGCTTTTAGGTAATTCGGCTCCGTAACCGAATAATTTAAAATGTTCTACGCAATAGCAAATAATTAAACCACACAAAAATACTGGTAATGTCACTGGGATCATATGTAAAAAAAAAGAACTAAAATTCCAGTTAACATATTTAGCAATAATTAAATTTTGTGGTTCCCCAACCATTGTCATTGCGCCACCTAATGTAGCTCCAATTCCTACGTGCATTAATAAACTGCGCAAAAAAGCTCTAAATTGTTCAAGAATTTCTTTTTTTTCCATTATAAAAATATTATTTTCCAATAAAAAAGGTACTTTTTTATTGGATATATAATTATTATAAATAGAATAAAAACTAAAAGATACACTGATCACTATAGCAATTACAGTTAGAGCGTCTAAAAATGCTGAAAGGAATGCGCTAATCAAACAAATGGATACTGAAAGTGCAGGTTTAGAATTAATTGACAGCAATAATTTTGTGAAAATAAATAACAGTAATTGTTTCATGAAATAAATACCTGAAACCATGAAAATTAATAGCAATATCACCTCAATATTATTAACTATTTCATGACTTACCTGTTTTGGTGAAGTCATACCAATAATGATTGCTTCAATAGAAAGTAATCCGCCAGGCTGTAATGGGTGGCATTTTATAGACATAGAAAGAGTAAAAATAAATTCAATAATTAGTAGCCAGCCAGCAATAAAAGAGTTAATGAAAAGAAAACAAACTGGATTAATTATTAAAAATAAAATGACAATCAATTTGTACCATTCTGGAGAATTACCAAGAAAACTTTTCAGTATAATTTGTTTAGTATTCGCATTCATTATTATTCGCTTCCATTTTCTAGTAAATAAATTAAATTGATATTATGTTTTTATATGCTAGAAATTAAAATAATCATTTTAATCAACGTAAAATTATATTAAGAATTTATAATAAAATTAGCGCTTAGATAATCATATATCTCAAAACATCTAATTTTGATACTATTTTACTTTTTAATAATTAAAATTTATTTTTTATGTATAAAATATTATTATAAAGCAAAAAAAAGTATCGTTAATCTTATAACAAAATATATTCACGAAAGTATTACAAAATTATTTTATCAATTGTGTAATTTTTTCTGTCAGCTTCTAATATTTATAAATTAAATTATTCAACCAGGTAAACATTGCTTTAAGATTTATAAATACTTATAAAAACTGTTTGATAATTTCTTTTGAAAACAACTAAAATAAATAGTTTTATTTAAAACTTCATAGCTTAATATTTTAAAAAAAATATTTCAGTTATATTATGATGAAAGACAAAAGTTGATTGAAGATCTATAATCTATAATCTATAAATTTTTATTATTTTACTATAAACTATAATTTAAAAATACATAGAAAAATGATTAAAGATATCATAAACAATAGATATAATAAAATATTCTTATAAAAATTAATCATAGTTTATTATAATATTTTATAGATTAACACTTTATTATATAATTTTATTTATATATTTGTTCTAAGTGGTTTGCAATAAAAAGATTGTATACAAAATTAGTCGTTAGTATTTTAATGCTAAATCTAGTCATCTTGCTTTAGTATTTAATATCATTCATTTCAAATATCTAAACAATAAAATTATCAGATTATATATATCATATAGATAGCTAGGTAAATCAAGTACTAATATTAATGTGAAATAAAAGATAGATGTAACACAAAAAATAATTTATTTAAATTAATTTAGAATTTTTCTCTAATAAAAATGAAATTAAATGAGCAGATATGATAAGTGCCAGGTAAATCTAGAATTGGAGATAGAATTTTGTGTAAAGTTATAGCGACCTATTTTTTAGCATTTTTTATACGTAATTTTTTTATATATAGATAAATTAATATTATTAAATTATTTATATTATTACAAACTTGAGCTAAGTATTAATATATAATGCCCTATAATTATTAACAATTATAGATAACTTAATTATATACTTAACTATATTCATGTTTCTTATAGAATTTAATTTACATATAGTATAAAAGAATTCTTGCATTATTATTTATCCGACAAGATAGTAATAATATAAATTAAAACTATTGCATAAATTATTTTATAATTAGCTATAATATTCTTCTTTTATTAATGTATTTTACATAATAATTGTCTGCAGTTTAATTTATTTATAAATTTATGAATAATATTTTGTCTTAATGTACTATTTGATACTATATTATAGTAATATTTTTTGTTTTGATTAGATCAGTATAGACATTTAATTTATAGATGAACATTTATTATAAATAATAATATAATTTTATTTTTCAAACATTAATTATACACCAATTATTTCATCATATTGTTTTGAATTTACTTAGATTATTTCTTATTATATTAATATTATAAATGATGATTTGCAATATAATTTTTATTTAGTGTGTTTTCATCTTTTAATATATTAGATTAAAACTTTTATTAATTGTATAATACTATTAATTATTTATCTTAAAGTCATAATAATTTATTATGCTAAATTATAAGAAATTAAATTTTTCTTTCATATTTTTAATTCTTCATAAATTTATCTAACGCAAACAAAATTTCTGTATAGAAAACTATTGTATAATTTCATCTATATAGTTGGCATATAATAATTTTATATATAAGTTTATTTATTATGCTATCTTAACTTTTAAGTGTAATTAAATAATGTTTACTGTACATAAGTCTCTATATATAAATAAATATTAAATATAATATCAAATATATTTGTAAATACAAAATATTCTATATTTTATTACAAGTATTTTATATAAATCTAAATTACTTAACTTACTAATTTAAATTTATATTCCATTAAACATCTATTATTAATTTAACTTTATAGTATTTTACGTTTTTTTAAAATAGTTTTAAACTATGCATGATGATTTAAATTATTTTTATTTAAATTTGTTTTATTTTACTTGTATATTTTATATACTTAGTTTGTATTAAAAATACATAAGGTTATTATAGTTTAATAATTATTTAATAATATACTTAATTCTCTTGTTTTTGTTGTTTTATTTCTGTTTTTTTAAAATATCTACGATATAATTAATTGTTTAATTTATAATAAGTTTTTATAAATTTTAGATTTATTACAATACTTTATTTATTAAATATATATTCTTTATATTGTATATTATTGATCACTATTCTGATGATTTTTCTTTAAATAACATTTAATTACAGTTTTCTTTTATTTTTATAACACTTTATGTTGTTTTACATTAATTTTATATAAAATTAATGTAAAAATATGTTTGTAGTATCTCATAGGATGAATATATATTAAGTATGTTGCCTATTTTATATAAACAAGTGTAATTCTTTGTAATTAAATAAGACTATTTTTATCAATTTCAATTTTAGTTAGCCTTTTGCTTAAAAAAACATTTTATGTCATATTTATATTCACGATAGTTAGTAACAAAAATTTATTTTATTTAGTCAATTCAATTTTGTTAATTTAGTCATGTTTTTATTCAAATTATTATTTTACTTATGTTTTATTATAGATAAAGGAAATAAAACTTATATTATTATACAAAAAAAAGTTGAAATAAAAATTTTGAGTTAATTTTATTCTGTTTAAACTAAATTTTCGATAAAATCGAAACGGAAAATATAAGATATTAATATATTTAATTTTATTAAAAATAACTATCTTATTTGTTTGATATCAATTTGATTATACTTAATAGTAATTAAGTATAATCAAATTTTTATTATCAAAGTTAATATAATTAATCAATATAGTAGTTAAAACATAAAATTTCTTATAAATATCGTATATCATTTTATTACACTATACACATAAATGAATGTGTATAGTGTAGTGTAATATTATAAAAAATTTAATTTTAATTTAGCGCTATTATATTAATATAAAATAAAATTTTAATGCCACAATAAATTTCAATTTTTAGTTTTAGGTATACAAATTTACTTTAATTGAATTAATATCTAATAAAAGTTTAACTTAGTTTAATATGTAATTCTCAATAATATTTAGAGATCATAATACTTATAAAAATTAAGAATAAATAAAATAAATGAATATAGATATTAAAATTAGTATCTTTGAACACCATCTAGTAATTTATACTCACAAAATACAGATTAATTTATTTTAAAAACATAAACGCATAACTTTTATTATATATTAACGTTTAGCATAATTATATTGAAAAGTTTTATATTTTATATTATTATTAAAATAAGGTTTTACAATAAATAAACGTTAGTTATTGTAATTATTTATGTATTATATTTCTATATATAATTTTATTTATAAAAAATAACTTTTAGTTTACAGTATTATAATTATTTTTACACATAAAAAGTAGTTATATAAAATTATGAAAACTGAAAAAATTAAATAGATTAAAATAAAAGAAAGTATATAAATATTTATTTGCTCAATATTTATTATATATTTTAGATTGAATTGTTGTAAGCGAGAAAATATAATAACGAAGTTATTTCATCTTATTTTTTTAAATATCATGTTTATATACATGCCTTGTCTATACTTTATCAATAATTTAATAAATTTATCAGAAAAAATAATTTATCTAACAACAAATGTAAACATAGTATATTTATGATTAATGAGAACTTATAAGATATTTTAAAGTTATTTGTTTATTTAGAACAACAAATCTAATTTCTTTATAAATAATTTTATTTTAAAAGAAAAAGGTGAGACGATTAAGAATAAATTTCTACTACGTATATATTATTAATGTATAAACTGTAATTCATATCTTAATATTTTAGCAAATATGTATCTATATTAATAATGATAAACATTAAAAGCTAATATAATGTAATCTACAAAAAGTTTTTCTCGTTAAATAGAAAATAAATTTCTATCTTATTTCTGTTTAAATATGAAGTATCATACTTTAAAATCATAAATATTAAATTATTCTGATTTGATATAAACAGTTTATTTTATATTAAAAATATTGAAATACATTTGTTTAAGTTGTTGTCTTGAAATTAATATTATTTATGATATAAAAATTAAAAATTTATCCATAGTAAACATATATTATATTAGATTTTAAGTAACATTTATATCATTTTAAATAAATATAGATAGAAAAATATTTTAAAGAAATCCTTTGTTTTGTTAATATAAAATATTTTTTTTAAAAAATAGTTAGCATTATAAGTAAAACTATATAGCATTTATTCTATAAAAATTAATATAATTTTCATATGACAATGAAACATTTTTAATTGTTTATCATCTTAGCTATATTCTTCAGTAATTAACAATGATTTTTATATTTATAACTCACTCAACTGTTATGAACTTAATTAATTAAGAATAATTAAGTTTACTTAGTAAGTGTTATAACTTATTTAGATAATTGAAAATTTATTTAAAAACAATAAATTATATAAACATTATAAATATAATGATAAAATATTGTGATTCTGACTATTATATAAACTAATAATTACATATTATATTATTCATTTTTAAAATTATTAAATGTATGAAATTTTAATAATATGATATTTATTTTAATAAATATCACAACAATTTAAACAAAATACATAGCGATTTTGCGGATCATTCATATGTCTGTAAAATCTACTTTGTTTTTGAAAATCATCGACAGTTTTTTTTGAAAGTAATAATTCTAGTGAATCTGGCATTATAGCATCAGCAATTGAAGTTAATTCAAATATTAATTGATCAATAAAAGAATGTTTAGGTTGTAACCAATCAAGTAAAGGTACTGTAATTTTAGCTAATTCTGCCGCTTTATTTACTGCGTCGTCAAAATCACCAAGTTTATCAACCAATCCATTTTTTAGTGCATCTGAACCAATCCATATACGACCTTGAGCGATTTTATCTATCTCTGATGTTGTTTTATGTCTTGCTTCTGAAACATATTCTAGAAAAGTATGATAACCATTTTCAATAGTAATTTGCATAATATCAGAAAATTGTTTATTTATGCCCTTTGTTGTTGATATATCGGCTAGTGGAGTAGTAGAAACACCATCAGTATAAACACCAATTGTATTTAAATTCTTTTCGAGTGTATTTATTACACCGAAAATACCAATTGATCCAGTAATAGTTGTTGGACTGGCAATAATATAATTAGCTGGAGTTGAAATCCAATAACCACCTGATGCAGCAACTCCACCCATTGAGACAACAATTGGTTTATTATCATTACGAGCATCAATAAGTTCATTCCGTATCGTTTCTGAAGCTGTAACGCTTCCTCCTGGACTATTTACACGTAAAACAATGGCTTTGATATTTGGATCAAGTCTTGCTTTTCGTATTTGCGCTACTGTTGTATCGCTACCAACAACACCAGGCTCTTCTGGTCCATCAATAATGACACCTTGAGTAATTATTACAGCAATATTACCATGTTTATCATCTGATCTATTTTGTTGCATTGGTTGATTTTTATGTATTTGTTTATTTGCATAATCATATATACTAATGTAATTAAAATGCTGATCTTTATTATTCCATCCAAATTTTTTACCTAATTCCTTTTCCATAACTGCGCCTGTAAAAATATGATCAATTAATTTTTGTTTAATCGCATAGTTCGCACTGTTACCATTTACATTTTTCATATCTTTAATTAATTGATCAACGCCAGGAAAAATATTTTTTGGTGTCGTTTGTCTATTTTTGGCAACTGTTAATAAATAATGATTCCATAGTGAATTAACCCAGATTTTATCATCTTCACGTGCTTCTGATGACATATTGTCACGTATAAATGGTTCTACCGCTGATTTATATGTTCCAACACGGAAAATATGTGTATTAACTTTTAAATTATCTAACAGTGTTTTATAATAAAGTTTGTTGCTTGAAAAACCATAAATTCCTATATCACCATGTTGTGACATATATATATTATTAGCAAAGCTAGCTAAATAATATTGTGATTGACTATACCTATTACCAATTGCGTAAATTGGTTTTCCTGCCAACTTAAATTCTGTTAACGCTTTGCCAATATATTGTAAAGATGGTTGTTCTGAACCAGTTAAATTATCTAGATGTAAAACTATACCAGTAATTTTATCATCATATATTGCATTGCGAATAATGTTTACAATATCAAATAATGAATTTTCTTGCAGGCGATTATTTGATGAGTTTAATAACTCACGACTCATTTTACCAATAGGATTTGGAGTAGATATTTGATCAACAATTACACCATTAAGATCAATAAGCAAGGCACCATAATATTGATTTGTAGATTTTTTTTCATTTCTATAAGAAAAATAAGCGCTTGCTACAGTAAATATAAAAAAAATATAAACAAAGTTGATAGTAAATTTCCTAATAAAATTAAGTAATCTCCAACTAAATTTAGAAAATGTTGTGATTAAATTCCATAGGTTTTTCATATTATCTCCAATTATATAATTATCTTAGTGTACTTAAAGTGAATAAGATAATTGTTATCCATAACTTATAAAATAATTAAAATATTGTTTTATTGTTAAGGATAAATAAAACGTTACCTTTATTATATTAATTATAATAATTAATTTTATCTTTATGAAAATATTTAAAAATAGTCATTTCTACATTATTTATTATGTAACTTACTTGAAATATAAGTTGATTTTAATAGAAATAACTTATATATATTTATTTTAGTTATATTATTTCCTTAAATTTTATTAACCGTTTAATAAAATTGTCTTTACGTTGCAAATATTGTTCAATATTTCAATAGATACAATGTATAAATATAAATATAGTAGTAATATACTATATATTTAGTTATAAAAAATTAATATGTAAATTAATTTTGTTAGTTACTATAAAATCAGTTAGTCATAATTTTACTAAAAAGTATTTAAAATTATTTGAGAAAAAACTAAAGAAAAATTTCTTACTAAATTTTAATAATTTATTTTCAATAGAATTATTTTTGAAATTTTTTTTCATTATATGCAAATTGTTACTTGTAGTAGTTGTGCTAATATCATGCAAATATCTGGATGTTTTAAGAAATTTTTTAAAATCAATCTATATTTATTTTTTTTACTAATATTTTATATATATTATACTTTTTTAAAAACATAATAAAGCTTATTTGCTTTCTGTAATTATAAAATTAAAAATTAAAATTAGACAATTTAACTACTGATATTTTAATGATATAAAGAATTTTGTAACTTATAACAAAACATTTAATTTAGTTACTTAATACGATATCTCTATCAAATCAAGGCCAGTTATAGTTAGATAATGATAAGTTCAACACGATTTTCTAAAAATTTATCAGAATTTATTTTTATTTAATAATTAAAATTTTGTTAAATATAGTAAAGTTTATATTAATTACTGTAATAAACATATTATCGTGATAATTACATAAAAAAAATTTATTACCAATGATTGTATTTTGTTATTAAGTGCATTTATTTTTTAGCTAAATAATTATTACAAGCATAATTTGCATCTATATTTAAGATAATAATTATTAATGATAATGAGATTGTAAAGATATGCTTATGCAAGTAACTAGTAACAGTTTTTTATTTATTACAAGTTTTTATTTTTATGAATAAATTCTTTATAATTCTATATATTTAAGTGCTTATTAAATATATTCTCAATAAACATCAATAAATTAAAGCTATGTTGTTGCTTTAATGAAATAACTTGAATATTATTAAATATTTTAACACTAATTTATTAATATTTAACTTATGGGATATAGGATGCCATTTATATACGGAATATGTATTAAAGTGCAAACTAGTTATTGACGCTTACTTTTTATTTTTCTATAGTCATTTTTTTTACAAAAATAATTTAATAAATAATTTATTATTATGCAATCAAATTAATTTTTTTTACTGCACTAAAAGTTATATATTATAATATAATATTAAATTTAATAATATTGATTCTTTTATTAAATTATAGTTAGTATTGTAAATAATCTTATTTATAAAATATATGTTATTTATTGAAGTTAACAATTCACTAAATAGGAGTGTAAAATATCTAGTTTTTAACACGCAAATAAATTTTTTTTACGAAAGATACCATACATTAAATATTTTTAATATTTTTAATATTTTTAATATTTTTATATTATTTAATTTATTATACACATCTACCTATTTAAATATCTACTAAAATATCTTTATTTAGAGATATTATTTTGATTTTTTATATAAATAAAATATTACTTTATTTTCATTATTTATAATTCTTGCACAATAGTTTTATTAAACTTATTCTATGATTTCTCTATAGAACTTAAATACCTTGTAAAGAATACTTTGCATTAATTTATATTTATATATATCAAAAAGTAAAAATCTTGATTAAAAATATTTACTTAAAATTTACTTTATACATCATTAACAACAAAAAACAAAATATTTATTAATATAGTAGAATTACCATCTAAGTATGTATGCATTAATATAATTACTAGACATAATTATTTAATTATTTTAATGAAATATTTTTTATTATTTATTTTACATCTATTAAATAAAACAAATAAATAAAATATCCAGAAAAAGTTTTATCGCATAATATAGTAAATTGAATCAATTTAATACATTAGTGTCATAAGTAAAATAAATGAAATTATTGTTTTAGAGTTATGACAATAGATTAAAATAGAGGTTAAAATGAACAAAAAAGTAATAAAAAAAGTTGGTATTTTAACTAGTGGTGGTGATGCTCCAGGAATGAATGTTGCTATTCGTAGTGTTGTACGAATGGGACTCTCTGAAAGTTTAGAAGTTTATGGTATCTATGACGGATATATGGGTCTTTATAAGAATAGAATAAAAGAGCTTAATCGTTTTAGCGTTTCTGATATTATTAATCGCGGAGGCACTTTCTTAGGCTCTACCCGTTTCCCTGAATTTCGTGATAGTGATAAGGTAAAAGCTAAATCTATCGAAAATATGATAAAGCATAATATTGATGCTTTGATTGTCATTGGTGGAGATGGTTCTTATCGAGGTGCAAAAAAGATAACAGAAGCTGGATTTCCTTGTATAGGTGTGCCTGGAACTATTGATAATGATGTTGCTGGTACTGATTATACTATTGGTTATTTTACTGCTTTAAATACCATTGTTGAAGCAATTGATCGTTTGCGTGATACTTCAGCTTCACATAAGCGCATTTCGATAGTTGAAATAATGGGCCGTCGATGTGGAGATTTGACTTTATCTGCTGCCATTGCTGGAGGATGTGAATTTGTTGTATTACCAGAAATACCTTTTAACAAGAAGGAATTACTGACAGAAATTAAATCTGGTTTGGCAAGAGGTAAACGTCATGCAATTGTTGCTATTACTGAACATATTTACGATATTAATAAATTAGCAAAATATATTGAAAAAGAAACAGGTTATGAGACTCGAGCAACTGTTTTAGGTCATATTCAAAGAGGAGGTAGCCCAGTAGCTAGTGATCGTGTTTTAGCATCTCGTATGGGCGCTTATTCTATTCAATTGCTTTTGCAGGGATATTCTGGTCGATGTGTTGGTATCCAAAATGATAAACTGGTTCATCATGATATTATAGATGCAGTTGAAAATATGCATCGTAAGTTTAAGCGTGATTGGTTAGAAATGGCGAAGAAACTTTATTAATTAAATTTATTATAGAATAGTTGTATGTTTGTTACAAACAGTGGTATTAATTTTTTATTTTCACAAATGTGTACATGCAATTTAGTTTTAAACTTATGTCATTATTTAGTTAATTAACTTAATTATTTTGAATAAATAAGTTAATTATTATTTTTTACATAAATTGTTGTTATTATGAGATTAAATTTATATTATAAATTATATTTAGTATAATGAATTATTTATTGAAACTATTTGTAGCATTTATATAAAAATTAATAATAAATATTAAAAAAAATTAGTTAGATTATTACATTTTAACAAAATTTTTTATATTTATTGTACGTGTATTATAGAATAATTAATTTAGAATATTATGTTATTAAATATAAAGAATATTTAATTATTCTTAATAAAAATACTAAGTATGTTTTTTCTTAATAATTATTCATATATAATATAATAATTATATGTAATGTTTCAATTTAAATAAAAAAATATTTTATATTAATTAATAATTAATATTTTTATGTTAGATTGATATTTAATATCTTTATTATCAATAATATAAAGCTACTTGATAAAATAACGATAAAAAATATATCTTGTGTTTATTTTATAAAAAAAGATGATAATCAATCATAATATCGTAACAAACTAATATAATTACTACCTTTTATAAAAAGAATTTAAAAACTAAATTATTTATCTTATTAATCTTTTATTTCTGAAAAAAATATATATAAAAACAAGCACTTTGCTCCTATTAACCACAGTAATTCGCACCATAATAATAATAAGTTGATTTTTATGTGAAGTCAAACTTTAATTTTATGTTTGAGATTTTTTTATAAATTGAATACTATTACTTTGTATTGTCTATTAAATGATTTAAATATTTATAATTTAATAGTAAGTGTTATATAAATTTATAGTGATATAAATTTATATAACTGATGATATGATCGTAAAAAAATAATGCAGAAGAAAAATTCTCTATCCATAATTAATATAATACTAATTCTAGTTATCTAATTTATATATATGTAAATTTTAATGAAAACTTTGAGTTCTAAAATAACTTTAATAAATTAAAGATAGGAGATATCAAACAAAACAACATTAATAATATTAAAATAGAAAAATTAAACATACATAATCTTTTGAAATTGACAAAAATTTTACTAAAAAGATTTTAAACTTGTATGCTAATTAATATTAACAATTTTCTAATACAAGTTAGAAAATCAATATATAAATACTTATGCTTAATTATATAGTATAATTATCTGGCATAAAATATTTTTTGTTTTACTTTTCATGTTTTAATATGAATATACTTCTTAAATATATTCATATTAGATTGAGATCGAATTGTAATATATAATTATTTTAAATAAAAATTAGTTATATACTATTTATTCTTTAATATAAAACAAACTAAAAGTAATAAACTAATTTTCTAAATTATCGCTATACTTAAATAAGTATAAATTTATGAAAGTAAACTTAAAAATATAGAAGAACATTTACTTATTTTATTTTATAAGAAATATTTTAAATTTTAAAATATTATATTATATTTAAGTATAATTTATATAGAAATAATAATCAAACAATACTAATAATGCTAGTTACTTTATATATTACTTATTCAATTTATAATATTTTATTTTTTATAATATGTGATGTAATTATTTTGCCACAATTAGTATTAGATTATTAATAACAGAGAAAATAATAATCTTTTTATTGTTTAGAACTATTGATATTAACCTATAAATAAATTTTATTTATAGGTTAATATCTTTCTCAATTGTTATCATAATTCATAACTTAGACTTAATTAATAATTTTTTATAAAAAATTATTAATGTTATACTTTAGTATACATATTAAAGTCTGTGATATTTAGAAGATTAACTAAATATAATTTCCTCACCACACAAGTACTTGTTCGAGTAATTTAGATGTATGTATTAACGTTACCTAATTAGAAAATATTTATCTAATTAACTGAATATTATCGTACAAAGATAAATATTATATCAATAATGTCATATATTATTTTTATATTTATCTTATATATTATTTAATATGTCATTATTCTGACAACTTTTCTGAAACAATTATTGTCTTATACTTGTACATTTTAATTTAGTAATTTAATAGTGTTACTAACAAGCGCGTCTTCATTCATATGATAATCAAAATTATCTCATATATTAAATTAAAAGAAATTAGATATTTTTTTAAAATACAAAGATTTAATATTTTTTTTAAAAATCTAACTATTTTTATTATAACTATAATACAACTTAGTGCAACTTAGTACAACCTAGTACAACCTAGTACAACTAAATTTTATTCAAAATAATTATTTATGAAACTTATAGAATATAAAAAACTACTATCATGATAAATTAATAAATAATATTGTTATTGATTTAAGATAAAATTTTGGCTAACTAAAAAGTATAGAAACAATCTGTCTTTGTTAAATATTTCAAACGTTAAAAAAACATAGTTTATATTCTCTAATATATAACATTTAAGAATTATTCAATTATTTTTATTATAAAATTAAAAGATTAAATATCTATATCTTCTACTTAATTCCATATTTTGTATAATGATACATAATTTTATATTGCTTAATTCTAATTTTATACAAATGTTAATAACAGTAACTAACTGATTAATATTTTATATCTCAATAAAATTATAGAAATAATTTTATTTTAAATCATATTGAAAAACTTATATTATTAATGACGTCTTTATTAGTTGTTTTTCTATTAATATTTATTTTTACTATACATAACATTATGTATCTGTTTAATTTAATAACTTGTAAAGATATTCTAGTAATTTATTGTGCAATATGTTTAATTAAAATTAAATTTTTTGATTAATTTATATAATGTTTACTATATTTATAAATATCTATCTCTTAATTTAATTATAATTTTTTATAAATTTATGATTTTATTTAAATAATTTATTGATAAAATCATGTATATTCTTTGCATTATATTGTCAAATATGACTATATAATTCGTATATAAATAAAATGTTAGTTCATTTGTTTGTGATTTTAATATATTGATTTATAATATTATATATTATTTTTTTATAATTCATCTTTTCTTTCATTAAAGAACTATTATGGATAGTAACATGTTATTCTAATAATTATTTTGTTGTGAGTTGTTTTCATATATTAATCATTCTATCAAATTAATTTAACTAATTGTTTTTTATTTTTTTATAACTACAATAAACGTCGCATAGTAATATTTTAATCAACATTAAAATTTATTGAATATACACTTACATTAAAAAATATGTATTTAATAATTTTTTCTATGTATCTACATAAGATTTATCGAAAAAAAATAACGCTCTTTTGTTCATTTTAAACTATAGATAACATTCATATTAACTAAACACATAACGACCAATTTTATTCTTTACGTAATAGCAAAATTTGATAGCAAAAAATTTTTTATTTAATTAATTGGAATTTTTTATAGATTTTTATTTTTTAATAAAAAAATAAATTATAATTAAATTTTAATTATAATTTATCATAAGAAAATTATTCTTCTCAATACCAAAATAGTAATTAATATTTAAGATTTATAAGTTAATTTTAATTGAGTTCTAGTTGTTATCTTTTAAGTTGTACATCTTACTTAATTATTTTAAAATATTTAATTGTTATTAATTTGAAAAAATAATAAATATTAATATATTTTAAATAAAAACATATTGATAAGAAGTGATTTTTATATTTTTATTAACAATAAATATCACTAAATATATAATGATATATTATATTAAATACAAATAAAATTCATGTAATTCATTACATTTTAAATATATTTTTAATAAACATAAATTTCTATTTAATCAATAATTAAAAATCCAGTAAATAAATAATTTTAAAAATTCTATAAAATAATCAGTATAATATATTAACGTTATTTAATAGTATTAAATACTATATTAGTTATATTAGTGATATAACTAAACATGCAAGTAAATAAGCTATTACATCATAAGCATCAATCTAATTAAATATTTTTTTTAAAATATATATGATTGGAACTTATCCAGAAATCATAAAATAATTTTATTACTACTAGATTTATAAAAAAATAACTTCCAGTTATGATTAATATTATTAAATGATCTATAAAATTATTTTTTAATATAAATTACTATAATAAAAATTTATAATATAATAACAATTCATTAAAATAATGTGCAACGATTTTTCTATCTTTTTGATACTTAGTATTGCTTTAAAAATATAGATGCTAATAACAATCTGCTTTGTATTTTCTAATTAATTAATAAAAATCGTTTCTAATTATTGCAATATTTTAATGTACTGTATATTATTAAATAATTCTATTTCTAAAAAGTAAAGAGTATACTTATAAAGATTTATTGTTCAACTAGATTTATTTTATGTAACTAAATTTTAGTAAATTGCCATGATCGAGATTATTGATGTAGACCTTATACATGAAAGAAAATAAATATGGACACTAAAACTTAATTACTATCAATAGTTATACAAATATATTATACAAAATAATTATCATTATTTTTTTTGTTTTTTGATGTGTGGCAAAATTATTTATTAAAAAAATCAAAGATTTTTCTTTAAAAAAAGATTAATTTCAAAGATATTTCATAAATTCACTTAATCGCAATATTCTATCTTAATTACTTTATATCTAATTAATTGCTTAATTTTTGATTATAATTCTATAATTTATAATTACATACTAAAGATGTATAACTTTAACCTTTTAATATTATAGAACTAACTTTTAATAATTACATTTTATTTGTAATATAATTCATTTAAACTAATTATACATATCATGTAACATAATATTTTGTTACTACTTTTATTTTAATCTTTAATTAATTTTTATAATTATAGATATCATTATTTGTAATTAATAATCTATTCGATAATTTTAACTCAAATCTATTTTAATTCTAAAATTAAGTTAAATAAAAATAATTAAAATTTCAATAGTTAATTATAATTGATTGTATAATCTTAATTATTTAAAAATATAAAATAATTTTTTTTCAATATATTTGTATTAAATTTTAATAGATATTAGGAAATAGAGAAAATTTGTTATCTCAATTTCTTTGAATAGATAAAAATATCTTTTATCAAAATAAATAAATTTATATAATTTAATATATATTTATAGTTATCATTTTTTACTAAAAATTAATATTATTATAAATTTATATTAAAATATATTTTTTAAAATTTTACATAATCTCAAACATTACTTTATATTATCTAAATTATTAAAAAATTTTCAAAATGCTAATTTTATGTCCGAATAATAAAACAAATATATGATTCGAGTAAACATATAATCTATTGATAGATAATTGTATTTTAAAAGCAGTTTAGATCTAATTATAATTTTTAATTAAAAACAAACATATTTTAATCAAAAATTAATTAAAAAATTAAACCAATTAACATTAAAAATAAATACTAGATATTTACATGAAGAATCTATTAAAGTTTTTATAATTTAACTTAAAATTTCTTAAATACTTTTTAATAATTGTATAATATGTTAATTTTTCTAATGCAATAATTAAAATATATTTATTGAATCTTTTTTAATCATAGTATTTCAAATATGAAATTTTGTATTTAAAATTAACATAAAATCGCATGCGAAATAATTAATAAATAAATCATATAATTGAACTGGTGAATTGTTTTAAAATTAAATACTAAATGTTAATAACATTATTATAATTATGTTATTTAATGAATATTCATGTTACACAATTTAAAATATCTAACTACATTGAGCGCGATTACGTAAAAAATGATCAATAAGAACTATCGCCATCATAGATTCTGCTATCGGTACAGCTCTTATTCCAACACATGGGTCATGACGCCCACTAATAATTATTTCAACATCATTACCTTCCATATCAATGCTTCTGCCTGGGATAGATATGCTTGAACTTGGCTTCAAGGCTAAATGAACAATAATTGGTTGATTGCTGCTTATACCACCCAATATACCACCAGCATGATTGCTGATAAATCCATTATTGGTGATTTCATCACGATTTTCACTTCCTTTCAACCCGACTACCTTAAAACCATCACCAATTTCAACACCTTTAACTGCATTTATGCTCATCATTGCATGTGCTATATCTGCATCTAATTTATCAAAAACAGGCTCTCCTAATCCAGCAGGAACATTTTCAGCAATAATAGTTATTTTAGCACCAATAGAGTTACCTTCTTTTTTCAATGCGCACAATAAAGCATCCAAAGCGGTTATTTTTGTTGAATCAGGGCAAAAAAATGGATTTCTTTCAACAAAACTCCAATCCTTTAGTTCGCAACAAATATCTCCAATTTGACTTAAATAACCCCTAATTATTATACCAACTTTTTGTTTCAAATATTTTTTTGCTATCGCCCCAGCTGCAACTCGCATTGTTGTTTCACGCGCTGAATATCTCCCACCACCTCGGTAGTCACGAAAACCATATTTTTGTTGGTATGTATAATCTGCATGCCCAGGGCGAAAAATATCTTTAATATTAGTATAATCCTGCGATCGATGATCATAATTTTTAATCAATAAACCAATTGGTGTTCCTGTCGTTTTTCCATCAAAAACACCAGATAAAATTTTAATATGATCAAGTTCCAATCGTTGAGTAGTATAATGAGAAACTCCTGGTTTACGGCGATCTAAATCAATTTGCAGATCTTTTTCTGATAATTCCATTCCAGGAGGAATGCCATCAACAATACATCCAATACAAAAACCATGCGACTCACCAAATGTAGTGACACGAAAAATCTGCCCAATTGAATTTCCAGCCATCAATTTTTTCCTATTTTATTTATCACAAAAATCAATAAATAAATTATTTAATTATATGAAATAAGATACATGTTAATCAACAAATGATATAAATTTATATTTATATTCAATAAGTTATTTTTTTTCTATTAACGCAAATACAAAAAAAAACATTACAAGCTAAAACTTTAACCAAGCAAATATAATATCTACTATTACTCAATTATTGTATAATAATGATATTTTTATATTTATAAGTTAGCAATTAATTTTGATTATAAATATTATATATTTATTTAAATTTTATATGATAAATTTTAAATTGTCACAACATGTTTAAATTATTAATTTTAACCATATCAGATATTCAGCTAATAAATTAAATATATTCATTGAATATATACATGCAATTGTATGATATAGATATATGTTAAAGTTTTTTGGTTTATTAATTTATAATAAGTTGAAGTTATATAAAAATCAAATGTTTAGAATCTATATCTTACTAAATAATTTGAAATTAATAACGTTTAGTATGTCAATTTTAAAAAAACACTGTATGTTTTTGCTATGAATAATAAATCTAAAATTAAGCAATAATATCTTAAAGAATATACATTAAATTGTTATTAATTATATACGTTTTAGTAACTAGTAACTAGAATCTTAAATTTTTTATTACTTCTCTAGAAGTCGACAGTAAAATAATAAATAAGTGGCCTTAAAGTTGAATAATAATAAGTTTCTATCTATTTTCATTTTGTATTCTTCAATTTAAATTTAAACTAAACTACTAATAATAATAGAATAAAAATAGAAATTTAAATTTTATATTTTCAGTGCTTTATATAAATTCTTTTTATGCACTAATATTAATTATTTTAGTAAAAAAATGCACAAAATTAAAGCAACGCATTAATAAAATAAATTATTAATAATCATATAAATTAAATAATTCCACCTATAACAATGTTATTATAGTAGTGATAGTAATATTAGTTTTTTATTTATCTAACTATATTTAAAAAAAAATATACTTGAAGAAAAATATTTTTGTAAGTTTTTATATTATTTTATGTGAATTAATATTTTATATTTTTAAGTATTTAAAACATATTTTTTTAACTAAAATAAAACAAAATAATTAATTAATTCTAATTTATTACTATATTCGTTATTGTTAATCATATTTTTTTTAAAGTAAAAATTATCAATTTTCTCTTGCATAAAAACTAGTTTAATCATAATGATAATGTTGTTAAATGTTTGTGAATATTCTGTATTAAAGATTTTAAAATTTTTCATAAAACTTACTATTTTATTTTAAAAAAACAATATCGTACAATAATGTAAAAATATTATCCAATAAATATAAATTTTTTAAGATAATTCTAAAATTGCTTTATTAAATACTTACTATCATGATAATAATTTAGAAATTTCGTAGTATCATTATAGATAATGATACTAATGTTATAGTTAAAAATTAATAAATATCATCTGTTAATAACATATCATTTTGTATATAATGAAAATGTAATTTTTGTTTTAATAATTTTTTTTGTTGATTGATGTTAGAGTTTGTGCACTTATAGAAAAGTGAAGTTATTAAATGGCGTCTTTAATATATTCATTTTATAATATGTCTATTCGTTGTATAAATTTAAATTTAAATAAAACTATATAGTTATTTCAAATAAACTTTAACTAAAGATTTAATTTACTACAAAATAAAATAATATAAATAACTATTTTATTAAAAATTTATTGCAAAAAAATATTTAGTAAAAATAATATTAAATTTAGATTTAACTACTATTTTTCTGTTAAATATTAAATATTAAATATTAAATATTATTAAATAAATATATCATCAATTATGAACTATTAGTAAATAGATATATTATTAATTATTTATTTAATTTATAAAATTTAAATTATTTTAACAACAAACATTAATAAATTATTACACCTATTTTACTTTTTTATAATTATTTAAAATAAAATGTAAAATTCTATAATTAATCAATATAAACAAAATCTTTTAAATTAAATCAATAATAAGATTAATATACTACTTCACGAATTTTTTATGTACCTTAAAATATTTATTTTTTTTTGCAAAAAAATTATAAAAGATTTTAATTAAAATTCATGCATTTTAATTCCATATAATATATATTGAGGATTACTTGCTTCTAAAAATAAAAATAACTTATAATTTTATGAATGTTGTTAATTAAATTTTAAAATATTTCATAAAAATAAACTGATACAACATTATAATACATATATTGGAATTGACGACATTATATTGTTCCAAAACACTATAAAAATTATTTATTTCTTATTTAAACAATTTGTAGTTAATTATTTAAATAATATTAATACATTTAGCGCAAAAACTATTTGTAAAACCAATTAAAATATTGAACTCCATAATAAATGCAGAAGTAAAAAATAATATCATACTTGTATGATATTCAGTGTTAACTAAATATAGAGTTAACTATTAAGAATAATAATAGAATCATGATCGCGATAAAAGATTAAAATTATATATAGAAATTATAAAGAATATTGTAATTAAAATTGAATAATAATATATTAAAGTTCTCTAATCATGTATTAGATCTATCTTTTGTTATTGATATCTATATTATATCAGATTGTTATCAACATAATAATATGCTTACTCTAAGTAAGAGTATTATTATAAATTTCATTTTATTTTTAATAAAATATTATAGAACAGATTTTGTGTTAATAATTATATGTTTTAAAAAATTAAATTTCACTTATTTTGATTTAATAATAGTAATTTAATTACTTTTATTAAACGTAACGTGTTTAAAGTATCATTTAAAATAGAGTAATATATATAATATATATTAAAATTAAACTAATTAAACGCAAATACAGTCAATATAAATAAAAATAAAGGAATTCTATTCAAAAATTAATATTAATAAGAATTCAATAGTATAAGTAAGTAGTGTGTTACTATTATCAAAAATAAAATTTATCTTACTTAGTTGAATATATATAAACAAATTACTCATAATGATCAAATCTAAGTTGAGTTTCTTTGCACAATATTGTTAATTTGATAATAACAATTTGTTTCTTATAATAATACTTTATTATAATATTTTATATTATTGTATACAATAATATAACTTTTACTTTATTTTAAATAAATTTATAGAATAATTTAAGTTCACTTAGTATTATTAAATATAAATAAATTTTCTTATCTAATTAATTCAATTTAAATTTATATTAAAATAACAAGCATGCAGTTAAATTTTCAATTTTTTTAAAAAAAATAATAAAAAATTGTGATAATATATATTTGAAATTAGCTAATAAATAGTAAATTAAACTCAACAGTAATTTACCTGTTATAAAATTATTACTTAAATGATAACTTATAAGAAATCTTCTAATAAATTCAAAATAATTTACAATAATAGTATTATTAATATGAATATACTTTATTTCTACATGAAAAAATTATTTTTTTTATAAATTAAGTAATTAAAATATTATAATAAATATTTATTATATTTATATAAATGTAAATATTCTTTTATTATATAAACTTTTATAATAAATAATTAACTATTTATATAAATATATTATTATTTAATAATAATATATAACTTGAAATTCCATAAATCAAAATAGAATCAATATAACAGATTAAATTAATAAAAATAATTATTATATTTTAACGTATAATAAAAGATATTAAAAAAAATAAATATTAAACAAAACTCTAATTACTTTTATATTAATTTTGCATTAATATTTTCAGATGAATAAGTCAAGTTATATATTTCAAAACAATTTTACATGAGATAAATTTTAATAAATTAGTATTATAAATAAACACTATACAATATTTACATATTTAGAAAAGTTAATGATTATTACACTTTGTTGTTTCTTAAAAATAAATGATATTTGATTTGTTAGTAAAATAAATTTCTTCCAATCATTGCTTCAATCAATATTTTATAAAAATGGCAGAAGGGTTATAATCTTAAAAGTTATGAATTTAAAAAAAAATCAATAAAATTAACAATACATTATTCGTAATGTATTGCAAACAAAAGTTATTAATAGAAATATTATTAATAACTCACTTAAAGTTTTATGCCAATTATTTCATAAAATATATATTTATATACTTTATAAAATTTATAAATATCAGAATATTTTAAAACTACTTAGTGACAGGATATAAATTTAAATTTTGCTATATTATTTAACTATTTTAGTTAGACAAACTAGACCGAATAATAATTAAATCATAATAAATAACTTGAAATACTATATACTTATAAATAGGATTGAAATCTAGTTTAATAGATTTTAAAAAAATTAAACTTACATATTTTATTACTATTAAATTTAATTTAGATAGATTGTTTAATAATTATCATTTTAATTATTTTTAATTATGTTGCATAAATAAGAAAGCTTAAAAATTAATACTGAAATACTAATAAAAATATTAGTAATAGTCTGACAAATAATAAGTTTTAATTATCATTATTATAAGAATAAAAATTTTAATTTTAATAATTTTCATTTGTAAATATATAGATTTTAATTCTGTATCAAAACATAAGTTATACACATAGAGTAACAATTGAGAATATAGTTATATTAAATGCAGATATTTCATATTTTAATCATAATAAATTTCTGATATAAAATTAGAATTAATTATTTAATATAATGAAAATTATTTAAGTTTTGAATATAATTTATATTAATCAGTAGAAATTTAAAAAAGTAGCAATTAAAATTTTGTAAACTATATGCTTATATATTAATATATTAGTTAAATATCCAGCTCATCTTTAATTCAGAATTGTAGGATTAGTAAATATTACTAATATAAGTTAATATAATTATTTATATCAAAATTATTAGTAAGAAATACTAAATCTTCTATAATATTTTCTTTATTATAGTATAGAAACAGAATAAAATATTAAACATATCAAAAAGAAATTATTAGAAAAAAACAATTTATTATTACATTATATGTATAAAAAGTATAAAAATGTAAGGATTATTTAAATATTTTTTTTTAAAATGAATATAAAAAACTAAAATAATAATTTACATAAATTATTACAAATAGAGATTGTAATCTTTTCATTAAAGATTGAATATTTTATGGAATTAATTACATTGTATTAAATTTTTTCTTACATTAAAAATTGTTATAAAAACTTATATCTATATAACAAATAATTAATTTTATTGATGAAATATATTTTCAAAAAAAATAGATTTTCTATTATATATTATTTTTATTTTTAGCAAAAAAAACAGTGATTTAAAACTAGTTAATTCTATTAGAAAAATATTTGATCGACAATTATTAATTAAAAGAAAATACTAAACATTATTTAATTTTATTAAAGTTAATTATGATGAATTTATATGTAGTGTTAACAATAGGAAACAAGGATTTTAGTTTATCAAATAACTTCTTATAATTTAATTAATTTATTATTTTTTTTCAAAAAAAACTAAAATATATAAACTTTTCTAAATTATATATAAAGTCATTGTATTCTATTTATAAACTTAATTACAATCTAAAAATAGAAAAACTGCTTTTATAAGTGTTTTTATTTAAAAAAGTTTATTTTATTGAATTTATTTAAAGATATATATGCGTCAAATTACATGATATTATATATATAATATTGTAGAATAACTACATATAATAAAAAAATTTTAATATATATTGAGTGCCTCAATTGATGTAATTTACTGGTTACCAAAGAGCTATGTTAATTCAAATATTCTTTGATTTTAATATACCACACTATAGCTCTACGTTATTTTAATTTAAGTTTTAATTAAGAAAGCTTATAATATATAAGATTAGATCTTTTGTATAAAAAATAATAACAATAATAAAGCTTAAAAAAATTAATCATCGTTTATTTAATATTTTATCTTTATAAGAAAATAAAGTGCAAAATAATAAGTATTAAAAAAAAATAGTTTTAATTTATTTCTATATATTAATTATAATTAATGATACTGGTTTTAAATAATATAATATTTTATTTATCAAAAGGTTAAGTTGAAAACATATAATTAATTTTATTAAAGAAAATAGTAAAAATAATAATTATGTCCAATGACAATATAATCTAACAAAGTATATTTAATTAATAAAATTCAGAAATTAATAAAATAAGAAATAATTTTCATAATTACTGTTGCACTATAATATTCAAAATACTTTTAATATAGTAAACCTAATTATATTCTAATTTGAAATTTTATTTATAATATAGCAAAAATTTATGATTTTATTATATCAAAATAAATAAGTTTAAATAATGAAGGTCAAATAAGAAATTACAGTAGTCAACTTAACAAAATTATTTTTTTAACAAAACATAAAATAAAAATTAATTATAAAAAATTAACATTATTATTGTATAGATATAAATCTAATGCACAATCTAATGTATTTGTCATAAATCTCTTAAAATATCTAATCAAATCAATATTTGAATATTAAGAAAATATATATTTTACTTATGATAAATTTATTTAAGAGAATTAAATCTGAATATTTCAAATAAATATCAAAAAATCTACCAATAATATATACATGTAATATTTAATAATAATTATTAAATTCACTCTAAGTCATTTTATTAATAAACCATCCTGACATCATTGTCATTAGCATATCATATCAATAATTTAAATATAACTAACTATTATAATGTTAAGCTAAAGCCATATAAATATTTATGAATTTTTACTTTCATTCTAACTATAAATATAATATTTACATATACAAATTACAACTTTTATTGCAAAATTTTCTGAAATTTATATATTTCTAATAAAATATAGCATTTTTGTTTTAATTCTTGAATTAAAACAAAATAATTTATAGATTTATAGTAAAAGTATAATGATTCTGATAAATAAAATTTTTTATTTTTTTTTAAATTATAAATATCAACATAAACTTTTATTGCTAAAATGCATTATTATATATCTAAAATAATGATTGTCAGAGATTTAAAAATTATATTTAGTATAAGATAAACATCTATAATATCTTTAGTAGTTATTATACCTAGATATTCTATAATAGCGATATACTAAGTAGTATTTAAATACCAAATAATAACTTAATACAGTACACTATAAAATATTAATAATAAGAGTGAAAATATTATTTTTATAAAATCAAGAATAAAATAATATGATACAATATAGAAATTATATCATATTATAAACATAAAGATAATGAGTGAAATATATAAAATATAATAAAATAATTATTAGATAATATATTAATAGAAAAAAATATTCAAACGTTTATAGTATTTATTTATAATAAAGACGCCTTAATTATATATTTTATTAAAATAGTACTTTTATTATAAATTAGTATAGATTTAATATATACGAAATGTTGTGATGATTAAATTTCTTAATCCAGATAGTGATTGTAAATCGTTTACGTAACCACTTTTTTTTGATTTTAATAAAGTATTAATTATATTTTCTATAAAATTTATTTATATTAATATTCTATTTTATACTAATTTTATTTAGTAATGCCAAAAATTTAATAATATATTTTAATTTTTCTAGTAAATTAGAAAACAAATAAATTAGTTTAGAATTATGTTTAGAAACAGTCTATGCATTATATGTTAATAACATACGAAATTAGGTCTGCATAACCATAAGATATTACTTTAAATATATAATAAAATTTATGTATTGTAATTTCATACATTGTTAATTTATTTTTAAAATACGAAAATGATAATAATATTAACTATTTTAATTCGCTTTTTATACGTTATAAAATTTTTATAGAATATTAAATTATAAATTAAAAAAACTTGTTTTATTAGTTAATTTTTAATTACAAAATTATCACTATTAAAAACTACCTCTCTGATCTCAATATCGATATTATATTTTTTATAAAAATATCAAACAATTCTAATTTAATAAAAAAATATTTTTAATTATTTAAGAAATATTAATATAATATGAAATTTACTATTTTTTAAATTTAATATCAATAAAATCATATAGTAAATTGCTATTAAAACATTGATACCAATTATATTAGATTTTTTTTGATATTTTCAATTTATATTATTTTTATAACCAAGTAACTAATAGAAATTAAACATATATTATAGTTATAATAAGGTTAGATTCTATTTTATTATTTTTATATACAAAAATAATAAAATAAATACAATTATTTAATAATTTCTTAAAAACATTATAATAAATTCTTTAATTTATTTTTTTTGATAAAACCACTACTTATAATAAAAAATATAATTTCATTATTTGGAATAATTTTTAAAAAAAATGTAAAAACTTATTGTTTTTTCAATGCAAAGTTAACAAAACAAAGGATAATGATTCACTGTTTCTTATATAGGAATAATTATAATAAAATTATAAATTTTATTAGTGAAATTAGTAATATATCAATATATAAAATGTAATATTGTTTTTCAAATTAGTATTATTAAATGTAAATTATTTTAAGTTTATTTCTGATTTTGAATAATTTAGATAGATTGTTAATTAGTGTCACTTATACTTATAATCATTAATTTAATTATTATATATTAATTTTTATATCATAATTTTTATATTTTAAATCTTAAGTTATATTTTAAGTTATTTTTCTATCAATTTGTATATTTTATTATTTTTTTAAAATATACTCCAGCTCAGCTCAACATTAAATCTAATATAAATATATTTGTTTATAATTTAAATTATTTGCTGTAATTCTCTTATATTAATACCATATTGGTATTAATATAATTCTTAGTTTATTTTATTGCTAGTATAAATAAATGGTTAATTTTATCATTAATTTAACATATTTACTTAAATAAATATTATTTATAGAAATAATATTATATTTTGTACATACATCACACTACAATTGAAATAAAATTATGATTTAATTGCAATTAATAAATTATATTATAAATATGTTATATGTTGATAATAGCCAATATTTATTAAACAAATCCATTAAGATAGAAGTGTTTATATCTTAATTGTAATTATTAAGATAATTATATATAATATAAGTTATTATAATTATGATGATCTATGATCATCATATAAAGTTTATTTTTTTGTTTTAACAAAAATGTTAGAGTTTAATCAATGCATGCTAAATTAAATACGACAATCTATTTTATAGATAAAAGTTTTTAACAAAATGCATATAAAACTAATATTTTATATATTAAATTCTAAATAGAATTAGTTTTTAAAAAAACATATTATATAGTCAAACACAAGGAAATATTTTATTTATTAATCAATATTTATTTAATTTATCAAAATATTAATATTTATATTTTTGTTTAGGAGTATTCAAATTTTATAAGATATAAATAAATAATAGATGTGCACTAAATATATAAATAATATTATATAGGCATGGATATTGTATTATTTATTTTTTAATAAAATTATTTTTTAATAAAATAATTTTTATTGCATTAATTTATTTCACTATAAGTTCAAATAATAAACCTAATTTTTATTTTTTTATAATATTATTAGTTTTAATTATTAGTTTATCTATTAAATTTAATATTGTTTTTACTTTATAGTTTATAGAAAAACTAGTTAGCAATAAGTGAGTCATTTTGACTGCTATCCTTATAATAAGTATAGATAACAAATCTATGTCAATAATTTATAAAATTATTTATATTTTATTTAAAACATGAATCACTTCGTTTAAATTATTTAGTATAAATTGTAGAATATTTTTTTGTTTCTAGAATAAAATAAAAATAGTATGTATAAGAATATTTAAAAACAATTAAATTAAAACTATTCAATAATAAAATGTTATTAATAAGAAATTATATTTGTAATTCAAAATTGACATCTTATAGTTAATAAACAAACAATATAATATGTATTAAGTTCTTTGTATAATTATATAAAGAAGATAAAAATTAACTAAAATATATAAAGTTATATAATTATCATTTTAAAAAATTATTCCAATCTAATTTTTATATCTCAATTTCTACAGTCATTTATGATTATGTTCCTGTTTATTAGCAATATATTTTATATATAACTATCGTTAAGTTGTTTGTATCATTCGTTTTTTCAAAAAAAATATTAATTTAAAAATATAAAAAAAGATAAAAATAATAATAAATAAAATTTGAAGAACTTATTAATTAAACAGCATTCAATTATTTCCTGACATTAAACTTAATTTGTTTGTACAAAAATGATGCTTTTTTAACGCAAAATCAAATAATCATTCAACCAATAATATTTTGTGTAGTTAAATCAATACTGAATTGTTTATACTTAAACTTATCGTAATTCAATATTATATGCAGAATTATTATATATATCAATACTAGACATCAAAGTAATGTTAAAATTTGACAATAAAAACTATAAATAGATTATTTAATAATAACTGTAGTATATTTATGTTATCAGTCATTAATTATTTAACTGTATGAAATAATTATTAGGATTACTTAACAAGTATATATATAATAATAACTAAAATAATTTATATAGAATATGGATTTTTTTGAAAAAAAAACATTACTAATAATTTATTTGAAATAAGAAATAATCACTAGTTAAAAAAAATACAAAATCTAATGAATAAATATCAGGTTTAATCAACAAGAATTTAATTAAAAACCTCTAATTTAATCAATTTTCAATAATTCAATTATTAACAAAATAATATAAAAATAACAAGTATATTAATTACTAATGTAATTATTAGTGTTAATTTATTTCTTTAATTAACACTAATATCAAAAATTAATAAATAAAAGACTATAAGATTTAAATAAAAAATAAACAATTTTATTTATTTTATTTATGTATAATAATTAAATTAACAATAATTAAACTTATTATTAATAATATAATTAGTTAATAAAATTTAATAAATTCTAAAATTAATATCACATTACAATATATATTTTTATTATTAATATGTTATTAACTTTTAATCATTGTTTTATTTAATCTTTTTTCTATAGTAGACTTAAATCTATTTATCAAAACAGCTTATCATTATTAATATAAACTAGTTTAAATTTAATTTTATATATAATGAAAAAAAACTACTTCTTTATATAATAAATTAATTTGATGAAAACTAATTCATTATGTTTACATATAGTTTTCAAACAATCATATAAAATAAAATCTAAACAAACTTAATGATATAATAATTATTTTTACAATTATTATAATTAACTAACTTAAAAATAGTAGTAATAGTTAATAACCGATTGTTTTAAAAAGATAAATAGTTATTAAAAGATCGTTTTTGAACTATTAAATATAGTACATTAATTATTTTTAAGAAATAAGCATAAATTTATTACAATAATTTTATATAATTATATCTTTAATATTAAATAAATATTACTAAGTTATTATTCAATATATATATTTATATCTAATGCGTAAAATATTATTTGTTTAATAAACGGCAATAATCTTTAATTGAAAATTAAAGATTATTTCTGATTTGATTTTTTATAGTATAACTACTTACTTTATTTATTAGAATAAATTATTTATAAATACTTTATTTTCAAATAGTATTCATCAATCTGTTAATAATTAATATAATTTATTATATATTCTTACTAGTTATATATAAATTAATCATAAATCTGATCAAAAAATGAAGTTTATGCATGCTATAATTGTAATTATTTTAACTATCATAAACAATTATAATTATATGAGATAAGATACAACGACATCAAAATCAATAATATAATATATGAATTAAATAATCCAATGTTAATTTATGATAAAAAAGTAGGAAATTGACATTATATCAATTTCAATAAATTAGAAATACAAAATATATTATTTATTATTTTAAATAAAAAATAAGTTTATGTATAAAAATTTATTATTAATAACTTACATTAATAGGAAAATAAAAACCATTAATTTATTTTTATTCATAATAACTGTAAATGGATGAACATCAATAATTTTAAAAGTAATTTCAAATATTAATTTTGTATAATAATTCGTTATTGTCATCTTACATTAAACAAAAAGCTAAAAAGATTTTGAACATTTTTATTTTTTTTTGTTTAAAAATCTAATTTTTAACATTAAATCAAGCATGATCTTTTGTTGCGTCAATTTAACTTTAATAAGAAATCTATGTAATTAGAGATTAATTAGTATATTAATTAATTATAGTTTAATTCTAATATGATTAGATCTAATAATGATAAATAAATAATAAATTAATCCTTTTTCTCAAAATTAAAAAGTAATTATAATTAACATCAATATATTGAATACAATTTTATTTGAATCATAAAATTATATATTTATTTCTAGTGATATTTGTTTTAATTGCTAAAAAATAAAATATAACGATTTTCAATAATTTTATTAATTTATTCTGCTACATTTCGATATTTTGTTAGTAATTTATATCACTAATAGTAAATTAAAAATTAATTAACTTATCTATTAAGCTAAAATTTACTAAAAATATTAATATTATTCTATTTTTTCAAGAATTCTTTCATTTATGATATAAAATTAGAAACAAGGATTATCTAATGCATTCTAAATTATACTTATTAATTAATTACTAGAATTATTTGACTTCTGTAATTTTATTTAAAACCTATTTTATAATACGCGCACACAATAATTAACTTAGATATAATATGAAAAGATATAATAGACAAGAATTTAAAATAACAATATTATAACTAAATATAATTATAAATTAATTTTATGTTTTTAATTAAATAAAGACATATAATAACATTTAGATAAATGAGAATTAAATAATAAATGAATTTATTTTGGTGATTTTATTTATATAAATATTTTAGAAATATAATCATTTTTCTATAAAAAAATCTCGTTAGCATAAATTAATACTAATTTTTATAAATTTTTTAGGATAATGCAGATATTAAATTTCATTTCTATGATGTAATTAATTTTTTTTCTACTAACAACTTACATACTTGACAATATATATCAATATTAGTTATTAAAGACTTTGTATCAAAATAAAATTAATAACAATAAATATAACTAATATTTGAACTAACAAGCACTAAACTAACAATAATAAATAATTAAAAAGAAAATGTGTTAAGTCTAAAATATAATGATTTTATCAATTACTGCCATTTGGTACAAATACATAACCCAATCCCCAAACGGTTTGAATATATCGAGGATGAGCTGGATCATCTTCAATCATTCGACGCAGACGTGAAATCTGCACGTCTATCGAACGTTCCATTGCACTATATTCACGCCCTCGAGCAATGCTCATTAATTTGTCACGCGATAGAGGTTCGCGCGGATAAGATGCCAACACTTTTAAAACAGCAAACTCACCACTAGTTAATGGTACAGACTTGTTATTTTCGAACATTTCTCTTGTTCCTAGATTTAATTTAAATCTACCAAAGTAAATTATAGCCTCATCCTGTGCAGGTGCACCAGGCAGCTCGTTTACCTGACGTCGCAATACTGCACGAATACGCGCTAATAATTCTCTAGGATTAAATGGTTTAGGTATATAATCATCTGCTCCAATTTCTAATCCAACAATTCGATCTACTTCTTCACCTTTTGCAGTTACCATAATAATTGGAATAGGATTATGTTGACTTCTTAAACGACGGCAAATAGATAATCCATCTTCACCAGGTAACATTAAATCTAATACAATCAAATGAATAGATTCGCGCGTCAAAATACGATCCATTTGTTCTCCATTATGAGCGCTACGTACTTGAAAACCCTGCTCAGTTAAATAACGCTCGAGCACTAAGCGTAAACGCATATCATCATCTACAATAAGAATTTTATAATTTTCTTGCATTGTTTAACTCCATAAATGTTTTCAAAATCAATGTACATTATCTTAATAGCAAAGAATGCAGCAATATAACTAATTTATGTTATATTTCTTAAATTAATTTTAATATTTTGTTGATATTTTAATATTATTATTTAAAATCAAATTTCTTTTTAATTCATTTTTGTTATCTACTACATAGTAAGAAATTATATTTTTATTATGTTTATTACAATTTTATAATAAACTTATTTATCAAATAATCTAACATTACAATCTGTAAAAATTAACAAAAATTTATTTTTTTAGTTTTATTAAATTTAAAGATTATTTTTGTTCTTTAACAGAAATATATTTTTATAAGAACTCAATAAAGTTTTAAGTATTAATTTAAATGATAATATTAAAATGTAATATTAACTAGAAATTATTGTTTACAAACACATATAAAACTAAAATAGTTATATAAACTCTTTATTTAAATATTTTTACTATAAAAATATTTAATTTCAATTTCATAATAGGGTAGAAATTATATAATGTATGTAATAAATTACTATAAATAATTTTTTTTATTATAAACGTGCTATATATTTTATATATGATCATATTATGTGATTAATAATATAAATTTAACTTCACATTCTAGCATTTAAAAACTATTATTATTCACATAATTAATTTATTTATATTCAAAAATAAATATAAGTTTTTAGTAACTTATCAATAAAAGATATTATCATTAATAATTCTATAAAATAATTCTATAAAGAAAAATATTATATGACTGATTTGATAATCATGTTAATTTTTATTTATCGAGCTAGTATTTACCACAATAACAATAATGATATTTAAAATAATAACCATGAGTATGAATAAAATTATAAGAAAATTTATTTTTATAATCACGACAATCAGTTTTTATTATTAATAGGTTTTTCTTTATGTTAAAAGATTTTCGTAAGTCTTTGGTTGTATATCGTAATCATTAATGTTTTTATTATTATTTTATTCGTTAACTTTCTTTAAGTGGTTATAAATAATTTTTAGATAATAACTAAAATAAACCTACCATTTATATTGATTGGTATTTATGTATTATTTAACATCTATTTTTAATGCTGATTCATTAGTCTTTATTATATTAAATACTAAATAGTTAGACCTTTTATTTAAGTTACTAAATATATGTAAATAATATATATGAAAGTATTTTTCTTTTTTTTACATTTAACTTTTATTATTAATAGACATCGTTTTATTGCAATATCTAATATTAATTATTATTGTATGATGCACTCAATATTGAGTATTTTTTTTTATTTTTTATATATAAAAAATAAAAAAAATGCAACTAGAAATTAAAATAAACATTTTTATTAAAATATTAAAATAACATAATATTTTAGAAAAAATCATAATATGAAAAATTTAGTAAAACATTACTAATTTACAATTTTTTTGTCTATATTGGCGATAATTAGATATTTACTGCGCATTTTCTTTATTTTAGATAAACTTATTAATAAATTATATTAATTTCTCCATGGACTAAAAGTACTATGTGTTGCTACAAGCTAATAGAATAATAAAAAATAATCATAAATATTTATTTTTTTTGCAGTTAAGCTAACTATATCGTTAAACTAACTAATCTACATAGAAGCAAATTAATAATTTAATATACACTAATCATCATTTATATTGATGTACCACAATTAAATGTTCTCTAAGAGAATCAAGATTTTAATATCTTTATAATCTATTAAAATTAAATAGATTATAGACCAAGATACTTTTAGTTTCTGTTTTTAAAATAAATTAAATTTATATAATAAACAATTCTCAAAAATTATTCTTTTAACTATTTTTACTTGAATTTTATTTCTAATAAAAAAATTTTAATATAGGTAATTAAATTATTTTAATGCGAAAAAAACAAGATGTTTATTCATATTACAAAACAATTAAACTAATAATATTAAAATATAAGTAATTATAAAAAATAATCGTATTTAATAAATTATTTATTGAATGATAATTTTATAAAAAAATATAATTATTAAGACTTAATTCATTTTATTTAAAATTATTTATGTTTATGTCAAATTGTGAATAAAAATATATTTAGATAAAAATTTATGACATGTTATAATCGTTAAATAACAATATGGCAAACTTGTAATTTTGGAGAGTTTATGTTATCTTTTTAATGTTAAATTTTTTAGAACAAAAACTTTAATCTTTAATTAGAAATTTTCTGTAAGTACTTATAAGATACCTAAATTAATTATGTTGATTCTATAATTACTTTATATATTGATAGTTGATCATAGATTTTTTATCTATTATTTAATATTGAATACTTATATTTACATTAATGTAATTTAATTATTTAAATTCTGAATTCTAATAATTAATAATGTATGTCAGTATCTTATTTTTATCTTTATTAATCACTAAGTTATTTGAAAATATGAACTGAACTTAACATATTATGTTTGATTAAAGCAGTTTATTTAAAATATTATAAAAATATAAAATATATTATTTTATTGTAAATATTTTCTCTTAAAGAATCAGAAAATGTAAAAATATACAAAGCCTATTGATATTACATAAGTAATATTGTAGTATTTTACTACAAAACTTAACTATTGTGAATCTGGTAGTTAATACATTGTATATTTTATATTTTAATAATAAATACTATATTTATTAAGTAAATAAATAAGAAATATTGTTATATTATATGTTATATTATTTCAAATAATGGACAATTAAAAGAATTATTTGTCGATCTTATGCAGCCAATTGTTGTATAAAAAAAATTTCTGTACATATTGACATTAAATTGTAAAGTTACTCTTGGTGATAGCAAAAAATTAATTATCTATAAATAATAGCATATTTATGTAATATAAATAATTAACAATCAAAGATCTGATGGACATTAAATATAATATAAGACTAATTGACACTCCGTGTCGTACAAAATATGGCAAAATAATAATTAATAATTAATAATTAATAATTAATAAATAATAAATAATAAATAATAAATAATAAATATAATTGTATGTTATGAATTTATATAGAGCTTATTATGTAAATCTATATGTTTTATTACATATAATAATAAATAAACACACTCATTGATAATTATATATACACTATGCATAGAAGTCATTATTTCATAGTAGAATATAACTTAATGTAATAAGAAGTTATCAACAATAAGTATTGATAAATATTGTTATATAAAATATTTAGCATAAAATGCAACATAATAACTAAACATGGTGAAATTGCTGTAATATAATAATATAGTCTAAATTATATAGATATACTTGATATTGAAACTTGCTAATTACAAACCTAATATATGTTAGTATTAAACTAGAAAATCTAAAATATACACGAAATAAATCTAATACAAATTAAAAGCACGTAAGATATTTAGCAAATTTAGAATAAAAGAATCATTGGTACATTTTAAATGTTACGACTAACTAAAATTTATATAGTAAATATCAGAAATCTCATGCAGATATAAACTTGTACGAAATGATACTATTTCAAAATATTAATATGATTTTGATAGTTGAATATTTCAACAATCTTTGTTAGATTCGTTTATGAAAATGTTATTTAAGTTATACAAGAACTGTCGTATCTCTATCTTTTTTTGATATGGCATTTATATTTTTATATTAAATTTTATATAATAATAAATTAAACAGAAAAAAATTATATTTAATAAACATACTATTTTATAGTTTAATATAAAATATAAATTTTTTTTACATATATAATTACATTTGCAAATTAACAAAATTGCAAATGTAATTATATATGAATGAATATTGATGATTATTTAAATTTTCTTTCTGGTGTGATACTTGTTTTAATACATATATAAATATAAAGTGATTGTCTTAGCACCACCACTATATCATAATTATCATCTAACTTTATACTAAATTAATTATATTATAAATTTAATAATGTCAACAAAAACACATCAGTTATGTACAATATTTGCTAGTTATATTGAAATTAAAAAAATTTAAAACTAGTTCATAAAACGTCATATAATTATTGTATTTAAGGGATGGAATTAAATATTAACTGACACACAGTAGTACGTAATAATAATCAATTAAACATAAGCAAAATACGTGGTGCTGTTAAAAGCAATAGACATAATCAATAAATTTATAGAAATCAGTAAAACTATATAAAAATAAGTAGATAAAAAATGAAATAGTGTTTTCAATATCTTATTGATAAACTTAAAGTATACTAACATATTATTTATCTATTGTAGTTGAATAATAAGCATTTTATAACTAACAAAGCATATTAATATATCAGAAATATATGATACCGAGTTTGTTGTATAAACAATATAAAAGATGCAAAAGAAACAAAACTTAGTATAAATTTTTTTTGTAATAATACTTTATATGTAATTACATGGAATAATTACAATAAATTGTAACATTGTTAATTTATGCAGAAAAACGATAATAACTCTTCAAAAATAAAATATTTAATATATTTATTCATTAATAAATATATTAAATATTTACATACTGACTTGTATGTATTATGCTGCTTTATAGAATAATAACAAATAATTTCACTATTCAAATTTAGATATTAATTTGTTCTTTAGTTTTATTTTTGATATAAATCCTATGTTTTTAGTTCATTATAATATTATTATACTATATCAATTAATCAAATATGGTATAAATTACCTGAATGAGCAGCTATTACATTTAATTGTAGTAAGTAAAAGTTACTTAAAATAATATTATATTGTGTAAGATTCACTAATGTTTATACATAAATATCATGCTATTAGTTTTATAAATATCATAATATAATTATATAAAACAAAAAAAGTTACATTTAGCAACATTTTCTATTAAAATATTATTTTATTTTATTTTAAAACTTATAAATATTACACAATATTTATTTATACTGAAATTACTATTTTTATATATTTTTGTTTAATATTTTTATCATTATTTGTAATTTGCATTGTTCATATTTTAAGATTTTTTTTATAAATTTAAACAATCAATATAAATTTTATATTAATAAAAACTTTTTTTACATTAAATTTGTAATAATGTCATCGCACGAAATAAAATTGATATTTTAAACCAATAATTAATATATTAATTATTGGTTATAATATGATATGCAATTTTTAGTATAAAATTATTAATTTTTGCTTTAATAAATATATTTAGTTTAAATAAAGAATCATTTTTTTATTGATTAGTAAACTATTTTAACGTGTTAAAATTAATTAAGTATCATAGTTAAGCAAAAGTTACTATTTGCTTTTGATTACATAAATATAATACATAAGTTTATGTGCATGAAACATATTAATTAATAACTATTTCAAAAAAATGTTACTAGATAAAAATTGTTTTATATTATCTAAAACTAAAATGTTTAATTAATGTTGATTAATTTTAAAATATCTAAGTTATTCTGTTATTTATTTAGTATAAAGTAATGCAAAATGATTTATCTAATTAAATAAACTAATTAATAGAAAATAGTAATAATTTTATTTTAAAATTCACTTATTATCTAAATATTTTACTAACTTAAGTTTAAAATTTACAAAAAAAATTATTAATTATAATAAATTTATTTTTTTAAAATATATCATTAAGTGTATAATATTTCATTGATAAATTAGATAAAGTTAACTTAAATTTAAAATTCCAACAATAAAAAATAATTATTTATATCAGCGATATATAATCTAATAAATAAATAAATAAATAAATAAATAAATAAATAAAGTATTATACTAATATATATTCAGTTTATAATATATTTAATATTTTTATTTTTTTATAAATATTAATGATCTATTACAAAACCATATTCAAATATTTAACATATTGCGTTTAATTCATGAAATTTAGCAAATTATCTATCTATTCTTTAACGTACAATAATTCATAACAATTTCTATTGCAGAATAGAAATAATTTTATTATTTATGCTATATCGATACTTATTTTTTAAATTAATTTCAAATTAGTATTTTAGATAAATTTTGTTATATTGATTATTAGTTTTAATTATAAATTGTATTCTACTTTAAATTAAAGCTCATAGGCTAGATGCACTTCGCAAAGTATTGATTACTATATTTATCTCACTTTATATGTATTTTAAGAAAAACTAAAATATTATTATCGCATCCAAACTGGTTTTTTGAAAATATCATTATACATATAAAATAATATATTCTAAAATAAAATTTAAAGTTTATCTCATATAACACTTAAAAAAAAATTATCTTTAAAGACTTAGTAAAATTAAAGGTTTTATTTCAAGAATTATAAAATTGTTTATAATATATGTTAGTACGATTATTTGTGTATTTAATACTTTTATGCGATTATATTATTAATAAAATAAACTAAGTATCATTATTATCAGTTATTAATAAACTATTAATCATTAATAAAATTTATCTATGTCTACAATGACAACTATAAAACTATATAATAGAGTTATCTCTTAAATATTATGTAATGAAATTATTATAAGAACATTAAATATATAGCACATTATATCTATATGCAAAGAAATTTTATTTATTTAGATATAATTATCTATTAAATTAATTCAAACCAGCACAACATGAAAGAAAATATTGTACTTAAATGCATTATCAAATTTAATTGAAATATATAAGATAATACTGATATAATAGTATTATTGTTAGTCAGTTGTATAGATAAATTTAATTCAATTTAATCAGTTTATATCTATTTAATTTTTAATACTGTTTTGTATTTCTTGTCTTTCTATATTATTTAAGATCTACTTCAATATAAATAAAATTAAAGATGAATAAATTTTTTCTATTATATCTTGATTTAATGTCTTTTACTTAAAATTTATTTTATTATATTAAATACTAATTTTATAACAACTCCTATTTCTATAATGTTCTAATTATATTGGTAGTAGTTATGTTTAACATCGTACTAATAATATTTTTATAATTTTCACAAACACATAATATTAAATTCAAATTATAATTTTCATAAATCTAACTAAAACAAAAGTAATTAATATCATCAGAAGTTAAATGAATGGTTTATTGTAAGTTAATTCTATAATTTTCTGTACATATTAAATGAATTAACAATTTATAAAAAAAATAGAACAGCTTTATTATTTATTTTTTTAAACAACATATGCATATAATTAATATAAAATATCTTGACATAAAGTGTTACATGAAACTTTATTAACTTAGTTCTATTTAATTTATTTTAATAATCATTCGATTTAATAATAAATAATTTAATTATCGTTATAATTTCTTAGAAAAATCAACTAATAATTTAATAAATTGTTCAGGATAAGAAATAAAAGGCATATGAGCAACATTTTTTATTGTTACAGATCTTGAATTTGGTAACAACCCATCCATTATCGGTATAATTTTCCTTGGCACAAATCCATCAAGATCACCATATATGCGCAAAAATGGGTTATTTAACGCCAATAACGATTGGCGTAGATCAGTTTTTCGTAAAATATCTAAACCTGCTTTCAATACATCAAATGAAGGTAACGGTTTATTTAATATCACTGATTTTAATAATCGCATATCTTCATTTACTTTTTTTACGCCAAAAGTTTGCAATGCTAAAAAATGTTTTATTGTACGATGAAAATTAGATTGCAGTTGTTCTTCGAAGCTTGCAAACACAGTAGATTTAATACCAGGCCAATTTTCTTTTTGACTAAAACATGGTGACGAAGACACTGTTATTAAACCTGCTATTTCATCTTGATGGTTAAGTGCTATAATACTAGCAATTAACCCTCCTAACGACCACCCCAACCAAATGGCCTGTTTTGGAGCTTTTCGCCAAATTATCTCTGCCATTTCTTGTAACGACATCGGTGGAAAAAAATTACTATACCCATAGCCAGGCAAATCAACAAGGTGGAGACGAAAATAGGAGCTACATTTAACCTTAATTGTACGCCACACCTCTAAATTTAATCCCCATCCATGTAATAGTATAATATCTTGCCTTCCTTTACCTAGACTTTGCCAAAATAGTCTTGTCATAATTATCTTCTCTTTAGTTCGCATAAATAATGATATAATTATATTAATAACAGCAGAGTATAGTATTGATGTTATCTGTACCAATATTAATTTTATAACATTTGCCACCATTCTTTAAAAGATTCTATTATCTAAAAGAAGTTTATTATACTTGCAATTTGTTCGCGAACACCACAATCTATTTTCTCTTGTTTTGCTAAATTTTATTTTATTTATTATATTTAGTTACTACTTCTAACTTGATCATCATTAAGCAATAGATACAGTAGTATAAATTTCTAAAATATTATTAAATTATCTTAGACTTATTTATATTTTATTTATTATAGTATAATTATAAAATAGATATTATAATAGTAATTGTATAACAGCATGATAAATATTAATAATAATTTGATTATTGCAAATTCAATATCAATTTAGCTAAATTATTAATTGATGAGTTAATTTCAAATTAATTTAATTATTATAATTTTCTAACTATAGTACAATACAGTAAGTTTAATTTTTTTTCTAAATTAAATTATATACAATATCTTAGTAAACATTTTAAAACAAAAAATATTACAATATAGTAGTATTGTAATATTTAACGATGTCGTTAAAATAGGAACAATAAACGTACTGATTTTTTTAAATTAGTTATTAATTCTACCAATAATTAAGCATAAGATATTGGTAGTGCAGAAGATTATGGAAAGCAATAAAAATATAATAAATATATTAAAATAATTAACTATTGAGCATTTTTTATGATTAAGATTACTAAATCTGCACAAGCTCATTTTTTAAAGCTATTAGGAAATAAAGAGTTTGGCACACAGATTAGAGTATTTGTAATTAACCCAGGAACGTCTTTTGCAGAAGGTGGTGTATCTTATTGCCATCCAGATTCAATAGAAGCGACTGATATTGAAATTAAATTTGATAAATTTTCAGCGTATATTGATAAGAATAGCGCTCCTTATCTGGAAGAAGCAGAAATAAACTTTATAACTGACAAATTTGAATCACAACTTACAATAAAAGTACCTAATGCTAAAATAAAAAATATTAGTAATGATAGTCCATTGATTGAGAGAGTTGAGTTTATCATTCAATCACAAATTAATCCCCAGTTAATTAGTCACGGGGGGTTAGTTTCATTGATGACAATAACTGATGATAGATATGCAATTATACAATTTAGTGGAGGATGTAATGGATGCTCAATGGTTAATTTTACTTTAAAAGAAAGCATTGAGAAACAGTTACTAACTATATTCTCAGGAGAATTAAAAGGCGTAAAAGATTTAACAGAACACAAATTTGGTGATCATTCTTATTGTTAATTATATATATTTTATCGTAAAATATATGCATTATCCTGCATTTATTAAAATTATGAAATTTAATAAACAAAATATGCAGGATTAACTAAATTAGTTTTCAATAAAATTTTAAGTAATCTTGATTATAGAACAATACTTTAATAGTTTGATACTAATATGTAACTATATCAATAATATACAGTATTATATAACTCTTTCATTAAAATAGACTTATGAATTAATTCTATTATAACAGCAGATTATTTCTAGATATTATTAAAATAATATCTAGAAATAATCACTTAGTTTTTCAAATAACATAATAATCTTTATGATCCATTTAATTTTTACAGCAATTATTATATTAGCTAAAGAATTTATTTATTATATTTATTGATTATATAGTAATAAAAAATATTTTATATAAAACGTGGTGAACAGCATAGGATATTATTTTGTCTATGGTTAGAATATGAAAATAAATTTGATTAAGTTCAAAAAAAACAAATCTGTTTATGAAATACAATTTTTATCCAAGTTATCATATAGAAAACAAGAAGATAGATATATTGATAAAAAATTTATTTACCACAATTATCTTACTTTTGATTATTTAAAAAAACAATCTAAGCCACTAACTATCATCGTTTTATTTTTATCTATTTTTGTTTATATTTGGATATTAATTTCTGGAATCTCCACAGTAATGACTTACTTAGCTTGGCCAAAAAGTATTAAGTATACTGAATACTGGAAAATATTTACACCTTCTTTACTACATTTTTCGTTAACGCACATTTTATTTAATTTAATGTGGTGGTGTTATTTAGGTACAAAAATAGAACGGCAATTGGGCACTTGTAAGTTATTTTTTATTTTTATTGCATCAGCAACATTTACTAACTGGAAACAATCACTTATTAGTAACTCTAATTTTGGTGGACTCTCAGGCATTCTTTTCTCATTGATTTCATATGCTTGGATAACAAGCAAAAGTCACCCAGAAAAAGGAATTTATATTTCAAAAAAAATAATAATATTTGCAATTTCATTGTTATTTGTTGGTTACTTTAATATTTTTTGTGTAAATACAGCTAACATGTCGCATACATACGGGTTAATTATTGGTTTATTAATTGGATTGTTAGATAATAAATGTTGTAATATAAAATATAACTAATTATATACATAATGCTTAATGTTTATATAAAAACTAAATTGAATAATTTTTTTATTGAACTTTATTGACATTATGTTGTTATTACATTTAAATATTTAGTTAAAAATTTAAATATAAATATATAATTTATTTGTTATTTTTTAAATAAATAAATAAA
>JBHEQS010000002.1:0-230833 GCA_046530765.1 Arsenophonus sp.
ATCTGATTTTTATAAAATAAAAATATTATAGTGTATAATATTACAAATAAAATATATTATGTGATGTTTTGTAAAAAATAATAACATTAGTAATTATTAGCTAATTATGAGTATAATTACTACTGTTTGTCAACTAACAAATTGATACAAACATAATTATGGTAATTTTATTATAGAATACTTAATAAATAAATTAATTTGTATTATTAACCTATTATTGTATATGTTGTTATTAACATATTTTATTTTTTTTAAAATATTTTTATAAATTTTATCATTATAAAATAATAGAATATTTATAAGTATCAGATGATCTTATCTGATCTAAAGATTGTTTTTATGATTATCAAAAAAAAATATCTTTTGTAATTATTTAAATACTATTAGATATTTTATTCATTATGCTAATTTATTAATCTTTTTTTTGTAAAAATTATTAGTATAACTGCAATTTATCTCAAATACTATATGCATATTATAAATAACATACATAAACATTCTAAAATGTTTATTTAATACTTAAGATCACTTTATTTTACATATAAGTAGCAGAAATAACTATCAGAGATTTTTGTGCCTCTTGATGGTCTGCTTTCGCGTACATATTCATATTAATATTAGAGATTATTTATTCTATTCTGTAACAATTAGAAGACAACTATTTTAAATATAGACTATATTAATTTTTAACTTATTAGATAACTATCTTTTAAACTATATATTGATATTATCTATTTAATTATCTATTTTACGATTATTTGATATAATCAATATTTTATAGTTTTAAACTTACTTGTATATTTATTTTTATTTATACTATAATAAATTATATTATTTATACGATTTTTAATAATTTATCTTAAGTATATATTTACTTTTACCTAATTTGTAATAACATATTTAATTAATTTAATACAATTCAAGTTAGCACACAATCAGTTGTTAATCTCGTTTATTATTTGATAATAGTATATGTGGATTGTCTTATATTAGACTATTTACATTGGTAGTAGTAATTTTTATTTGAATCTATTGTATCGTATATTATTTCATTTAATGAAATTGAACTCACGTCGATATCTTTCTTAAACTTTTTTTTACTAATTTATCTTAGAAGATTATTTGCTTTATATTATTAAGTACTATTTCAATCAATATTGAATTTATAAATATAAATATGGAAACTATGTCAAGATCTCTTCAGTTTCTTATACAGTTTGTTTAGAGGCATGTTTCTAATTACAGAAAAGCATGTATTAATATTTCTATTACTGAAAACATAGCTTCTTTTGTATTCATAATTTATTTGTTGAAGCAATTATTTGTTACTTTTAGTAACTTTTTTGTCATTATTGCAAACTAAAAAATTCCGTATTTTATGTTTAACACATTGACTATTACACTATTTTAGATATATTGTTATATTTGAATAAATATAATAAATATAATAAATATAATAAATATAATAAATATAATAAATATAATAAATGTAATAAATATAATAAATATAATAAATATAATAAATATAATAAAAAACTTAAATATTTAATATATTTAAGTTTGAATTTATGTAAAGCATTGAATTATGTTAACTTACGTAATTTTAATTACTAAAATTATTGACTTATTTAGCTTTTTTTTGATATTTATTGGTACAATTGTCTGATTTTAAAATAAGTAATTATAAATTTTTATGTAATGTTTTTCAATATTATTTCGGACAAGATTTAACCATTACGTTAAAATTATCTATCTCAGTTATATCTTTATTTTTATAAAGTGCCAATTTTGCAATGAATTAAATTGTTCATTATAACAAATCTTATATTTAGAGATATCTCCACTTTTATTTCTATATTGATTGCCTAATGCACTTTAGTTTGTGATCTAGATATTAATATACTATAAACGTAATGTATCAGACTATAATTTATACTGTTTTTAGTTATATCAAATAATTATTATAATCATAATTAATAATATTCAATTTTATGGTACTAGTTAATTAGCACTACTGCAGAACTATCTTGCTTATTTTGTTACATTGTAATATCTTATAATGTCAATAACCAAATAGAATAAGAATAGATCTTGCGTGATAATTCGTGCAATTTTCTTTTTATGCTAATAAGTTATTTGTTACTGTATTGCATATAAATTTATGTAAATATTATATTTAGAACATTAAATGCATTACTTGTGTTTTTTGAATTTCTTTCTGTTTTCTCAAATCACTACTTTATTTTAATTTTATTTGTATCTATAATAGTTAGAAGCAATTTTGTCTTTCGATTATTAGTTGAAACTAATAATATAGATGTAAAACAAATCTTTACATTTACTAATTTACCCATTGAATATTTTAGTAATTGAATATGGACACTATTCACTTATAGAATATATTACAAAATTATCGAATATGATAGTTTGCGTGTAGTTATTTATTTATATTATATTTATCTTTCTACATAATTATGCTTATAAAAGAATTTGACATAAGTTATAAATAACTCTAAATAATTAAATTGAAAATTATATATTATTGTATGTATCCATTTGAATTAGAATAACAATCTTAGAAAAATACTTTTATTTTGAATTTATTGTACCTTTTTCTCTATATTTCTACTGTTTTAAATAAATCAATATTCTTATTGCTTCGTACACCAATTATCTTGCTTATATCTACTTTCTTGAATAATAATTTAGTATAGATAAATTATTAAGAAATATAGATTTTTATATTATTATTTACATTATTAAAGTTTTATATCATCTTCCAAAATCAGATATATTTATTAATTTTATATTTGTTTCATAAAACTGAATATTATTATAGATAGGTGATTAATTTATATTCAGTTTATTAATGTGTGTACAACAACTCGTTAATTAATTTTCAATTTTCTATTTTATTTAAATAACACGTGATGTTTTTGACTAGTTTTATAACTATTTTATTTTTGACATAAATATTTTAATTGCACTCATAACTAAAATTATTCAACAAAATATTATTAACTCATGTTATAGGTTCAGTTAAATATTAAATTTAACAATAATTATAATACAGCACTATTCTGTTTTTTTATTTCATTTATTTTATATAACTCAATTATAAACTTTATTATATATATGTTAAATAAAGTTTGATAATTATCAATATACTTTATAACTCTCGCTTTGCAATTTAAGTTATTAGCATATTGTATTTTAAATAATCTAAAACTTTTTTCTAAACATCAATAACAATTAGTAATTTCTTTTGAGTGAATATTTACTTATTTAATAACTAATTAACGAGTTGATTTTCACAAACGAGATCAATGTCTATTACTGGTATGTTCTTAATTCAATTAATTTTGTTGTATTTATGAAAATAACTGTTTTATAAATATATTTAAAATATTAAAATATATAATTATCGGGCTAATCATTATATTTTGTAATAATTATATTGCGTATAGATTCAGATTCGAATATAATTATATTCGCTAGTTTTCTAAGTAATTCTAGTAGAAATATAAATACCTTTGTAATTATTTTGTACCAGTAAGTACTGACATCTGTCAGTACTATAATTTTCTTTTACTTCTTATTTAATACTTAATATTATAATAAAATAATAATAAATTTATTACAATATTTTTATAGACATTGATTGACTTATAATATAATAAGTCTGCATAATTAAAATTTCTTATAATTATATTATTCTATTTTAGTTATATTAAATAAAATTTAGTTGTGTTCTTTCTGTATCAATATTCAGAACATTTTGTGATATTTGAAATATCATAACTATTTTTGTATTTAGGCAGATTATTTATTTGTATGAGTTTCTAACTCTTTTAATATAACTATAAACCAATGTTAAGTATTCAGTCAATTACACAATGAAAATTTAAATTTATAATTTATATTTTTATATATATACTTAGTCTACTAATTACCAATTATGATCAAGTTTTTTAAAATGTTAATAGATCTTCCTGATAAATTATATTTGTATTAATTTTGTTTATTATGTAACGCTCTTATTTTAATTCAATTTTAGTTATGTATTTCAACTAAAACATAATAAACACTAATTATTTATATAATCATCTATAACAAGGTATATTTAACTTGAAAGATATAATAACATGTTACATCGGTGATGTGTAATAATTAGAAATATAGAAATATAGAAATACAATAACTAGTATACTAAAATTAATGTGTTTTATTATATGATTTTTTATTAATTAAAATAAAAATATAAAATTAAATTATCTAAAAGAATCTTTAATTAAAATCAGTAAAAATTAATTTATATTTTTATGAAACAATTTAAATTTTGATTATAGTCACTGTTACTTTTTATGAATTAGTTAGTAACTATTCATTAAGAATTTTGAATTGTTTTTAGATTCAATATAAAACATCCTAAATGTTTTATATTATGTTGCAATAAAGTATATGAAAATTTTATTTTACAAAGTAATTATATTAACAAATTTTTATTAGTTTTCTATCATAAATAGATAATATAATTTGCTTGTTTACTTACTTAATATTTTTTATTAAATTAATAAAAACTTAATAAAAGAGAAGAGATCGACAAAATATTTTTTTTGTTATACAATATCAATTTAGAAGTTATTATAATTGAACTCAGTTTATTATCTGTTTTTTTTTAAATTAAAATATGAGTATCTTGTAGACCCAGTACTATAATTGTTTTATATAAAAGTTTTCTATATTTTATGATATTTATCTAGGATTTTATCTAGGATTACAAAAAAATACATAAACTTATGCATTTAAAATTATTTAAGTAAGTTACTTAAATATAGTATAAGTATTAATTCAACTTAATATTATATGATTAGAGATAAATATCTAAAAATTATCTATAATAAATATTACTTACTTTGAAATTAAAATTAATTAACTAATTTTAATAATAAAATTAACACAAAAGTTAATAGCAAAACAATAACTGAAAATTGTATTTGTTAGTAACCATTAAAAAATACTATTGATATTTAACAGTTAACAGTTCTAAATAATAGATTAAAATTTTTGCTATATTTAGATATCATACCATTAATGTAAATATTTATTTTTTTTTATAAAATAATAGTAATTATATACTATAATAATTATAAATCTAAAGTTAATTTGTTTATTATTTTATTGAATTTATTATAAAAATTACTAAAATTTTGTTAATAAATAAGTTATTATAATCACTAATTAAGAATTATACATTGAAACATTCATTATAATAGTTATTAGATAGATATATTTAAATAATTTATAAATATTCTTGTATTTTAAAAAAAATAATAATAATTAATTTAGGATGGATAAATAAAAATATATTATTTAATTTAAATATTTTTATAATAACTATAAGTCTGATGCTTTTGAAAGAATGCTATCGGTTAATTAATTTAATATTCAATCGTTTACATTATTATATTGCACTATTATTTTTTATTTATCAGATAAAAGTGTTCTTTTCTATTATTAGCTAAACCGCTAAGATATATAATTATTTATTTATTGAATAAATATAATTAAAATTATTTAAAAAAATATATCATGAATTTAGTTCATATGAGATGTATAATGATAAGTGATCTAAGTTAATAAAATTTTTAATAAGAAATTAAATTTTAACTATATTTTACACATTATTTGTTCTTGAATAAAATAAAAGTATATTGTTTAAAACAAAAACAATTTTTGATTTTTAAATTAAAATATATATAAGTTTATTATTTTATTAGACTTTAACTTATTTAAAATTAATTTATAATTGTTAGTAAATTAAAAAATATCAAATAAATAGTAAAATAATCAATTTTTTTTTAAAAACTTAATATAAGTGTATATTTATTTTAAATAAAAATTTTTATAACAATATTTAATTTTAAACAAATTGGATTAAATTGCACATATCTAGTACTTTAATAAAAGTATTATTTTAACGAGATAAATAATGATAGATAATAAAATTAATAATTTTTCTTTAGATAAATATAGTTGGAAAAATCTTACAATAACAGATAAAGCAGCTAATCAAATTCGTAAATTAATGAAACAATATCCAAAAAGTCGAGGATTATCCCTTGATATTAAACAATCAGGATGTGCAGGATTTGGATATGTTATTGCATTGATAGATAATCCAACCAAAGAATATTTACTATTTGAAAATAATGGCGCCAAACTTTTTGTTCCTATAAAAGCAATGCCATTTATTAATGGCACTGAAATTGATTATGTCACTGATGGGCTTAATCAAGTATTTAAATTTAATAATCCTAAGGCTCAACATTCTTGTGGTTGTGGTGAAAGCTTTAGTATTTAAGTGAATTAATTATGTCACAGAGCAATATAGAAATTAATGATGATATTCAACAATTGTTAATAAAGCATCGTTATAAAGAGGGTTTTTTTACTCAAGTTAAAACTGATGAATTAGATAAAGGCCTCAATGAAGAGGTTATTAAAGCTATTTCATGTAAGCGTAATGAACCAAATTGGATGTTAGTATTTCGACTTGAAGCTTATAAACACTGGTTGAGCATGAAAGAGCCTCACTGGCTTAAAGGATATTATCCTAATTTAAATTATCAGGAATATAGTTATTATTCTGCGCCATCCTGCAGTAATTATGATGATAATTATAATTCTGAATATAATTCATCATCAGATGTGTGTGATGCACACATCAATAATTATTTAACAGCGGAAGTTGAGGATGCGTTCAATAAGCTTGGCGTTCCTGTACGAGAAGGTAAAACAATTGCGGTCGATGCTATTTTTGATTCTATTTCTGTTTCAACAACATATTCTAGTGAATTATCAAAACTAGGTATTATTTTTTGCTCTTTTAGCGAAGCAATCCAGAATCATCCTGAATTGGTAAAAAAATATATTGGCACTGTTGTTTCTAATAGTGATAATTTTTTTGCTGCATTAAATTCTGCTGTAGCTTCTGATGGAACATTTGTTTATGTGCCAAAAGGTATTCGATGTCCTATTGAATTATCAACATATTTTCGAATTAATTCCGCCAAGACAGGTCAGTTTGAACGAACTATTTTGATTGCTGATGAAAATAGTTACGTTAGTTATATTGAGGGATGCTCTGCTCCAATTAGAGATAGTTATCAATTGCACGCTGCTGTAGTTGAAGTTATCCTTCACAAGGATGCAGAAGTAAAATATTCAACAATACAAAACTGGTTTTCTGGATTAGGAAATAAAGGCGGTGGAATTTTAAATTTTGTCACTAAACGTGCATTATGTGATGGAGAAAATTCTAAAATGTCTTGGACTCAGTCTGAAACTGGATCGGCTATCACCTGGAAGTATCCAAGTGTTATATTAAAAGGAGATAATTCGGTTGGAGAATTTTTTTCAGTTTCATTAACAAATGGCAGTCAACAAGCTGATACCGGCACAAAAATGATTCATATTGGTAAGAATACAAGGTCAACTATTATTTCCAAGGGTATTTCGGCAGGTAATGGTCAAAATAGTTATAGAGGATTAGTAAAAATTTTACAAACCGCTGAAAATGCTAGAAATTACACTCAATGTGACTCTATGTTAATTGGTAATGAATGCGGTGCACATACGTTTCCTTGTATTGAGACAAAAAATAATAGTGCACAGATAGAACATGAAGCAACAACATCTCGTATTGGTGAATATCAACTTTTTTATTGTAAGCAGCGTGGTATTAGTGAGGATAATGCTATTTCGATGATCGTAAATGGTTTTTGTAAAGAGGTCTTTTCTGAATTACCATTAGAATTTGCCGTTGAGGCGCAAAAATTATTAGGAATTAGTTTAGAACATAGTGTTGGTTGATAGTTATAATTAAAAAAAATAGTAAGTTGTTCAAAGGCAAATGAAATGTTAAGTGTAAAAAATTTAAATGTCAACATTGAATGCAATAATATCCTTAACGGATTAAATCTAGAAGTAAAAGCAGGACAAGTACATGCAATTATGGGACCAAATGGATCTGGTAAAAGTACATTCGCAGCAACCTTAGCAGGAAGAGAAGAATATCAAATAAAGAATGGAACGATTCTATTTAAAAACAAAAATCTACTAAAATTATCTGCAGAAGAACGTGCTGGTGAAGGTATATTTTTGGCTTTTCAGTATCCTGTTGAAATTCCTGGAGTAAGTAATTATTTTTTTTTGCAAACATCTATTAATGCAGTCAGAAAGTATAGAAAGAAGTCTCCACTTGATAGATTTGATTTTAAAGATTTAATTGAAGATAAAATTAAAAAACTTAACATTCCGAAAGATTTACTTTCTCGATCTGTAAATGTCGGATTTTCTGGTGGAGAAAAAAAATGCAATGATATTTTACAAATGGCTGTATTAGAGCCTAAATTATGTATTTTAGATGAAACAGACTCTGGTCTTGATATTGATGCCCTGAAAGTTGTGACAAGTGTAGTGAACTCACTACGTAACACTGAAAGATCTTTCATTATTGTAACTCACTATCAACGAATTTTAGATTACGTTAAACCTGATTTCGTTCATGTTCTACATCAAGGAAAAATTATTCAATCTGGTGATTTTACATTGGCTAAAAAACTAGAGGAACAAGGGTATGGCTGGCTCATTGACTAACAATGAAAAAGAAAAAAAACAACATCAATTTAGAATATTAAATCAACAGGCGTTAAAAAATTTTGCAGAACTTTTTTATGCTAGTAAAAGAGCAAATGAAAAACAAGCTCAATCCTATTGGAAAGAAGTAGAAAAAATCGGTTTTAAGTCATTTCAAGATTCTGAGTGGCATTGCACTAGATTATTAAAAGTACTTAGTCCTAAGTATAAATTAAATAGTGACAATATAATTACTATTGATAAATTAAAAAAAATAGATATCTCTATTGATGGATGGAAAATTATTTTATTTGATGGATGCTTTATTTCTGCGTTTAATAGTGATAACTTTGGCCCTTATCAAATTCAAATTATGGATACTACTGAGAATCTTCCACCTCCTATCATGAAGGAGGAAATATTTCTATATTTAACTGAGAGTTTAGCAGCTCAACCTATACTTATTAAATTGCCTGATAATCAACATGCAGAAAAACCACTTTATATATTAAATGTTACTTCTGGATCAAATAATCGTGATTATGTCAACACTAGTCACTATCGTTATCACTTAGATATAGGTTCTAACTGTAAATCGCAAGTTATTGAACATTTTTCTTCTGCTAACGATAAACCACATTTAACAGGTAGTCGTTTAACTGCTAATATTGGTAATAATAGTTATTTTACTCATATTAAACTTAGTATTGAAAATAACCAAAGTAACCATTTTTCTAACAATGACATCTTTGTTGGAGAAAATGCTCAAATGAAAAGTAGCGGTATTTTTATAGGATCAGAATTCTTTAGACAACATACTAATGTGAAGTTAAATGGTTCTAATAGCAAATTAATTCTAAATAGTTTACTGTTACCAAAAAATATAGAAATTGTTGATGTTAGAGCCCATGTTGAGCATAATAAGCCTTTTTGTAAAAGCAGTTTATTACATAAAACTATAGTAATGGATGAAAGTAAATCTATTTTTAATGGTATGATTAAAGTTGCACCACAAGCACTTAAATCAAATAGCAAAATGCTAAATAACAATTTATTATTTGGAAAACAAGCAGAAATTAAGTCAAAACCACAGCTAGAAATTTATGCTGATGATGTAAAATGTAGCCATGGTGTTACAGTAAGCTGTATTGATAATGATCAGCTTTTTTATTTACGATCTAGAGGCGTTTGTCTAAATGATGCAAAATATATACTCATGATTGGATTCGCATCTGAAATAATTAAATCTATTGATATTGAATGCGTAAGTGATAAAATAACCAGTATTATACAGCAGCATTTGACGCAAATTTAATATGATATTTTCAGTAACATCAATCAGAAAAGATTTTCCTATATTATCAAAAAAAATTAATAATCAACAGTTAGTTTATTTGGATAGTGCCGCTACTGCACAGAAGCCGATGCAAGTAATAAAAAAAGAAAAACAATTTCTTTGTCACAACTATGCATCTGTACATCGCGGAATACATAGTTTAAGCAATAAAGCAACATCTATGTTAGAAAATGTTCGACAGCAAGTTGCCAACTTTATTAATGCAGCTAATTCAGAAGAAATTATTTTTGTTAAAGGCACAACAGAAGGTATAAATTTAATCTCAAATAGTTATGGGCGTGATTTTATAAATCCAGGTGATAACGTTATAATTAGCCAAATGGAACATCATTCTAACATAGTTCCTTGGTATATTCTTGCTGATCAGATAGGATTTAATATTCGTATATTACCTATTGATAATAATGGTAAATTAATTTTTTATCAATTAGATAAGTTAATTGATTTTCGCACTAAATTACTAGCTTTTACTCACATGTCTAATATTTTGGGAACTGTTAATCCAGCAAAAGAAATTATTGAATATGCTAGAGGATGTGCGAAAAAAAAAACATCTAAATTCCATATTTTAATTGATGGCGCTCAAAGCATTGTTCATCAAAAGATTGATGTTAAAGATTTAGATTGTGATTTTTATGTTTTTTCCGGGCATAAGCTTTATGGCCCTACAGGTATTGGTGTTTTATATGGTAAAAAAGAATTATTAAATTCCTTATCGCCTTGGCAAGGTGGTGGCGGAATGATTGATAAAGTTAATATGACATTAACTGATAAATCAGTAATAAATATAACATATGAAAATACACCATGGCGATTTGAAGCAGGAACTCCAAATATTGTTGGTATTATTGGCTTAGGGGAAGCATTGCATTATATTAATAACATTGGTTATCATCAAATATCTGCACATGAAATTTCATTGATGGAGTATGCTAATGATCGCTTAAGGACCATAAATTCTTTACGTCTTTATGGATCAGATCAGCGCCAAGGAGTTATTGCCTTTAATTTAGGTAATCATCATGCTTATGATGTAGGTAGTTTTTTAAATAATTATGCTGTTGCAATAAGAACTGGGCACCATTGTGCATTGCCATTAATGGATTTTTATAAAGTTCCATCAATGTGCCGAGCTTCTATAGCAGTTTATACTACGAAAGAAGAAATTGATATTTTAGTTGAAAAATTACAACATATTGAAAAATTACTAGGTTAATTTCATTAAAATAATGTATTAATGGTAGAATGATGTCATACTTGCCTGATAAAAATAAATTTTTGTGTAATTTTTTGCGTTGTCATAATTGGGAAGAAAAATATCTTTATTTAATTGAGTTGGGAGAAAAATTATTACCACTAAATTATACGCAGAAACAAGTAAAAAATAAGATCTTAGGGTGTCAAAGTAATGTTTGGATTGTTACGGAGCCTAATGGTAACGGCAATATTAAATTTTTTGGTGACAGCGATGCGTCTATAGTTAAGGGTTTAGTTGCATTAGTGATAATTATTTTTCAAAATAAAACTTGGGAACAAATTTTAACAACAGATAGTAAAATGTTTTTTAAAAATCTTGAACTAGGTGAGCACTTGACTCCATCAAGAAGTAATGGATTACATGTTATGATTAAAACAGTTATGGAACGCGCAAGAAAAAATTCAATTAAATAGTTAGATATTAGTTAATTATTGATATTGCAATGTAAAATTTGTGAAATATATATAATATATGTATAAAACATATCAGATTATTATTTTAATGTGATTAATAATTAATGTTATTGATATTGAATACTTATTATAATACATTATAATATACTTAACTAAAATCATCATTATGTAGTTTACATTACAAGCTCTTATTGTAGGCTATAGGCTTATTAAATGTTAATTTTGTGTTAGTTTTGTTTGTATAATGAAATATGAACTAATAACATTATCTTATTAATCTATAATAAATAATATTAATCTGAAATTAGTAGTTATTATATTGTTATTAATTAATATGATTTATAGCAACAAACAAATGTAATACACATAAAATAGTAATAACTCTTTATTAATTAATTAAAATTTAACTAGAATTACAATCAAATATTTATAAATGTAATTATGATAATTATATTATATTTATAATGGTATTTTTTATATTTTAATGATAATTATATATGTGTTTATGACTTGATGTTATTTTATGTTAAGAAGTAATACCTTATTTACGACAGTAACTATACTTTTAGTATTTCATTCTATATAAATTAGAATCTTATTTATTTAAGATATCAATATATAAAAATCGTTTTTTTTAAATTAAATGATAAAAATAAATTAACAGAAATTATTATATGAAAATAGATAATAAAAATTTAAATAAGTATAATAATTATAAATCTATATAATTAATATATATAAATGATTAAAAAATATCTTCAACAATCAATATTAAGAATACATTGCCTGCTTACGTTGTATTGTGTTGTGTTTTATATATCATATAATTGTAATGTTAAAAAAATATAAATCAAAATTATATAACAATATTATTTAAATTAATTGTATCTAATAAATAATAAAGTATCTAGATGTGTGCACTATTAATTTTTAAACTCAATTATATAACTTTTATGTCTATAAAACTATATTTACAGCGTTAATTAGCAAGATTAATTTATTTTTAACTTAATTAATATTGTTGTGTACTTAACTGAACTTATTATATGAGTACTTTATTTCACTTCACTTCACTTCACTATTTAATTTTATATAATGTTTCTGATTTAGTTATTTTTTTAAGAAATTTTTTATTAAAAAAAACAAGAAAATATAAATTTGTATATTCTTTATTATTTTTTAATGCTTTTTTTTGTAAAAAATAATTTTTATTAAAAACATAAGTATTTTCTTTTTCTATCAAAAAAATAAATTCTATTTTTAATTTTTAATTTTTAATTTTTAAGTTAAAAAACATTTACTTGCTCTTAAGTTATTTAAGAATTTTAACAAAATTTAATTATTTTATCTATTATAAGAGGTGATCCTATAATTTAAATTGCTATATTTATGCATTACAGATTAATTAGATATGTATAAATATAAAATTAATTTTATCTAAAATAAATTTAAGTAAATATTAACAATAAAAAGAGCTTAACTTAATAAATCTTTATATTTATTATTAATAGAATTATAATATATGGATAGATGATGTATTTGTCGTGCCACTTGGCACTAATGCTCCTGAAACCATTACGACAATATCACCTTTTTCGGCCATATTATTTGTTAAAGCAACTTCTTTTCCGATACGATAAAAATCATCTGTAGATGCAATTTCTTTCACTAATTGTGGAATAACACCTTTTACTAATAATAACTGATAGGATGTTTTTTCATTAGTTGTTAAAGCAAGAATTGGCGCTGTTGGAAAATATTTACGTATTGATTTCGCCGACTTACCTCCATATGTTGCTACTATAATCAATTGAGAATTTAATTTTTCTGCCATTTCAACCGCACTTCGACAAACAACTTCAGTAATTCGTAATTTATGTCTTATTTTTCTATCATCAATACGACTTGCTATGACTCGATCTGTTCGTTCGCAAATGGTTGCCATAATTTTTATTGATTCGATAGGATATTTCCCTTTAGCACTTTCACCAGATAGCATTACTGCATCAGTGCCATCCAAAATAGCATTAGCAACATCACCGGCTTCAGCGCGAGTAGGGCGTGGATTATTAATCATAGAATCTAACATTTGTGTTGCAGTAATAACGACTTTACGAGCAGCAACGCATTTTTCGATTATCATTTTTTGTGCAAAAATAACTTCTTCAACTGGAATCTCAACTCCAAGATCACCACGCGCTACCATGATACCATCAGAGACTTCTAAAATTTCATCGAAATTGTTTAATCCTTCTTGATTTTCGATTTTAGATATTATTTGTATATTTTTACCGTCATTGTGTATCAGATGAGTGCGAATTTTTTCTACATCGGCTCTTTTTCTAATAAAAGAAGCAGCAATAAAATCAACTCCTTGTTTACAAGCAAAAATTAAATCTTGTTTATCTTTTTCTGCCAACGCCGGCAAGCTAATTGATACACCAGGTAAATTAACACCTTTATTTTCACCTAAAACACCATTGTTGAGTACTCGGCATGTGAAATCACTGGATGTAATGGATAAAACTTTCATTCCAATTAAACCGTCATCAATTAAGACAATATTGCCTGGCTTAAGATCACTAGGCAAATCTGGATACGTTACAGCAACTCTATATTGATTACCAATTACTGATGTATCAGTAGTAAAAGTGAAAATTTGACCGATTTTTACTGATACATCCTTACCATTTTCGAGTTGCATTGTGCGAATTTCTGGTCCTTTAGTATCTAATAATATAGCTGCTTGTTTATTTTTTTGAGTGCAGATAGCTCGAAGATTTTTGATACGATTAGAATGTTCTTCATGATCACCATGTGAAAAATTTAGCCTCATTACATTCATACCAGCATTAAGTAATTGCAATAGTTTTTCTTTAGATTCCGTTTTAGGACCAATCGTACAAACAATTTTTGTTTTTTTCATAATAATTAATCTATAGTTTTGTATAAGTATTTATTAATTAATTTTAGTGCTATATCAGATTTTTTCTTTCGTATATTAGTTATTTGCCTTAAAATAGATAAAATTTACTTCTATTTAGACGAAATAAGTAGCGCAATAAATAAATATCATACATTATTATTGCAATTGATTCATAATTATCGATAAAATTATTTTATTATTTAAGATATTATTATATTGCATTTGATGCACACCTATTTGGTTTATAATTAGAAAAAATAAACATATAAATAAATTTTACATTAAGTTTTGAACTTTAATAAAATTTAAAATTAAATAAGATTTTATTTATATAAAAAAATAGCAATAATATTATTTCATGTTAAATATTTAATTTAATTTAGACAAATATTCATAAAATAACAAAAAATAATATTTAAGATTTGATAAAGTATTTTAAGTAAAAATATAACAACTATTTATATTTATAAATAAATAATATTTTATTTACCAAAGAAAACAAATTACTTCTTAATTAGTACTCTATATCAAAATTGTCCTTAATAATTATAGTTAATGATAATATCTGTTTAATATATTGTAGAAGAAAATAAATTGTATGTGCTCGTCAATTTAATAATTAAATATTATTAAATAATATACATAAACAACACTAGACAAATACTAGCGATTAATTTTTAATAGTAAATATCAGTGATATTTCTTCTTATGTATAGTCTATGAAAGAATAATCAAATATATAGAAATCATGTTTAAAAATAGACTGATATTATTTTGAATAAATAATTATAATTTATTTAACGAAAATGAAATTTTTGTATAGTTATTTAGATAAATTATACAATATATTAATTAATTAAAATATAAAATGGATTATTAACAATTAGATATAAATAAAGTTTTTTATTAAATTTAGTTTTATATGTTTAATCTTTAATTTTCTAATTAAATAACAGTAATGTGATATTGTGTAAATTTAAGAAAAAAAAGATTGTATATAAAATTAATGTTCCGAATATAAAAGTTATTGAATATAAAGAATTAACATAAAATAAAACAATATGGTCATTAATAAAATGTTATGAATAAAATTCATATACTTTTATTATAAATTATTTAATGAATTTTTTATTTAAAAATATAAAAAAATTAATATTAGTGGTTAAATTATCTAAAATACTGAATTTTAATTTTCTTAAAAGTATTTTTTATATTAGAGACATCATATTAAATATAATAATTAATCACTTAGAAGAGAATAATAGAAAAAAACTAATAATTGTTATGTTGATAAACTTAAATAAAAAGCACTTATTTACCAGTATATATAAATCTAAAATATCAAGTAAACCACTAATCTATTTTGCATTAATTCTCTGAGAAAATTCTATTTCTAAATAGAATTAATTTATTAATTTTCATGCAAAAAAATAATAAATTAATATTAAAAACAAATTTAAGTAATATTTATACGATATAATATAATTTTGAAAATTATTTATCACTTAATTTAAATAGCTATTGTCTAAAATATTTCTACATACTAAAATATCTAAGAATTTAATAAAATATTTTAGTTAAAAAGTAAAACTTTATCAAAATAATGTAAATACACTTCTCACTAATAATATAGAATGAGTTTACTTGTTATCTTTCTTATCTGGTATTATTATATCTTCTTGAAAAATCAAGATTATTTTATGTATAAAATTACTTATATAATATAATATTTAAAAAGGTATTAAAAGTGGTAAATCAAATAAAACTTACATCATTATATATAAAATATTGTTTTGTTAAATAATCTATAGAAATGGATAAAATGAAATGAGAATTGATTTCGATATTGATCACTTATTTTTATACTGATCAAATTAAAAGTAAGAACTTTACATAAACTCTTATTAAAACTTTTAATAATAAAAGTAATATTATATATTTTATAACTTTTAACTTTTAATTCTTTATTGACTAATATTAGTATATGAATTTTAAAAAAAATATATATGATATATATTAGTTAACTAGTTGTTTATCAAACATTTTCAAATGAATTATTGTAATCAATATACTGAACATAATAAATATTGATAACTATTAATATTTTATTGTTGATGGAATTCTTGTTATAATATTAAAATATTAATAACATATTTTTTTGTTTATCTGTTTAATTAGAATAGATAAAGAAAAATTATTAATTGTAATTTTAGTAAAATCAATTTTTTAGGTTTTGCAATATATCAAAATATTTATTGATATCGTTAGTTATTTATTGTTTTTAAATTAGCATTAAATTGTAATTAATATATTAATTACAATTGTACACTTATTCAATATTTTCATAAAACAGTAGTACATCAATAAATATATTAATTTTAAAATTAATATATATTTCTATTCATTAATTTCGTGAGCTAAATGAAATAATCAATTATTTAATTTATTGATTCATTCCATAATCTTTTAAATTTTATAAATCTTCTAGTAATTTAGTTTTCTATATTTTGTAAGTTTTTTATAAAATTTAAATTGTATTTAAATCTTGACTTACTTTATCTATGCTTTAATTACAGATATAATAATATTATACTTTGTATCTTATACAGATATCTTAATTTCTGTAACATTTTATATTTACAATGTGACTAATTCAGATTAATATTGTTGTATTAAATTCACTGATGGTTAATATTCAGTGAATGTATAAAGTTGACTATGATCCTATACTATGAACTACAATCATTTACATTACGTCCTAACTACGGATTAATTTTTAGTTTTGTATATTTATAAAATGTAATAGTATGTTTAAAAAAAATCTTAAGTTTTTACTAGTATTATGCTTAGATTTTTTTCTTATTGATTTTTAATTAATATTGCCAAGGATAAACTAATTTATTAATCTGAATATACATTTTTTGATTTACTATTGTTTACGTTGATATATATTTTATTTATTAATATAACCATTAAAACTATGATAATTTCTACTAATATTTTAATTCAATTAACTAAACAATACAACTAGACAATCATTGATACAAGTGTGATCAATTTCAATGTTACTATTTCTCTCATATTTTACTTTTTTAACAATGAACATTATTAAAGATTAGGATTATCTCTTTAAGTAAATTGTTGTCTTTATTTTCTACAAAGATTAGATAATCTAAATATCTTAATATATTAAATTAAGAAGTTTTAAATATTTATTATCTATATACATAAAGCTTACTGCCTTATTTGTGACTACAGATCTATTATATTGTTTGTTATACATTATAATTGCACCGAATCTACAGATAAAATTTTAAAATTTTATCTGTAGAATATTATTAAGTTGTATTATTTTATACTGTATTATTAAAATATCTAAATCATTAGTAGCTTTATTTATAATGTTTATAAAAACTCATATTTTGGCTGTTATAAGTTAGTAATAGTCTATGCAAGATTTTTTAACTTTATTTCATCAAAATTTAACTATTGCGTTTAAGATATCTATTAACTATAAATTTTATTTTTCATTAATTAAAAATATAGTCTATAATTGTATTTCTTCACTAAAATTTATTTATTAGTCAACAATATTTTAATTTTCATTTATGTATTAATTTTCTTATATACTTAAATTAATATTCGTGATATTAACGAATAGTGAATGCACTATGAATCATTACATTTTTAACTTTATATACTTGTTATTAATTAATTTTTATTAAATATTAAATATTATAATAATATTTAATTATGTTTATTTTTTATTCTGTAGATAACTTAGTCTTTCTATAAAGACGACTAACTTGTATTTTTCTATTTAGAGATCTATAATCTAATAAGTTTGTTGTCCTATAAGAAACCACTTGAAATAATTTATAATACATTTTGTTTATTGAAACTAATTCATATCATTTCGTCTAAATTATTTTAAAAATTAAAATTTAATAATATTTAACATCTTTAACAATTTATTATAAATTACTTCCTATTATTAAATAATAATATTTTAACTTCTTTAAAATAACATCAATTTTTTAAGAAATAATTTTTCTATTAAAGCATTAGTTCTTTATAATAAATATTATGAATAGAGTAATTTACACCTCATTTCTATTATTTCGTACAAACTAAATTAGAGTTCTTTTAAACTTTGAAATTATTTGCCTCTCCACTTTTCCATTAATAAAAAAAATGTAAATACAAATTTAATTACTAATATTAAAATTTACTAAATTGTTTTATTTGTATAGAAATAAAAGTTAATAAAGATAAGAAGATAATTATCAAATATCTATAGAAAGTGATATTTTTGTTTAAATATATAAAATTATTGCAACATAATAAATTTAATTTTGAGGAAATATTAATGACTACAATAGAAAAAATTGAATATCAGATAAATAAAACTCCAATTCTTTTATACATGAAAGGTTCACCACAATTCCCAAGTTGTGGTTTCTCAGCCAAAGCTGTTCAGGCTCTTTGTGCCTGTGGTAAACATTTTGTTTATATAGATATTTTACAACATCCTGATATTCGCAGTGAATTACCTAAGTATGCAAAATGGCCAACATTTCCTCAGCTATGGATTGATGGTGAGCTAATTGGAGGGTGTGATATTATTATTGAAATGTATCAGAATGGTGAATTACAGAAAATAATTACAGAGACTGCCAATAAATATCATATTTCAGAATATTCTATTACTGAGTAGTTGAAATAATATTTATAAATAACCAATAAATTATAATGAAGAGAAATTATCTATTAGAACTATATTTAGCTAATTAATTATTTATTAATTAGTTATTAACGGCCATCCACCTAATTTTTTCCATTTATTTACGATTTCACAAAAAAGCAATGCTGTCCTATCTGTATCGTAAAGTGCACAATGCGCCTGTTTTCCATCAAATGGAATGTTGGCAGTATAACAAGCTTTAGCTAAAATTGTTTGTCCAAAAACTAGTCCGCTAAGTGCAGCAGTATCAAAAGTGGAAAAAGGGTGGAATGGATTGTCTTTCAGATTCGATCGTTTAGTTGCTGCCATAATAAAACTATGATCAAAATTTGCATTATGACCTACAACGATTGCTCTTTTGCAATAATTATTTTTAATTCCTTTTCTAACCATTTCAAAAATTTCATGCAAAGCAGTATATTCATTGACAGCATTTCGCAAAGGATTAGTTGGATCGATTCCAGTAAAAGTTAGAGAAGTTGTTTCTATATTAGCCCCATCAAAAGGAGTAACATGAATATGTAATTTTTCATCAATTTTTAACCAGCCATCTTGATCCATTTTTAGAGTAATAGTTGCAACTTCTAATAACGCATCTTGTTGCGCATTAAAACCGCCAGTTTCTACATCGATCACGACCGGATAATAACCCCTAAAACGCGTTGCTAGCGTATTAATACAATTTTTTTTTTAACATTTTTTAAAACTTTATACTTGAGAATAAAAAATATTATGCCATTTTTGCTTAACGTATATTAAATTGGCTTAAGTTATAGAAGTATTTAAATAAATTCTTGATTGACTACATAAAATATAATTTATCTAAATTATTAGTGATATTTTATTTAAATTAATTACTGTTAATTGATAGTCATCATAATTTTACATAAATGTAATAAATATAGAATAGTTTTCCTGTCCATATTATAAAGAATATTTTTAGATTTCTAATACATATTAGTACTATACTAATTAGTACGCTTATCTAGTATTGAATAAATACTATAATTATTTGCAATTTAATTACAGTACATTCATCATTACAATCAATAATAAAAATAAACTTACATCCAGGATCTAAACTTATTAGTAGGTAAATACATATCTAGTATTTTACTATTAAAATTATAGTGAGATTTAAAGAGTAACTAATAATAATATTATTCTCTAACTTAATAACATCTATTAAACTATAACTTATATTATACTAATATAACAATATTATAATATTGTTATATTAGTTAATCAATTATTTTTAACAATAAGTTGTATATATATTAGAAATTAACAAATACAATTATTTTATAATTGTATTTGTTAATAGATAACAAACCAGATAGATAGATAACTTTTCAAGTCAATTAAATGACTTGCATTATTAAATTTATTAAAATGTATAATAAATTTAATAATAAATGATATATTTTATAGTAAAATTTAATATATATAACATCATATTTAAAAAATAAAAAATAAAAAATAAAAAATAAAAAATAAAAAAAATAAAAAAGAAAACTATTTTTTTAGTATTCATTTAAGTTTATTTGTAACAACGTCTAAATTATTAAATTTCAAAAAAACTAATTTAATAATTTTATCTATGTAAATTTATCAAATTTTATATAATTAAATTATTAAAAAATAGATAGTATTTATTAAATAAGCAGTTTTATAACTAAACATTAAAGTACTAGAAAGTATTATAAATAATTTATTAAATATATTTTATTAATTAATATTAAATATTAAGCAAACGTTACCTTTTTACTCAATTATTGTTTTATAATAATTGAGTAAAAAGGTAAAACAGTGTTACAATTTAGTTAATTATATGAAATCTATAATATAATTACACTCATTTAATCAACATAAAGTTAAATTTTGTTGAAACTATTATAGTTAATTTATATATGATAAGAAATATTTTTTTTATTATACAAGTTGATTTATAGTTTAACTATTTTGTTTTATTAAATTACTTTTATATATTTATTAAGAATAAATACTTCATCTAATCATTTCTTATAAATACAATAATTAAAATAATTTTAACCATAGTCTAAATTTTATTATTTAATAACCTACAAAATCAATATAGTACTTATTTGGTGCATACTTTATGTGTTATAATTACAGATTTTAATACTAACAAAGATTGTGCATGTAGATGCGCCTATATTATTTTTTTGTACTTCTTTAATATAAGAAGTAGTATAAATTTTTAATAAAGTATTCTTTTATTTGTATACTCGAATTAAGTTGTAATTTAAACTAAAGTAATATAACATGACTATTGTTAGATGTAATATACAGAATAAAATTAATCTATATTTAAATATATAAACATATATTTAAATATTATAAATTATTATAAATTTTCAAATCAATAAGCTATTGTTAGTAATTATCTTGAATAAATAAAGTAAAATATAGAAATAATTATATCAAATAATAAATTATATTTTATAAATAAAATATTTAATTTTGATTACATTATAAAATTTAGTTATTCATTACATTTTGGTGTAGAAATCTAATATATATCGATAAATAATTAGTTAATTTAATAATTTTATTAAAAGATAGTTTCTTGCTTCGTAAATTGTATTATTTTAGATATTTATTTAATAATGTCTCTAATTTTATTAGTTTACTTGAAAACTTAATAATTTAAGTAAAAAGTACTAGAATATAAATATAATATTTCATATTTGGACTGATAATATTAAAATAAATCTTGTTATAATAGTAATTTCTGACTAAAATTTATACCACTCAATGCTTATTTTGGAAATTAAATTCTATAAAATATCTCTAAAAATATTTAATCCTCAGTTATTATAAATAATATATAAGGTAATACTTAAATTTATCAAAAATATTATACATAGACGATATTAGCAATATTAACAATTAATTCAGTAATTTAGTTTTGTTTTACTACAAAATAAATATAAAATTTATTTTGTAGTAAAACATAAAATAACTTTTTTGTATATTAAATTAATTATATGAATGAAATAACATATAAACACAATTTTATTATTAATTATGTTTATATGTTATTTTTTATATGTTGGTTTATTCTATTATTTATTGTTGGATAAACTAAATAATTTACAACCATTTCCGGTGTAATCAAAAATATTTAAAATATTTTATTTTAATTAATGATATCTAACAAATACCAATCAGAGTGTGACAGAGTTAGAAAAATGTTAGAAAAAATTCAGTTGTATATTGCTAATAGTAGGCGTGAGTATACCAAAGATGTCTTAAGACGTAAAAATTTAAGCAACGATCCATTAATTTTATTTGGGTGTTGGTTAAAACAGGCATATGAAGCAAAATTATCTGATCCAAATGCTATGTGTGTTGCAACGATAGATGATAATGGTCAACCTTATCAACGAATAGTATTAATGAAATATTATGATAAAGATGGACTAGTATTTTATACTAATTTATCTAGCCGAAAGGCGCAACATATTGCTAATAATAATAAGGTCAGCTTGCTTTTTTATTGGTATCAATTAGAGCGTCAAGTTTGCTTCCTTGGTAAGGCAGAAAAACTTTCTAAAATTGAGGTAATAAAGTATTTCTGCAGTCGACCAAAGGATAGTCAAATCTCTGCTTTAGTTTCAAAACAATCAACAAAAATTTCAGACAGAAGTGTGTTAGAAAACAAATTTTTTGCATTAAAACAAAAGTTTAAAAATAGAGAAATTTCTTTACCTAGTTTTTGGGGTGGATATCGCATTAAATTTGATAGCGTTGAATTTTGGCAAGGTGGCACTAAGCGATTACATGATAGATTTTTATATAAATGGCAACATGATCATTGGCAAATTAATCGATTGGCACCATAGAATAAAATAATTTTTTATTAAAATTATTTTATTCTATCTGGAGTTATTTAAATTTTATATTTCTAAATAAAATTTACAAAATAAGAATTTATGGAGTTATTGATGTTTAATAAAAACTTAATTGAACAATTACAAGAGAGAGATTTAATTGCTCAGATAACAAATAAAAAAGAATTAATAGAGAAATTATCTCAAAGATCTGTAACACTATATTGTGGATTTGATCCAACTGCTAATAGTTTGCACATAGGACATTTAGTTCTTTTGTTATGCTTAAAGAGATTCCAGAAGATAGGACACCAGCCTGTAGCTTTAGTTGGTGGGGCTACAGGCTTAATTGGTGATCCAAGCTTTAATAATAATGAGCGTAAATTTAATTCTAAAGAAACAGTGCAGCAGTGGGTTGAGAAAATATATCAACAGATTTCTATGTTTCTTGATTTTAATTGCGTAAAAAATAAAGCCAAAATAGTTAATAATTACGACTGGTTTAGTCAAATGAATCTATTGACGTTTTTGCGTGATATCGGTAAATATTTTTCTGTCAATCAAATGATTAATAAAGAAATTATTAAAGATAGGTTTAATAGAGATAATTCTGGTATCTCTTTTACTGAGTTTTCTTATAATATACTTCAATCTTATGATTTTGCTAATCTTTATTATCAACATAATGTTGAGTTGCAAATAGGAGGATCTGATCAATGGGGCAATATTACTACAGGAATTGATCTTACTCGTCGTCTATATAAAAAGCAAGTTTTTGGTTTAACATTACCATTAATTACTAAATCTAATGGAATAAAATTTGGTAAGACTGAAGGTGAAACAATTTGGTTAGATCCACAAAAAACCAGTCCATATAAGTTTTATCAATTTTGGGTTAATACTGCCGATTCAGATGTTTACCGTTTTCTTAAATTTTTTACATTTATGCCAATTAATGAAATTAATGAACTGCAAAAAGATTGTCAAAATAGCAGTAATGAATCTAAAGCACAATGTATACTAGCAGAAAAAATTACCAAGTTAGTGCACGGTGATAATTGTTTGCAGGCGGTAAAGAGAATTACAGAAAGCTTATTTTCAGATACCATTGCAACATTAACATCATCAGATTTTTCTCAGTTAGCACAAGATGGAATACCGATGATTAAATTAAATTCAGGTGCAAATTTGCAACAGGCATTAATTGAGTCTAAATTAGTTCCTTCTCGTAGGCAAGCTAAAACTATGATCAGATCAAATGCTATAGCAATTAATGGTAGGAAATGCATTGATCCTGAATATATATTTACTAATAAAGATCGTCTATTTGATCGTTATTCTTTAATTAAGCGAGGTAAAAAACACTATTGTTTAATTAATTGGTAATAATAAATTTATATTATCATAAGATGTATCTAATTTAGAAATTAACTTGTTGCTGTTTATCATATTAATTAATAATTTGTTAATTTGTTGATTTAAAAAAAATACCACTATATTGTTTAAAACAAAATTAATAAATATAAATATTTTTAATTCAGCCTATCGTTATTTAATTATGTGAGAAATAGTGTTCCTGTTTTTTATGTAGCAAATTAAGATTAATTGTCTGCTAAATTATTACATATTAATTTTTAAAATCGAATACATAATATTACACTAAATAATAACATTATGGCAAAATTTAATGAATATTGTTAGTTATTATAAATGTATAGCAATTAAAATATTGTAATATAGTTAGTAATTTTATATGAGTTTTTATTGAAGAATAAAATTATTAGGAATGCAATAAAACATATTAAAAATAACTATTTGAATTAGTTGATGATTTTGTAATTAAATGATAAATAAAGTTAAACAACTTTATTACTTTATTTTGAGTAAATTTACTATATAATAAAAGATTATTTATTTACAACATAGTATAGCAAACTTGCTATAAATTAAAGTTAGTTAAAAACTAAATTTTTAATATTGAATAAGTTCAATAAGAATTAGGATAATTATATAAAAATTCTTAAAGTATTTCAGTAATTTTTTTTTACATATTGATTAGAACTATGTTGACTATTTTAAAATGTTTTCATTTAAATACATTAATTCTATTTTGCTACATCACTTTGTTAGTATTGATTTTTATAAATACAATCATCTATGGATTATTTAAAATATTATCTATCTATTTATAAAAAAATGATGCTAGAAATTAAAATAATGAAAAATATAACTAATTTCTTGAAAGCGAAATAAATATAAGATTAATGCTTATTTATTAATTTTTCTATATTTATATCGATTATAGATATTTAAGATTTCAATGTTTATTAAGATCAAAACTAAATACCATGTCAAAACTATACATAGGAAATAGATAAACATTAGTAATAATATAATTTTATCACTAATAAATTTATACTTATATTAAAAATTAATTATGATTGATTCTATCATTAGTAATGCATTACTAATGAAATTTTAGTACAAAGTATTTATTAAAACAAATTTAAGTATTAAAGAAATTACTTAAATTTTCATATAATTTATGTTTATATATCTAGTGAATAATTATGTTCTATAGACTGCAATCTGTAATATTCAAATGTTAAAATATTGATAAACAAGTATTAGAAACAGATGTTAAAAATATTTAGATTCATATAAGAGATATCAATTATAATTTGGTATTTTTCAAAAAAAAGTATTTATTAATAAATTAAAAATTTATACTAGTTAAAATATTCATATAATAAAAAAAAGAAATTGAAAGGTTATTAATATTTTTTTTAGAATTAAAGTTTATTAAAGAATAGAAAAATTTGACTATCTACATTAATTAATGTAATAAGATTTTATTAAAATCTCATCTTTTATAATAATTATTTTCTAATATGATAATATAATTATGATTATTGATGCTTTATTGGATAAAATAGTTATTGAACTTATCAATTTAATTAATGCCTACAGGATTATTTTATCAAATATTAATAGTACTGAGTTTTGTTTATAGCTTAGAAAAATTCTATGTTTATTTTTTATAAAAATCATGAGATAAAGTTAAATTTTATGTTCTTGCTTATAACTATTAATTAATAGAAATAGATTTGTTAAATTAAAATAAAAGAAAGTATAAAATAATTATAATAATAAAATCTTGTTTTTATTATCTTTTGCAATCAAATTTAAGTTTTCTTGCGATAAGAAAAGTATAAATAAATTCTTAATTATTAGCAATTGTTATTAATATATATAAACATTTACCTATTATAAATAAAACTATAAATGTTAGCGTTTATAGTAAAATATAACAAGAATTCTTTAATAGTTAATAATTTTTTATTAATATATATACTTATTAAAGTAAGAAAATTTTCTATTTTGTAAAATTTAACTTCTGAAATATTTAATGTTTTTTTTAAAAATCAATATAAATCTTTATTGAAATCTAAAACTATATTGAATATATATTTATAAAATAGAAAATTAATTATTTTGTAATAATTTTGCTACTTTTTCTACTTTTGCTACTTTAAGTAATATACATTTACGAACGTATTTACCAAAGGTTCAATCACTCAGTTGTCTAAATATTCGTTGTAAATGTTATTTAGAGCAATTATTGCTATTGACAATAGTATCAATTTTTAATTATTTCGTTTTGTTTAAGCTAACTTTCGAGCAAATTAACAATATCATTTACTATATTTTGATATCCTGCATCATATTATATCATATCACACAGTAAGCTAGTAAATAGACTTTTATAAAAATTACTAATTAAATTATAATTTCTATTTTATTATTTTTATATTTATAGATAACAAAAAATATTATTTTTAATTATTAAGAATTGTTCTTAATATATATTTTATTAAAACTTAAATTAGTTATCACTATAAGAAATAAAAAAAATTTTAATAAATTAAATATATTGACAAGTTCTATTAAATAAATTTATTTTTTATGGTAAATACTGATAAATCTTTAAAGATTTATAAAAATGCCAAATAATAATTAGTAATGTTATATAACATTACTAATTATTGATAATATAATAAAAATATTTAGTTTAATTATATATTAAATATATAATCATTTATTGTATTTTGTGAAAAAAACAACACAGAAAAATAAAAAAATTTATATAATCTACTCAGAGATTTAATTATAGTATTAATGGTCTATATTTTGTTAAATTTTCAATATTAAAGTTAAGCTACTAATTTTAAAGAAGCAAAATTGATAAATGAATATTTTAAATAGATGTTAACAACAAATTAATCTGTATTAAAAGATTAGCCAAATATCTTCAGTGTTTATATAAAAATACTTTGTCTATCATCTAAGTAACAGCTATCTATTAGCTATAAAATATTTCACTGTCTAAAACAAATAAAAATTCTATAAATTATTTCAAAAAAATAAAGATTTATTAAGAATAAATAGCAAGAATAGTTATTTATACCTAGCTTTATTTCGTCATTATCTTAAATTAGATAATAATAACTTCATTAAATGTCAAAATCATTATTGTTATTTTTTTTTAAAAATAAATTTGTATGAATAATCTTAGCGCGTATAATAAATATATAAGTATATATTTTATTTAAAGTAATAAACAATATAAATTTTTCTTTTTTATTCACACTATATTTATATAATATAAATTAGATAATTATAACTAAAATAAAAGTATATAAAATATTGATTATTATATCAATATTTTATATCATATGTTTGATACTCTAAAATTAAATTTTACTTTTAATAGCAAGAATTGTGTATAACTATATATAATAGTTGTTATCAGTTTATTATATCATAATATATAATCTATTAATATCTAATATAGATGATAAATAGTTTTAGTTAATGATAAGTTTAGCATTTTACATAATATTAAAACTATCTTCAACTTTAATATTATATAATAAAGACAGATAAATATTATATGTTTTATAATATTTATCAAAAATTGATCATAAGTTTACTGTATCAACAATATATATATTTAAATTATCAATTTATTTATTGTAAGAGATTTTTAAATAAATTATTAACATAATATTTTGAATAAATTAGTGATTTAATCTTATCTAATTCTATATAGACATAATTGTAGTAAAACTTTTTTTTAAAAATAAAGTTTAAAGTAATTAATAAACTTTGAATTGCTATAAATAATATTAACAATCATTAATAAACGTTTAACTAATTAACTATTACATATAAAAATATTAATTTTATCTCTGTGTACAAATCATATTTAAAATTATTTATATAATAAATTTATTATTATGATCAGTATTATCGATATAATGTTACTCATATTTAAAATAAAATTAAATGGGAGGATCAAAACCTCCCATACATAATATTAAAATATTATGTTTTTAACTTAAAAATCCACACCAATATCCAACAATACTTATTATAAAGAAACTAATAATAATCCATAATGGATTAACCTTATTCTGCAGTAACCACATGCATCCAAAAGTTAGCAATAATGGTACTAAGCCAGGCATTAATTGATTGAGAATGCTTTGAACTGTAGTAACCGTAATCTCATTAGTGTTTGGATTTTTTATTTCTGATACAACTAATGGGATATTAATATTAGTCCATTTATTTACTAATGCGCCCATTACAAATAGCCCAAGAATAGAAGCACCCTCTGTCATTTTTTGTAATAAACCACCACTGATGTCTTGGACAATATGAAGCCCCTTTTTGTAGCCGTATATGATACCGTAGTAACGTGTTAATAAACGAACTATATTGAAGAAAATAAAAAATAGTAAAGGCCCAAACAGACTACCTGACATTGCAATTCCTGCACCTAATGCAGCAAAAACTGGACGTACTGTGCCCCAAAAAATTGGATCTCCAACACTAGCTAATGGACCCATTAAACCGACTTTTATACCATTAATTGCGCTGTCATCTATCTCTGCTCCGTTGGCTCTTTGTTCTTCCATTGCCATTGTAACACCCAAAATCGGTGCAGCAATATATGGGTGTGTATTAAAAAATTCTAAATGTCGTTTGATGGCCTGCTTTCGTTCTTTGGTATTTTGAGGATATAAGCGACGTATTACTGGAATCATTGAAAAACAAAAACCAAGTGCTTGTATTCGCTCGAAATTCCACGACCCTTGAAAAAAATTAGATCGCAAAAAAACTCTATTAATATCACCGCTAGTTAATTTTTTCTGCTTATCTTTGTTTACTGATGTTGAATTTATCATTATTATGTTCCTTAATTAATACAGTTCATTATCTAATTCAGTATTAACATTATTTTGAGAATCAGAAACTTTTGATTGATTGTATTTGTTGCTTAGCTGAATATAAATGATAGCCATCATGATCCCAACAACACCCAAAGCAAGTAGATTGAAGTTAGCAAATGCAGCAGTTATAAAACCTAAATAAAAAAATGGCATTAAATAACCTGCCCTCATCATATTGATTACCATGGCGTAACCTACAACAACGATCATTCCACCAGCAATATTTAATCCTTTAGTTACAACTTCAGGAATTAAATCTAATATGTATTTTATCTCTGATGTACCTACAGATATAGCAACAATTAAAGAAGGAATAGCAACCCGCATCGCTTGTAGTAATAGTGCCGCTATATGGATTATACTTAATACATGCAAATTTGCAGATAGTACAGATCTATCAGATGCGTGCTGAAATGCAACAGTTATTGTTCGAACAATAACTGTTAATACCTGACCTGCTGCAGCTAAAGGTATTGCTAGCGCAATACCTGTTCCAATATCTTGTTTTCCAGCAATAACAAGAATTGTGGCAATAATTGATGCTAGGGCAGCATCTGGTGCTATTGCTGCACCAATATTCATCCATCCCAGGGCAATCATTTCAAGTGTTCCGCCAATAATTATTCCTGTTTTTATATCGCCTAGAACAAAGCCAATTAATGTACACGAAAGTAATGGTCGATGAAATTGAAATTCATCTAAAACAGAACACATACCTGAAATACAGGCAACAAGAAAAATCAGTATAATCTGAAAAACAGTAAGCTCCATTGTTCTTCTCCTATAATAATAAAATTATTGAATTTATTTTCACCAGTAAATTTATAACTAAAATAAAATTTAATTTTTTACTTTTTTAATAAGAGCCAACATATCGAGTTTATTATCACTAGAAACCTTACGTGCTTCGAGCTCGACGCCTAACTCAGATAATTGATTAAAAGCGTTAATATCACAATCATCGATTGAGATTGCATTATTTACTTGCGTTTTACCGTCACTGTATGACATACCGCCAACATTAACAGATTTTATTTTGACACCACCTTTTACAACTTTCAAAACATCATCAGGACTTGTAAATAACAACATAACTCGTTCGTTAGCATACTTTGGGTTATTATATACACGAATAAATTTTTCTATATCGACAATATGTGCTGTGACACCTACTGGAGAAGCTTGTTTTAGTAAAGTGGAACGAACATGATCTTTAGAAATTTTATTGCTTACTACAATAATACGCTTGACTTTTGTCTCTTTTGTCCATCTAGTAGACACTTGTCCATGGATTAAACGGTCATCAATTCTGGCAAGAGCAATAAACATATGGCTTTTTGTAACTGGATTGGATTGCTGTGACTCAAATATTGATGTCTGTAAATTTTCTAATTTATTGATATATAAACTATTAAGCACTTTAATTTCGCTTCGACCAGATTCAATAGCTCTGTTAATTAATTCACTAAAAGTTATTTCTTCATCCCTAGACAATAACGCAGAAACTAACATAGGGACATTAACACCAGTAACTATATTATATTTATTTTTATCTTTACTTTCTATAATTTGACTAGCGGCATTAAATGGACTACCTCCCCATATATCTACAAGAAATAATACACCTTTAGAAATATATAACTTGTTAAGATTTTGATTATATTTTTCAACTAATGTATCGATATTTTCACTTGGAAGAAAATCAATATAAGCGATATTTTGTTGTTTACCAATTAACATTTCAACTGTCATGAGCAAATGTTTTGCAGCAATACCATGAGTACTAATTATAATAGCTATATTCATTTTTTTACCTCCATTATAAATATATTAAATAAAAGTAATTATAAAAGTATAATCTTTGTTGCCTTATAAATACAATCAAACAATTATTAATATAAAATTATTCATATTAATAATCGTTAACAATAATTAATGAATAATTAATTATTGTTAACATATAAGAAAATATGTTTTAATTATAGAATTTAATTTCTAAATGTTTTTTTGTGAAAAAAAGGATAAAAATTATGAATTATTTATAAAGAAATTATTAAATAATATAAAATATTTTAAGACAGGTGATAACTAATTATAATCTACTTTAACAAATAAATATTTATGTAAATTTATATTATTTATCTTTCATATTTTTTTTGCTTTATATGTTGTTTTGATTGGTCTATTAAAGATACAATAACTAAAGTTATTGTATCTAAATCAATTTCGTAATAAATGACTTATACCGATAAAATAATATTGTGCTCTATATATAGTATATTGGACTTTTGTTTCAACATTGTCATAATTAAGTAATTAATTACGTTCAATTTTAATTTGAGAGATTATGTAGACTTATTTAATGTTTTATAAAAATTATCTGTCTATTAAAATCAACTTGTATCTAACTTAAAAGTTAAAAATAAAACATGATTATTAAAATATTTATTTTTTAAAATGTTTAAATTGCCAATGAAAATAAAAGTAAAAGCTATGATAAACGTTAGCGTAAGAGTGTATTATCTTAATAAGTTAATATGACTAATAATTATCTGAAACATTATTAATTTCTACTTTATTCGATACTTTTATAGTAAGTATTTTGTTTGTTTAGTACTAATAAAGAGATTTTTATCTTATTAAACAGTATTTTACTGTATGAAAATTAATAAATATTAAAATAACTATTAAATATTGATATTCTAATAGATATTGCTTCTATGTTATATTAAATATTAGAAAATAATAATTAATTTGTTTTTTATGCATGTTAAACTACTTTTTATTAAAATAAAGAATATCGTTTATTAATATAAGTTTGTTAACGAAATATTCTTAATTATAGTAATGCATCCTAATAAGATAATAATCTTTACTAAATTTTATTATTATAATAATAAAATTATTATAATAATATGAATAGAAATATAAGGTATATATATTATAATTAATCATTATTTTTTTATTTCTTTTATCTTTACGCTCTTCCTCCATCTTTGGTCTTATAATTAATATGATATCAAATTAAAGTAGTTAAATAATAAAGTAAAATTTAAATTAATGTTTTTCTTTTAGAATCTTATAAAATATTTTTACATTTATTAAAACTGATATTCTAATAAATATCTAATGTTTATTTAAGGATATATATAATTGTTTAATCATTCATTTATAAAACAAATTATTATTAATATGTTCATAAATAATTACATTTGTGACAATATCGCTCTATTATAGATAATTATCTTCTACCAAGAAGAATATAAAAATCTTTTGAGAAAACTAGTTAGTGTATTTTTTTTAAAAAAAAATACTTATATCTATTTTATGAATGCATTTTCTGTTCTTGATAATCTTACATTTTTTGTATGTAATAACTAATTTATAAATACTTGCAAAATATTTTTTGATGAGTACTAACTTAAGTTTTATTTATTGTAATTATACTTTATATACATATATGTATATTATTAGCATATTTTTATAAAACTAACTTATTAAAGTTTGTAGATAACGTTGTTATGCTAAAATCAAATTACATAATTTTATGAATATAATTATAAATATATATACAAGTGATTACAATTTTTTACAATATTTAATATTTTTCTCTTTTTAAGAATTATGATTTTTTTTGAAAATACAATAAATAAGAAAATATTTTTGATATAATTTAAATTATATTCTTAATACTTAATTGAAAAAAATTATAAAGTTCATTTTTTTTAAAATTTATTATTATACTAAAAAATAAAAAGATTTTTTTTAATTTTATTCATTAAAATTATTTTAATGTCAACCAACCAATTGCAATTGGCAACTTTTAAGAAATTAAATATTAAATATATTGATAAAATATATTGATAAAATATATCTAAATTTTATGTTTTTTTATAATCAATTATTATTATAAGGTTTTGATGAGATAAAAAAAGAGATTTTTCAATGATACAATTAAAATATGAGTAAATTTTTTTGTATTTTTATTTACAATAATAAATTATTTTATTATTGTAAATAAGTAACTATTATAGTTTTTATTATCTGCATTTTTAAAAGACTCATGCTTTATTTTATGAATGTTAATTTATTTATAAAATTAACATAACGTTGATTTAATTAAATTATTATTATATTACTCAATCATATAGTTAGTTAATAAAAAAATAATAACTCAATGTTGAATTATTATTTTTTTTATTAAATAAATCTATCGTTTATTCAAGTTTACAAATAATAAGTAATTACAATAATATATTTTATCATAAAATTAATATTTAAAATTGAACAGTGCTATTTTATATCAATATAAGAATAATTTGAATTAATTAATTAAATTATTTAACATATTCATTAATATTAATTGTTCTCTAAAGCTTGTAATATTAGACTAATTTTATCAAAAGTTTCTTGATATTCTTTTTCTGATGTACTATCTGCTACAATCCCACCACCTGCCCAACAATAAATGTATTGATTTTCAGTCAATAAGGTTCGTATGTTAATGTTTGTATCCATCGTACCACAGAAGCTTATATAACCAATTGCTCCGCAGTAACTGTGCCTTCTATGCGGCTCAAGTTCATCAATAATTTCCATAGATCTAATTTTTGGAACACCAGTAATTGATCCTCCTGGGAAGCAAGCTCTTAATAAATCAGTGGCATGATAATAAGATTGTAATTTTGCAACAATAGTGCTTACTAGGTGATAAATAGCAGAAAATCCTTCAACTAAAAAAAGTTCTGGTACGCTGATTGTTCCTGGTATAGCTACTTTACCAATATCATTTCGCAATAAATCAACTATCATTACGTTTTCAGCTCTGTCCTTAGTTGATGATTGTAAGCGTTTTATTTGTTTTTGATCTTCTTGATAATTATTCAGTCTAGGCAATGTTCCTTTAATTGGACGACTTTGAATTAAACCGTCTTTAAGCCAAAGAAAACGTTCTGGAGATACGCTAAGTACGCAATGTTGTTGTAAACGAATAAATGCAGAGAATGGAGAGTGATTATTTTCATTAACTTTTAGAAAAGCTTCCCATTCATCACCTTGATATTTAGCTTTAAACCGTTGAGCTAAATTAATTTGATAACAGTCACCATTTCGCAAATACTCATAAATTTTATTAATTTTATTATAGTATTGTTGTTTAGACATGTTGCTTTTCCACGGTTCACATGTTCGAAATTTTTTAGTTTCTATTTTAGTTTGTTTTTCTAGCCAATATAAGCGTTGTTTAACATTTTGATAACTAAGTAAAGTAACTATTTTTTTATGATTATCAACAATTAATGCCCAAAGATAAATACCGATTGCCATATTGTGAAAATTTAGTTCTTTTTTGGATTTCTCTGGTAGAGTTTCTATTCTTCTTCCTAAATCATAATCCCATATTCCTAAAGCACCTCCTTGAAAAGGAAGATCATTATTTGTTGCAAAATCTATATTAAAATTTTGTATCTCATTTTTTAATAGCTTAAAAGGATCAGCCTTTGATATTATTTTTTCATATTTGCGATTAATTTGTGTGAAATTATCTCTAGTTTCTAATGTTGTTATAGGATCAGCAACTACAATATCAAATCGGTTATGTTTGTGATCAGAATTTCCTGAATATAATAACATAGCCCAAGCTTGAGAAGATAATGCATCAAAATAGTTTAAAGCTACGCCTAATGAATAAGGAAGTTGAATTTTTTGCATGTAAATAATTATTATGAAATCAAGTATTATTAATGAATTTATTATTATAAAATAATATTTTTATAAAAAAAACTATATTTATATAATATAAATATAGTTTAAATAAAAATTATAAAAAGTGTTTTCAAATACGCTCACTATAAGTTAAGAAATAGTAATAAAATATTGTTAGCTGTATTTATCATTTAATGTTTCAATTAATAAATAGTTTAGATGAGATTACTTTATTACTTAATAATATCTGTGAAAAGTATAACGACAAAACATTAACTTACTAATAACATTATATAAAAAATATTTTTATAAAATTACATTATTATTTAAATAATAATGTAATTTTATGATTTTTAATTATTCTTATTTAAGAAAATATTTTTAAATTAAAGATGAAAGTGATAATATAGTTTTATGTTATTTATTATATGCAATATATTGCCAGTAAAAATTAATAAAGTAAGAACTGTTATACTTATTAACTATCATAATAAATTAATAACAAATTGGTACAAAGTAAACAATAATTTTATTCATATATATTTTCTATTTTATAAAAATATATTATGTTGCATTATATATAATGTTATATTATGCAAATAAAATAATTAACGTTACGACGCAATCTTTTGTATTGTTAGAAAATATCCTAATTTTAACTCTAATTAATTTAAGATAATATAAAATTTGTTATATAGAGTAAATCACTCAATAAATATTTTTTTTAAAAAAAATATTTATTTCTTTATTTTAACTTTATAAGCAGTGGTGATAAACAATTAAATATTTATCTAGATAAATATTTAATTGTTTATTATTTATATTAAAATAATCATTAACATGACGATTTCATAAAATATATTATAAGAATATTCTTCTTATAAATAAGAAGAATTAAACTTTATTTAAAATAATAATTATGAATACTGTTTCTGTTTATAATAAAAGATATTTTAAAATTAAATAAATAACTTAATTTAAAATTTTAATAGATTTATATTTTTCAATACGGATAATACAACTAAAATATTTTAAGAAATAACTATTTTTAGAGCATTCTTGATTTATAGCTGAATATATACGTATAATTTATTAATTATATTAATGAATGCATATTAAATAATGATATTATCAAATAGTTAGTTTAATTTAATTATGTTGCAAATTAAGTTATATATTAAGTTTAGTGTATAAAATTACAATTTTCAAAATATATAAATTCAATTATCACAAAATTTAGTTAGCACTTTATATGTGTGCTTAATGCTTATATTTTACATTATTTATAATATAATACTAACATAATACAAAACTCCATTATAAAGTAAAATTTATAAATAATCATTATAAACATATGTCAATAACATTCAGATACTTATTAAATAAATGATATATTTACTTTTCATAATTTATCAAAAAATATTTACTAAATAGTTAAAATTAAACATATAACACGAGATTAAAGCTTACGAAGATTTTTTTCTAAAAATAAAATTTATTGAGAAAAAGAAAATAAGCACGTCATCTATACTTTAGTGTATTTCCTTATAACATTTATACGATTATTGTTATCTCTGCTAAAAGCAATATGATTAAGATTACTATAACTTATTTAGTTAAATATAAAATTAATCTTATTGTCGATCAGATAAACAAAACATTATTATAAGTAGAATTATTTTATAAAGATATTAATACAATCGTGTTCTGTTTGTGCGCTAAATAATAATTATTTTAAAATAATTAGTAGTTTTGTCAAAAATAGTAATTTTATAAATATTAGTGTACTTAATCTTATTAAAAATAATAAGATTAAATTGAGCTTTATATTTTCTTTGTTCAATATTAATATAATAAAAATAAATTAATAGTGTAAAAACAAAAGATAATTAAAATTAATTATGTTACTAATACTTTATATTAAGTTTATATTATTTTTTTTAAAAAAAAATTACTGTAAATTACTATATTCTAGATGTATTTACCATTACTTTTTCTAACCATTCAGGCATATCGTATAATCCTAACGCATAACTTAACAAGTTTTGTTTTATGCCTGGAACTACATTAGTTATCAGTAATCCAAAATTACATAATATTTTTTTAATTGGATTATTTCCATTAAATAACCAATGAAATCCATGCATACTAGCTAACATTAGCAAAGCACTATATTTACGTTTACGTTCATAACATTGTAAATAAAGATACTGACCAATATCTTTACCTTCTGCATTTAAACGTCGCAATTCTCCAATTAATTCTGCAGCATCCATAAACCCTAAATTCACCCCTTGACCAGCTAAAGGATGTATCGTGTGAGCTGCATCACCCAATAAAGCAATGCGCTGACTTGCAAAATTTCGCGCATATTGGCTAATAAGAGGAAAAACTTGACGCTCACTAATTAATTTGCAAAAACCAAGATTCATGTCTAATGCAACACTTAATTCTTTATTAAATTCAGAAACTTCCAAATACATGTATTTAATGGCTTGTGTTGACGGTAACGACCAAACAATTGAGCAAATATGAGGATCGTATAATGGCAAAGAAGCTAAAATACTATTTCTATGAAAAGATTGTCGAGCAGTATACATATGTGGAATCTCAGTTTTAACAGTAGCTACTAATGCCTTATGTTCATATTCCCAGAATCTAAGTGAAATATTAGCTTTTTTTCTTAACCATGATTTAGAACCGTCCGCACCAACAACTAGCCTTGCTGATAACGTTTTATCATTGTCAAAAGTCATAAATACTTCATTTTCTCCCCAAACAACTTTTATCAACATGCTATCTGTTAATAAAGTAATATCTGCGCTTGATTGCGCTTGTTGCCATAAACTCATGCGAATAACTGGATTTTCAATTATATGCCCGAGATAAGGTAAATCATAATATTTAGAATCAAATTGAATTTTGCAAAAGCTACTGTGCTGCCAAACTTTAATTTGTTTATAACCAGTAATTCTATTTTTAATAATTTTTTGCCAAACACCTAAAAAATCGAGTAATTTTTGACTACTTACATTAATAGCAGACACTCTAAGTGCAGGAGGTTCTTCTAAATCAAATTGATGTTTTGGAGGGGAATTTTCAATAACTCCAATTCTCATGCCGCAACCATCTAAACCGCAAGCAAGCGCTAGGCCAACCATACCTCCACCAACAATAATCACATCAAATGATTGCATAATTTAAATATTCCTTACTTAAGTATTGGAGATGAAAAACATCCTCCAAACGCTTTATAAATCATAGCATCACGCATTGACGGTAATATTTCAATCATAATTAACCCAACTTTGCGAACAATAGAAAAAAGTAAATTATTAGTAGAAAATAAATGAATCAAGTTATTCGTTAGTTTTATGATGTTTTGACGATCGTCACTACGCTGTATTTGATATTGCATAAGAACAGAATAAGAACCTATGTCACCACCACAATTGGCTATTTCACTAATTATACCGGCAAATACCATTGCGTCACGCATACCAAGATTAAATCCTTGTCCGGCAATAGGATGTAGAGTTTGTGCTGCATTACCAATTAAAACTAATCGATGGCTAATTAATCTTCTTGCCCTCGAAAGCAATAACGGAAAGCAATAACGCCTACTAATTTCCTGAATTTTCCCTAATCTCCACCCAAAGCATTTTTGTAATTTTTCCATAAATTTATTATCATTACATTGCATAATATATTGTATTTTTTTCAATGGGTAACACCAAACTAGTGAATTGCGCCCTTTAGACATTGGTAACATTGCTATAGATCCATATTCAGTAAATCGTTCAAAGGCTTGTCCATATGGAGTTTCGCTAGTCAAAACATTAGTAATAATTGCACATTGTTGATAATATTTTCTTTGCCATTCAATTTTACATGATTCACCTATCATGGAATAGGTGCCATCAGCAGCAACTAATAGTTCTCCAGTTAATATTTTATTACTAGATAATTTAACTGACACATTGTCAGTGGTGCGCCAAACAGATATCACTTTATCAGGACAATACACCTTAACATTTATTGCTTTCTTAAGCTGTTCAAATAAGTAATTTTTTGCATCGTACAATTTAACAATATAACCAAGTGCAGGAATAGAATAATCTTTAGCTTTTATATTTACTGTACTCCAATGTCCATACTCAGAAATATGAATATCAATAATTGGAGTTAAATAACTTTTCAAACCAGATAATACACCAATCTTATTAAACTGCTGACAAGTACTATAAGTCAATACAATTGTTCTAGCATCAAAATTAGAGTAATAATTATTCGGTAAACTATTTTCAATTAATGAAACATGTATCTTTCCACCGCTTAAAACAGAAATAGCAAGTGCTAATGATGCACCAGCCATTCCTCCTCCAACAATGATTATTTTCATCGTTTAAATATCCTTATTATTTTATATTTAATATAATAATCTATATTAAATTAGTATTTTTAATAACATCAATAACCAGATTTTTGTACCTTTCTTGTATTTATTACAATGACATTTTTAATATAAACAAAGTTTCTTGAATAAACTTTGTTAAAATAATACAAGATTCAATATAAATTATTAATAAACGATTAATACTATACATGCTTACTAATATGTAATATGACCTAATCATCATATTCATCTACATGATTGATATCAAGTCATAGCTAACAATAACTTAAACTAATAATAAAATTATATATGATATTTATTTTTAATTAATTTAAAAACATTACTTCATAAAGATAAATTTTGATAAATATTAAATATTAAATATTAATATGTATAATTTTGTCATTACTTTATAAATACTTCTTTATCTTAGTATAGTTTTAAATATAATTTAAATATTACTAATTGAATGTTGTCAATTTTAATTAACTGAAAATATATATAAGTAATATCACTTTTGATAATCTTGATATTATATTATGGAATTAACTATGATTAATTAGTTGTATCTCATTACAGATTATTTTTGTAATAAATAAAATAGATTGACTGATAATTAATATGTAGTTTATATACTTGGATGTTTGACGCGCATTAGTTCTAGTAGATTTGTATATTTTGATATATTAATTTAGAAAAATTTGCTATATTTATAGATTATAATGAATTATTTATGTAATTTTAAAATCGTATTTTGTTAATAACTGTTTGATGCTAAACACTATCAGATGAAATTTAATTTTTGCACCACATCATTCTTTATATAATTTATTTAAATATTAAAAATATAATTTATATATACAAATTCGTTTTGAAGACTATAAGTAATCTATAAAGCAATTAATAATTTATAAAGTAATCAGTTAACCTCAAAACAGTAATTGTCTTGTCTGTCTGATGCGAAATTAATTTTGAAATTATATGTTGATATCATTAAAGCAATTAAATTAGATTTAAATCAATTATTTATTAATCTGATTATTAGACACTATTTTACTAGAAGATTTTATTGTATTAATTATAGCGAATATCACTTCTTGCTTCATTAAACCAAAATAAATAGAAACACTATTATTGCAAATAAAGACATTTATGATTTGTTTTTTGTTGAAAAGATAACACATTTATGAGATCTATTTTGGTATATGCTATTTATTTAATAATAAGTTAAATTAAAAATAATTATCGTTTTATACATTTTTAATTAAAACTTTATATAATAAAATAGATTATAATATTATACTTATTTATATAAAAATATATTACAGTTTTTTTATTTTAATATACTTAATATTTTATGCTAAATTATTCTTTAACTTTGTTTTATTTTTTTTGTTTTATTTTTTTGTTAAAAACAACTAATTTTATATAAATTTATAATAAATTTTTTTAATTTTTTTTAATTAATTTAGATTACATGATACAAATATATAAAATATTTATCTAACAAACTTAAATGATAACTTATTTAAATATTTTTATTTTTTTTAGATAATAACCAATTTAAAAATAAAATCTTTATTATCTAAATATATAAATATTAACTAATTAAAGTTTAATGACTACTTTGTTTTTACAAAAAAAACCAAATAGTCATTAATTAATTTATTAATTATATTTAGATTAGGCTATATATTTTATTAATACTACAATAAATTATATTATTGCAATAATGGATTAATAGTTTAATATCTATTCAAATATTTTACATCCATAGATAATCAGGAGGGTATAATGACTACGCAACCTGTTGATATTCAAATTTTAGGGCGAATGTTAAAAGTTAATTGTCCTAAAGAACAAGAAGATGTCTTAAAATCGTCTGCTGCTGATCTTGAGAGACGGCTAAAAGATCTAAAAAGTAGAACCGGGGTAACAAATATTGAACAGCTTATTTTTATCACCGCTTTAAATATTTCCAATGAACTTGCACAAGAAAAACTAAAAACACAAAATTACACTGATAATATAGAAGAAAAAATTCGAATATTACAACACACAATTAAGGAAACATTACAATCTCAATTACGCATTAATGTACCAAAAATTATTTCATTAGAATAATTTTGTTATTAAATATAATATCTATATGTTGATTTTATATTTAGTATAATTTTATCAAAATACATACGATTGTTTGTAATTCTTGAGTTGATATTTAAAATATTTAAAATACATATATCTGTTTCTGTGACTAAATCACAGTAGGATATATTTTATTATTTACAATGAAAATATAAAATTAACAATTCTATATTTATATTAGACTAATTATCTAAAAGGTTTGAGATCACATAAAATATTAGTTTACATCTATCAATTTTTATTTTTCTGTCTAAAAACAAAATAGTAATTTTATAATTTTGATAAAAAATAAAATCATAAATAATATAATTAGATTAGAAATTATCTATTAAATTAATTAATACAGTTAATTATTGTACATTAATGTTTTTTTATAACAATAATTACTATAAATATATAGAATTTCTATATATTACAATGTAAAATTAAATGATATTTATAAAATATTAATATGTGATTAATTATCATTAATAAAATTAGATTTTATTTAATAAATAATTAATCTACTATAATTGATATTTATTTTTTTTTATTGAAAAATCTACATATTACTTACTTTTATTAGTAAGTATAATAAAAACTATAATTTAATTTAAATTCACTTATATTAAAATTATTAGTAATTTATTTATAATTTTTACATATCAATGAAATTAATAATCAAGTATATGATTTTATTATGAGAAATAATTTACTATAATATTTAAGTTATTTAATTAAATTCAACAAAATTTAATTTTGATTGTTTTATAAAAAACAATACATTTATTATATTTTATATAATAAATGTATTAATTTTAAAAAAAATAAATTTTACTAATTGTAAATAGCTGAACACTTTTATATTAATTATTGAACAAATTAAAAGGTAGATAAGAATTTATATTTTTTTTAAAAAGATAAACTTATGAATAAAAAATAAATGTACTCATCTTTACTTATAAAATGTGAATTTTTTAATAATTATTTGTACAATCATAAATATTTTTTAAAACTTAACACTTTCATTTGTGTGACCTATATATAACGAATTGTCAGTCTGCTAAAAATTATATCAGCGACACGTTTTTATTCTTAGTGTTTTGTAAGAAAAATAATTTTTAGAACGATATAAACGATTTATGAAAATAACAGATTTTATAAAAATTATGATATTTTATAAATTATTAAAAAATAAATATATCAACTTTGATTTTGATTATTTATGTACTTATTTTAATCTAATAAACAATGTGTTATTTCATATGAAACGAAAACAAATAGAAATCTGATATTAATATTTTATTTATATATAATGTATAATAGGCAAAAATAAAACTTTATTATTATAAAGTTTTAAAAATTCAAAAGATTGAGTAATTCATTTTATGAATTTACTTAAAAATATACCATTAATATATGTTAATTACAACTTATTAAATTTTCCTAAATCAATTTTAGCCCTATCGCGCAAATTCAATATCTGTGATTCCATCATTATATTACCAAGTATCATTTTATAATGTTTTGAAAAAAACTTTACTTCATCTGAAGTAGGTTCTCTTTTAATAACTTTGATCAATTTAATAATAACTAAATTATCTTTGCTATCTTTAGCGCTAATATAAGTCGGTATGTTTTTTTTTGGAATTGGCATTTGAAAAATTTGTTCGGTAAATAAATTATTTTCTCCAAAGCGTTCAATAGTTTTAATATCACTAAAATTAATATCAAGTTTTTTTAAAATTTCTTTATCTTTTTTTTGTTTTAGTACATTAAGAATTTTAATTCCATCTGACTCCATCTCTTTTATGCTTTTATTTAACTTCACAAATTCAGTTACTATTTTCTTTACTTTATCAAATGATTGCTTTATCTCTGGTTTATATTTATCAACTCTAATTATGAATGCACGATCACCGTCAACATTAATTATTCCTGAATTAATGTTTTTTGGTCCATTTTTATCCATTAAGTTTCCTGCAAAAATATTATCAACAACCTGATCAAATTTTATTTCTTCAGGGATATTATTGCGACTAAACCATCTTGTTTTTACTGATTTTATATTAGTTACCTTTTCAACTGCTCTCAATGATTCATGATTATCAAGTGATGCCCTATTTGCATCTTGTTGCAGTGAATAAAATTCATTAATTGCTTTTTCATTTTTTAGTGTATTAGCAATCTCACTTTTTACTGATTGAAAAATTTTTACTACCTCTGGCTTAATGTCATCAAGTCTAAATATAACATAATTATTAGATAATTTTATTACTTTAGATATCTGACCTTTTTTAGTTAAATTAGCATCCATAAGTTCACTTGGCGTTGAGCTTGCTTCCATCCATCCGATTGCTCCATGATTTTTTGCACCAAATATATCTGTAGATTTTTCGGTAGCTAATTTCTTAAAATCAGCACCTTCATATAATGCTTTAAAAACGTAATTTGCTTCTTCTTTTGTTTTTAATTCAATCATGCTATAATGTTTTTGTTCTGGTTTAGTAAAATTAACTATATTTTGATTATAATATTTTTTCAGTTCTTCATCTTTAATTATTATATTTTTACGTTTAGAGGATGCATCTAATTTAATATAACTAACCTGTACTTGTTCTGGAGAAATAAATTTTTTTATATTAGCATTATAGTAATCTTCTAACTCTTTATTTGTAACTGTTTGTTTGTATTGATATTTAGAAAGAGGTAAAGTAATTGTTTTTATTTCACGTTTCTGTAAAAGTAGCTTAGCGTATGACATAACCTCTACAGGTAAAACAAATTCATCTTTTATATACATTTTGATAAATTGACGATTAATTAAATTCTGACGTATTTCTTTAGCAAAATCATCAGCCTTAATATTATTTTTATATAAAATAGTGCGATATTTCTCTTTATTAAAATTACCGTCTATTTGAAATATTTGCATATTATAAATATTATGTTTTATTTGATTATCGCTAACAGTTAAGCCTAATTGGTTTGAATATTGATTAATTAGTGTTAATTCAATTAAATGCTCTAAGGCTTGTCTGCGTAAAGCCTGAACTCCTTGGTCACTATTAGCAATTTTAATAAATTTATCACCTAATTGGTCTTCTAATGCTTGTTTTTCCTGTTGTAATGTTTTCTGTAGTTGAATCTGGTTAATTATTACACCATTCACCTTTGCTGCGTAATCATTTAAATCACTAATCAGGTAACCACTAACACCCATAAATATAAGAGATAAAATGATAATTATGAATACTATTTTTATAGTAAAACTATTCGCCGCAGTGCGTAAACTATCCATCATAAATATTCTACTCTCAGTTAAAATTAAACTAGAAAAATGTATAATACTATATTTTTCTTTAAAAGAAAAATATAGTATTATGATAATAGAGTGTTTTAATTTAATTTACTAAAATAATTTAGTATTAGTTTTGCTATAATTGCATAATTGAGAAGAGTATTGCTTAAAACTATATATAAAGATTGCTAAGCGATTTATTTAATATTTAATCTTTTTTTAATTTTAACATTTAATTAGGTATTAGATCACGTATTAGATCAAAAAAATAACAACAATTGATCTTTAATTAAGCCTATTATTAACGATAAGTTATATTAGAAAAATAATATTATAATAATAAAGAAATAAAATATATTTAAATATTATCAGAAATAGATATCACTAGTTGCTTTCTAATTTTTATTAGACTTATAGATGATATTTAATAATTATATATTATAGAAATTATATTCATTAATATGTTTTCTATAATATATACGCATATTATTAACTATGATTATAATCTTTTAATTTTATTATTTTTTATTGAAATAAATAAATAGATTTTAAAAAATTAAAGAAAATTTTAATTTTTCAAAAGATTATTAATAATTATATCTAATATATACTTCATATAGCAAAGACTAATAATTCCTATTAACAAGTTCGATAGACTACTTATAAGATCTCATATAATTAAATATTTTTACTGATTATTTAATAAATTTTTCTGTTATATAAATTAATTAACAAGCCTTTTGATTAATTTAAATATATTAATATTTTGTTACTTTTTCCTAAACTAACTTCATAAATTATTATTTTAAAATTTGCATTTTCTTAATTATTTTATAATAAAAACAACTGATAATATATTTTTAATTAATATAAGTATATTTAGTGTAATTTTTTTATTATTTATATTTAATATTTATAGATACATTTTATCTGATTAATTAAAGTTTATAGTGTCGCAAGCAAACAATTAACTATAAAATATAACTTAATTTTTAATATTTTTTATTAATATTAAATATTTTTCAGGTAAAAATGCCAATTTTATTACTTTTACATGTAAAATATTGCATAAAATAAAAATCACATTAAATAATATAATTCCTTAATTGTATATAATCTTATGAATCTTTAATGTGAAATTTATAAAAATGTTTTTTATTTCAACGCCAAATTATATATTAACAAAAGTATAATATTAATATATATTTTAAATTAAAATAATACTTCGTCTTAATACTCATATTATTGTAGACAAATAGTAAATCCATTAAAAATACAACTAAAACTAACTAAAAATTTTTCTATATTTTGTAATATTTTTACAAAATATATTTATTTAATCTGCATAAAACTATTATTTAAATATTTAATATTCATTTAAGTTGGTTCAACACAGAAATTATGATCAGCAATAAATATCTTTAATTTTCTAATTCTATTATATAATATTATTTCTACTAGTATTAAAAATGTTTAATTAATGAAGTGCTGATGACTATATTACTAATAAAATTTTAATTTTTATATCTAAAATTATTACTAATTTTTAAAATATATGTTGAAATATAATTAGATGAATAGTATTTAAGATCTAATTCTTAAAATTATTAAGGATATATATAGTACATTATTTTAATAAAATATTTATATCATTTTAATATAAAATTAATTATTTTAATAGATCGCTTATTAATAATAAGTTCTTTAATAAAAGAAATTTTGTAATATTTAAATTACTATTTATATTTATTTAAATTATTATTTATACACTCATTAATTTAATATTGAAAGATTATTAAATTCATTTATAGAAATATTAAAATAAATAATAAAATTAAGTAATTTATTAATGTAATTGCATTGAATTAAAAATTAGAGTTCGTATAGAATTTAATTATTTGATGATATTTTATAAAAATAAATATATGCATTCTCTTACGCTTTGATGAATTTATTATTAAATTCGAATTATATTATTTAATATAGTACTTTACTAAACAATTAACTAAATTAATTTAATTAACATGAAAAATCATTAAAAAATATTTCTAATAAACTGTATTTTTATTTTTCATATCTTTCTATTTTACTAACATTCTTTATTTTTAATTACCTAAACATTATAACAAATAAATATACTCATAAAAAGTAAACTATTTATTTTACATTAAACAATTTTAGTTAAAGTAGTATATTTAATAGAATAAGTAGTTATTCTTTCTTTTTTTATCTTAATAAATATTTATAAATAAAATTAATTATATATATAATTGCGTAATAAATATTTTTTTTTAAAAATTAATATAAATAAAACTAAAACGATTATATAAAATATTAAAATAAGTTTATCGAAAATCAATTATAATTTTAGATCTTATCTGAAAAAAAATAAATAAAAAATCAAATTAAATACTATCAATTTATCTGTTTAAAAATAATGAATGTATTTTGTGCTTATTTATATAACTGTATATAAATTAATTGTGAACTTATATGAATTAATTTTTATGAAAACATTAATATAATTGCTAACATAATATTTTATTATTTTTTTTGTTTGATATCTTTAACTTAATATCTATATAATATTTAATTTACATTAAATTGACTTAAAAGCAAAGTTAATACAAATTGAAATTGCACTAAGTTAATTTTATGTGTTTTTAGAACAAAAACTATTTTGCGTAGTGTGTTATTATTATTTTGAATTTGTCATAAAAATTTTATTTAATCTCCTTTTAGATTTATATAAATATTTAATTTAAAAGAATTATTTGCATTAACAGAACCTATATCGTTATAACTATAAAGTTTATCATAAATAAATATGAAATCTCTATTATATTTTGTTAACATAGAAAAACTTAAATAATAAATTATGCAATTGAGTTATAATAACAATATTTTATTAATCTAATTAAATTTTTAGTATAATATTCTAAATTAAACATTAAACTTTCTTACAAAATAGTAACTTATGTAATTTAATTGCAATTAAATAAATAAAATAACTTGATAGAAAAATATAAGTTTTATATAACTAATTGATAAAAATCAAAGATTATTCAAGTTTTTATTAAATCAATACTAATTATTGTAAAACAATAACCTACTGTTAATTTAAATGTTTAATAGTGAGTAACAAATTTATTTTTTCCATGATAAACATTTGTATCTAAAATTATAAAATGCGTTTGAATGAAGATAGAAACTATAATAATTACAATGCTTTATTTTAAAAGCAAACAAATACATTAATTTTTTTGTATATGATATTGTTTCTATTAACATACCAATAATTGCATTTATAAATATAATATAATAATAACTTATTTAGCAGTGTTACATCATTTTGATAATCATAAATAATTATAGAATCAAGTATGAATTTAATTTATCAACATTAAAATGATGATATTACTATATAAGTTGAAGCCTATTAAATACTGTGCTTAATAATATAATACTAGGAACACTTGTGATAACATTAAGAACATAAAATGCTTAAATAAAACTCATACTAATTGCCATATTAAATTAAATTTTCTAATTACTTTATAATCTATTGATAAAGTTATCGGTTTCTAGCGTTTCATTACTACAAACAATAACAATATTGAATGTATTAATAATAAAACTTATTATTAATACTCATACTATTTTAAAATCTTATAATAATAAACATTACAATAAGTTTATTCTACAAATACTTAAATATAAGATAAATATCTTTTATAACACACCAGAAGAATATAAAATAACAAAAGTTGCTATTTTTTCAATATATATTAATTTTCTTGAGCAAATATAGTCAGATCTAATATTGATTAGATATTATAAGACAATATATTAAAATATTTAAGTTTAATTATGTTACAAAATAACAAGTTATTTAATTTTCTATGTACAATTTTTTAAAAAGATTAAGTATAGTGAATATCTCTTAATCACTTTTACATATGTTTGGCTGCAGTATTTTGTTATATTACAAATTATATCTATAATAAAATGTATAACGACATTGAATGATTGGTAAATAATATAAAAATATTGTGAATTATAAAATTTTTTTACAAAAAAACTGTTAAAAAATTATTTGTAAGTTATTTAATATTAATTTTTTTTTATAAAATAATTTTGATAGACTAAATAAGATAAAAACTTAAGTAAATATTTTGTTAAAGAATGTATATTTATGAAATAATAAAAAAAATACTTATATACTTAATAATAGCAATAGATTTTTATGATTTTACATAATGCATTTTTTAACTAATAAAAGAAAATCTAAATCTGATTAATCAAATTAAGATCTAATTTTTACTAGATTATAAGTAGATCTAACATTGTTGTCTATAGAATTACTTAATAGAAATATTTATACTAATAATTTTTATTTATAAATTATTTAATGCTTTATTATCTATCATAACTATTCTTTTATAAAATACATAAACTTTACAGTTGAGGTTGGTTTTGCTAATAATAAGAGATTTTTTTTAATTTTTTCTAAAAATTATTGTTTCTCATAACATTGTAACATTATATATCTACTATTGATCTTATAAAAGATATAATACTGCATGAAAATAAGATAAAATAAAACATAAGTTAATTATTGTGCTGATATTATATTTTATATATAGTATAGTTATTATTAAGAATATATCTTAATAATTGCTTAGTTTTAAATGACGATATTTTCAGTATATATCTAAAAGTATTTATTGTTTTAATACTATACTAATCATTAACTGTGCACTGTATGTTGTTTAACTTTAGAAATATTAAATATTATTAAGTAAATTTTATATTTTTGATTTCTTAATATACTTTTTAAGAAAATATATTTAATATTTTCTAGTTATTTTTGTACTTTTTATTTTTAGCTATTTTAGTAATACTTTTTAAGTTTATAATTGCTATTATTTTATTAAGTATTAATATAAAATATATATTTTATTTTTTATAGATATTTTTTATAGATATTTTTTATAGATATTTTTTATAGAAAGTTATTCTATTATATTAATCATAAAAAAGATATAAAAAACTATTTTTTTAACAAATACAAATAGTAAATTCTTTCTATATTTAAAATGGCGGATTTTCCAATGTAATAAAAAAAACCTCTTCAACTGTCTTTACCGGATAAATTTTTAAATTTGCTATAACATTTTGTGGTATTTCCTCCAAATCACGACGATTTTCATCTGGAATCAGTACAATTTCTATACCACCACGGTGAGCTGCTAATAATTTCTCCTTTAAACCACCAATAGGCAAAACTAACCCGCGCAATGTTATCTCACCTGTCATTGCTACATTTGATCTCACAGGATTACCGGTCAAACAAGAAACCAACGCTGTGCACATTGCAATTCCTGCACTTGGGCCATCTTTTGGTGTTGCTCCTTCAGGAACATGAACATGAATATCTCGTTTTTCATAAAAATCAGACTTAATGCCTAATTTTTCCGCTCGATCTCTAACTGCAGTTAATGCGGTTTTAATTGATTCTTGCATAACTTCACCTAATGATCCTGTATAAGTGAGTTTACCTTTTCCTGGCACAGAAGCTGTTTCGATAGTTAGTAAGTCACCACCAACTTCTGTCCAAGCCAAACCAGTCACTTGACCAATGCGATTTTCAGTATCTGCACGGCCGTAGTCAACTTTACGTACTCCAAGATAATTTTTTATATTATTATCATCAATAAAAATATGTTTTAATGATTGGTTAATCAATAGTGATTTTACTGCTTTACGACATAATTTAGAAATTTCACGTTCCAGGCCTCTAACACCAGCTTCACGTGTATAATAACGAATAATGCTAATGATTGCGCTATTTGTGATAGTAAACTCTCCATTTTTTAGAGCATTTCTTTGAATTTGTTTTGGTAATAAATGTTTTTTTGCAATGTTTAGCTTTTCATCTTCAGTGTAACCAGAAAGACGAATTACCTCCATTCTATCCAATAATGGTGCTGGTATATTCATTGAGTTTGAAGTTGCAACGAACATAACTTCAGAAAGGTCATAATCAACTTCTAAATAATAATCATTGAACGAAACATTTTGTTCTGGATCTAGAACTTCAAGTAAAGCTGATGCTGGATCGCCTCGCATATCTGATGACATTTTATCAATTTCATCTAACAAAAACAAAGGGTTCTTGACAGATACTTTTGCCATTTTTTGAATTAGCTTTCCCGGCATTGAGCCAATATAAGTTCTTCTATGTCCGCGAATTTCTGCTTCATCGCGAATACCACCTAGCGCCATTCGAATATATTTGCGTCCTGTAGCTTTAGCAATTGATTCTCCTAGTGATGTTTTACCAACACCAGGAGGACCAACTAAACATAAAATTGGTCCTTTAATTTTGTTAATGCGAGTCTGTACAGCTAAATACTCAAGAATGTGTTCTTTAACTAGTTCCAAACCATAATGATCGCCATCTAGTATTTTCTGAGCTTTTGTTAAATCCTTTTTAACTTTACTTCGAGTATTCCATGGAACTTGCACCATCCAATCAATATAACTTCGCAAAACTGTAGCCTCGGCAGACATGGGTGACATCATTTTTAATTTTTGCAATTCTGCTTCTGCTTTTTGAGAAGCTTCTTTTGGCATTTTAACTTCTTTAATTTTTCGTTTGAACATTTCATATTCATCTAGTGTATTTTCCATCTCACCTAGTTCTTTTTGAATTGCTTTCATTTGTTCATTCAAATAATATTCTCGTTGACTTTTTTCCATTTGCTTTTTAACGCGATTACGAATACGTTTTTCAATCTGCAATAAATCAATTTCAGATTCCATCATTGCCATTAAATATTCAAGACGTTCAACCAAATTAGACATCTCCAATACACGCTGCTTGTCTGCTAATTTTAATAGGATATGTGAAGCGATTGTATCTGCTAATTTATCAGATTGTTCAATTGAATGTAATGATGTTAATATTTCTTGTGGTATCTTTTTATTTAATTTTATATAACCTTCAAACTGATTAATTGTTGTTCGATTTAGTACTTCTTGCTCTTTTTCATCCACAGATGGAGAATTAAAATATTCAGCTTCTGCTATAAAATATTCTCCATTATCAGTTAATGTTGTAATTTTTGCACGTCTCAAACCTTCAACCAATACTTTTACACTACCATCTGGTAGTTTTAGCATCTGCAAAACAGAAGAAACAGTCCCTACAGAGAAAAGATCATTTACACCAGGCTCGTCAGTAGCAGCCTCTTTTTGAGCCACCAACATAACTTGTTTATTGTGATCCATTACGGCTTCAAGGCAGTGAATTGATTTCTCACGACCAACAAATAATGGAATTACCATATGTGGATAAACTACCACATCACGCAGAGGAAGTACAGGAATTTCAATATGTTCGGAACACTCAATATTCATAAGGTTCTCTCTTCGTTTAACTTATGCCAATTTAGGGTTTCCTTAAAAGTTTTAAATTATTTTTTTATAAAAACCTAAAGATTAAATATAAAATTATATGGGGATAAGATTTCAACATTCAATAGTATAATTCTATCATCAAACAAAAATGAGAGAAATCTCTCATTTTTTATTATATAATTCAGTAAATAAAATCATTAATGTTTAATTTTCACCAGATGCCTGTATATCAGTCTGTCTATAGATTACCAAAGGTTTTGAATGACCTGAAACAACCATTTCATTAATTATTATTTTTTCAACATGTTTCATTGAAGGTAAATCATACATAGTTTCTAGTAAGATTCCTTCTATAATAGAACGTAAACCGCGTGCCCCTATTTTTCTAGACATAGCTTTTTTAGCAATTTCTTGCAACGCCTCTTCGAGAAACTCTAAATTAACACCTTCAAATTTAAAAAGTGCTTGGTATTGTTTAGTCAGTGCATTTTTTGGCTCTTTTAGAATTTGAATTAACGCCTCTTCGCTTAATTCAACTAATGTAGCAATTACAGGCAAACGACCAATAAACTCTGGGATCAAACCAAACTTAATTAGATCTTCTGGTTCAATTTTAGAAAGTAATTCACATTCATTTGTCCCTTTTGATTTACTTTTTATTTCAGCCGAAAAACCAATACTTGAGCACGCACCTAATCTTTGTCCAATCACTTTATCAAGACCTGAAAATGCTCCACCACAAATAAATAGAATTTTAGAAGTATCAACCTGTAAAAATTCTTGTTGTGGATGTTTGCGACCACCATGAGGTGGTACTGCAGCAATTGTTCCTTCGATAAGTTTAAGCAAAGCTTGCTGAACACCTTCACCAGAAACATCTCTAGTAATTGATGGGTTATCAGATTTTCGTGAAATTTTGTCAATTTCATCAATATAAATTATTCCACGCTGTGCCTTCTCTACATCATAGTCACATTTTTGTAGAAGTTTTTGAATAATATTTTCTACATCTTCTCCAACATAACCTGCCTCTGTTAATGTTGTCGCATCAGCTATGGTAAACGGTACATCTAAGTATTTAGCTAAAGTCTCAGCTAATAGTGTCTTACCAGTTCCTGTAGCGCCAATAAGTAAAATATTGCTTTTTCCTATTTCTACCAATTCATTATTAAGTTCTCCATTAGAAATACTACGTAAACGCTTATAATGATTATAAACTGCTACTCCAAGCACTTTCTTAGCATTTTCCTGACCAATAACATAATTATCAAGGTGGCTACGAATTTCATGTGGTGTACGTAGCGTGCTTCTATCATGATTAGTGGTAATTTCTTCAACTTCTTCTCGAATAATATCATTACAGAGTGCAACACACTCATCACAGATATAAACTGACGGACCAGCAATCAACTTACGAACTTCATGCTGGCTTTTCCCGCAGAATGAGCAGTATAGTAATTTTCCTGAACTCTCTTTGCGTTTATCTGTCATTCAGATAACCTCACTTTTAAAAAATCACCCTAATTTTAACAAAAGGATAACAGAAAATTGTTACTAATTAGTCATGTAATGACTATGTCAGTCATGATATATATTCATATAAGTTAATTACGTTTAGTATATATATTATCTACTAAACCATAACTAACTGCCTCCTCTGCAGATAAAAAGCGATCTCGTTCAGTATCATTTTCAACCTCTTTTATTTTTTTACCTGTATGTTTAGCTATTAATTCATTCATTCGCAATTTAATTTTTAAAATCTCTTTAGCATGAATTTCGATATCAGATGCCTGCCCTTGAAATCCACCAAAAGGTTGGTGAATCATGACACGAGAATTTAGCAAACAATAACGCTTTCCTTTCTCACCAGCTGCAAGAAGAAATGCGGCCATAGAACATGCTTGGCCCATACAAATTGTACTAACGTGAGGTTTTATAAATTGCATAGTATCATAAATTGACATACCAGCAGTAATAACCCCACCAGGTGAGTTAATATAAAGATATATGTCTTTATCAGAATTTTCAGCTTCTAAAAATAACATTTGAGCAACAATTAAATTTGCTATATGGTCTTCAACCTGACCAGTTAAAAAAATAATTCTTTCTTTAAGTAGTCGAGAATAAATATCATAAGAACGTTCACCATGTGAGGTTCGTTCAATTACTATTGGTACTAATGCCATATGTGTTGAAAGTTTGTCTTGATTCTTATGATATAACATTTTGTCTCCTAATTAAACGCTTTGTTCTGCTTAATCCATATAATTTTGGTTTAAATAAGTAAAGAAAACATAACTATAATTACAGACTTAATAATTATTTATAAAGTGATATTTACTTTTATTAAAAAATTAATACAATATATATAAAATCATATTTAATGATTCTTTTTTATTAAAAATTTTTAAGAATAAAAAACCCGCATTAGACAAGACACAATTACGGGTTTTTATAAAACTATATAAGATAATTCTTAGTATAAAATTATATTATATTTAGTCTATTTATTAACTATTTGAATTGAGTTTTTTATTTACTATTTCCGTTTTTTCTAATTATTTTCAATGCTTTGTTCTTCCAAGATAAATTGTCAATTTTATCCATTAATTTTTTTTATTTTTATTATACTGTTCGCTTACTTTATGAATATCTTCATAAGCCAAAGATATTTCTTAAATTAATGATTTTACTCTAGAGTTATCAACATTTATAGAATTCTTATTGATAAATTAACATAATAATAAACTAACAATAACTAGATACTTATTTTTTCTTTAAAATGTTTCACGCGGTGAAGTTAAATATTGTTTTTTATTACTATAAAAATATTTTATGGCCTGTTGATATAACGAATTTATTTCATTATCAATAACAACAATTTCCAATTCAATTGTGTTTTCATTAAATAAAGTAATTAAGTACTCATATCTCAATTCTGTTACAAACAGCAGCTTTTATATTATTACATGTTTTTACGAACTTATGTGCGTATGCTCTCTATTAAACTATCATAAATATCAAATTTCCTACTAATAAATTCTTCTGTCAGTTCTTGCAATATATGTTTCTAACTACATTCTTTAAAGTAAAATCGAGTTTCTCTGCTTTACCTTTAAAATTTTTTCATAACAATTAACTAAAAGTTTCCATTGATATCAAATTCTTCACATTTATAATGACCAATAATGCTATCTTTAAAACCTGGTATCATATTACAATTACTTATTATCAACATCAAATTATTCTTACTACTAGCTTCAAACACTTTACCATTAATTATACATTTAAAATTAATAGTTATACGTGAACCTATACTAACTTTATTTTTTTTGTCTTTTTTCAACTAATTCATTATTTTATAAATACTTCTAATATTTTGCCTCAACATCTTCATTTCTTGTTGTAACAATATGTTTTTCAACTTTAATTTTTTCAAAACAATTTATTTCAATTTCTGTATAGCCTTTAAATTCAACTGTATAGATAAAATCTTTATCTATTTTAAACTTTTCTAATTTATATTTTGCGCTCACATCCTGATTATTTTTTCTATTATTACACTAACAAAATTATGTCTCATTAAATCCTACAAAACATTCTGAAATATAGAAATTCAGAAACGCTGTTTAATAATATTTATTGATATCAGAAATGACAATAATTATACAACGTAAAAATTCTTAGTTTTTAATAAAAACTTGCATCTTATTACATCGAAATAATATTAGTACATTATACATGTAAATCTTAAAATAAATGTTATTAAGTATTTATTCTGATAAGATTTTTACTGAAAACACAGATTTATAATTTATTTTTTTTAATGTCAAATGATAAATAATAAAGAAGTGTTCGAAACTTCATATAAAGTTATATATAAAATTATATATATGCATAATTAACTAGTCGAAAAAAAAGAAAAATAACTAAAAATAAGTATTTTAAATATTTATTTTATAAGTATAGTAAGTTTACTTTATTATTAAATTCTGTATAAAAAGAATTAAAATATTTTTTACTAATATTTTTTGCTAAATTAATATATAACTAATTTAGTCTAATTAATTATTTTTTAATATATTGCGATTGCTATCCTCATACAAGATAAATTGTAGTAGAAAATAATACATATTTTGTACATGTTTCTATTCAGTTGAAGTATAAGTATATAATTCTAATATGTTGGATACTATTTGATAATTAATATTGCAATAATTTATAAACAGCTTGATGACGGGGCGAGCAACCAATTTTTTGTATTATAAAATTTTCTATCACCAAAATAATTTTAAAATGACTTTCAATTCATTTAGGAATATGATGATTGTACATTTTATTTAAAACTACCAAATATACTGGTGAAAAAAACCTATTGAAATTTTCTTTGATTTTATTACACATTGTTTTCATAGATTATGTTGACAAAATAAATAAATTTTTTAATTTAATTTACTAAATTATTGTTTTATTGATTGAATTATTAATTTTATTTAAGTAATTAACAACAATTTATCTAATGCCTGTTCTGTTACAAAAACATAATGAAATTTTATATTTTATGTTAAAATATAATATATGTAATTCAGTGAAATTTTTATTAAACTAAATAATTTTATAATTTACTTACAGTAAAATAGCATAATATATTACAAATTAAATAAAGTAATACAAATATATTGAAATATATTATATTAAAAAATACTTTTAGTTTTTACTTTGTCAAAAAGTATTAATTTAATAGTGAATAATAATACAATTAATTACTGTCTATTAATCTAATATATCTTAAAACAATATCTTGATGTAAAGTATAATACTACTAGTGATAATATAATCTAGACTTCAATCTATAAAGTTAATAACAATGAATTGTTAGTGGTATAAAATCTTCACGTATTATTAACTATTTATTATATTAACAATTAAAAAACATATAATTACAATACATTATACTGTTAATGAGTATAAGCTTATATTAATTTATAAATTATTTTATAGAAGTTGCATGCCAAATTAATAAAAAAAATTATACATGATCATAATATTACTTTTAGTATTGTAATTATCGTAACAATAATGATGTATGATGGTTCAAAAAATACTATTTTATATACTTCCGATCTATAATAAACAAGTATTTTATTCCATTAAGAATATTGTTAATTCTATTAATAAATACTATTAATAAATACTTAATATATTATTGTTGATATATCTAATAATATAAGAAACAAATAAATTTACAAAATAAATGAACATAATTACTTTTTATGGTGTTAATTAATATTTTTTTTATAAAATTCTTATCTATAATAATATAACAATATCGCAATTATTAAAATAATATTGTAGTTTTGTATAACATTTTATTAAGATAGTAATTTTATTAATTTTATATACTAATCTTCACAAACTAGAATACTACAATTATGTCTAGTCGATAAAGATATTGATATTAATTAATACGATAACTTTAACATACATAAATCTATTATTTTTAATATTTAAAATATGTTCCATAAACGTAAAATATTGGTCATGTAAAACAAATGTTACAATATTAAAATAATTTTTAATTTTCACAAAAACTAATATAATAATTATTTTATTAAAATTAAACTTTTTATTTTTTTATAAAATTCTTATCTCCTTTCTAACATTAAATAGAATTCAGATATAAATTATAGATAAAAAATTTCTATCCACATTTAATTAAATATAATTTAATTGATAAATATAGATACAATTAATAATAAAAACAAAGACATTAATAATATTAGGATTATTTGTAATGATTGAATAATTTTTATAATTAAATATAATTTTATCATGTGGATAACATGAAGTTTAGATTATTTAAAAAAGTTCTACTTTTTAAATAATTATTAACATAAAAAAATAATTTATATTTTTATATAATTAATTTAATTTTAAATTTATTTGCTTTAACATAAAATAATAATAATTAAATTTCTTAATCTTGTAACTATATTTATACCAAAATAACCTTACCATAAAATTTTTATACTGAACTAAAGTGACAATAATTATCTTTATCATTTGGGGTATCTGAATGAGACTTATAAAATACAAAAGAAGCATTATAGTCATCTCATTATTTATTATTATTTTTTTACTAACTGGTTGCGATATGATATTGATGAATCCAAAAGGCGTAATTAGTATATATCAAAAAAAAATAATATTAATTGCGATATGTTTAATGTTGCTTATTGTTATTCCAGTAATTTTTATGGCAATTATTTTTTCTAGAAAATATCGATCAAATAATAAGCAAGCAACTTATCGTCCAGATTGGGAATGCTCAAATAAAATTGAATTAGTCTGCTGGGCTATTCCTATTATTATTATAACCGTTCTTTCTGTGATTACTTGGAAAACTACCTATAAATTAGATCCTTATAAATCATTAGAAAACAATAAAAAACCTATTATTATTCAGGTTATTTCTACTGATTGGAAATGGGTGTTTATATATCCAGAAAAAAATATTGCTACAGTTAACGAAATCGCAATACCTGTAGGTGTGCCAATAAGTTTTAAAATAACAGCTGAGTCAGTAATGAATTCATTTTTTATTCCAGCACTTGGTAGTCAAATTTATGCAATGGCAGGTATGCAAACTAAACTTCATTTAATTGCTAATGAACCTGGTACCTATAAAGGATTTTCATCAAGTTATAGCGGTAATGGTTTTTCAGGAATGAAGTTTGATGTGATAGTAACTACTAATATAGAAACTTTTAATAAATGGGTAAAAAATGTAAAAAAATCAACTAAAACTCTAAATAACATAATCGAATTTAACAAGTTAGCTGAACATAGTTATAATGTACCAGTTATATATTTTTCAAGCGTAAAATCAAATCTATACGAAGAACTGATATTAAAGTTTACGCATGAAGATTATAATAATAATAAAATCGCAGATAGCAATAAATTAATTTATGCAAACTACTCTGCTTATATCGATTCAAGGAATAAATAGTATGTTTGGTAAATTAACACTTAGTGCAATTCCTATTCATGACCCAATTATTATTGTTACTGTGATCTGCATCTTATTGGCTAGTATATCTATAATAAGTATTATTACATATTTTGGAAAATGGAGTTGGCTGTGGAGAGAATGGTTAACTAGTGTAGATCATAAAAAAATTGGCATTATGTATATTATGGTTTCCTTGGTAATGCTATTTCGCGGTTTCGTAGATGCAATCATGATAAGGGGTCAGCAAGCATTAGCATCAGCTGGAGAAGAAGGATTTTTAACACCTAATCATTACGATCAAGTTTTTACTGCTCACGGCGTAATAATGATTTTTTTTATGGCAACACCTTTTGTTATTGGGTTAATGAATTTAGTCGTGCCATTGCAAATTGGTGCACGAGATATGGCATTTCCATTTTTAAATTCTCTTAGTTTTTGGCTGTTTGTGGTTGGAGTTATTTTAATTAATTTGTCATTAGTTATTGGTGAATTTGCTCAAACAGGATGGTTGGCTTATCCACCATTATCAGGTAAGAAATACAACCCTGGTGTAGGAGTAGATTATTGGATATGGAGTTTACAAATATCTGGAATTGGAACTACGTTAACAGGAGTAAATTTTTTTACAACTATTATGCGGATGCGAACACATGGCATGTCAATGATGAAAATGCCTGTTTTTACATGGACATCTCTTTGTTCTAATATACTGATTATTGCTGCATTTCCTATTCTAACAGTTACTATCATGCTACTAACACTTGACCGATATTTAGGCACACACTTCTTTACTAATGATATGGGCGGTAACATGATGATGTATATTAATTTAATTTGGGCTTGGGGTCACCCAGAGGTTTATATATTAGTGTTACCTATTTTTGGTATATTTTCAGAAATTGTAGCAACGTTTGCTAAAAAACGATTATTTGCTTATACATCTCTAATCTGTGCAACAATTTCTATTACAATAATGTCGTTTATAGTTTGGTTGCATCATTTCTTTACAATGGGAGCTGGAGCTAATGCAAATACATTTTTTGGTATAGCCACCATGATTATTGCAATTCCAACTGGAGTAAAAATATTTAATTGGTTGTTTACACTTTATTGTGGCTGCATCGAATTCAAGACCCCTATGATGTGGACTATTGGTTTTATTATTACATTTTCTATTGGTGGTATGAGTGGCGTACTTCTGTCTGTACCAGCCGCAAATTTTGTACTACATAATAGTTTATTTTTGATTGCTCATTTTCATAATGTAATTATTGGTGGGGTTGTTTTTGGTTGTTTTGCCGGTATGACATACTGGTTTCCAAAAGCTTTTGGTTTTACATTGAATGAAAAATGGGGCGTTCGTGCTTTCTGGTTTTGGATATGTGGTTTTTTTATTGCTTTTATGCCACTTTATATACTGGGTTTTATGGGCATGACTCGTCGTTTAAGTCAAAATATTGATGCAGAATATCATCCAATGCTAATGGTTGCTTCCATTGGTATTATTTTGATTGCTATCGGTATTATTTTTCAAGTTATTCAAATAATTGTCAGCAGTATTAATACGAGTAAAAATTATGATATGAGCGGAGATCCATGGGGTGGACGTACATTGGAATGGTCAACTTCTTCACCTCCTCCTTTTTATAACTTTGCAAAAAAACTACAAATTGATACACGCGATGCCTGGTGGAATATGAAAGAAAAAGGTACGGCTTATATCAAACCAACTAAATATGAAACAATTTATATGCCTAGAAATACTTCTGCAGGAATAACCATATCATTGTTTTGTTTAATTTTTGGTTTTTCTATGGTCTGGCATATCTGGTGGATGGCAATTATTGGTTTCGTTGGTATTATCGTAATATGGATTGGTAAAAGTTTTGATAATAATGTCGGTTATTATGTTCCTATAGAAGAAATTAAGAGTGTTGAAGATCAGCATTATAATAATCTTAAAAAAATAGGTATCTATCATGTTAATTAATTCAATAGCTAATCAAGATATTTCAAATAAAAATAATAGGCAATGCAAGATAGACACAAGAAAAATATTTGGTTTTTGGATTTATTTAATGAGCGATTTAATCTTATTTTCTTGTTTATTTACCACTTATATTATTTTAGTTAATGGTACTGCTGGTGGACCGGATGGTAAGGATATTTTTAATCTAAAATTTGTATTAGTTGAAACATTTCTTTTATTATTTAGTAGCATTACATATAGTTTTTCTATGCTGGCTATGCGCAATAAGAAAATAAATCTAGTTAAATTATGGTTAATAATAACTTTTTTTCTAGGATTTAGTTTTCTTATTATGGAAATTTACGAATTTTATGATCTTTTTCATAAAGGTTATAGTCCTGATCGAAGCGCTTTTCTATCCGCATTCTTTACACTTGTTGGTATGCATGGTATTCATGTAATCTTTGGTTTGTGTTGGATTGCTGTTATGGTAATTCATGTTTTACGTAACGGTCTTACTTCTGACAATAAAACTCGTTTAAATTGTTTAAATCTTTTTTGGCACTTCTTAGAAATTATTTGGATTTGTGTATTTACAGTTATTTATCTGTTTGGAGTAATTGTATGAGTTACGAAAAAGTACTACTCTTTTTCTATAAGAGCGGTGATATGAAAACCTATTTAATTAGATTTATATTTTCTATTATTTTAACGTCTGTTCCATTCTGGATAGTGATGAATAATGCTGTATCTCATGATATTATCGTATGGATAATTATTAGTATGGCAATTGTCCAGATTATAATGCATCTTATATATTTACTACATATAAATATATACTTAAATGATAGCTTAAATCTTTTTACTTTCCTATTTACGATAATAATTATTAGCATTATCGTTATTGGCTCTCTGTCCATAATGTATAGTCTGAACGTTAATATGGTTGTAGATTAAAGAATAATTATTTTTTATGAATCAATATTTAGAAGTAATAAAACCTGGAATTATTTTTAGTAATTCAATTTCTGTCATTGGAGGTTTTTTACTCGCTTCTAAAGGTAAAATTGATTACTTTCTATTATTTTCTACATTACTAGGCGTATCTTTAGTTGTAGCCTCTGGTTGTGTTTTTAACAACTACATTGATCAAGATATAGACCAAGTGATGGAGAGAACTAAAAATAGATCTTTAATTAAAAGACTTATTGATCCTAAATTCTCTTTAATATACGCTACAATATTAGGAATTTCTGGCATATTTTTACTATATATCACTACAAATCCTTTATCTGTAATATTTGCTGTTATTGGTTTTATAATTTATGTTTGTATTTATAGTCTATATATGAAACGTAAATCAGTTTATAGCACTCTAATAGGAAGTTTGTCCGGAGCAGCTCCACCAATTATTGGTTACTGCTCTGTTTCTAATAAATTTGATATTGTGGCGTTAATTTTACTATTTATATTTAGCTTTTGGCAAATACCACACTCTTATTCAATTGCTATTTTTCACTTAAAAGACTATAAGATTGCAAATATTCCAGTGTTGCCTGTGATTAATGGAACATTTGTAACCAAAATCCATATTTTTTTATATATTCTTGCTTTTATGATAGCAACCATTATACTTGCTATTAGCGGTTATACTGGTTATAAATATCTTATTGTTAGTGTTGCAATGAATTTATTGTGGCTTTGTATGGCAATGTATGGCTTTAAAAATCAAAAAGATGATAGTATTTGGGCTAGAAGATTGTTTATACTTTCTATTCTTATAATTATTTCTTTCAATGTTATGATATCTATTGATTCGACTATTTCATCCGAACAGAATCCTCTAATTAACTTAAAATAGTGAATTATTAATTCCTTAACATCTAAAAACATATAGCATAAACAAATTTACTACTATTTTATTAATATTTTATTGATATTTGATATGATTTTTACATAATCTTTATGCTAAAGCATAAATAAAATAGTTAATTTTAATTACAAAATAATATTAATAAAAAAAATAAATAGATTAAGTCAAAATTGATTTTTTATTTATTTTCATTATTATCTGCATTAATTCATTACATTATTAATTGAAATTCTATTAGAAATTAGAATAGTAATAATACAGGTTTCAAGAATTAAAATTTAAATTTAAATTAAAATTAAAATTAAAATTTTAACATCTTAAAAATATATTAATATTTATAAAAACTAATATTATATATAAATATATTATATTTTATAAAATGATAAGTATAAATATTTATGAAACCTATAAATAAATATATCACAATTAATATTTTCTAAAAAACATTACTATTCTACAAGAATATGTCTAATAAAATGTTAACAACATTATTTTTTTTGTAGTTAATTGGTCAATACAAACATATTAGTATTAATTATTTTGAAAATGATCACGAGTTTAAGAAATAAGAGAAAGTAAGTGAACTTACATCACTGATAAGTAATAAGAATTTACTATTATTCATAAATTTTTATCTTTTTTTATAAAATATTTTTATAAGTTTTTATTTATCGTTAGATTATGAATCTTTTTGAGTAATTGCTAATTTTAATGTTTTAAAAAGTTTTTGATAAATACGAAATAACCAATATCATATGTTTTATTTAAAAATCATATAAATATTATTTAATATTTATTTTTAATTCTAATTTATAAATATTTAACGTTATGAAGATTTTTAAATTAATTTTAATTTTCATTTTATTGTATAAAATATACGCAAAACATATATAAAATACTTAGTAGTTTGTACAATGTTTAATATTTATTTTTTTTAAAAAAATAAATATTAAGATATTAACTGATATTTATAGTGTTGCAAATATTAACTATTATTGATATCTATAACACGCTTATTTATACAAAATGCAGCAGAAATTATAATAAATTTAATTAAAATTAGTAAATTAAAAGTATTTATAAGCATAAACTATATAAGTATTTCAATTGGAAATTATGAATCATTCTGTAATTTCAACTGTTGTTTAAATTTATTATTCTTAAATTTTCTATTGAATATTAAACTTATTTTATTCAATCGGTATAAAATTATGTTTTGAGCATTAGATAATAAAAAAAATATAAATAAACAATCTTTAATATTATAAATTATTTAGTATAAAAAATATTTTTTATACTAAATAAAAGTATTTACTTATTTTTTCTCTATATTTTAATATACAAACTCAAACTATTTGCCGATTTCTGTACTTAAAAAAATAATTACGTTTACAATTTTAATTAATTTGTTTTCTTTTCATTAAAAATGTGATAGGTTTTGGTGGTATTACCTATTACGAAAATTAAAATAACTAATCAATTTTATTTAAAATTTTAATGGCATTTGAGACTTTAAAGTATGTCAATTTTGTAAACTATATTTAATTAATAAAATATGTATACTTAAAATTAACAAAATTATAAGAAAGAATAATTAATTAATAAAACTGAAAATAATCAATATACTTAAGATGTATATGGTTATGATTATAATATTATAATCATTTTTATTTATCAGTTAATTAAACAAATATAATATTAAATATAATAAACAGTTATTATTCAATTTCAAAATAAATAAAAGTCGTAACAGTTATTGTTTTTACTTAAATTTATTAAATTTATTAGTTTAATAAATTGGTAGTAAGGATTATTGATACTATCAGTTTATCTTTTTGCTATATATATGTAATGCATAATTCAATGATTAATATTAATAATTAAGATTTAATTTTTGCTTCTATATTTATATTAAGATCTATCCTTAAATATTAATTTTATTTTTATATTCAATCAATTATATCTTAAAATATATTGTGTATTTCCTGGTTGCTATATTAAATTTTCTGTACATTATTAAAACAATTAAGTTTATATTGGAACTCTTACTTTTTTTATATTATTATTTCAATATTATAATAAACTGTACATTTTTATATTTTATTAAACTATCTAGAACAAATCATATTTTATATACTGGAAATAGTTAAATAAAACAAGTAATATCATATTAAATTAAATGATATTATATTTACCTACTTATTTTATAACTAACACACAAATAGTAGATTTTATTATTAATCTTTTAATATTTACAAAAATTTTAATTTATGTATATTTGCACTGTATTATTTTCTACAAAAAAACTAAATTATACTATGATCTTAACTAAACCATTTTGTTTATTATTTTAGTTTAAGCAACTGAATAATATCACTGATTAACATGATAAATCGTCTACTGATTTGTAACTGATTGTATAAATATTTAAATAATTACATAGCAATAAAATCTTTATCTTTAAGATATTTATTTAGAAGTATATTTGATGATAAAAGTGATATATTTACAAATGCAGTATCACATTAATTTATAAATATTTTATTTCTTTAGTGTTTCTTATTAAATATCAATTCATTAATTTATCAATTTATTATTTTTAACTATTTTTATCATGTATATCATAAAAATGAATAAATTATCAGAATAAATAATTTTTACTGATAAATATCTACAATTCGGAGTTTCATATTAAATATAATAGCATGTTATTATAATACTTTTTATAATCTATGATTTGATATGAAACTATAGTAGAATCTTTAAAAAAAATATTTTAAGAAAAATATTATTTCCGCTATATTACTTGTTTATAATATTATATAGATAAACCGTCTAATCGCGTCTAGTTTTAAATATTGATTCAGTATGTAATTTGTAACTTGTAATATATATGTTATTAATTCTTATATGATATATTATTAATATAGTTTTCAATAACATTTAAAAAATTCTTTTAGATTAAGTTCATAGTTTTTATCTTATTATTAGATTATCTTTTGTTATTATTTCTTCCATGTCTATATATATTTTCACTTTTGTTTATATATTTAATCAATTTATATATTTTAATTATTTTGATGCATAATTAATTTATTATGCCTGTAATTAAATTGACTCTGTTCAATAGTTATCTATGTTTATTTTTTATTAATCATAATTGAGTATTTTTACTTTAATTTTGATTAATCATACTTCAGTAATTTATTAATATTAATTAACCAGCACAATCACATAAGTGATACTATTAATTTTTTTTATTTACATTTATTAATCTAAGAATGTAAATAACTAAATAGCAAAACAATAGATTTATCTAGAGATATTTTGTTAAACATTTATATTTATATAGTTAATTATATCACTTATATATTTGTATAAAGATTTTGGATTTAACGTTACTTATTTCATAAATTGATTGATAATGAATAAACAAATTCTTATTAATTATGTATTATTTATTTTAGTAATTCCTTTTGAATAATTTATAATAAACTTACATATATTATAATAAGATACCAACTATCTTGTATTGAGAATATTTTTATATACTTGTTGACAACAGGTATTACAATTAACTAGAGTGTTAAGTAAGAGTAAAGTAGCAGTTGTTTTAACATTATTATTGTAGATTATTTGTAATTATACTAATTAATATCAATTGTATTTATACAAAATTAACATTAAATTATAACATATCATAATTTTAGCAATAAAAATTAAATAATTATTATTAAGGATGATACACTTTTACATTTTTAAAACCTTGCTCATGTAGATAAATCGCCTGCAAGCGACTCATTACACCTCGTTCGCAATAGAGCAAATATATTTTTTTTGCAGGCAACTTACAAAATTGACTATTAAGTTTATAAAATGGAAGTAACTTTATTTTAACATTGTCTAATTTGAGTGGTCTAGCCTCTTGTTCATCAGGAGAGCGAATGTCTAAAATAATATCATCTATAGAAAATGTAGTGACTACTTCTATTGTTGACGATTTTTTATTTTTAATATTATACGGTATTTGCCTAATATCAATGTTTTGTGCTGCGACAACAGCGTCATCAAGTATAGAGAAATAGAAATTAGCTTCCTGTTCTTCAATTTTTTCTTTTTCTGCTTTAACTGTTGGTTTTTTTGAAAAAATGCCACAAAATTCTGGGATAGTGCTAGAAAAATGTTCAGTACCTATTTCACGAGAAATATTAATAATATTTTCCTTATCATATGAAATTAATGGTCTTAAAATCAATCTATCTGTAACATTATCAATTAAGCGTAGGTTGGTTAATGTTTGACTAGAAACTTGTCCTAACGATTCACCAGTTATCAATGCTTGAACATCATAACGATCTGCTATTTTTGATGCAGCACGTACCATCATCCTTTTTAGGACAACAGCCATATGGCTGTTGTCAATTTTTTTAATTATTTCTGTTACAATTGGAGTAAAATCTATTACAATAAAGCGAACTTTATGAGAACGAGAAAAATTATGCCAAAGATGATACGCAACCTGTTTTGCACCAATTTCATGATTAAGACCTCCAATATTAAATAAGCAATAATGTACTCGACAACCTCTTCGTATTAGCATGTAGCTCGACACACCTGAATCAAAGCCTCCAGATATCAGCGACAGAACATCTCCTTGAGTTCCAATAGGAAAACCACAAATACCATTAGTGCGTGACTTAACAAAAATAACTTTATTTTTTTTAATTTCAAGATTTATAGTTATATCTGGATGATTAAGTTTCACATTGGCTGATGAAATATGTTGATTTAAACATCTACCAAGATAACTTTCTACTTCTGTTGAAGTAAAATTGTGCTTACCACATCTCTTAACACGAACACAAAAAGTTTTATAATTTAGTTTCTCAGAATAAATTGTATAAGCTAACTTAAAAATGTGATTAAGATCTAGAAATTTATGTTCTTCAACAAATAAAATATGATGAATTCCAGGAATTTTCGTTAAGGCATTACAAATTTCATCATAATGTGTATTTTTCTTGGTGAAAACTTCAATATCAGACCAATGTCGATTAATAGTAATTTTATCATCTAATACTTTAAGTATATTAAAAATATTAGTAGAAAGGATTTTAATAAAGCGTAAGCGTACAGATTCACTCTTGATTGTAATTTCAGGAAATAGTTTAATAATAAACTTCATGATTTTCTTATAAAAGTTGATTTTTATTGTTTTATAATTGATGCACATCATGCAGAACATTTAATTAGAAAGCGAAACGTAAATTACAACATAATTTTATTTCTAAAATTACAAAAAAAATAAAATAATATGCATAAATGTTATAAAATGAAATACATTATAAATATACTAATCTAATATTAAGGCAAATAAAAGAATTATGACTAAAAAGAAAATATCTGACATAGAAGATCAATTATCTTTTGAAACTTCACTAACAGAGTTAGTTAAGATCGTTACATTATTGGAATCAGGCGAACTTACGCTTGATAAAGCACTAAATGAATTCGAGCATGGAATTAAATTAGCTAAACAAGGTCAAAAAACATTACAAGAAGCAGAACATCGTGTTAAAATTTTATTACAAAGTAATGACGAAAATTCGCAATTAATTAACTTTTCCACGGAAAACAAATAAATGATGTCTGAAATAATTGCACTTTCTTTTGCAGATCAAAATAAATGGGTGAAGGATCGTGTCAATAAAATATTATTAGACAAATTTTTGCGCCTTCCTTTTAGTCAGAACAAACTTATTGCTGCAATGAAGCATAGCACATTATTTGGCGGAAAACGAATAAGAGCATTTTTAATTTATGCTATAGGTGATATGTTAAAAGTTGCCGTTGAAAACTTAGATGTACTTGCATCTGCAATTGAATGTATTCATTCTTATTCTTTAATTCATGACGATTTACCAGCAATGGATAACGATAATGTACGGCGTGGACAGCCTAGCTGCCACATTTCTTTTAGTGAGGCCCATGCAATTTTAGCTGGTGATGCCCTACAGGCGCTTGCCTTTGATATACTATCTAGTTCTGCCATGATAGGTGTTAGTGATAATTATCGTCTTGCAATGATAAGTGAGCTGTCTATTGCCACTGGAGCAGCAGGTATGTGCGGAGGACAATCGCTCGATATAGAATTAGAAGGGCAACAAATTGATATAAAAATGTTGGAATCTATTCATCATTATAAAACTGGAGCTTTAATTCGCGTCTCAATTAGAATTAGTGCGCTTGCAGCTGGTGATCAAGGATATAAACTATTGCCATTATTAGATAATTATGGCAATACGATTGGATTGTTATATCAAGTACATGACGATATTCTTGATGTTACTAGTAATATAAACATTTTATATAAAAATCATAGTGATGATGAAAAAAATAAAAAAAATACATATCCATCATTAATAGGACTTGAGCAAGCCAAAAAAAAAGAGAACAATTTATATAAAAAATCTATGGATCTTCTTTATATGTTAGAAGAACAACATGGCTTTAACACTGAAATATTACAAAATTTAACACATTTTATTATTGAACGAAAAAACTAATTTTCTTGATTTAAAAATAAAACATTTTGTTGTTATACTAACAGTATTATTTGTATAAACAAAAAATAATTATTAATGGTCAGATATGAGTATTGATATAATTTCCTACCCAACCTTAGCATTGATAAAAACACCGGAAGAGTTACGACTTTTACCAAAAGAAAGTCTTTTAAAGTTATGTGAAGAGTTGAGACAATTTTTACTAAATAGTGTTAGTCGTTCTAGTGGACATTTTGCCTCTGGATTGGGTACAATTGAACTCACTATAGCTTTGCATTATGTCTATAAAACACCATTTGATAATCTTGTATGGGATATAGGACATCAAGCATATCCACATAAGATATTAACTGGTCGCCGTGATAAAATTGATACAATACGTCAAAAAAATGGTTTACATCCTTTCCCGTGGAGAGGTGAAAGTGAATATGATATTTTTAGCGTTGGTCATTCTTCTACTTCTATCAGCGCTAGTCTTGGAATGTCTGTAGCAGCTGAATATGAGAACAAAAATCGAAAAACTGTTTGTGTTATTGGTGATGGAGCCATTACTGCAGGCATGGCTTTTGAAGCAATGAACCATGCAGGTGATATTCATAAAGATATGCTAGTTATCCTAAATGATAATAAAATGTCAATTTCAGAAAACGTTGGTGCATTAAATAATCATTTAGCGAAACTATTATCAGGAAATTTGTATACTTCTTTGCGCGAAAGAGGAAAAAGAGTATTATCAAATATACCATCAATTAAAGAATTATTAAAGAAAACTGAAGAACATCTTAAAGGGATGGTTATACCTAGTGCTATGTTCGAAGAATTTGGATTTAATTACATTGGCCCAATCAATGGACACGATGTGTTTACATTGATTCAAACACTAAAAAATATGCGTGAGTTAAAAGGGTTACAATTTTTACATATCATTACAAAAAAAGGTAAAGGTTATGAACCTGCTGAAAAAGATCCTATAAGCTGGCATGCAGTACCAAAATTTGACCCAACTTCTTTTAGTCTACCAAAAAACAGCAATAACCAGTTAACTTTTTCACAAGTTTTTGGTGATTGGTTATGTCAAGAGGCTTCTAGTGATACAAAGCTAATGGCAATCACACCGGCTATGCGAGAAGGTTCAGGAATGGTTAAGTTTTCTAAAACTTATCCAAAACAATATTTTGATGTTGCTATTGCTGAACAACATGCTGTAACTTTTGCTGCTGGACTTGCAATTGGTGGTTACAAACCTATAGTTGCTATTTATTCAACTTTTTTACAACGCGCATACGATCAACTTATTCATGATGTAGCAATTCAAAAATTACCTATCTTATTTGCTATAGATCGAGCCGGAATTGTTGGGTTCGACGGAGAAACACACCAAGGCGCTTTTGATCTATCATTTTTACGTTGTTTGCCTAATATGATAATTATGTCCCCTAGTGATACAAATGAATGTCGTAAAATGTTACATACTGGTTATCACTATCAGGATGGACCAGTTGCTGTTCGTTATCCAAAAGGAACTGGTCCTGATACAATTCTACAACCTTTAGTAAAAATTCCAATAGGTAAAGGAATAATTTGTCGACAAGGAAAAAAAATTGCAATTCTTAATTTCGGAACATTGCTTGTTGAAGCAAGAAAATCTGCAGAATTTCTTAATGCTACAGTTGTCGATATGCGGTTTGTAAAACCATTAGATGAAGAATTGATATTGGATATAGCCAGAACTCATAATCTATTAGTAACATTAGAAGAAAATGCAATTATGGGAGGAGCAGGCAGTGGAGTTAATGAATTTTTATTAAAAGTTAACCATATTATGCCAATAATTAATATTGGCTTACCAGATCATTATATTTCTCAAGGAAATCAAATAGAAATTCAAGCAGAGTTGGGGCTTGATGCAAATGGAATTATTAAATCAGTTAATAATTATTATGATAAGTAAATTAATGAGCATGTTTAATAATAAACATCATAATATTAGTTATATTTTTTTTAATTTTTATTATATTAGAAATATTTTAATATAGATAAAGAGCATACAAGCATAGCTGCTAAAATATCATCTAGCATAATACCAAATCCACCTCCTATTTTTCTATCAAACCAACATATAGGCCAAGGTTTTAGTATATCAAAAAATCGAAAAAACATGAATACAATTAATATACTCTGCCAATTAACATCAGATATGGACATAAGAATTACCCACATTGCAATACATTCATCCCAAACAATGCTACTATGGTCGTGAACTTTAATGTAATCTGATGTTCGTTGGCAAATAATAATACCAAAACAAAAACCTAATAAAATAACGCACCAACATAACCAAACAGGTAATACAAAATACATTAGTAACCATAATGGAATAGATGTTAATGATCCTATTGTTCCAGGAATGATAGGCGATAAACCACTACCAAATCCTGTAGCTAATAGATGCCAAGGATTTGAAATATTTAAACTAAATTTTTTATCTACCATAACAAGTGTACACAACAAAATAGTTTAAAAAAGTTAAATAAACTAAAAATTCTTGATAATAATAAAAATATAAATTATTTTTTCATTCTAAAGTTAACTATGAACGATATAATTAAAATTTATCTGTATTACAAAATCATAGTTTATAGTCTTTTTTACCATTTAATGATTTGATTAATGTTTATTATTAATTTAGCATATTGTATATTTAATTTCATAATATATTTGATTAAAAAATTAAACTATTAAAAATATCTATATCATTTAAAAATTATATTAAGTATTGTTTTATTTTGCAAAATACAGTAATATGATTTAAAATGATCATGGAGTAAAATAACTAGATAATGATCTTAAATTATCAATTAGAAGTTGTAAGTATAAATAAGAAAATTTCATTAGGATAATCTTAATGTTAATATTTATTTTTAAAAATAAATTTATTATCATTAAGCTGTGTTGATATTAATAATCTGCAATTTAATACTAATTCAATTTATTAAACAAACTAAAAATATTTATTCAATCATTTTCATTAATTTATTGCAAGATTAACTATAGAGAAAACTAAACAGAATTTTTATCATTGAGATAAAAACATTTAAATTAATAAGAAAAGATTCATAAAATAAATCTTTTCTTATTAATAAAGAATATGAATACTAACAAGTTACGTTTCGATAATAATCATTATAATTTCTGTTTCAATGCTTATATCAATATATAATGATTGTCAATCTAAATATTAACGTTATATAAATTTCTATTAACTCTTAAAACATTTCTTGATAATTGTAAATTTATAATAAAATCTTAATTAATATTTTTTATAATATACTATTTTGCTATTAAATGATAGCATATATTTTAAAATAATAAAAAATCACTTTTTCTTAAGAGTAAAAAGAACTTTATCTAGGGCACCATTAATAAATTTATAGCTCTTCTCTGCGCCAAAAATTTTTGCTAATTCAATAGCCTCATTAATAGAAACCTTATAAGGAACATCATCACGATAGCATAGTTCAAACATCGCTAAACGTAAAATAGCTTTCTCTATCTGGTCTATTTCAGAGAGTTGTCTAGATAGATAAGGAGTTATCTTTCTATCTAGATCCAAAATATTAGTTGCAATACCAGAAAGAAGCTCGCGAAAGTAAGTCAGATCAATATTAGAAATATTTTGTTCAGATAAAAACTCTGCTTCAATATCATTAATATTATTACCAGATAGTTGCCAAGAATAAACTGCCTGAACAATACATTCACGAGTCCTATGGCGAGAAGCAGGTTTCATAAAGTTCCCTTAAATAAAATAGTTAACCTTTAATAATATTAATCACATTAACCATTTCCAGTGCAGATAAGGCAGCTTCGGAACCTTTATTGCCTTCTTTTGCGCCAGCACGGTTTATTGCCTGGTCAATATCTTCTGTTGTTAATATCCCAAATGTAACAGGAATGTTATTTTTCATTGAGACATCAGAAAGTCCAGCGCTACACTCTCTAGAAATATATTCAAAATGTTTCGTTACACCACGTATTATGCTAGCAAGCGCAATAACTGCATCATATTTTTTTGTTTCTACTAATATCTTAATAATTAATGGAAGTTCATAAGCGCCAGGAACCCAAACTACAGTAATATTTTTTCTTTCAACTTGGCCAACACGCTCCAATGTGTCAACAGCTCCGTCCAGCAAATTATTATTAATAAAATTATTAAATCGTGAAATAGCGATTCCTATATTGGCTTTTGGTGCTGCTACATATCCATTTATTATATTCATAGTATTCCTTAGATTTTTATATACATTAACACTAAGTCTAACTGATTTTAGAGTAATCATTAGAAATTTTAAATTAAATTAATAAAATTTATATCACTTTAACTAAGTGCTAAATTATATTTATATAGGCGATCAATAAATTATTATATCATAATGGTCGAAGTATTAAACGTAAGTCAGTACCAATATGTTTAATATTGATAAATTCAAATTCAGGTGCATCTTTTAGTTTTTGTAATTCTTGTATATCAATTAATTCTTTTGCTATTTTACCTAAAAATTTAGGTGCAATATAAAGAATTAATTCATCAATCAACCCTAATGTTAATAAAGCCCCAGCAAGTATTGGTCCACTTTCGACAAAAATTGAATTAATATTGTATTTAGCTAACTGTTTCATTAAAAAAATTAAATCAATTTTTTTTTTATAGATTGGGGTTTCTATTTGTTTAACATTGCCATGCCAATTTTCAGATATTGAATTTTGTCGTATTAACCAACATTCGCCATCTAATTTTGTTATAGCATGTTCTGGTTTCACTTGATTATTACGATCTAAAACAATTCTTACTGGTTGACGAATAAGATCTTTAGGATAAATATTTTGCAATTCAGTCGTGAAATCTTCCCATCTAACATTTAAGGCTGGATTATCAGTTAAAATAGTCGAGCTAGTAGTTAAAATTGCGTTAGATTGAGCCCTAAATTTTTGCACATCTTTTCGCGATGCTCTTGAAGTTATCCATTTACTTTCACCTGAAGCAAGCGCTATTCGACCATCAAGAGATGAGGCTAACTTGAGTTGAACATATGGAAAACCTGTTCTCATTCTTTTAATAAAGTCTTTGTTTAACTGTTCAGCTTTATCCATTAGCAAGCCATGCGTTACTTCTATGTTAGCTTGCTGTAATTTAAGCAAACCACGACCTGAAACCTGTGGATTCGGATCTATCATCGCTACAACAACTCGCCTAATACCTGAATTAATTAGCGCATTTACACAAGGTGGTGTTTTCCCATAATGTGTACATGGTTCTAATGTAATATAAGCTGTTGCTCCGTTAGCTTTTTCAGTAGCCATTTTTAAAGCAAAAATTTCAGCATGTTCTTCGCCTATTTTAAAATGAAAACCTTCACCAACAATTTTTCCATCACGCACAATAACACAACCTACGTTTGGATTAGAAGAGGTAGTAAATCGCCCTTGCTTCGCCAATAATAACGCGCGATTCATAAACTGCTTATCTAATAGTGTCATTTGCTATTAATCCTGTAATTTAGCAATTTCTTCTCCAAATTCACGAATATCTTCAAAACTACGATATACTGAAGCAAATCTTATATAGGCAACTTTATCTAGTTTTTTTAACTCTGTCATAACAATTTTTCCGATTATCTTTGTTTGAATTTCTTGCTCTCCTGTTGCACGAAGTTGAGATTTTATGTTGTTAATAGACTCTTTAAGTGAATCATAACTTACTGGGCGTTTTTCTAATGCTTTTTGCATACCTTGTCTAAGTTTGTCTTCATTAAATAATTCAGGCACATTATCATTTTTTATAACGCGAGGCATAAGTAATTCAGGTGCTTCAAAAGTAGTAAAACGCTCTTGACATTCAAAACATTGTCGTCGACGTCGAATTTGAGAACCATTACTAACCAGGCGTGAATCAATTACTTTGGTATTTATAGCTTGGCAAAATGGACAATGCATATGATTTCCTGGTTTTAAAGTTCTATTTTCAGATTAACTAAAAATTTTAATTAAAAACATCATATTAAATTATAAATCATAACAAAATACAAGAAATAGTAGAGAGAAAGTCAAACAAGATTTACATTAAATACATCACAGAATATTAATCAATTTCTTCTCTTTTTGGTTTATAGTGGATTAAATTATCTCTCTTCATTCCCATCCTTAACGCTAAAGCAGAAGCAATATAAATTGAAGAAACTGTTCCAATAGTTACACCAATTAACATAATTAGCGAAAATCCTTTTAATATCGAACTACCAAAAATATACAACATTAATATAACTAACAAGGAAATCCCTGATGTAATAAATGTACGATTCATTGTTTGCGTCAATGAAATATTAACTATTTCGCAAGAGGTTCCACGATGAATTTTCTGAAAATTTTCACGAATGCGATCAGATACAATGATACTGTCATTTAATGAATAACCAATAACAGACATTAATGAAGCAATAATAGTCATGTCAACTTCAATTTGAAAAAGTAATACAATACCTAACGTAATAATCACATCATGAGCTAATGATATTACTGTACCGACAGCTAGACGCCATTCAAAGCGAAAAGTAATATAAATTAAAATACAGATTAAAGAAGATAAAATTGCTATTATACCACTTTGAGCTAATTCATTTCCTACGCTTGGTCCTACAAACTCTATTCGCTTAACTGTTGCTTTATTATCAATATTTTTATAAATTATTGAAATAATATAATTGCTAATTTCTTTGTCAACCTCTTCTTTAATAGGATGTAATCGAATTACAATATCTCTGCTACTACCAAAATTTTGAACCAATGCATCTCGATAGCCGTTATTTAATAAAGTATCTCTTATTTTATCAATATTTGTAGGTTTGCTAAGATTAATTTCAATAATAGTTCCGCCTGTAAAATCTAGCCCCCAATTGAAACTTTTAAACGAAATTATTGTAATGGAAAGAATAAATAAAGTAATTGATATAGAAAATGCTAAATAATTCCAACGCATAAAATCAATAACTTTATGACCATAATTCAACTCTTCCACTCTATAATCATGCGCCACAAGCATGCCCCTTAAATTGATAATTTTTTGATATGCTTACTACCGTACAATAAGTTTACAATAGCACGAGTTCCTAGAATTGCAGTAAACATAGAGGTGGCAACGCCAATTAACGTAGTAATAGCAAAGCCTTTAATTGAGCCGGTTCCTGCCGTATATAAAATAATTGCTGTGATAACTGTTGTTAAGTTTGCATCTAATATGCTAGAAAATGCACCATTATAACCTTCGTATATTGCTTTTTGTATAGGGCGACCTTTTCTTAATTCTTCTTTAATACGTTCATTAATTAATACATTAGCATCAACAGCAACAGCAAGAGTTAGTGCAATACCAGTGATTCCTGGCATAGTTAATGTAGCACCTGGCAACAAAGACATAACACCAACGATAAGGATTAAATTAGTTAACAATGCAGAACTGGCAATTAGACCGAACTTTCGATAATAAATTACCATAAATAATATTGAAACTAATAAACCTGCTAACGCTGCTTTTATTCCTTGTTCAATATTTCGCAATCCTAATGTTGGCCCAATCGTGCGCTCTTCAATAATTTTAATAGGAGCAATCAATGCGCCAGCACGCAATAATAATGATAATTGACGAGCTTCAGTTGGATTACTCAGACCAGTAATGCGAAATTTATTAGAAAAATGGGAGGAAATTCTAGCTATATTAATGATTTTTTCATCTTTTATTAAAATAGATCGATTATTCTTATCTTTTTGACCAATATCTTTATATTCAACAAACAAGGCAGCAATTAATTTATCTTGATTATTTCGAGTAAAATTAGACATAATGCTACCTCCAACACTATCTAGCTTAATACTTACTTGTGGAGCTCCAATTTCATCTAAACTAAATCTTGAATCAATAATATGATCCCCAGTTAAAATAATGCGCTTATAAAGAAGAATAAACTCACCGTCTTTAGTATATTTTATTTCAGAATTAGCAGGAATAATATAGTTTCGACGAATAGCTGAGTTATCTATATCTGCGTTAACTAGTCGAAATTCTAAAGTTGCAGTTGATCCTAGAATCTCTTTTGCTCTCGCCATATCCTGAATTCCTGGTAATTCAACAATAATGCGATCAGATCCCTGTCGTTGTACTAACGGTTCAGTAACACCCAATTGATTAACTCGATTACGTATAATATTCATATTTTGTGATATTGCATAATTACGAGTCTCACGAATATATTCATTTGTCATTGTTGCTGTTAAGGTATTATTGCTGACACTACTAGTAAAAATTAAATTGCGATAACTAGCCACTAAATAATCTAATGCTGACGATTGAGAATAATTATCACTGAATGTGATTTCAATGCCATAATTATCTATTTTGCGTACAATTGAATATGAAATTCCTTTTTTATGTAAACTGTTGATCAAGTCATCCATATTTTGTTCTTGCAATTTACTTAATATCGTTTTTTTATCAACTTCTATTAAGAAGTGAACACCACCACGTAAATCTAATCCCAATTTAATTGGTTCAGCACCAAATATCCTTAACCAATTAGGAGTAGCATGCGCTAAATTTAATGCAACAACATATTGTTTACTTAACTCAGACACTAAGCTTTCTCGAGCATGCAACTGAACATCTGGATTATTAAAACGAGCGAAAATTACACCATTTTCTAGTGTAATTGATTTGCTTTTAATTTTTTCTTTTTTTAAAATGTTTTTAACATGATTTAAGGTTTGCTCATTAGCGTCAGTTCCTCGGACACCAGTAATCTGAACAGTAGGATCTTCTCCATAAAGATTTGGAAGAGCATACAACAAACCGGTTAACAATACAGTGATCAGCATAAAATACTTCCACAAAGGATAACGATTTAACACGGCAATTATTCCTTTTGGGAAAACTAGAAATTATATAGACTTCATTGTCCCTTTCGGTAGCACAGCAGCAACGAAATCACGTTTAATATTTACTTCATTTTTATCATTCAATGCAACTACAATATAATCTGTTTCTGATACTTTTGTGACACGTCCAATTAATCCACTACTTGTTAGAACTTCGTCACCTTTAGAAATAGAATCTATTAATTTTTTGTGCTCTTTAGATCGCTTCTGTTGAGGACGTAAAATCATAAAATAAAAAATTAATCCAAAAATAACCAGCATGATTATCAAGGAGTAAGTGTTTTCTTGCTTCTGTACATTTTGTGAAGCAATTGATTCGGAAATAAAAAAACTCATCAAACTTTTCTCATTGGTGATTAATATAATAATATTGGCTAAAAAATTAATTAAAGTAAAAAAAATATTACACTAATTTAATCCAATTAATATGATTGAATTAATACTTTAATTTAATTAAATTAAATTGTTGATACGTCTATAAAACTCTACAGTAAAATCGTTAAATTTATATTCCTCAATTGCTTTTCGAATTTCAGACATCAGCCGTTGATAATAACATAAATTATGTAATGTATTAAGTCTTGCGCCAAGAATTTCGTTACATCGATCAAGATGATGTAAATAAGCTCGACTATAATTAGAGCAAGTATAGCAGTTACAATAAGAGTCTAATGGCGAAGCATCTGATTTATATTTAGCATTACGAATTTTAATTACACCTTCAGTGACAAATAAATATCCATTTCGTGCATTTCGCGTTGGAATTACACAATCAAAGATATCAATTCCTCGATAAACACAATAAACAATATCCTCCGGTTTGCCAACCCCCATTAAATAACGCGGTTTATTATTAGGAATTTGTGGACAAACATGATCTAAAATACGATACATATCTTCTTTAGGTTCACCAACAGCTAAACCACCAATAGCATAACCATCAAATCCAATTTCAACTAATTTTTTTATTGAAATATCACGCAAGTCTTTATAAATACTTCCATGAATAATACCAAAAATTGCATTTTTATTATCTAATTCATAAAATCGATTACGACTGCGTTTTGCCCATCGAATAGACATTTCCATAGATTTTTTTGCATATTCCCAATCTGCTGGATAAGTAGTGCATTCATCAAAAATCATAACAACATCTGAACCAAGATCGTACTGTATTTCCATTGATTTTTCAGGGCTAATAAAAATTATTTCTCCATTAATTGGATGACTGAAACATACGCCATCTTCATTAATTTTGCGCATTGCACTAAGACTAAAAACTTGAAACCCACCTGAGTCAGTTAAAATTGGACCTTGCCATTTCATGAAATCATGCAAATCACCATGTAATTTTATTACATCTTGTCCCGGGCGAAAGAATAAATGAAAAGCATTACCTAATATAATTTGAGTGCCAGTTTGCTTAATTTCTTCTGATGCCATACTTTTTACTGCACCATAAGTGCCAACTGGCATAAAAGCTGGCGTTTCTACAATCCCTCGATCAAAAATTAAATGACCACGTCTAGCTAGGCCATCCTGGTTTTGTAATTTATATTTCATTTTTATTTACCATAATTATAAATTGTCTAATATGTTATTTTAATACTTTAATTAAATAAATTTATGATAATAATTTAATAATTAAATTAATTATTTTTACTTTAAATTTTTAAATTATTCACAATAAATATTGTATCACTATAATTAAAATATACTTTTCTTGAATTATTTCCTATAAGCATTAGTTATATTTTGATAGTCAATAAAAGAATTATAGAAATATAATTAAGATACATTTTAAGAAATAAAAATTAATAATTAATGCATAAGCAATTTAAAATTAAAAATTTAAATAAATAAAAATTTAATATTATAAAATGTAGCAATAATTTTTATCACATATATATTTTTGTTTGTGAAAATTAAATGAAAGTTATACAAAATTATGTCAATCAGTTTTCTATTTACTTTGAACGACAACATGTATCAATATTTTTCAATATATATTCTATTATAAATTGTATGTTTATCAATACTGTTCAATCAAATAGATTGAACTACATATTCATTAAAATAAAAGATTATAAAACATTGATAGACATTTTTTTAGATTATTTATACGACTACTTAGCAAAAAATAAATATTATGTTAAATTTTTTTTATAAATTAGATATATATAACAATTATGTATCCTTATATTTATTTCTTAATTTAAAATATTTTACTGGCGTTTGTTATTATATTTAATAAATAAAGTTATTTTAATATAACTAATATATCCAAATTATACTAAAAACTAATCTTATATTAACGTATATAAATGACTTAATGAAATAAAAGTTTAGTCACATTTTATTATTATGTAATAATAAATATGTATTTTTAAACACTTCAAAGGAAATAATATTCATTAACAATAATCTAATTAGAATATAATATGTACGAGTAAGCTATTTTAGTTTTTTTATTATAAATATTATCATAAAAAATGTGATAGAGAATGATTTATATATTGTTGAAAGCATAAATTACATGATTTTAATTTATTAGAAATATAATAAAATATTCTATTGTAAGTTAATTTGTTTAGTTATCTAATACAAAGTAATAAGAAATTATTTAGGATAGCAATGAATATAAAGCATTAATTTATTAAATAATATAAAAAATTTATAAATATCTACTGATGATGTAATTTGTTTAAAAGAACTAAACTGTTATAGTCATAATATAAAAAATTAAAGAAACAAGCGTCGCAAAAATTAAAAATTTACTTATTAATGATGATATTAATTTTGTTATATTCTTATATTTATAAAAAATAGTTATATTTTTTATAAAAAAATATAATTTAAATTTTATTCAAAATCATTTCTATATTGCTAGTTTTAAAAAAATGTATTTTGACAAGAATAAATTTATCGCATTGATAAAATTTACTGATTACTATTTTATTATTTTATTAAGTATTTTTGGTTCTGTGACATACTAAATCGTGCAACTATGCTTAATTTAATTTTATTAATAATTTTAATTTATATTCAATATTGAATATAAATTAAAATTTATCAGAATTTGTTATATTTAGCTTGCTAGTAAATTAAACAGAGCACATTCCATTTACAAAGAAAATATTGTGCAATAAAATGAATTATATATGACTTTATGATAAATTTCTCATTTTAAAATAAAAAATGTTAAATTTTAGAAAATGCTATCGACTTAAATGTTAAGTTCTGCAATTAATATTCTAAAATTCCGAGTTAAATTTAATATATTCCTCTAAATGTGTTATAGTAAAAAAAATAATAATTTAGCATCATAAAATATATTTATAATACATAAATAAATACTAAAGTAAATTTCATTGCTTATTTTAATATTTTTATTAAGATTAACTTTTAAATATTCATAAATTTAATTATTTGATAATTTATACATCTGAAAATACATAAAAATTTATAAAAATATTTTAAAAAAATAGTAATTTAATAAGAGCAATAAAACACGTTTACAGTCTATTATTATAAGTAGATTTTCTTATAATATACAATTACAATAATAGTTATTTTCAAAGTTTAATTCAGTTACACTTAATAGTAAGTGGATTGTTAGTAAAATTTCTATTTACATATGAGTATAAATATATTATTACTAATAAAATTATTTAATAAAAATATTAATAGTACTACTATATTTGTTTTAATTTTTTAATCTTTTAGTGTTTTATTGTTTTAGTGTTTTAGTGTTTTAGTGTTTTAGTGTTTTAGTGTTTTAGTAAAAAAGTTTATAAAAAATTATATTTAATTTACAACAAAATTGTGGATTTTTTTATAAATATAAAAAATAATTTACATAATATAGAAAATTTAATCTGTTTTTTTTTGAATTTTCTTAAATTATGCACCATATATTTATTTTATAAATTTGAATGAAAAAATAAAATAAAAAAAATGAAAATAATTAATTGCAATATTAATATCTTATGCACTGTAAATATTTTTTTTAATTAAAATTAACTATTTATTAATATATGACATAACGTATTAGTAACTTTATACATTACATCTTATATTTTGTTAAACAATCTATTAATATAATAAAATAAATTAATCTTAATTAATGTTAAAATCTAAGATTATATAAGTACAAGAAAAGATTAGTTATTTAAATAGATTTTCATGTAAGTTATATGATGTGCAGATTTACATCAATCTATTTATCTTACTGTTTTATTTTTTTTGATATATAATTATTTAAGTAATTATAGCGCAAGAATATTAAATTAGTTATCTCGTCATATGCATGATAATTTAGATTGAATTTAGAGAAAATAATAATATTTGTTATATTATAAAAAATATTTCACATAGTAAAAATTCTACTTATAAGAATTTGCTTATTGCATTAATAAGTATTTAATTTAAAATTAACTAAAAACTTTAATAACAAATCTATAACTTTAAATTATATACATAAATGTCTTCACATAAACTTATGATTTAATTTATCTACTAATACATACTGAAAGTATTTTCATTAGCGCATTATTTAGTTATTTATTTGAAATAACTTGTGTATTTTTTGTATGATATGTATACAGATATTTATATTAGCCAATGTTCATTAATTATAATATATCAAATACCATTATTAAGTGTTAATACAATAGTATTTTATGATAAATATTATTTTTTTGTTTAGTTTTCTTATTATTTCTTTATCTTGAGTTTTAATAACTTTTTATGTAATTCTTATATATTATATATACCATCTATGTTGTTTATTTAAATGTTTTATTAACAATATATATCCTTATTTATTATTTGAATTCTATATAGTATCTATATAGAATAGTAACAGATTGATATTCGATATAAAACTTAAACAGTAACTTTTTTTTACAAAAAAAATAACATTTTTTTACTAGTTAAATTAGTAATTATATTTTTATTTTTTATCGTATTATTTCGCTGTTCGTTAAATACAATAAAAATATCTGCATAAGAATACACTACAGAACTTTGTTTTTTTTGAAAAAAATATTTTAGTATTAAATATTAATAAATATTTACATTATGTTATATTTAGTATAGTTAGTTATTTGAAAATTCACTGATAATATATTTATATTACATATACACAATGTCTAATTTTTAATTTTGTTATCTACAGACTTTTTATAATTATTTATTTTTTTTGACAATTTACCTTATTTAAAAGTTATATTTAATTTTTAAATTCTACTTTACTATAAACATCTATTATATAATTTTTTATCTATATAATTATTAATAATAAAAAATATTTTTTATTATTAATAATTACTTTATAACATGATAAATCTATAATTTGACCACTTTAAATTTTGCTTCTCTTAATAAGATTATATATTTTTTTATTTAACTGAATCTTGTTCATAACTATATTAAATTGTTTTATTCATAAAATAAATAGTTATATTATTTTTTTCTATAATAGATATAGTTTTTAGATATATTTTTTATATTTTTAAAAAATCTTATAAAATATTTTTGTCGTCTATTTTTATATATTATCTGATTATTTATTTTTGTTATGTATTTTTATTATTGATTTATATTAATTAAATTTATAATAATAATGTGATTAAATATTTATTTCATTATGATCTTTTATAAATTTTTACTTCCTTCAAGTTATTTATTGTTAATCACTATATATCATTTGTTTTATATTATTAATGATTGCTATCAGAATATTTATATAAGTAGTATGTAATTTTATTTATTGTTTTGATCTACTAAATCTGTTATTAATATATAATTTTTAAATCAATTCATAAGTTTCGTAAATTATTATATAGATCTACAATATTTCTAATATAAACTTATAAAGTTAATTAATTATTACTATTAATTATATTAGAATTTCAGTTGTATTTATACATATTGAATTTATATGCTATAACATCTTTTAAAAACTATCTATTAATATTTAGAATAAAATTTAAATATTAAAAGGATTACTGTATTTTACATAGTCGATATTATATTGAGTATATTCTCAATTTATACTAAGAGTTAAATTAGTTTATGACAAACTATCTTGCTAACTAATTCAATTGGATTTAATTAAAGCCTTCATTAGCACGTAACATAAATTTTATTTTATCTACTTATTGTATCTTGATAATTAATTTTATTTTATTCAGTGATATATCATAATTTTTAGTATTCATTATTTATTATTTAGTTTAATACATTTATTAGGTTTTCGTTTTTAACTAGTAAAAATTTTTATATAAATAAAATTTAAATAAAACTTTACATTAAGCTGATATTTTATATGACTTATATGTGCTATTTTTATACAGTATTTATTATTCTTTTAAAATATTAAAAGTTTAGTTTGAATAATTATTAGTTAATTATAAAAATAAAATTTCATTATCAATACTTCACAAGATTATATTATAAAATATTTATTCACTTAATTTTAAAAAAATGAAGTATTTTTATTTTAAAAAAGTAAATTTATCACATTATGTTATAATAATTTATATTATTAATTTTTTAATTAATTATTTTTAATAAATAATTAGTTTTTATTAAAAATAAAATATTATTTGTATTTTATAGAATTTAATGATTTTAATTTTATAATAAATTTTATTTTATTTTGATAGCAATCTAACATTTTTCATTTTTTATTTTTTTCTAAAAAATTTTCAAATAAAGTTAAATAAATAAGATAATTTGATAAATTTTTTTTATAAAATTAAAAGTTTATATTTTATGATATTTATTAGAATTTTTTAATATCATGATATTTTTCACAAGCCTGTAAAGTATTTTGCATTAGCGTAGCAACTGTCATTGGCCCTATGCCACCAGGTACAGGTGTTATCCAACTAGCCCTCAATCTCGCCTCTTTATAACAAACATCTCCTGTAACTTTTCCATTTTCTAGTCTATTAATTCCTACATCAATAACAATAGCTCCACTTTTTATCCATTTACCAGGAATAAAATTTGGTTTACCAATAGCCACAACAAGCAAATCAGCTCGCTCTACATGACTACGCAAATTATTTGTAAAACGATGCGCTATAGTGGTCGTATAACCACAAAGTAATAATTCCAGGCTCATGGGGCGGCCTACGATATTTGAGGCGCCAACTACAACAGCATTCAAACCAAGTAAATTAATCTGATATCTATTAAGTAATGTAATAATACCGTATGGCGTACAAGGATGTAATCTTGGAGCGCGCTGACAAAGACATCCTATGTTATAAGGATGAAAACCATCAACATCTTTATCTGGATGTATGCGCTCTAATATCTTTGTATAATTAATAATTTTAGGTAAAGGTAATTGTACTAGAATTCCATCGATCACATTGTCGTTATTAAGCTGATCAATTAATTGTAAAAGCTCAGACTCAGTAATATTTTCCGATAAATAATATGAATGAAAAATAAAACCAACTATCGCACATGTGCGACGTTTACTATTTACATACATAATTGAGGCTGGATCATTACCGACTAAAATGACTGCAAGTCCAGGAGCTCGCTTTCCTAATGAAAGTCTTAATTTAACTTTTTCAGCAACTTCCTGTTTGATTATTTCAGAAATCATTTTTCCATCAATAATTTTTGCTGACATTTATTTATTGATCCATATAAATGTTATGATAATACTATTTTTAGAATAGTAGCTATGCTATTAATTTTATTGGTATATCTAAAATCTTAGTCAATATCTTTTAGTAAAATATATTGACTAAAATTTAACTAACAATATAATTATATTATATTATATTATGTTATAACTATAATAGTTAATAACTATATTAAGCGCCCTTAGCTCAGATTGGATAGAGCAACGGCCTTCTAAGTCGTAGGTCACAGGTTCGAATCCTGTAGGGCGTGCTTATAAAATAAATAGATTAAATAGATTAAATAGATTAAATTAAAAATAAATATAAATCAATTACTAAGTTATTTATTATGTAACTTAATACGCCTGTTATAATTTTACAACATTATAATTCTCAATCAATTATTGTATATTTTATATAAAATTCTATTAAATAAATTTATTTTTTATTTTTATTTTTAATAAATTATTATTTTATTTTTTTTCTAATTTATTTTATAATCTTTTATTTAAAATTAATTTTGTATCATTAGTACATTACACAATATTTTCTTTATATTAATTTAATTATCCATTATACAGTTTATAATTTATTTTGATAAACGTGTAAATAGATTTAATTTTGTCACTTAAATAAAACTTATAAATTTATCTAGTGGAATTTTGATAAAAAATTATTCATAATATAATAAAAATTATTTTTTATATATATTTATCATTGTTTTAATAGAAAATTTTACCGTACTTGTTATATTGCTTCTATTACGCATAAATAGAATAATGAGCAGAATAATAATTATATTTAAAATGATAGTTAAACATTATCAATAATTATGATAATAAAGTAAAAATTATAAATTTTATAAAGTGATACTATTGTAGTAATACAATAAATTATAGTTTACTAGTATCATAATCTTGGCAACTTAACATTTTTATTTTGTTAAATTTTTTAGTAGTGATTATTTTGACTATTTAACATTTCATATTTAATGTTGTCGTGATAATTAAAATTAAAAAATTTGATAAATACTTGTTAGATTTTATTATATTTGTAAGCTATAGTTATATGATTTTTGATCAAAATCACTTTCTTTCATTAACTGTATAATTTTGATCAAAATAACAATATTTTTAAAATCTAACCAATTAGAAACTATACAGTAATACAAGCTACTTTCTGTTATATTATTGTTTAATTTTAATAATTTTAACTTGTTATTTTTTTTACAAAAAAATAATGATAAATATCTACTGTGCGATTATGTGTTTATTCTTTTTTCTACTTTACTTTATCAAAATCTAATGCAGTACTTTAAAGAAAGTTTTTATACTATATTTGTATCTTTAAACTTATCATTAAATAGAAAATATAATTAGTATCTAATAAGTTTAAATATAATAATGTAATCTACTAGAACGAATTTTTTTTATTTTTTATTAAGCTATTAAACTAATTAAATATTTTATTTTTTATAATTTTTATTAACTATATAAATTAATGCATAGTTACACTCAAAGAGTAACTAAAATCGTAATTTAATATGTATTTTGATGTACTTTTCTAATGATTTTACTATTAAAAACATGCTTAATGCTTATAATTTATAAAAATAATCAATTTTATCTATAAATAATTGTTTTATTAGTTTTGTAACTAACTCATCTCTTTTACAACAAGTAACTTGTAAACTACATTATTTTTTAATTTTATTAAGTATAATATAATGTAAATAGTATAAATTTTATAATTATCATAATATATTCAACGCTATAATGTACAAATGTTAAATTTATATACTTTTTCATAAAACAAAGTAACTCGATTTAATAATCTATTTTAGCAAGTATATATTTTGATACTAAGTTATATGATATAATTAAATTTTAATTTGTTATACAATAACATATTTTATGATAAATATTTATTTAATTTATATAAAGTATAAATTACAGCATTAAACAATCTATAATACAGATTCTAAATATAAACTATTTAATACATTTTTCAGATTCAAATAAATAAGTAAAGCTTATAAATAGTTTATTAATTTATTTACTATATATATGTCAATATGTCATGTCAAAAAATTTGATTTTTATGAAATTTACGTACTTAGATATCATTAAAGATAATTTATTGTTGTCTTTATATTATTTAATTTGACCGCAACTTTAATATCAATAGATTTATTTCTTGATATAACGACGAATTGAGAGCAATAATTATTTTCTCTACATCTCCATTTATTTTACTGCCTGCATTATAATTTACTTATCTTTATACAAGAATTTTTACTTATATTACAGCTTAATTATACACAAACCCATAGATAAATCGTCTACATAGTTATATATACAGATGATATTAAATAAGGTATGCACACCAACCTACAATAATTATTAACTTATTAATAGATTAGTAACTATATAACTCGTAAGAAAAATCAATCATTGTTTACTTCTTGTCACACATTATTTACAATTTATAATTATTTTTATTAAATGCTTGATTTTATTGATGTTTTATTTATACTACTATTGATTATCTAATGGTTGTTATATATCTGTGGTTGTTATATATCTGTGTAGAATACTTATTAAGATTGTTTTTCTGTAAATATTTATTTTAAAAAAGTTTATTAGTGTTAATCTTGTAGATATTACACTTCTTTAATTTTAAACTGAATTTTATTTTCTATAATAACAAATATATTTATAGATATTTGTATCAAATTAACGCGTTTAAAAATTACACCACACTATTTTAGATAAGATAGCTGATCATTTTGTTTTATCTCTAAAGTTTTATGACAAGATAATTAACAATAACTATAAATCTATTTAAGTAATTAAAACATACAACAATATCAACACTTGTGTATATATTACCACAGAAGTTAAGCTAAAAATGTTTTAAACATTTTTAAATATTCAATATTTATTGCTTATATATTTAAATATATTTGAAATAATAATTTTATGTTTATAAAATTATTATTTCAAAAATGACATCTAGTATGTATGTTAAAATTGTGATATAAAAAAACTTTTTTAATAATTATTTGATTGTTATACAGAAATAAAAAGATAATAATTTATTAAAATAGATGATTATGGTGTTTTGTGAAAAAAAATTAATATAAATTATACTAATATATTTTATTTTAGTATGTGCCGTTTTATGGTATTTAATTGTATAATTTTATATTTATAATATTAGTTATTAAATTAAATTAAAAAATATAAATTTATTTATTAAAAAAATGAAAATAAGTACGAAGGTTGTTTTTAGTAAAATAATAAGAAGAAAGTGATATAAAATATTGATCATATTTAATAATTGTTATATATGTTATTTCATAACAATGATTTGCTGAGGTATTATGTTAATATAAATACAATATTAATATAGTTTTATTATATTAATTTGATTAAATATATAATTGAAAATTATTTATATATTAATAATAAATTTATTGATTATAAATTTATTATTAAATCAGTGTATAATAATACAATATTTATTATAAGAAATATTCCAAATAATGAATATTGAAATAAAATTAAAAAATTCAAATATAGTCTTAATTTTTTAATAAAACAAATTAGATTGAATCATTATAACTTAATAAAAAATAACTATGTAATTAAACATCACTTATTAATTATAGATGTTGCGAATTTTTTATTTCTTAATAAATAAATTTATATAATATATCTGTGTGTATTATAACAATAGACTTAATTTGTATAAAATAATTATTTTATTTTTTATATAAACTTTTATTAAAAATAAGTTTATAATTGTTAATATTTAATATTATATTAAATGTTTCGATGATATACTAACTTAGTATAGACTGTTTATTTTATTGTATATTCATGTTACTCTGCTATAGTTTAGATAAATTCTTAAAACAAAAAACTTCATTTCCGAATTGATCAATATCTTGAAAAATATTGCATATAATTTATTTATCTTTTCCACACTACAGATTTATATTAATATTATTTTATAAAATAATTATTATAGGTGATATTTTGCAAACAAATAGGTTTTCTAAAAATATATATTTTAATTAATGTCACAAATTAGATATTATCTTTTTAGATATATGGTAATTGTTCTTTTATTATTAATTAAACCACTCAACAGAATTAACAAATTAATTATCATACATTAGCGTCGATTAGATTCTTATTATTTACTTGACACAAAATGGTTATTTAAATTTAATTTTTTTAAAAAAAAATTAAATTTTATAAAGATTTTTTATTAATTACTATATTAGTGGTGTAATTCCTTTATTGTCACATATATTATCTTCTTTCTTATTTCAAGATCTATTAATAATAATTTGCTATCTATTATAAATAGATATTTATTAGATTAATGCTTCAAAAATTATCATTTAGATATTATTAAATATAATATAATTTTAATTATTTTATTGTATTTTCGATATATTTAAATAATTTTTACACAAATTATATCTTAATCTTCTCGCTTCTTTATATTTCATTAAAATAATTTATATAGTATGTTATCTTACATTGTTTAATTTGCTCATACGAAAATAAATTTAAAAAATTTTTAATATCTTAATTGTACTTTCTTTTCGATCTTTAAATAATTTCGATGTATTGTCATTACTTGACATAAGTTTAAATATATAAAAATTTTTATGTAATAAAAGTTACAAATGATTAAACATCTAAATTAAGTTTAATTTAGATGTTTTTAAGTCTTAAACAACAACACCTACATTAATTTTTTATTCATATTTAATATTTTACTAAGATTATTATTACTTTTCGCCCACAGATTAAATTAATACATTATAGTTTAATAATTTTTCAATATCCAAATCAATTTTTTATTAATATATTTTTTCTAATACTTTTATTAATTTAAAGTAATTAATTTAAATTTATGCTGAAATTTATTTGTAAACAAAAAATAAATTCATTAATGAATATTATATATGTTAAATAACTTGAATTATATAATTTAATAATTAAATTTGTTAAATAACGCGTTTCGAAGACTATAATTATAACTATAATATAATTCTTTGATCGCTTAAAAAGATATTATACTTTGTATTTCTTTAATTCTGATAAGTTATCTATTAATCAATTTATAGTTTTTTTATCAATTAATTATTAACTTGTCTTTTTATTCTAAAGTACTTTATCTAATTTTATATAATTTAAGTTATTTCTATAAATTATTTTTTATATTTTTATATCTATTTATGTATTATTATCTGTTTGGTTTCAAATAAAATTATATTAATTAACATGCTATATCTTTCTAGTAGAAAATTATTTATCTAGTTATAGAACTTTATATAAAAGCAAATTTCTTGATTTATCAATTTTACTTTTTACTAAATTAACTTGATATATTTATGCGTTTATTATAAAAATAATTAATATGATAATGCAATTCTATATTAATATAATAGTAATTTTACTATACATTATAATCATTCTATAAATTAATATAATATAACTTTTTTATACATTAAAAGTAACTTATAAATAAATTATTTTGCTATAAGTAAACAAAGTAAATATTCTTTCGCATATTTAATACATGTTATTCAATATATTTCTAATTAATGCTTAAGTTAATATCGACGAATCATTAATAAGTATAATTAACTCTTTACTTTATAGCTGATTAATATCTTAGATAGATATTCAAATCATGACGATTTAAGATACAAATTTATAAAACTAATAAAAAAATAACAAGAAACAAGAATATTCAGAAATTAAAGATTATATTAATATAATCTTTAATAAAAAAAATAAATTAAATTTATATAATAGATATTATTTTATATTTTAAATATAAAATAATATCTCAAATATAATTGTTGCTTTAGAAAATATTTTTTCTTAGCATAATTTAATTCCTTTCCAAACAAAACAAGTGTTTATAATTTTATTGAACTATTTAAATCTTAATATTTATTTAGATTGTTAGAATTTAGAAAATTTTATACTATGCAATTAATTATAACTTAATCTTTTGCATTAAATACATTTATAAACTATAGTTTATAAATATAAATATTTACATTGAAAATAACTAATTACATACTTAATAGTATAGTAAAAGAATTAATTTTAATAAATATTTTATTATCAATTACTGTATTCTAAACGTTATAATTAAAAGTTATGATTAAAAATTATGATTAAAAGTTATGATTAAAATACACAAAGAATAATATATAACTTTTAATAATTAATATAAGACATAAAAATAAAAGATTTTTATGTATTATATTTTATACAAACTTATTTATTTGTAATATATAAGTTTTAAATTATATTTAGTTGATATAATTTATGTTAAATAAAAGTTTAACATAGGAAAGTATTATAATACAGCATTTTACTATTAAAATTTTATCAGTTAAATACTATTTAATGATAGTTAAATATAAAATATAGCTTATTCTTAAATACATCAATTATAAACTAATTGATGTATTGATAAAATTATGATTGTAATATTTAAATAAAACAATCTTAATCTTACTATTTATATATAATAAATATTTTTTATCTAATTGAATATGATTTAAAAAAATAAATTCTCTGTATTGATAATGTACGTTTTGATTTCGATTTATAAGCAATATGATTTAATTTAGTATTCATTCAGGTTGACATGAAATATAAATAAAGTTACTTTTAAGTTATATTAAAATTAATAACCATATTAATTTAATAATACTGTTTTATATCGTTCAACTTATAAAATATAAGAATATTTATTTATATATTTGAAAAATGTAGTATTATATAAAAAAACATTAAAATTATATTTTTATTAAATAATTCTCACTATTTATCCTGCTTGTTATTTTGTTATTCATTAATCTAAATCACTAGCAAATTACTATAATTCTTTAATTACATAAAATCTTTAGTTTTTACATTATAAAAATATTTTATATAAGTAATCGTTACTAAAATTAATTACTTACATTATTGATGCACTCATATAATCTTCTATAAATTTTACATTAGTATGGTATATATATAAATATATTAATTAAAACAATAAAAGATTATTTTAACTAAATCAAATAAATAATTATAAACTTTTTATAAATATATTAATAACATACTAACTTAATTATTAAGGTATATTTATTGTAATTATTAATATAATTCAAAAAATATAAGTATTTAACAATAATTTGTAGTATAATTAATACTACATTATTAATAGATTAAGTATAAGCAAATTACTTAAAATTTATTTTACTAAATTAATTATATTAAAACACTTTAATGTTATTTTCTTGATTTGTAAAACATTCAATTTGTGATTCAATTTTATTACTTTGAAAATAAGGCAAAATTATAATTTTATATGAAAGAAAGATGATTTTAATTAATTATATAGTAATATAGTAAAATTTGATTTTTAAATATTATTAAAATGATGTATTTATTATTTTGCTTAGAAAACTGAAATTAACACGCATACTAATATCGATCAAAAAAATAGTAAACCAGAATTAAAAAGTATTAAAGAATATTTAATATTTTTTTTGAAGTAACTATCAACTTCGCGATAAAATTTCAAAGAAAATTAATATATTTCAATAGAATTGCATATGTAAAAGATGATTTTGATGGTATTTAAATTTATAAAAAAACTTTTATTATATATTTTTATATATAAATTAGTAAAATTTGTATAAATATATAACTTTTATATAAATTTCTAATTTTATTAAAAGTATTTTTTATATTATTTAAAATCTAAAATTACAAATTATCTCGTTACTTATTTTCAAAATGTTTAATAATTTTCTATACATTTTTAAAAAGCTAAATACTATATTAGATAAATACTTGTTTTGTATATTATTTATAATATATCACATAATTATTTTTTTTCTGATTCAAATTTAAATTTTAAAATAATCTGCATTATGTTCAAAAAACTAACGTAAGATTTTCATTTACACAATTCTCAATATTTGTATTTGTGTTGATTTGCTTATTTAGGTTACGATCAATATTTATTCTAAGCCTTACCATTATTAAGTTACATATGTACAAATAATTCTACTTTGTTACATTTTGTTTAGATTAAAAATAATATGTTTCTTCTTATAAAAATATTATAATATATTGCATATGTTGTTTAACAAAATTTCTTACAAGAATAGATATATAATTTAGATGTCTTTTTTTTATTAATTCTTCAAATAATTTAAATTAAATTATTTATAATTGTTCATTGTTTATTGATATTTTTACTTTTCATTACAAAAAAAATATATTAATTTATTGTAATGAAAAGTAGTTATTTCACTAACAAAACTAAATTTTACTCATCTTCTTCAGTTTGATAAAATGATATAGTAAAAAGTTAAATAATTTTTACTTATAATATAATAATATAAATTAATCATTAATATTATATATTAAACTATGTATTATTATAAATGCAATACAGTTTAACTTTAGATTTAAGCAAGTGCTTAATAATTATTTCTTTTAAAAATTTATAAATTTTTATTTTATAATAAATAATACTTATATTTATAAATAAAATAAATATTAGAGATAAAGCAAATTAACTTTTAATTATCATAGTTTTCATATTCATAGCAATATTAACATATAAACATAATTAATAAGACACAATGCGAAATTTTGCGAGTATTTATATTTTAATATTTTTAAAAGTTTAATAGTTTTTATGTTTTCAATGGGTGTATATTTTTTTCAAAAAAAAACTATCTTAATATTATAAATTGAAAAGTTATTTTTATAATAACTTTAATAAGAAAATAATTAAAATAGTTAGTATAAACCATAAATATTTATTTATTATTAACGTTAATTCATTCTTAAAGAAGAAATTAAAATTATTCTATCTTTAATTTACTTAATTTCAATAATAAATAATAAATTATATAAAATTTATTATTTAAATAAAAGATTAATGCGTGTTTTGCAACAATAAATAATTTTATATTATTTTAAACTATTAATTTATTCATATAGAGTATTATATTGTTTTGATATTTTTAAAATATATTTAATAAGTACTTAAAAGTATAGATTACATAATAAAATATTAAACTATCATAAATGTGTTATAAAAATTATAAAATATTTTATACAAAGAAAAAATAAAAAAATTCTTAATAATTAATACTATATTTAGTTGTAATGAATGTAAGTATATTTGTTTTTAATTATTATAAATTTATATTCATTTTCAAATAAGTCAATATGTTATGATTTCTTCTATCATTTAATTGAGAAAACAAATTTTACTAACTTATTTCTATAGAAATAAGTTTATTTCAATCAAAGTTATTTAAGATAAATGCTAACATAGCAATCTATTTTATTCATGATCAGTAAAAAATATTATACATATTTTTACGTAAAATTATGTTTTATATGGAATGTATAATTTTAATTTTAATTTTTATAAACATCATAGTATTTACACGTTATTTCAATAGCATGATACCAAGTGAAATTTATGTCTTTTTTTTGCTGTATTTTTTAATTTAATGTATCACTAATGTATATGAATAAAGTAAAAAGTGAAATTAATTATAATATTCTTTTATTATTTTTATATATATTTAGCAATCAAGATTAAATCTTTTTACTATATACGTTAAATTAACAAACAATTATTGTTTATAGATACAAATGAATTAAGTGTGTGATTTATAAAATATAAGAGAGTAGATATTGTGCATATACTAAATTTGTTAATTGATATTTTTTATGTTTTCTTGTTTTCTTTAATCTTTATATTTATTGCTAGAAAAGCAGCAAAAAAAATTGGTCTAGTAGATGCGCCTAATTATCGAAAAAAACATAAAGGAGAAATTCCTTTGGTTGGTGGTATTGTAGTTTTTTTTAGTATAAGCTTGGCATTAATGATTACATATGAATATATTCCATATAAATGGTTATATTTAATTTGTTCTGGGATTTTAGTGTTTGTTGGAGTTTTGGATGATTGCTTTGATATTAGTATTAAAGTTAGGGCAAGCATTCAGGCAATTCTTACATTTGTTATGGTTTATTTTACAGATTTAACTTTAAATAACTTAGGTTATATTTTTGGTCCATTCCAAATAACATTTGGGACTTTAAGTTATTTGATAACATTATTTGTTGTTTGGGGGGTTGTAAATGCCTTTAACATGGTTGATGGTATTGATGGACTTCTTGGTGGAATTTCTTGCGTTTCCTTTTCCTCGTTAGGTATTTTGCTTTATCAAAATAATAATACAGCATTAGCTTTTTGGTGCTTTGCAGTTATTGCTGCTATTCTTCCTTATATATTCTTGAATTTAGGTTTACTAGGAAATCATTATAAAGTATTTATGGGTGATGCTGGTAGCACATTAATTGGTTTCACAATTGTCTGGCTGCTCCTTATGTCTACACAAGGTGATAATAGTTCGATCAAGCCAGTAACTGCTCTTTGGATTATTGCTATACCATTAATGGATATGATTGCTATTATGTATCGTCGACTTCGCAAAGGAGTAAATCCTTTTTTACCAGATAGACAACATATTCATCATTTGATTATACGATCAGGTTTTACACAAAGACAGGCTTTTATATTAATTACTTTTGCATCAGCTATTTTATCAGGAATAGGTATTGCTTGTGAGAGTTCATCTTTTATTCCTGAATGGGCAATATTAGGATTCTTTATGATTATATTTTCTATATATTGTTATTGCATTAAACATCCATGGAAAGTTGTGCGTTTTGTAAAACATGTTAAGCGACTGATACAACATATAGCAAAATAAATAAATAATATATACATGAATTTTATATTAGTGACAAAACTATAAATAAAACATAAATATATATTATTATCTATAATATATTTATAGCATTGATTAGATATTTAATATTTATTTTTTTATCTTATATATTGATTATTTCGTTCATAATTTATATAGCGTATATTACTATGTAATAGCGCAAATTTGCATATAGTGAATGATTTAGTTAAATATAATTTCAACATAAATTTTTAAACTTATATTTTTGCTTTAATTAAATAAATGAGAATAAATTTCTAACAATCTAAAAACATAATTGTAGAGAATTTATTTGTTTAATATTGTTTTTTATATTATAAAAAACAATATTAAACAAATACAAATGAAATAAAATACTAAGATTAATAATGCATTAATATTATTAATTAACTAATAATATTAAATTATTTATAAATATGACAACAAGATAATTAATAATAATATAAAGTTAATTGATAGAATAGTTTGTTATAGTAAGTAATTGGTTCGTGAATATATTTCTTTTTCAATAAGCAATCCTTCTTTAATATTAATAATAAGATTCAAGTGTATAGTCAAAAAAAATCTATCTTTAAAATCGTCCTTAAACATGAGAAAATAATTATAAAATCAACTTATGATCAGATATAAAATAACTTACTAAATCATTAATGATTGATCAAAAGACATTAAGTTTATGTAAAAAAATAAATTTGATAATACATCAGGTAAAATATTTATGAATATTTTTTATGTATTTATTTATTGCAAACATAAATTGAAGAATTTCATCAAATATGGCCTAATTATAATAAAATATATGATTAAAATAGCGATGATAGAGTCGCGCTAAATGCATTACATCTTCTATAAAATAATTTCTAAGATTATTTCTATTTAATGATACATGAATGTTCGATTAAGCATGATGGTCATATTAAATCATTAATAATGGCTATTTTAGGAAAAAATTATCACATTAAATACATGCATTAAATTATTTTAAAAGCAAAAACTAATTATTGCGGATGCATGACAAGCAATGTAGCTTCAACAAATTATTATCATTTAAAATTGAAAATTATTATTGATGATGCATCTACATTAGAGATTATATTAAAATAAAAAGAGAGTCACTGTGAAAGTGTTGACTGTTTTTGGTACTCGACCAGAAGCCATTAAAATGGCTCCACTTATACATGCTTTAATAAATGATGAAGCTTTTGAGTTGAAAGTTTGCGTAACCGCTCAACATAGAGAGATGTTAGATCAAGTGTTAAATCTTTTTGGGATCATACCGGATTATGATTTAAATATTATGACTCCAGGACAAGATCTTACTGATATTACTTGTCGCATTCTTAATGGAATGAAGCCTATATTGTTATCTTTTAAACCAGATATAGTATTGGTTCATGGCGACACCTCTACAACATTGGCAACAAGCCTAGCTGCTTTTTATCAGCGCATTATAGTTGCTCATATCGAAGCAGGATTGCGAACAGGTAATTTGTATTCTCCATGGCCAGAAGAAGCTAATCGTAAAATTACCAGCCATCTTTCTATGTATCACTTTGCGCCGACAGAGTATTCACAAAAAAATTTATTACGCGAATCAATCCCAGCTCATAATATTTTTATTACAGGCAATACTATAATGGATGCATTGTTTTGGGTACGCGACAAAGTTATGAATGATACTAAAATACGAACAAGCCTTGCTGCACAATACCACTTTCTTGATAAAAATAAAAAAATGTTGTTAGTTACTGGGCATAGACGAGAAAGTTTTGGCGTTGGATTTGAGCAAATTTGTCATGCGTTAGCTGAAATTAATAGAAATCATACTAATATTCAAGTTGTATATCCAGTTCATCTTAATCCTAATGTTAGAGAACCTGTACAACGAATTTTACAAGGTATTAATAATATAGTTCTAATTGATCCACAGGATTATTTACCTTTTATTTATTTAATGAATCGAGCTTATTTAATACTTACAGATTCAGGAGGCATTCAAGAAGAAGCGACAGCTTTAGGTAAACCAGTTCTAGTTATGCGTGATACTACTGAGCGACCTGAAGCAGTTGAAGCAGGTACCGCACGTTTAGTTGGTACACAAATAGAAAAAATTGTTAAAACAGTAAAACAATTACTAACTGATGAAGATGCTTACATTAAAATGAGTTTGGCGCATAATCCATATGGGGATGGAAATGCGTGTAAACGAATTTTAGAAGCATTAAAAACAAATCAGGTGAAATTATGAGCTTCGAAACTATTTCTGTTATTGGTCTTGGGTATATAGGATTACCTACTGCTGTAACTTTTGCTACACATCAGAAAAAAGTAATTGGTGTTGATATTAATCAATGTGTAGTTGATACAATTAATAAAGGGAAAGTTCATATCGTTGAACCATATTTAGATGAAGCTGCAAAAACAGCTGTAGAAACAGGATATTTAAAAGCATTCACTACACCTCAAAGAGCAGACGTTTTTTTGATTACTGTTCCAACACCACTTAAAAATGATTACAAACCTGATCTTTCTTATATTATATCTGCCGCGGAATCAATTGCGCAATTATTAAAAAAAGGAGATTTGATTATTTTAGAGTCGACTTCCCCTATTGGAACTACTAAGTTGATTGCAAGACAACTATCAGTTATTCGTCCTGATCTAACGTTTCCACATCAAGAAGGTGAAAATTCAGATATTGATATTGCATATTGCCCTGAGCGTGTCTTGCCAGGAAAAATTATGATTGAGTTGATTAGAAATGATAGAGTTATTGGTGGAATGACTATTAAATCATCCAAACGAGCTAGTGAATTATATAAAATTTTTCTTGTAGGAGAGTGTATGATTACAAATGAGAAAACTGCTGAAATGTGTAAATTGACAGAAAATAGTTTTCGCGATGTGAATATTGCTTTTGCAAATGAATTATCTTTTATTTGTGCAGAACAAGGAATTAATGTTTGGGAGCTAATTAGTTTAGCTAATCGACATCCTAGGGTTAATATTTTACAGTCAGGTCCTGGCGTTGGTGGTCATTGCATTGCAGTTGATCCTTGGTTTATTGTTTACCAGAATCCAAATCATTCTCGTTTAATCCATGCAGCCCGTTTAGTTAATGATAGCAAACCAATTTGGGTTGTTAATCAAGTTAAAGCGGTGTTAGAAGATTGCTTGAAGGAGACAGGTAAGAAAGTAAATGAAGTTAAAATTGCATGTTTTGGTCTTTCATTTAAACCAGATATTGATGATTTACGTGGAAGTCCTGCTATGCAAATCACTAAAATGATTACCTATTTTGATGTCAATATTGTTTATGTAGTAGAGCCTAACATTAACAAACTACCAAAAGCGCTGGATTGTCTATGTCAACTGGTTTCTATTGAGGTTGCTATTGATAATGCAGATATTATTTTATTGCTAGTTGATCATAAACAATTTAAAGAAATTAATGCTGAACAAATTAAACAAAAATGGATTATTGATACAAAAGGAGTATGGTGTTGAAACGTATTTTAGTTACTGGCGGTTCCGGATTTATTGGTTCTGCAGTAGTTCGTTATATCATTAATCATAGCAATGATAGCGTAATAGTCGTTGATAGTTTGACTTATTCTGGTAATTTACAGTTATTGACATCAGTCATGGAAAGTCCTCGTTATTCTTTTGTTAAAATAAATATTTGTAATCAACCAGAAATTAATAAAATTTTTCAACAATACCAACCAGATACAGTTATACATTTGGCAGCAGAAAGTCATGTTGATAGATCAATTAATAGCCCAGCAGTTTTTATCGAGACGAACATTGTAGGAACATATCTTTTATTAGAGTCAGCTCTAAATTATTGGAATAATTTAAGCCAGAAAAAAAAACGGTTATTTCGTTTTCATCACGTTTCTACTGATGAAATTTATGGGGATTTAAAAAGTACAGAAAATCCATTTATTGAAACTACACCATATGCACCAAGTAGCCCATACTCAGCTTCCAAAGCTTCAAGCAACCATTTAGTGAGAGCTTGGCATCGTACTTATGGATTACCTATATTGCTTACCAATTGTTCAAATAATTATGGTCCATATCAGCTACCTGAAAAATTAATTCCTTTAACAATTTTGAACGCGATAGATGGCAAACCTCTTACTGTTTATGGCAATGGAGAACAGATACGTGATTGGATTTATGTTGAAGATCATGTTCGAGCATTGTATTTAGTTGTTAATAAAGCAAATGTTGGTGAAATTTATAATATCGGTGGCCACAGTGAATATAAAAATATTGATGTGATAAATATAATTTGCGATCTTTTAGAAGAATTGCATCCAATTAAGCCAGAAGGTATTACTTACTATTGCGATTTAATTAGATATGTTGCAGATCGTCCAGGTCATGACATTCGTTATGCTATTGATTCTAATAAAATAGAAGAAGAATTAGGGTGGAAGCCGCAAGAGACTTTTGAATCAGGTATTAGGAAAACAGTTAAATGGTATTTAAGTAATAAAACTTGGTTTAGTAATATCCAAAATCGTTTATATTCATCTAAACTCTAATAAAAAGAAATATAATAGGAAATAAGAAAAAGTGATGAAGGGCATTGTTTTAGCTGGTGGATCAGGAACTCGTTTGTACCCAATTACACTATGTGTTTCTAAGCAACTATTACCTATTTATGATAAACCTATGATTTACTACCCTATTTCTGTATTGATGTTGGCTTATGTAAAAGAAATATTGATTATCTCTACACCTGAAGATTTACCTAATTATAAGCTCTTACTAGGAAATGGTGATGATTTTGGCGTTCATTTTAGTTATGCTACACAGTCATCACCAGATGGGTTGGTGCAGGCTTTTTTGATTGGTGAAAGCTTTATTGCTAATGATGATTGCTGTTTGATATTAGGTGATAATATCTATTTTGGCCAGGGATTTAGCCCTAAATTAAAATCTGTAGCAGAACGTAAGTTTGGGGCTACAGTTTTTGCCTATCAAGTGATGGATCCAGAACGTTTTTGTGTAGTTGAATTTGATAAAAAGTTTAAAGTATTGTCTATTGAAGAGAAACCAAAAAAACCAAAGTCAAATTGGGCTGTTACAGGCCTATACTTTTATGATAACCAAGTTATTAATTTTGCTAAACAAATTAAACCTTCGATACGCGGAGAACTTGAGATAACTTGCTTAAATCAAATGTATCTTGATCGAGGTACATTAAATGTTGAACTATTAGGTAGAGGATTTTCCTGGCTAGATGCAGGAACACATGACAGTTTGATTGAAGCTAGTGTGTTTGTTCAAACTGTTGAAAAAAGGCATGGATTTAAAATCGCTTGCTTAGAAGAAATAGCATGGCGTAACAATTGGTTGACTGAACATCAAGTTAAAAAATCATTAGAAAAACTAGCGAAAACTGATTATGGTCAATATTTAAAGGATTTACTGTATGTATATCCACGCAAATATTGAAATACTCAATTGGGAAAGTAATTTTTTTAACTGCAAGACAGCGAAGTTACATTTTGCATCCGATGCTCCGCTTATATCACTAACTCAATTATCTAGTTATGATATTGTACAAGCTAAGATTGCTAGCAATAATGCCAAACTTATTGACACAATGGCGACTATGGGTTTTTTATTTGTTGAGGGTGAAATTGATTTTTGCCTTAGGATTGATGATGTGGTAAAAAATCATGGTTTAGATTTAGTTCTAGCTGTTAAAAATGATATTGAAGCATTAAAAAATATTGCTGGATCAGCTTTTTTACATAGCCGTTTTAGGTCCCCATGGTATAGATTGGTAGATAATTCCCGATTTTATTCTGTTTGGGTTGAGAAAGCTGTAAAAGGTACTTTTGATAACGTTTGTTTGTTATCTAAAGGTATGTTTGGAAATATTCAGGGTTTTATCACTGTAAGGAAATTATTAGCAAAAAGAGATGCAAGAATTGGTTTAATGGCTACATCTGCAACTAATCATAGGAAAGAAGTTGGTAAACAATTAATTGAAGCCGTATGTAAGTGGTGTTGTCAACAAGAAATAGATAAATTAAGAATAGCAACTCAAATTAGTAATATTGGCGCAATACGTCTATATTCACAAATGGGTGCACAAATTGAAAGAATAGATTATTGGTTATATAGAGGGCGACATGATTCCATTTAATAAACCACTTATTGTAGGCACTGAATTAAGCTATATAAAAGAAGCTATAGATAGTAGAAAGTTATATAGCAATGATAACTTTACCAAGCGCTGTCAGGAGTGGATAGAGAAAAATTTTCAATGCCCCAGAGCACTACTTACTCCATCTTGTACCGCATCTTTAGAAATGGCAGCAATTGTATTGAATATTAAACCTGGCGATGAAGTTATCATGCCGAGTTTTACATTTTCTTCTACTGCTAATGCTTTTGTTCTTAGGGGTGCTATAATTGTATTTATCGATATACGTCCTGATACCATGAATATGGATGAAAAAAAAATTGAAGATGCTATTACAGATAAAACTAGAGTTATTGTTCCTGTTCACTATGCTGGAGTGGCTTGTGAGATGGATGCAATTATGACATTGGCAAAAAAATATAATCTTTATGTTATTGAAGATGCAGCTCAGAGCGTCATGTCTACTTATCATGGAAAAGCGCTTGGTACTATAGGTCATATTGGTTGTTATAGTTTTCATGAAACAAAGAATTATTCTTCTGGAGGTGAGGGTGGTGCTATACTAATTAATGTTCCTTCACTTATTGATAGAGCGGAAATTATTCGTGAAAAAGGAACAAATCGTACTAAATTTCTCCGTGGTCATGTAGATAAATATACTTGGCAAAATATTGGTTCCAGTTATTTGATGTCAAATTTGCAAGCGGCTTATTTGTTGGCACAATTAGAACAGGCAGAAAAAGTTAATAGACGTAGGTTATATTTATGGAGAAACTATTATCAAGCATTTAAACCTTTATCTGAAAACGGTAAGTTAGATTTGCCTATTATACCTATTTATTTGCAACATAATGCCCATATATTTTATATCAAATTAAAAAATGTTAAAGAGATAATAAGATTCAATAAACATATGCAAACATCAAATATTTTTTCAGCGCTTCATTATATAGCTCTGCACTCTAGTCCTGCTGGAAATAAATTTGGTCGTTTTCATGGAAAAGATTTTTATACAACAAAAGAAAGCAATCGTTTAGTTCGTTTGCCAATCTTCTATAATCTTACAGATGAAGAGCAGAAAAATGTAATCAATCAAATTCGATATTTTTTTGATTAATATGTCATTATATAAATTAGATATTTGGATCCTGATATCAACATTAATAAAAATTAGTACAGGATTAATTATTATTAAATTAATAGCTGTTTCTTTTGGCCCATCTGGAGTTGGTCAGATAGGAAATTTTCGCCAATTTATTACTATACTTGGCGTCTTATCTGGTGCAGGAATTTACAATGGTGTAATTAAATATGTATCTGAATATTATCACACACCAGAAAAATTAAGTGATATATTAGGATCAGCATTATCAATTATTTTAAGTTTTTCAACTTTACTATTAATTATTTTTTTATTTTTTAGTTCTCTTATTAGTTTTGCATTATTTGGACACGATCAATACAAAATAGTTATTTATGCTTTAGCTTTGATACAGATTGGAATTGCTTCAGCTAATTATTTTCTATCTATATTAAAAGGATTCAATGATGTTAGAGGTATCTCATTATCACTTATTATTGGCAATTTAATTGGAGTTATTGCTTACTTTTTTTATTTTAGGTTAAGTAGTTATCAGGTAGCTCTTATAGGATTAGCCTTAATTCCTGCTTTAATTCTTGTTCCAGCGTCAATTATAGTCATCAGGCATAAGAAATTAAATTGGTCATATTTTAAACCACGATGGAATATTTTTATCGTCTATAATTTATCTAAATTTACTTTAATGGCATTAATAACCTCAGTTGCATTGCCGTTTGCTTACATTGTGATTAGAAATTTGTTGGCTAATCGATATGGTTGGTATGAGGTTGGTATTTTACAAGCAGTAAGTGGTGTTTCAGATGCTTATTTGCAATTTATTACTGCATATTTCACTGTTTATTTATTGCCAACATTATCTAAATTAAAAAATAGAAATGAAATTAGTTTGGAAATTTTAAAAACATTAAAGTTTATTTTACCTGTGACAGCAATCAGTAGTTTTATAGTATGGTTTTTGCGAGATGCAGCAATTTTTCTATTTTTTTCTGATAAATTTATGGCAACTCGAGATCTTTTTATTTGGCAATTAATTGGCGATGTACTAAAAATAGGTTCTTATATCTTCGGTTATTTAGTTATTGCTAAGATGGCGTTACAATTTTATATTTTAACTGAAACAACTCAATTTGCGTTATTAACAGGATTTTCTTATTGGTTGATACCATCTTTCGGCGTTTTAGGTGCTGTTCAAGCTTATATGGTAACTTATATTATTTATTTTATTATTTGTAGTGGTATATTCTATATTTATAGTAGAGGAATATGAAAACTTTAATACATGTATTAGGGTCTGATATCCCACATCATAATCAGACAGTGTTAACATTTTTTAATGATATCTTATCTTCATCAATGCCATCACAAGAAAAGAGACAATTTATGGTTGTAAGTCGTGATTTTACTTTAGCATCACGTTATCCGAATTTACATATTAATCAATATGATAACAAAAAAACGATTGCTAGTGTTATTGTTATTCAAGCAAAAAGAAATAGAAATTGTCAATTTTTTTTTCATGGTCAGTTTAATGCATCAATTTGGTTTGCATTATTACTTGGAATAATTCGTCGTCAACAATTTCTATGGCATATATGGGGCGCTGATCTCTACGAGGATCTTGATGAATTAAAATTTAAATTATTTTACTATTTTCGACGCCTAGCATTTAAACGAGTAGGATATATTTTTGCTACGCGAGGTGATTTAAATTATTTTTCTCATATATATCCATATACACCAACATCTTTACTCTATTTCCCAACAAAAATGAATCAAATATTAACAGCTCATAAAAAATCAATTAATAAAATTAATAAAGCAACAATTTTAGTTGGTAATTCAGGAGATAAATCTAATAGGCACATTGAAGCATTATTTGCAATTAAAAAACACTTCATTAATCATAAAGTAAAAATTTTTGTTCCAATGGGATATCCTGATAATAATAAAGAGTATATTTCAGAAGTGATTAAGGCATCTAGAAATTATTTTACTAATGGAGAAGAAGTGATAATTATTAAGGAAAAAATATCTTTTAATAATTATCTTTCTTTGATTAGGTGTTGTGATTTTGGTTATTTTTTCTCAAAACGACAGCAAGGTATAGGTACGATCTGTTTATTGATTCAGTTTAGAATTCCTTTTATCATTACTCACCAAAATTTATTTTGGCAAGATCTTACTAAGGAATGTATACCTTTTTTATTTTATGATGATAAATTAGACATATGTCAGCTATCTACTGTTAAACGAAAAATGATATCAATGGATAAAAGTGGAGTATCCTTTTTAAGTCCTCATTTTATTAAACTGTGGAAATCTGCATTGACATTGATAGAAGAACATCGATGTCTTTGACAGACTTTGGAACACTATCAATAATTTATTTTATCTCTCTTGCATTAATTCTGACGATAACGTATCGTAAATTTCAACAAGTATGTTTTGATTTTAATATACTTTTTTCTTTGATTTATTTATTAACATTTTACTTTGGTTTCCCATTAACAGGATTACTTGTTTTCCAATTTGATGCTAGCGTTACACAAACAGATTCATTATTGAATGCAATGCTCTCATCTATTATATTTTATATTATTTATTGTATCTCTTATAAAATTCGTTTACGAAATTATATTTGGAAATATAAAAAATCATTATTTAATGTGAATGAAGTAGAAACTAAGATAACTTGTTTTTTATTAATGTTTATTGGAATTATAACAGTTGTGATATTTTTTTTGCAAAATGGATTTTTAATATTTCGTTTACATTCTTATAGACAAATTTTTTCTAAAGAAGTTTTTAACGCAGAATTAAAACGTTTTTTTTATTTTTTTATAGCAGGGATGCTTATAGTTTATTTTTTGAAGGAAAGTCAGTATCGCTGGTTATTTTTTCTATTTAGTACGCTTACTTTTGGTGTAATTACTTATTTAGTTGTTGGTGGAACACGGGCTAATATTATTGTTGGATTTGCACTTTTTTTATTTATTGGTATTATTCGTGGATGGATTAATTTATGGATTTTAATTATTTCAGGTAGTATTATAATTGTTGGTATGTTCTGGTTAGCATTAAAACGTTATGGATTAGATATTAGTGATATAAAAGATTTTTATGCTTTTCTTTATTTAACACGCGACACATTTTCTCCTTGGGAAAATTTATCTCTGTTGCTAGATAATTATGATGAAATTCAATTTCAAGGATTAGCTCCTATCGTGCGTGATTTTTATGTTTTCATTCCAAATTGGCTATGGCCAGAGAAACCAAAAATAATATTTAATACAGCTAATTATTTTACAAGACAAGTACTTAATGACTACTCTGGTTTAGCTATATCGCCAACATTAATTGGTTCTTTTGTTGTGATGGGAGGTGTTATTTTTATTCCTATTGGTGCAATTGTAGTTGGTTTAATTATTAAATGGTTTGATTGGATTTACGAGAAAAGCAAGATTGAAAGTAATTTTTACAAATCTGTTATTATGCAAACTTTCTGTTTTAGCACTATTTTTCATATTATCGTTCTTGTACGTGATGGTGTCGATTCTTTCATATCACGATTAGTGTTTTTTTCTTTAGTATTTATGCTTTGTTTGTTTATTGCAAAATTTGTTTATTGGTTGCTTGTCAAAGTAAATTTAATTCGTATATATACCAATAATTATCATAAAAAATAAATTAAATAATGACTTATTGGAGTAGTCTATGAATCAAAAAGTGATCCAGAAATATAATATTAGAGGACATATTATTTGGGGTTTCCACGACATAACACATTTTATTAATTATCTATTTTCTGATCAACAGATTAAGATCGGAACATTAATAGCTATCAATGCAGAAAAAATTTTAATCGCAGAACAAGATTGTAACTTGAATGAATTTATAGCTGAATCGGAATATCTTTATGCAGATGGAGTAAGCATTGTTAAAGCACTGCACCGTAAATATCCTCAGGCAAATATTTCGCGTATTGCAGGAACTGATTTATGGAAGTCCTTGATGGAAATTGCAGGTCAGAAGGCGGTGCCAGTATTTCTTGTTGGTGGAAAATCTGAAATTCTTAAAGAAACTGAAAATAAACTTCGTAATCATGTACAAGTAAATATAGTTGGTAGCCAGGATGGTTATTTTGAACTTGATCAGCGTGAAGTGTTATTTAATCGCATCAAAGCTAGCAGAGCGAAAATTATTACTGTTGCAATGGGATCACCGATGCAAGAAATTTTTATTCGTGATTGTCGTAGAATTTATTCAGATGCACTGTATATGGGAATAGGCGGAACTTATGATATTTTTAGTGGACATATAAAACGCGCACCTAAATTATGGCAACAATTAGGCTTGGAATGGTTATATAGATTATTTGGTCAGCCAAAACGTATTAAAAGACAAGTAAAATTATTACGTTTTTTACGTTACTATTATTGTAGAAAGCTTTAATTTATTATTGGTTTGTTTTTTTATATTCGACATAATGCATTCTTTTAATTAGCAATAAATTCAACTATATTTATTATATTTCTTTAAAATATGTTTTTGTGTTATAACTGTTTTTACTATTTAGCAATTAATATTATTTTATAATTGTTAAGATATATTTTATCAATTAAATTTAATTTACAATTTTGAACATTAATATTTATGCATTCAATTATTATTAAAATATCAAGTTGATATTTATAATGAAAAACAATGCATCATGAAATACTCAAAGAAAGAAATATTAAATTTATTGCATTATGTTGAATAGATCTTGTTTATTTATTTGCATTCTATGAAGTATATTAAAATTGTAAAAATTTTCTATATTACTAGATTATCTATTGTTGATTATTTTTATTTTATTCTGTACTAAATTTGATATGTGCTATTTTAAGATTCTTATTAGTTCTTTTAATTGATTTAATTATTTGTATTTTATTAATTATTGAAATCTATAACGATGTTTTATTATTTATTAAAGTTAGTTGTTGTTTAAATATTAGATATTATAAATATATATGATATCTAATATTTATTTTATTGTACTTTATCAATTTATTATTACGTTGATTAAAGTTATACTTTTTTACTTAGCTAATTTTGACAAAGTACATTTAGCATTATTAATTAAAATTTTAATTCTCTATTATTCAAGTTTTTACTATTATATTTAACAATATTGATTGTATTATATTTAATTTTTTTGATATTTGAAGTAACTTTAATGCTATCGCTTTACCTAATTTAACTGATAATAGTTAATTTTTTTAGTTGTTATTATGTCTTGGTTTTATTCTTAAGTTTTTATTATATCGATATTTATTGATAAGTTTAACTTGTTTATGTTATTACTATAGAAGTAAAAAATATTAATGTTAAATTAAAAAGTTATTAATAATATTTATATAAAATTTTTATTTTTATGTTTGTGCTATTTTATATCATAACAATACTTCAATTAATAAATAATAGTTAAAATAGTTAATTTGTAATAATTTTTACTAAAATATAGATTGTATAGACATCATAAGTAACTAATTTTGTAATACTCATATTGTCATGTTTGGATTAATATAAAATTTATATCAGTTCACACATAATTTTTATTTATTACAAGATATCTAACTATAAAAATCTTTATTTAAAATAAAAAAATAGTGTTCATTGTGAGACATATTATTATAATAATTTTGCAGATTATTGTCACTTAAAATATTAATTATATTAAATATAATTAATATTTTAATATTTATAATGAAAGGGTATCATGTATAATAATTCTACTGTTTGCTGTTTTATTAAGTCAATTTTTTAAATAAGTTCATCAATAGAAAATTATTACATAATACTTTAAAGTCGCCATTATTTGTTTACATAAATTATTTAACAATGTTTTTATCATATGTACTTTCTTGAATAATAATTAATTCTTATACGAGTTTATCATTAATTTTATGTATAACTTTTATTAATTATTTATATAATTTATTTTTAAATTATCTTTTTTGTTATAAACATATAAAATAATTAACAATATTTTGTTTAATTAACTTAAATAAAATTTTGTAATTAATTTTGTGATTGAAATTGATAAAGCATAAGAAAATGATCTTTTAAATTTTTATATTGCATAACAAAGAGATTAAAATATATGACATATAAACTAATAATTGCACTAAGTGCCCGTAGCTCAGCTGGATAGAGCGTTGCCCTCCGGAGGTATAGGTCGCAGGTTCGAATCCTGTCGGGCGCGATATTTATTACATTTATTGTTATATGTGATATATTAATATTATATATTAATAAATTTAATTTTTAAATATTTTATGGTGGCTATAGCTCAGTTGGTAGAGCCCCGGATTGTGATTCCGGTTGTCGTGGGTTCGAATCCCATTGGTCACCCCAAATTATTTTATTTATTTTGCGAATGTGGCGAAATTGGCAGACGCGCTAACTTCAGGTGTTAGTATCCTTACGGATGTGGGGGTTCAACCCCCCCCTTTCGCACAATAATAAAAATAAATTTTTAAATTATATAAAACATTATTAAAAAATATTTTTTTTAGAAAAAAACATTCAACTTCTTCGTGATTAATTTGTTAAATATTCAGATCATATTTTTTATAATGACTAAATTTAAAAAAAAACTATTTAATAAATTGAACATTTTTTATTTTATATTTAATTTATAACTAGTGCCTTTATGTGGCCAGAGATTTTTAGTTTACTGAAATTATTAGGAGGTTCAAGTCATCTAGTGTGCACTATAAATATGAAAGTAAACTACACTTAAATAAAAAAAATTTTAAGTAAGTATTACATTGATTAAATTAAAACCAGAATTCTGATTTAATAAATAAAAGCGATAAAAAAGTCTAAGTATAGTTAGATGTTTTTATTATAGTTAAGTGCAATCTAATTCTGATAGATTAGATTCACAATTATAAAACAAAAATACAAGAAATTAATCTTATTATATAAAAGATCTATTATTATTGATAAGAGTTGTACTGATAGTTGTGATGCAATGAAATACGTCACTATATAGTGACGTATTTCATTTGTAAAATAGCATTAATTAACTAGTGAAGTAATAATTAGTATGAATTGTAAACAATAATTAACTATTGTTTTGGTACTGATGATTGATTATGATTAATCAACAAGAAATTTAGATAGCTTACTTGTTAGTGATGTAACAACATATAATATTTATTACATGTAACATATTATACTAAAATACACAATGAGGTAAATAATAAAAATCAGAAATATTTCTTATTATAAAAAAGAGCTTATAACGAAACAATATAATTATGCTTTATTATCTATGTTGTAAAATAAATACGATAAAGATGTAAATAATAATTTGCATTCAACAAGTTAATTTATTAATTGAAACAATATTAAAAAAATTTTAGTAAGAACATATTGATGATGTTGAATAAACATTATCAATATTTTAATTTTATCATAAAATATACTATTTCAGATAAGTATTAAATATTTCAAGTAAATAAGTAAAATTATATTTATATATAATGTCTAAAAAACTAAAAGCTATCATAAATATAAATTGCACGAATTCTAATTATACTCCATTGTTTATATAGATTGATTATAATATATAATAATCAAAATTGTGATAGATATATTCATATTATAAAGCTCTAAACAATAGATATAAATATAAAAACAAGCACGACTTATGACATTATTACATCATGTTTTTTTTAAAAAAAATAATAATTATTTTTTTAAAAATTAATATTTTAATATCTTTAAATTCAAATCATTAATAGAAATAAATTTCTGATTTTAGCCTAGGATAACGAAATGAGATTAATTGATGGAATTACTCCTAAATATCATAGTTAAGGTAAATTTAATAAAATTATTATTAGATATTTTCTTATCATTGTATTGATTTTTGATGTAATGCATATATAAGAAATTATAAATTTTATAAATATTTATTCATCTAAGTTAATAACAATTATTATTAATTAACTAAAAAGTATGCATTAATAAATTATTTATATATTTTAAATATACAAAATTTAGAGCTCTTCTGAATGAAATGTGCAATCAGTAGATTTAATATATAATTATATATGGATTGTTTATGATGATGAGAAGTATATTATAATGATAATTCAAGTTACATTGCGTAAAGAGATATATCGAATTCTCAGCAAGCAATTATCTATCAAAACTTTTACTACATATATGAATAGCTAGTAAAAATTATTAATTTTACAAAAATAGATTAATATTATCTAGATTATAAACATGTAATTTTTATTAATATAAATAACATTTTAGCGAATGCTGATTGTAGAAATCTTCTGTAATAATTTTATCAAGTATTAAATATACAGTATTACATTATTCAATCAAACAAGTTACTGTGTATAAAAATTAGCATATAACTATTTTATATAATTTAATTAAATTTAAATATTTTACTATATTAATTGTTTTTGTATTAATTAAATTAAGATTATATATTTCAGTTATTTTTAACTCTTATTTGATAATATTATTACAGGAACAGCATAATACTTATCATAAAGTTTTTATTTACTTGTGTTGGTTAAAAATTGCATTTAGAGAACATCAAATATATTATACCTATGTGCTTTAAAGTGTAATAATTTATTTTTGTACATATTTCTAACGTTATTTAAATTATTAAATATAATCTCTTATTAATTTAATTAAATGATATTTTTTGATCAAATTAATAAATTACTTTTCTGTTTTTTTATTTATTAGTTTATTTTATTGACTATTTATTTTTTTAGATTAAGATAATCAAATATTTTTATTTTAATAGAAAGTATCACTGTGTTTATCATAAAAAATAAACTATAGGCTTTATATTATCTCATTTTAGTTATATACAACATTATTTTTTTTTGAATATTTTATACACTTTATATACATTATTAATTTTATTATCTTTAGATATAATAAATATATGAATATTGCTTACTTTAATTTATGAATTAAAGGATTGTTATTAACACTTAACTACTTTTATTAATTCCAATTATAATTTATAGGCAATGTTAGCTAATCGTTAACTAACAATAAATAATTATTTATAGAGTAACAAAGATTTAAGATCATTTATAATTAAATTAAATAATAGATACAATATTTTACCAGTGGTAAAAATAATTGTTCTGATATCTTTTTTGTTCAAATATAAACTCGAAATAATTCGAATCATATTTTATTGCTTGACGTTGATAACATTCACAATAATCAATATGGCTTACTCGAAATTTTACTCATGTAGAAAAATCAATTTTCGTCCTTTATTCCCACGTAATAATAATAAAGATTTTTTTACATAATAGTTATTGTAAGCTAATAAATTTAAGTAAGGTTTAGCTAGTTTTATCTTCTTGAGATAATTTAATTGTAAATTCATGAATTTTAAGCAGTTAATTATGCTGAATATTTTATTATCCAATTAATATGATAAAGCGCTATATTAATGATGTATTCTATATTTGAAATAAAATAAATTATAATTATTTAAAATATATAATTATGATTGTCATAATGATATTAGTAATATTACTAATATCATTGTAATTAATAATGCATAAATAGTATTTTAATATGCTAATGTTTAAAACTAATTTATAATCTCTGACATTTTGTCTAGTAAGTGATATATTTATCTATAAAGTTATTATCTAGAGATTTTATTAAGAATTTCTCTTGCTCCATTATTAAGTAATTCTTCTGCAAGTTCAATGATAGCTTTCATTGTGTCTTTTGGTTTAAAATATCTTTCTCCACGAATAATTTGAATGCCATCGAATGTTCCAACAAACGCCCTAAGCCAAATTTTTTTATTTTTCCAAATAGCATAACCACCTATTGGAGTTTTGCAACTTCCTTTTAATTGCTTGCTGAGAATTCGCTCTGCCTGAATACAGATAGCTGTGTCATGATGGTGCAAAGACATTATAAAATGCTTGGTATATTTATCATCAAGACGACATTCAATTCCAATTGAGCCTTGTCCAACTGCAGGTAATAAGTGCTCTGGCAAAATATACTTACGAATGTATTGTTCTAAACCGAGACGTTTTAGGCCTGCAGCAGCAAGAATAATGCCGTTGTATTTACCACTCCATAATTTAGTCAATCTCGTTCCAATATTACCTCGTAAATCTTGAATAATTAATCTTGGATAAATATGCTTCAGTTGACATTGTCGACGCAGACTTGATGTTCCTATAACACTTCCAGGTGGAAGAACATCAAGAGATTGATATTGATTTGATACAAAAACATCACGAGGATCTTCTCTTTGGCAAATAGCTATTAACCCTAAGTTATTTGGAAAAATTGTTGGAATATCTTTTACAGAATGAACAATAATATCAGCACGGTTTTCTAATAGTTCATTTTCTAAGTCTTTTACAAAAAGTCCCTTTCCACCAATATTAGCTAATGGGGTATCAAGCAAAATATCACCTTGTGTATTCATTGGATTAACTTTTATAGTTAGTGTTGGATGATATTTTTCTAGTTGTGTTTTTACGAAAATAGCTTGCCACATTGCTAATGGACTTTTTCTTGTTGTAATTCGTAGTATATGTATTGACATATTTTGTCAGACAATTAAATTATGAGTTAGCTATAAAAGAATGGTATTTAATTTACAATTGTATTAATTTTTCCAGTTATTGACTAAAATCTCTCAATAAAATAGATAATGAGCGTATTTTAAATATAAAACTATATAACGTCTATAAAATTATTTCTAATATTAATATTAAAGTAAAGTATATGTTTAATTGATTTTATATTTTTTTAATATTAGTTATTTAAAATAAAAAAAGATTTTTTATATAAAAATGCAAAATATTTAATACAAATAAATAATTAAAATATTTACATTTATAGAAATATATTCGAATTTCATCACTATTATTATTTTAAAATACTAAAAAAAATTAAATATTTTTTTATTTTTATTAATTTTAAAAAAATAATAAAGATATAATTTATATTGAGATACCAAATAAACATTGAATATAATTAATTATTAGTTAAATAAAATTATTCTTTCATGAATAAATAATTTTGTAGTTTAAATTAATTTATAATAATTTTATTAATTAGTTAAATAAGTTTAGCTCATGGCAATTAATATTAATAAAATTGCATTCTAATTAATTGCAACTAATTATTATAAGAATTTATAAATCAAAAAAAAAGAAATATAACTGTTATAATAATATATATTAATATAAAGATATATTCTTGATTATTGTAAACGTTATTTATAATAAATATTATTTTGATGTAATAAAGTAATATTTTAGTACAAAAAATATTGAAACGACACAATATGTAGTGTTAATAGATATGATCTATAATACAATTGTTGGTAAGTCTATAAAACATTTTTATATACTCTGAAAATTATTACTACAATCTAAGAAAAACTAATAAGTATAAATACATTTATTATTCATAATAGTATGTACTTTTATTATAAATAATAATAATTTATATAAAGCTGCCTTAAAGAGTATTTTTTTACTAAAAAATATCACGAATATAATTTAATTTAAGAAATAATCAACAATGCATAATTAATTATTTCTTTATAGTTTATTTCTAATGTTTAATATTAAAAATATTATATAGTATTTAATGTAAATAAATTATTTTAAGTTTTTTGTTTCTTATAAAAAATCTTTTTAAGTTTTTGCTATTAATGTGCATATTATATTAATAATCGATTGAAGTAAAATAAAATTTATTAATCGTTATTTATAATTTATTTTTTTATAAAAAGTGTATTTGAGATTTCATATAGCGAGATGATTATTTTAAAGTTATAATAATTTTAATCAAAAATTATTATGCACATAGTATAAAATATTGATAAGCTAATTTGTAATTACATACACATATGAAATATCAAGAAGAAAATTAATTTTGATTAATTTATAAACAGACTACACTTGTTATTGTTTATATATAACAAGTTTATATCAACAAAAAAAATATAGTTATTAACTAACTAAATTAGTTCAATTAGATTATTTTAATTATTTATTAATATAGGATTTATATTTATTTTTAGTTCAATAACTACGTTATTACAATGTAATATAAATAAAATATATAAATTTATTAATGATATTAAGAAAAAATTTTCTTATTTTCTTAATGGAACTAGTTTTCTATATTTTATAATATACATAGTAAAATTCTAAATTAACAATAGTTATTAATTTTAAAAAAAATATTCAAATGTAATATTTTCTAATCAAATTTTTTGTTTTAATTTACTCAAATTATATATATTAAATTTTAGTAATATCTCACAATGTTTGTTTTATTATTATATTATAATAATAAAACTAAGTTAAAAAAAACAATTTTAGAATTCTAAAATTGTTTTAAAAAAAGATCAAAATAATTATATATAGTAGATATAGTTATTTTTTTGTTCAAATCAACTTATGAATTAATTAATAATATATAAGTTAAACAACTCTCTTCTCTATTTTATTTAATTACATAATAGAGTTATTAATATTTAGTTTGTATATTAGAAATGTAGTTAAACCTCGTTATATGATTTATAATTATTAATTATATAACTTACTTGAAAAGTATATATTAAAGAAATTATTATTTATCATTAGTTATTAATGACTGTTATTAGTAAAATAATTATAATTTTTTTGAGAATACTAAATGAAGTTATGATTATAATATCTATCTTTTGTGTAAAAAAATAGCTATTATTTATTTATTTATTTATTTATTTATTTCATAAATAAATAAAAACTTATCAAAAATATAATATAATTTTATTTATTTTGACATTATAATTAATTTTCCGTCATACAATTAAATTTAGTTAATTTTATTTATGCATAATATAGAAAATAAAATTAAATTATTAGTTATTTATAAGTCAAGCATATTTAAATTTTATGGTTAAGAAAGAATTTATATTGAGAAAATTAGTTCTTAATTTTTGTATATATTAATTATAATAAATGATGTTTATTTTTATTTTATTACTTAATTATTACTAAGATTCTGGTTAATAGAATTGTTTATTAAGATATATATCAATAACTTAATCATGTTTATATCTGTATTTAACTAAACAACAATTATCGTTTAAATAATAATTTATTTTTATTTTTTAAAAGTTAATCTCATAATATCGCAATTAATTTAAATAATTTATATTATTCATGATAGCTGTTATAAAATTATTTTTAAATAAATAAATAAATAAATAAATAAATATTCAACATTTAATTATAATGAAAAACTAATTTTGATATTTATTATATTAGTGTTATTAATCATATTTTTTCTTGTTATTTAAATAATTAACTACATTTTCAATAAAATGAAACATAGGAATAAAAAATTATAATATAATATAAAAAAGCTTTTACTATATTAATTGTTTTTATATTAATTAAATTAAGGCTATATATTTCAGTTATTTTTAAGTTTACTTTTGATAATATTACTACAAGAACGGCATGATACTTATCATAAAGTTTTTAATTACATGTATTAGTTAAAAATTGTATTTATAAAATATCTACTTATAGTAGACTCTATACTTTAGAGTGTAATAATTTATTCTTGTACATATTTCTGATGTTATTTAAATTATTAAACATAATTTCTTATTAATTTATTTTAATAATGTTTATTGATCAAATTAATAAATTACTTTTCTATTTTTTTTATTTATTAGTTTCTTTTATTGACTATTCAATTTTTTAGATTAAAATAATAAAGTATTTGTAGTTCAATAAAAAGTATCACTGTGTTGTTTATCATAAAAAAATAAACTATAGATTTTTAATTATATCATTTTAGTTATATACAATATTGTTGTTTTTTAAATACTTTATACACTTTACCTACATTGTTAATTTTATTATTTTTAGTTTTAATATATATAAATATTACTTATATTAATGCCTGAATTAAAGCATTATTATTAGCACTTCTAGCTATTTTTATTGATTTCCATCCTAATGTATAGGCAATGTTAGCTAAGCGTTCACTTACAATAATTAATTGCCTAGAGAGTAACCAAGGTTTGAGATCATTTGTAATTAAATTAAATAATAGATACAACATTTCACCACTAGTAATAATAATTGTTTTAATATTTTTTTGTTCCAATCCAAACTGGAAATCATTCGAATCATATTTTATTGCTTTACGTTGATAACATTCACAATAATCAATATGGCTTCCTCGAAATTTTAATTCTGCAGAAAGCAGTTTGCGTCCTTTATTCCCACGTAATAATAAAGATTTTTTACCTAATATCGATTGCAAACTAGGTAATTTAAGTAAGGTTTCACTAGTTTCACCTTCTTTAGATAATTGAATTGGTAAATTAATTAATTTTTGAAAAATCGATGCAGTTGAATGTCCTATTCCATAATATAATAAAGTATCAGGCCATTGTTGCCCTGTTAAATAAATCTCTGAGTTAGCATACATCACAGCATTTGGAGACAAAAAAAAACATGATCTCCGTTAGTTAGTTTTGATAATTTACTTGGTAGCAGCTTTAATTCGTTACTTGGAACAATTGTAATAAGTGGAGCATGAAAAGCTGTTTTCCCAAGTGATCTTATATGTTGGACTAGTTTTTCACCACTGGGATTTGGTCTTGTAACCAATATGCTCATCAAGAAAATTCTCCAAAAAAAATATTATTGAAATTTGCTTGCTTGCAATCATTGCTATTTTTTCTAAAGTTAAATACTAACTTTAGTTTTTTTTAATTTAAAATATCGTTCTCAACAAATAAATTTAAATGTCATTAAAAATTTCAACAAGTTTTAGGAAGCAAAATTTATTCATTTTAGAATAGCATAACAATATATTTGAATTTAGAAACTAAATTTCAATTTCTTATTGATAATTTATTCTATTTAATATAGATATCAGCATATTTATGATAAAAAGTTAAAAAATATCTTGTTGCTTATAATTAAGAATATAATTCAATCTCAATATTTCAACGTAAAATCAAAAGTGATGAGTGATTTAGTATGAGATATATATGATGAATTATTTTTTCTAGAAAAATATATTGTTTAATTTATTCACAATTACTAAAGATTTTATCTAAAATAAAATCTAAATAGTATTTTTATACTATATCAATGTTTATTATGATAATATCAAAAATATATTTATTTGTAAAAATGAATTGAAAATTATTTTTAAAACTCTCAGTAAAGTACTAATTACTCTCTAATATAATTTTAAATTAGGTTGTCTTACTCTATTTTCATTATTATATTAATAATATTTTTAAACTCATTTTTTTACTTGATATTTACATTTTAATTGAATAAATTACGAATTATATTAAAAATATAAGATATATTATTTCTATATTCATTGTTATAACTGCTTTAATAGTTATAACAATAACTGAAAAGTTATTTTGAATATTTTATACTATCTTTCTTTTTAAGAAAACTAAATTTTTCTAAAATAAAGAAATTTATAATTTTGTATTTTTGTTCTTTCGAATTATTTATGCATGCATTGAATACAATAAATAATCTGTGTAATGAACTTCTATGTAATGTTTTTTTAATAAATAGATTTTCAATAGTGAACAGTGCAATGCAACAAATGTTTTATAAAACATAAAAAGATTTAGATAACAGTATATTCATAATTTTCTTGTGTATTATTTACAATTCTAGATATATAAGTACATTGATAAATAATGAAATTTATAACTATTGTATAATTATTTATGAGAAATTGTTAAAAATTTTTTAAATATATTATTATATTAAATTTATAAGGTAATCTATAATTTTCGTATATTTCTAACTATGCACAATATTTTATATGATTATTATACATCATTTTCCTATCTATAAACTAATTAATTATTGTTTCCTGCTTGCAGTTAAAGTAATTTAATACAAATAAGTCATTTTTAATTATTTTTACTTGTATTGATTTGTTATAGTAGATATATTTTTATATAATTTTTTAAATTAATAATTTATTAAATGTATTTTTATGATTAGAAATCATCTAATTATTTGCTTCAAAGCACTATTGTTTAATTGATTTATATGATTTTCATCATAACTAAAAAATGATTTAATATTAATTTTATTATGATCTTTTATAAATTTATATTTTCATTTAATTTCTTTTTTAAAGAAATATACATTTGTCCTATATAATTAACTATATATTATATATATAGTTAATTATAGTATGATATTTTTTTGCTTATTATTTTAATTTATTTTATGTAATAGATACATAACTTTTATACTTTAATTAAAAATTTTATTACAATATTTTATTGACAACTTACATTTTACTAATTATACAATATAATATTTAAAATTACGTTATTATATATATTGCTCTTGTTATTGTATCAGTTATATTTTAGTTATTTATTATTTTTAGAGCATTTTATCTACACTCTCTCTTAACATTTAGATAAAGATTAAAAACTTAATTAAGTTAGTATATGTATAAACAAAGATATATTAAGTGAGTTAGTTCAATTTACTATATAATTCAAATTATTGTAAAAAAATTAATATTTTATTTGTTAGTATTTTCTATTGCAAACTTTATTTTAATATAAACATAAATATATGTTTTCGTGTTTTGCGTATTGATTATATTTAACTTAACGAAAATTTATTTTATTTAGTTAATTTTAATTTTGTTTAATTAATATTTTATATAATCTAATACTTTATTTATATTTATTTTTTTATTAAAAGTAAAAATAATTTTTATTTCAACAAAGATAAAATAATGTTTTAAATTAACCATATAATGTTTAATGTAATTTTTTAGTATAACTTTAAATTAGTATAACTTTAAACTTTAAAGTGGAAGAATTTTTTAATACTTTAAAATAATAATATCACAAAATAAAAATCATACTGATTATATAAAATCATAACGATAATTTTATTACATATAAAAAGATTGAAGTTTTAAAGTTATTGTGATATTTCGCGTAGATATTTTTTATAAATAATTAATAATATTATCTTGATTCTTAAGCATAAGCGGTTAATTTTTTTTGAAAAAAAAGTTTTTATTAAATTTATCAAAATAAATATCAACCAAATATTTATTCTATTATTTTTATTAAAATAAATTTCATCTTTAGTGTTCTATAATATGTTTTTGATAGGTTTTAGTAAAATTATTTACTATTATTAAAATTGGTTTTTGTTGCAAAATACAATATCTTAATTATATATTGTATTTTGTAAAAACAGTACATTATAGGTAAATTTTAAATTAAAATATAATTAATTTTAATATTTTAGTAAGTTTTTAAAATTTATGATCAATTATATATTAATAAGTATAAGCTAATATAATATATAGACTTAATTAATAAATAGAAAATATTTTTGCAGTGTATAAAACGGTATTTATTATTAAAAATAATTAATAATATTTAAAAGTAATGTTTAACTAGTAATTTTATAATGATAAAATATTTTCAATTATTATGAATAAAAATATTTATATGCAAGAATAGAAAGAGTTTAATATAAAAATAAACAATTAATATTATATAGGAATAATTGATTTATTACTTTGTAAAAAAAATGTAAATTAATTATATTTCTAGAAATGTATGCAAAATTTATTGCTATTGTATTTCTAGAATTATAAATTAAGAAATAGATAAAATAATTAAGATTAATATTTTAAAAAGTTAATTAATAGAAAACTTCTATAATTTTTTATCTTGAAATATAAAAATAAATATTGTATTTAATCAATAAATTGCTACAAAAAATAAGCAAAATCTTCCACAACTAAACTACTACACAAAACATATGCTGATGATTTTTAAATTGTATTAAATTATTACAATTTAATATTACATTGTTAACTTGAAGATAATATATTGATTAGAAATTATTTTGTGATTAATGACTAAAAATTAATTGATTGAAATAGTTTTATTTATATTCATTTTATGTATTTTCATAACGACTAACAAACAATAAATTACATAATTATATGTATTTATTTAATTAAAAATAGATCATAAATTGCTCAAAATGACATTTTTGATGTTTATATTTGAATATTCGTATAATAAATATAATAATAATTGTTGCATAAAAGAAAAACAACCGTTAGTTACAAACTATATATATTAATTATATAATGTATACCATATATTGATATTAATGTTACTTTTAGATTAATCAAATAATTTTTATTAGCATATAAAACTAGTATTTTTAGTGATGAGTATAGTGAAATTATACAATATATATTCTTGCTGTATAACTCTTATAATATATTAGTTAGTATGATAATAAAACGTTTACTATTTATGATAATCAAAATATAAATAATAAAATAATTATAATTTTTATTTTTCTCTAAACAAAAAGTTTCATATATAAATAAATAATTAGATTTAGCATAGAAATGTTGCGTAAATTATCTTTTTATAACTATTTTTATGATAGTTATTATAAATATATAATATTCTAGTTGTAAATTCGTATAAAGAATTATTATAAAATAAAAATTTATTATTTTAATTAAGTACATGATATATATAGCGATAAATTTAATAAATATTTTGTATTATCATAGATAATAAAAATTATCTATGATAATTATTATTCAATGATTAGAATATTTTATGAATTATTCAATTAAAATTCTTAATTTAAATTGTTTTATTTAATTTATTGATATTTTTCTTTATTTTTTTTATAAATTATCTTAATTAAATAATATTTTACAATTGATAATTATCGAAGATGTAATTTAGAAGATGTGTGTTATAAATGTTTCTTATTTACACTTATACTTAAGTTACATGAGAGGCATTTAATGTAAAAATTAATATATTTTTAAATAAAAACATATTAATGATTATAAATTATAAGTTATTTAATATTTTAATGAAAAATTATAGTAATCTTATTCCTTTTATACATCTTAATAATTTATTAGTTAGCGAAAGACTTAATTTATACTGATTCTTTAATTCGTAAGTTTCCATGCAGTTTTAAATTATCATAATGTTATGATATTTTACTTAATCTAAAAATCTACCAAAATATATCTTAAAAATCGCATTATTTCATTTATAATTTATAGAAATAAAAATTAAACTATTACAGTTTAATAGTGAACTGATACTAAAATCTGATATCAGATATTATATTATTTAGCATTAAGCTTTAAAATATAATCATAATCTTTGTAAATTACCTTATATATCATTGGTTTATTTTAATTATTTATTGAGATAGTATTTATATATTATATTGATATCTATATAATATAATGTTAGTTAAATATTTTATATAATATAAGCTGAATTAAATTTCATATTTTATAGACTATTTTTATTTATGTAAATTAAACACATTAAATCTATCATAATTTTTAGTTTTCAGTATTTTTATAAAAAAAAATACAATATTAAAATAAAGTTGTTAAAATAATCAATTTATCTTCTAAATGATAATCCTTGAAAAATTAATTGATATTTTAATAAATTTATACAATAGACAAGTTATATATATTGTCTAAATTTTTAGCGGTATATGAAAAACTTGATTATTATGCGTGTTTAATGACTTATTTAAGAATGAATTAAATAAGTTTGTCTAATAGTTGAAATTATTTTGCATTATTAAATAGATTGTATATAACAGATTAATGTATATTATTCTTTCAATTCTTAAATGTTAAGTATAAAATTATAAAACAGTGTTAGGTTTTATTCTATAGATTCTAAGATTATAATAATCAATTATATAACTTACATATAAATTAGATATTAAATAAACTTACAATTTATCTTTAGTTCTCAACTAACATACTAATTGCGTTGATTATACAATATACTTAAAATGAAATATATAATAAAATTATTTCTTTTATGTTACTTTTTTTAAAATTAAATATAAAAATTTATTTATCTTGTTATTTAAATAAATAAGAATTTATTAATAATATAAACAAATTTAATTATACTAAAATTGTCGTTATTTTTTATATTAAAATACAATTAATTTGTTTTATTTTTAAATATATATACTTTGAATAAGTAGTATATATTTGTCGAAAAACAAGTATTATTTATTTATATTGATATATAAGTAAATAATACTTTATAGTTTTAATATTTAAATAAGATTAAATTTTTCATTTTATTATTTAATAAAATGAAATGCAAATTTTATTTAAAATTTAATTACTTATTACTTAAAATATAACACTAATCATCTGTTTTATAATTAAATTTATAATTATTACTTTATTTTATGGACAGTAAAGTAATGAAATGTATTTTTATCATTATAACAATTTGCTTTTATTTTAAAAAAAAATACAATAATATTGTTATTCTATTAAATTTGTAATTTATATTATTATTTACTAAATATTTTTATTACATATATTAATTTATAAACAATTGATGAATTATGTATATGTTATTATTAATTTTAATTTTTTATTTTAGTTTAAATAGATATATTTTTAAATAAAATCAATGCAATAACAAAAAAAATAAAAATTCTATAAAATATTAAGTTTGATTGCATCATCATATAAAATTAAAAAATTAATTATATATTTCGTTAGATTATGTAACTTGATCAAAATGTTTACAAAAGAATATTAGTAAATTTATACTATAAAATATCAAACAAGATATAAGTGTTTATTAAAATAATATTAATATTAGCTTTAGTTTTTAAGAAAAAAACTAATTTTAAAAATTTTAAAAATTTTTAAAATTTTTAAAATTTTAGATTATATATTAAATTTATAAGCTACATAGAAAATAAAAACTTATAAAATATTTTATTAAAAACTTATAAAATTATTAAAAGAAACCAAAAAAATAAGAAAACTCTATCTTATTCTATGCGAAGCGAATAATTTTTTTTTATAATATATTTATTACAATAATTATTCTTATATGATTATAAAAACTGTTACGGATATACAATCTAATTAATCAAATGAGAAAGAAATATTATTAGTAGCCATCATGCTAATTACAATATTACTTTATATAACTATTTAAGTAAAATATTTATAACAATAGGTTTATTTATATCTTATGAAAAGCCTTATATATCAATTCGTTCAGAAAAATTAGAATTTTTTTTGGATAATATTATATTTCATTAACGTTAAAATATTTTCAATTCCTTTTTTTTTGAAAATAAATATCAAATTAACTTTTTTTGTATTTTTTATCATTTACACTATTAACATGATTAAATATATATATTAGTTAAGATAAAATAAAAAAAACTAATACAACTCTATTATGTAATTGATATTTTTAATATAATTAAAAAAAATAATTTTTTCTATTTTTTATAAAAGAGAATATATCAATTCATTCATATAACATATAAAAATTTCACAAATTAATTAATAAAAATAAAAACTTGTTATGATGGAGTATAAGATGCAATTCTCAAAAATGCATGGCTTAGGTAATGATTTTATGGTTGTGGATGCTATTACTCAAAATATTAATTTTTCTACTGATCTTGTTTGCTATTTATCAGATAGATATAGAGGTATAGGATTTGATCAGCTTTTAGTTGTTGAAGCACCTTATGATCCAAATTTTGACTTTCATTATCGTATTTTTAATTCAGATGGTAGTGAAGTAGAGCAGTGTGGTAATGGTGTTCGTTGCTTTGCTCATTTTGTTCGTTTTAAAAAACTAACAGATAAACGTAATATTAAGGTAAGCACTAAATCTGGTAAATTAATATTATATATAAAAGAAAATAAAGATGTTTGTGTTAATATGGGAATTCCTAAGTTTGATCTAAATAAAGCTAAGTTTAAAACACAAAAAGCTAAAAAAACTTATATTATTAGAATTAAAGAACATGAAATATTATGTGGAATAGTTTCTATTGGCAATCCGCATTGTGTATTACAAGTTCAAAATATTAATACAGCCAAAGTTAATTTATTGGGACCAATTCTTGAAAAACATAAATACTTTCCTGAACGAGCTAATATAGGTTTTATGCAAATTATTAATCATAAACATATTAGATTACGAGTATATGAGCGTGGTGTTGGTGAAACACAATCTTGTGGAAGTGGTGCTTGCGCTGCTGTTGCTATCGGTATTAATCGTGGTTTATTAAAAAAAAATGTTCGTGTTGACTTGCTTGGTGGTATGCTAAAAATTAGCTGGAATGGCTTAGGTTACCCTATATTTATGACTGGATCAGCGACACATGTTTATGATGGTGTTATTCATTTTTAACTTTTATTTTATTTAATATTAATACTGTGTTATGCATAAGACTACATAGAAATATATAAAATAAATATTTATTTTATTTGTAATGCATATTCTTTTTGAATAAATACTAATTACTTATTTTGTTTTTAAATAATTTTATTAATTAATCAGATAACTAAACTTTAATGAGTTTATATCTAAAATTTAAAATAAACTATTTAATTATTTATTTGTAATAAATCAAGTAATAATAATTAGATTTAATCATATAATGAAATATAATTATTATTGATATCAGCATAATATAATTTTGCTAATTTTTAGAGCTTTTATTTATTTATAATAAAGTTTTTATTTTAGTTTGAATAATTTATTATATTGTTTAGTGATTCTAAAAACTATCAATATCATAAATTAATTTCATAGGAGTGATATAATCTGAATGTTAATTATTTAATTTTATTTATATTTATAAGTTTGTGAATAACTGTCATATTGATAGAATTAAATAATACTGAATATTATTATTAATTTAATATACTAATGAAGTAATGTTTTATGAATATTTTATTATGGATGTATGATAATTTATGTATACTAATGCTTGTAGTTGTGATATTTATACTTATAAAGGTATAAGTAAATATAGAATCACTATTCCAGTAAATTATGATTTATAAAATTTGGTTGCAGAACTATATCTTGTTAAACTAAAGATTGTTAATTATTAGTGTTCAGTTAATAGCATTACTATATATGTATATAAATATTAATATAATAATTGAAATAAAATTATAGATATTAAATTCGTAATATGGTTCTTTAAAAGAATAAAAAAACATTTTTGTTATGAGTAATATTTGTAATATTAGAAATAATATAATTCAATAAATTTTATTATTTTTTATAATTTACATTTTAGAATAAGTATAATAATTTTATATTATGTCAAAAGTTACTTTATAGACATTAATCTTTTGTTACATAATTTTCTAAAAATTTATGTTTTTTTAAAAAAAATAGTCAATATTTATAATTCGTACCTCATTTAAGAGTATAAAAATGGAGAATCCTTAAATGTATTTTTATCGACAATTAACATCTATTGAAGCAATTACATTTGATTTAGATGATACATTGTATGATAATCGTATAGTTATTAATAAAACAGAAAGTGAGCTATTGAATTTTATTCGTTGTTATGACAATCGCTTTAATAACATTCAATTTATAGATTTAAAAAACTATCAAAGATTAATTCTCAATCGATACCCTGAAATTTATCATGATGTTACAAAGTGGCGATGGTTATCAGTAAAAGAGATGCTTTGTTGTTATGGTTATGATCAAGAAGAATCCGCTCGAGGTGCTGATGATATAATGTCTCACTTTTTTTATTGGCGCAGTCAAATCTCAATATCAGAATTAACTCACAAGACTTTATCTGAATTAGCTAAAAAAATTCCATTAGCAGTTATTACTAATGGAAATGCAGATCCTTATGCTTCCGGATTAGGTGACTATTTTCAATTTGTTTTAAAAGCTGGGTATGATGGTCGAGCTAAACCATTTAGTGATATGTATTATCTTGCTGCACGGAAATTTAATATTGAATTAGATAAAATTTTACATGTAGGAGATGATTTAACAACTGATATTCAAGGAGCTTTGCAAAGCGGAATGCAATCCTGTTGGATAAATGTTGATGGTATAAATACATTAATCAATAATGAGAATAATATATTACCTCATATCGAAATAAGAAGTTTAACTTCACTTATTACTCTTATATAATTTATTTTTATATTAAAATATAATAATAATTTATTGATATATTTCTTAATTTAATGAGAAACATAAATAAGTAATATTTACTTAAAACTTAAATGAATTTATTTTCTTCTAACGAATCTGTTTATACTTGCTATTGATAGTGCTTATTTATTGAATATCTATTAACTATTCAATATTACAGATAAATAATAAAATTACATGCGTAATCTTGTTGATTATTGATATATGATATATCAAGTAATATGTCGATATGGAGTTTAATAATATTACTAATAACATCTTACTGTATAGTTATTACATTCTAATTTACTAAAAAAAACAAATATTGTAAAGTAATTATTAATATTATCTAATGCTAGTAATTATTATAACTATTAATTTAAATGAGAGCAAGTTATCATTTCATTAGACTTAAAATGCATTAATTATATAATATAAATAAAATATTCTATTTTGATATATATATAAGAATTATTGTAATATAATAAATAAAATTTAGAAACTTACTTGTTACGCTTGTCTTAATTTATGAGTTCGGAAATTAGTTGATTTTTTAAACCTTTATTATATTAATCGTTTTGAAAAAATAATTGATGAATTTCAGAATGTAGATAGTATGCATCGTATATTAATATATTTTATGTTATAAGAAGTAATCTAATAAAGATCAGTTAATTTATTATTCATATGTCCTATAAATAAAAATATTAAACGTTTTTTTGTAATATTTTAATGCAAAAAAAAATTCTTCTGTTTGAAGAAAATTATATTTCGATCGACCAATATATAAAATATAGATAACATATTAATATAAAATAGTAATTGATTATTAAAATATCTGTTGACATTATGAACTCATAGTAAGTATATATAGTTTTATTGTAAGTTTAATTGGTTAGATAAATCCAATTATATTTAATGTTACATAAGATAATTTAATATAAATGATATTACTTAGATAGTATAAAATTATTTATTGCAGAAACTTACATTTGTATACTAGATAGGTATCGTGCGGTATTAAATTCTTTATCGCATTAATATATATTATCATTTCTTTAATTTGTTTAATATTATAGATGGAATTCTTACTTTTACATTTAGTTATCAATTGTAATCATGATGCATCATTTTAATAAGTTATTAATTAATACACAACCTCGTGTCGCGTCATTATATAATATAAATATTTAGAGATTATTCATCTGTGCAATGCATTAAATAAAAACTTCCTTTATAAAGTTTAAATATTTATTATATAAAAGTTCCATGTAATCGGAATCATGAGAATAATTAATAGATTTATTGACTTAATTAATGTATTGTTTTAAAAAACTGTAGACATGAATTATATGTTTTAACTATTCAAATTATCTACCAACAATATTATTAGTAATTAACTAGTAAAAAAAATGAAAAATTAAATAGTTAATTAAAGATTTGACTAATTAGTTTTTTAGGTATTCGTAAATTTTTTTATTAATAAAAATTGTAATATTTAATTATGATACAAAAAATTTGCTTCATACTTATATTATTCTATTATTGTGTTATATTATAATTTGTATTAAAATTTATCGATTGAATTATGAAAATAAATAATGATATAGTTTACATTGCTATATATAATTCTGTAAGATTTTTATATTTTTTAGTTTTTAATTTTTAGAAAAATATGTTTTTAAGTTATAAGTATATTAGTATCTAATTACAATAACAATAATAGATTATATGATAAAATAGTTTCAAATATGACTTTTCTCTATTTTTGATAAAAAATACATATAGTATCAAAAGTTTATTTAGTTGTAACTATTTTATAGCAAATTGGTTATCATTAACTTAATATTTTAATTAATTTAAATATTAAGCGACAATCTATTAATAAGTTTGTAACACTGACTTTTATAAAGAAAATATTATTGATTTAAAATAACATAATAACAATTATTGCTTAGAAGTGTTTTTATAATGACAATTTTTTAAATATTTTTTTTTGGAATGTATCTAAAATTATATTTGTAATAATAAAATATATTATTATCTTGAATGCAGATCAGTTTTCTTACTAATTATATTGTTATTTACTTTATACTTTGATCACTGAAACCTTTAGTAAATATACCAATAGTATTTAATTAAAAAATATCTGTTTATTGCAACTTTGATTAAAGGTGCAATAAACAGATATTATCTTATATATTGTATATTAACAATAATATATAATATAAGTTTATAAAAGATAAAATGTCAGTTCAAACTAAATAAAAATAATTAATAGTAATTTCTCATAAATGAATCGATACTAAATCAATGAACAAGCTTCTTATATAAAAAATTATTTTTACTTTTATTTAGACTATTTATATTTATTACATAATTCTTATTTATGTGATTATTATTTCTATAATATAGTCATCATATAAAAATTGATTTATTTTACTTTTATATCATTAAATCAGATGAAATTTATTTCATTTCATAACTCACCAAACTTTCTTGCTGGACTTCTATCAGACGTATTTTTTATTACATCTCTTAATATAGTGTTGTTAGTTACATCAATCCTTGCATGAAATGGTGGGAATGGTAGTGTAATTCCATGTTGCGCAAAAGCAACTAGTATATTTTGATGAACTTCGTGACGAGCTGGCATTCTGTGCCCAATTTCTGATACATAAATACGTAATTCAAATAATTGTATACCTTGTTGCAAATCAACAAGGTATACTTCAGGAATTGGATTAGTTAAAATCATTTGAGTTTTTTCTGAAGCATTTAGTAAGATTTGACTAATTATTAAGCTATCTATTTCAGAAGGCGCTGGAATTGTTAAAACAATGCGAGTAATGCTATCGGACAGAGACCAGTTAATAAATTGCTCGGTAATAAATGCTTTATTAGGAACAATAATTTCTTTACGATCCCAGTCTATTAAAGTTGTTGCTCTAGTGTTAATTTTAGTAATACTTCCTGTTAAATCACGAATAGTTACTGTATCGCCAATACGAATTGGTTTTTCAAATAAGATCATTAGACCTGAAATGATGTTAGCAAAAATTTCTTGCAGACCAAATCCTAGTCCAACCCCCATAGCGGCAATTAACCATTGTAGTTTAGCCCACTGAATACCAAGCATAGAAAAACCAATTAATATTCCTATAATAGTAATACTATATTTAGTCAAAGTTATAATTGCGTATCCTGTTCCTGGAGTTAGATCAAGGTGTTGTAATAAAGCAAGTTCTAATAATGCCGGAAAGTTTCTAATTAGTTGCGCAGTAATTACAATAATAAGTATAGTAATAAATAGTGAGCTAAGTGTAATTGATTGAATAGTATCTACACCATTAATAGTTGTAGTTGTTGCATTCCAAAGACGAATATTTTCTAGAAAAGAGAATGCTGAATGTATCTCAGACCAAATTAAAATTAATGAGACTAATGCTATCATAGTAAGAATAGAGCGCACTAGACCAAGAGATTGTATACTTATTGTATCTAAGTCAATTGTACTTTCTTCGATATCAACTAATCCTTCAACACTGCTATTGATATTTATATTATTATCACCATCATCTTTTGCTCGTTGAGCGAGAATATTGGCTCGCTTTTGTTTTGCCCTCTCAAAAGCAATTTTTCGCCTTTGAATAGACATCCAACGACGTATAATATGATAAATAATCAATAAGAAAAACCAGATTGCAACAGATGTTTCTAGCCTAGCTAGAAGTTCTTGCGATGTTGAAAGGTAACCCAATAGAGCTGCTACAGCGGAAAAAATTGGAGCTATTATTAGTAATAACCATAATATATTATTAATTGTATTCTCTCCAGAACCACGTCTATCTAAATAAAGAGGTACTCCTACTCGTTTGAGGTTGTGTGTAATTAAACTTAGTGCAATACAAAGTAATAAAAAGCATAGTCTACCTAAGCTTGGAGCAAATTCTCGATCATTATAATGTTCAAGAGTAATTAAAACCATCATTAATGGCACTATAACAAAAATTGATAGTCGATAATACCTCATTGCCCTTTTTACGTTTTCTTCTGACCAACCAAAATGAGAAATAAATAGACCATTTGGCATTGCAAAAATAGCACTAATCATAAAAATCCATAAAACTGGTGTTGTTGCTCTAACTCCATATCCAATAGCAATAGTCATTTGAAATTGCCATGCGCTTTGTAATCCATATCCAATTGCTGACCATAAAATAGGTAATGGAAGTGCAATAAGAATTGACCAAAATACTGTTCGTAAGGTTAAAGTAAAACGATCCTGAGTTACTTTACCAATACTAGTACTAGTCCGAAGAAGAAAATTATTATAGTGCTGATGTGTACTGATGCTAAAAATAACAATAGCGACAGATGCTAGTAGGTATAGCAAACTATCTTGGGTAGTAAAAATAATTTTAATTGCGCTACTAAGTTGAGATAGAGTGTCTAATGATAGTAAACTAGTTAAATCTTTTACTATCGTAATTGGATAGTTAAGATTTATTGGATCTGTATCTGCGATCCAGAACATATAGCGATGTGTCGCATCTTTAATATCTGTTAATGCATCTGTTAGCTGAGTTGCTTCAACGTTTAGTTTGGTTAACTCTAATATTTCACTATCATAACCAGAAATTATTGAACTTAATAATTCTTTTCTAGTTTGGATTATAGAATCATAAATTTGAGTTTGTTCTTGTGTAATGTTTTTATATTTCTTTTCTTTGTTATCTTTATTATTATAATCAATATTTTTTAGCATATCTTGATATCTAAGACGATCAACACGTTTGTTGACAATTTCTCTATCAATTTGTTGATTTTTTGGAATTTCTGGCAAATGGTATAATTGTGCTCGTAATGCTTCACCCAAAGTAGTTGAACTGCTTAACCATTCTGCTTGCTCACGAATTGTTCCTAACGCTTGACGAACTGTTAATATATCACTAGAAGTTTGCCGTTGTTTTTTTTCAATATCATTTATTCTGTATGCTTGTTCATTAAGTTTTTGTGATAATTTGCTGTTTAACTGTAGCTGTTCCGTTAAGAATTTAGGAAGTTCTCCTGCTTGAGAAACTAATATTTCAGTGTGTTTAAGTGCAAGCTGTGCTTTTTGCTGACGTTGAAAATTTAAATGATTGCGTAATTGTTTTAGCTCATTATCAATTCTATGATAACGTTTTTTAAAAAGATCGATTCGCAAACGAGAGATTTCTTGTCGATTATTAGCTGAAAGCTGTGCTATTTCTAGTTCATTAGTTTTTGATTTTCTAGCAGCAACTTCTGTTTGAGCTAAATTATATTGCGCTTTTGATAAAGGAGAAAGTGGAATATGTAATGATTCTAATCTTGCAGTGGAATCAGAAAGTAAACGTCTAGCTTCTAATAATTGCTGTGGCAAAGTTACAAGAGAGTCGCTGATTTTACGATTTATGTCTTGTTCTTGTTGAATTTGTCTTCCTTGTTCAAGTAATTGGCTGCTAGCCTGAACAATTCGTTGCTCAAGTTCGAGGATAGTTATATTTGTCGGTATAGTAACTGTTTTGTTGTTTTCAATAAGAAATTCTCTTTGCAATTCTTTTATAATTTTAGGAAAATCATCAATTGATTCTTGATAAGTTTTAGCTTTTTTTTCTGATTCTTGCTCCTCTGATAACCAAATTAGAGAATCTTGTAATGCCTGAATAATTTCTGCATTTTTTAAATTTTTATTTGCTTCAAGTTGTTTAATTTCTTTTTTAATTTGTATTTCATTAAAATTAATATCTGCAAATGCAGGAATTGTTATAAATAAAAGGCTAAATAGAATACAGATTATCAGATGCACAATATGATTCCTCATATAATATTATTTTAGATAAATCTATTGAATTTTATGAATTACTATACTCATTATTATTTAGATAAATTGATTCTCCCAATAATTCACCTACACGAGTTACTCTTCCTTTCTCTAAAATAGAATTAAATTTAATATGATTAGATTGAAATAAATTTATAATGGTTGAACCTAACTTAAATTTTCCCATTTCTTCTCCTTTTTTTATATATACTGAACCTATCTTATTTTTTTCCGGGTAAGTCCAACGCTTAATAATCCCTTTGCGTTCATTATTGAATCCTCTATACCATATAGTATTTATGCTTCCAACAATTATTGCACCTATTAGAATTTGTGCAATTTTTCCAACTATAGTATCAAAAATACAGATTAGGCGTTCATTACGTGTAAAAAGATTAGGAACATTTTTTGCAATCAAATTATTTACTGAGAATAGATTACCTGGAATGTAAATCATTTCGGTTAGCAATCCGTCACAAGGCATATGGACACGATGATAATCTCGTGGAGATAAATAAGTAGTTATAAATAACCCATTGCGAAACTTATTAACTAGTATATAATTGCCCGCTAATAATGCGGTTAAACTATAAAAATAACCTTTAGCCTGTAATATCTGATCATTTACAATTAATCCTAATTGGCTTATGATACCATCCGCTGGCATAGCAAGTTGATTTTCGCCAAGAATAATAGGGCGAACATTTTTTTTTAATGGACGAGCAAAAAAATCATTAAAAGTAGAATAAGATGAAAATTCTTTTTCTTTTGCTTCTGTCATATCAATTTTATACAATTTAGCAAAAAGCCTGATTGCTAATTGAGTAAGTACAGGTATTTTCTGATCTGCAAGCCAACCAACCAATTGTGTCAACATTTGTTTTGGTAATAGATATTGTAATTTAATCTTTATTTTTTTGAGCACATTAGCCTCTAATTGAATCATAACTTAATCAGATTATAATCAAAAAATAAAAATTCTATATATGATTTTATTAATTAAAAAAATAAATATATGAATATTTGTTTTTTTATAAAAAAAATATTCGTAATTTTATTTATTTTATTAAACTTGTGTAATGATTTACAAAAAAAATTATTCTGCTATTTTATAAATATTAATACTTGTTTAAAAGTTAACACATGAACATATAGATACCTTTCAATCATGGAATCTATATAATTCCAAGTTTCTGTTAAATCTGATAAATGCTTTAGTTATTTATTATTTTATTAAATTGAATATTATGAGTTAATTTATATCAATAAATCAATAATATATCTAACTTTGTTCAAAATAATAAATACCTAAGTTGTTATGTATTTACCTAATTCTTAATGATAATTATAAGATGTTTTATTGATTAATATTTTTATTATTATTAGATAATAAATTATTGATTAAATTAAATTTAAAAACACAATATTTTCTGATAAAATAGATTTTTTCTGTTAAAGATTTTTATAAGTATTTCTATTTCTTTATTATAATTATTAGAAACTTATATCAGACTACATAATAAATATTTATAATAAAGCTTCATTACTTTAATTTATTTTTTTTATTTTATGTTTAATTGAATATATTAATTTTATTTAAAATAATAATTATTATATTATTAAGAATATTATAGGCAACAAAATAATGATAAATGATACTAAATTATAGTTATAGTAATGTTTTTAAAATAATCATCACTTTGTCAATATTTTAATCTATATCAATTGATATAGATATATAATTATAATTAATCAAGATTGATTTTTATTTATAGACTGTTTTGTTATATAGTTAAGTTAACTTTTACATTATATTATTTATTTATCTAATTGTTATAAATAATACAATTAGATTTAGTACATAACTAATAAATAAATTTTTTATAAATATTGTAATATTAAGTTTCATATTTATTTATCTTGATACATGTATTCTAACCATACAGCAAATAACTAACCAATTTTAAGCAATACTAAACTAATAATTACTATATTAATTAAATTATTTTAGCTCAGTTTAATTATTTTTATAAATATTCAGCATTGATAGTTTTTAATAATTATTTTTTTGAGTGCATAACTTTTAGTAGTTTTATTAGTTTAATGTTTTAATTTATTATTAATAATTAGAAAAGTTCTTTTTAAGAAAAAATAATATATTAAATATTTTATAATATCAGTTTTGAGTAGAGCATAGAATATAACATGGAAAATAGTGAGAATAACTTAATTTGGATAGATTTAGAAATGACTGGATTGGACCCAGAACAAAATAGGATCATTGAGATTGCAACAATTGTAACTGATTCTAATTTAACTATTTTGTCAGAAGGACCAGTAATTTCCATTCATCAATCAGATAATGAATTACGTATGGATGAATGGAATATTAAAACTCATACTAAAAGTGGATTAATTAATAGAGTTAAATGCAGTCAATATAATGAAAAAAGAGCAGAATCAGTTACAATTTCATTTTTAGAAAAGTGGTTGCCAAAAGGAGTTTCACCTATTTGTGGAAATAGTGTTGCTCAAGACCGTCGATTTTTATTTAAATATATGCCTGAATTGGAAAAATATTTTCATTACCGTTATTTAGATGTTAGTTCTCTAAAAGAACTGGCTCGACGTTGGAAGCCTGACATATTTATTGGTTTTACAAAAAAAAATACACATCAGGCTTTGGAAGATATAAGGGAATCTATTGCAGAATTAGTTTATTATCGTCAAAATTTTATTAACTGTTAAATTGTATCTTTATTATGCATAATGCTGATTATTAATTATGTTCTGATGCTTTAATTAGTTTTTTTTCTAAAATATATTTTTTAATTAAAGTACTATTTATTTGATATTTAATTATTAATATTATTATTGTAAATATACTGGAATATATTTACTTAGATGATAGAGAGTAAGCTAAATAAAGTAATCTAGTTTTATCTTGTTTTTTCGATCAAAATTATTTTTGTTGTAATTAAAAACCAATAAAAATCACTTATATGTTTTTAAATTTATAATATTTTTATTTTTTAGATTATTAGTTAGTTCAATTTTATGTCCCATTTATACAATTTTATTTATTAATTTTATTTTTATATTTTATTAATTATATAAAAATAATTTTTACTTCACTTCGATTAGTTTCATTACAATTTAATAAATAGATTATTTTAAATATTAGATTACTTATTAAACAATTAATCTTCTTGATATATAATAAACAGATATATACTTTATGGATAAATCTAAAAATTAATAGAATTTTGGAAAAGTAATTATCTAATATTTAAAATGTATTTGTATTAGTTTTATTGTTATTTACATTAATATTATTTATTTTATATCTAAAGATATTATATTTTTAATTATATTATATAATAATTTATTCATTTATAATGATATTTTAATCTGATGGATAGAAATATTTATTTCGTTTTTTATTACACATAGTTATCTACAGGTTAACGCGCATATTCTTATATATAAGAATATAGTTTATTATAAAGTTATTTTCCAAGGTTAATTAATTTTTATTTTTTTAATATATTTAAAAATTTTATAAAAATATCTTATTATAAGATATTATATGTGAAGCGTTGTTTTATATCATAATGTTTTATAATAAAAATATTATTTTATTATTATATTTAGGCGTGTAACTACATAAATTAATATAATAATCATTAATCTATTATTTGATATCAGATTTTAATACAATGTTGCAATTCATTAGTGACATAAGAATGCTTTTGTTAAAAAAAATAACTTTAAATAAATTGATTTAGATTACTAAAGCATGGAATGTTTATATACTATGAAAGACAAAATGATTAACCAACAAAATAATAAGTATATATTCTAATTTTTATATAGAAAAATATTAAGTTTATTTTATAATGATATTATTAAATTATATTTTTATAAAAAACTGATATTATTCTTTTATATTAAAAAGAAATAATATCATTAAGTTATAGTTTCGTTCTGATTTGTAAACATAGATTTTTCTTTTATTTAAAATTTAGATATTTTCTATAAAAAAACAACTTTTAGTCTTGTTTTTTTACAGGCTTTAAGTTATAAATATGCATAAAAAAAAATCAAAATTACTCGTTAATTTAACTATTTACCACATAAAATGGAATTTATAATTTTTATTTACATTGCCTGATTAACCATGAATAGATTTGATTTTTATTGGTATTCGTCATTATCTTGATTAGTAATATAGGTTATATGTTCAGTTTAAATAGGCAAATAAATATAAAGTAATTTTAAATTTGATAATCTTGATCTATATTATATGATAATAACTAAAAAATGGTGCTATTGTCTGATATATATAGTGATAAAAGTTATTAAAAAGTTATGATAACAGAAATATTTACTATAATAAAAACTTATAGTATTTATATAATAAAAATATAAATACATGTATTTTTTTTATAAATGACAGTTATATTGATTAGAAACTTATTTTTATATAATATATATGTTAAATTTTATCTTTTTAAGTTTAAGTAAATTATATTTTATATCAATCATATGTAACTTTATACTTTGATTGTATCATGATAATATAAAATACAAATTTCTTATGTTATGAACTCAAATATTTAGTTATTAATTTAAATATATATAATTAAATATATGTTACTAATAAAGTTTATAAAAATAGTTTAGTCAAGGAAGATTATCTCAATTAATTATTGATAATTATAATTATAGTCTCGACGCATTTATTATAAAATTAATTAACTAGGAAGCAATAAACACAATAATTTATAAAGCAAACAATCACTATTAGACATTTTATATAAAAAAAACAGTTTCGACGGTGTTTTATAGTATTAAATGTTTTACTTGCAGTATGTCATTTTACTTAAATATGCTTATAAAATTTAAATGATAATTAATAGTACAATTATTAAAAAGTTTTCTGTGCAATTTAATAAAATTATGATAGTAAAAATATAACAATAAATATTGCATTTATGTTAGATAATTATTTAATAATAGACTAGATATTTAAATTAATAATTGCATTCAATATGCTGTATTTATTTTTATATAAATTATTTGGCAAATAGAGCGCAAAGGATAAATTCACTTATTTTATTATAATTATTTATAATTAACAGGATTGTTACTTATAAATCTTCTTTGTTTATTTCTAATATATATCGAAATATAAATGATATGTAATTAGCTTTGTAAATGTAATAAGTAATGCAAATTATTAATTGATAGATTGTGATATAATTATAAATTAATAGTCATTGTTTTAATAAATCTATTTAAAATTTTAATTTTAAATTTAGAATAAGTACTTTTACTATCTAAGCAAAAGTACTTAAAAATTAAGTAAAGTTCATAGTATCCATAAATATGGATTTCATATATCTTATTTTTTATGTATTTCACTCTATTGATATATTAATAAATTTAAAAAAATAAATTTTTTAATTTATTTTATAAAAGATCTTGCTTTTAATAATTATTTAGAAAGTTTAGTAATATTCGTTTATAAAAATTATACAATTATTTATAAATCATGAGTTATTGATGATATCTCTATGATAATAAATCTTATTATTGTTTCAGCAATACAAATTATTTCTTATCAGATAGCTAATTAAATTACTGCAAGTAAAAAAATTAAATTTACATTATTAGCAATGAAAAAGTTAGTTAAAATTAATTTAGTAATTTAAAGACACATATTGATATCAAGATTAATAGTAAGATACAAAATTTATTTTCTTTACGTTGATAATTAAAATGATTATTAAAATCAAATTTAACACCAATCTTATCAGATTCTGTATTGTTTTAATCTAGCATTACGTAGATCTTATCGATATTGTAAGTATGATGCTTAGAATAAATGCAAAGCTATGCCTAATGTTGTTTTTTCTTTATCGTATAGTATAAACTATAAACATTATAACATAAAAATAATCATAGGATGTTATATTTCTGATCATGATATAAATGACCATAAAGTTTTATGAAAAATAAAGAATATTTCATGTTGAATTTTTTTAATCTATTTTATAATGTCACGTATTAGCTAAATTTTAAGATATGCAAAAACTAAATTTAATAATATTGATAATTATGTTATATATGAATGAATTTATAGCTTTTACTATTGAAGTCTATTTGTGTTAAATTAAACATAATTTTTATATAATTGTATGGCAATAAATAATAATGTAGAACACGTATGAACGTCATTTAATTGCTATTATTGTAATTCTTTTCATAAAAATACTTAGATTATTTTATTTAATGGTTATTTAGCAAATAAAAATTTAATAACTTTTCTATATTTAGATTATAAAATCAATAATTTAATATTGTCATCTTTATGTTGCAGAATGATTAAACATCTATTATAGATTATTCATACAAATTGTTAATAACATATTATTCTTTTTATGAAAAATATAAATTTTTTTTATGTCATTCATTGTGTCATTAATTTAAATGTCAATTTTCATTAAGTTGATATTAATTTATATTTTTAAACATAATGCGCATTAATATCAAAAAATAATTTATAATTTCACACATTACATTAATGTAAGTATAACTAATTAATGCACGCACGCATACTATAATATATATAAAATATGCATTATTTTAAAATAAAAAGTTTCTTATATTTAAAATCATAAAATTAGTTACTTATTAATTAATAGCAATTTAAACTAATTATTAGAATTAAATTCAAGCACAAATATTTTAATATAACATTATATTGTTTTTATTATAAAAAATATCTATAAAATATATACAAAATGGTTACATTCTATCAGAAATTGATGCATAATTATTCATGTAAATAAAAAATTCTTACTATTCCGAAATATAAAGTTATAAAATAGAAAATATTAAAAATTTTTTTCTATAAAAAATAATAAATAATTTTACAATTTTTTAAATAATATTATTAATTTAAATAAGTTTATTTTTATGTAAAGTTAAAAATATTTCAAACTAAATCAAAGTAAATTAATTATTACCAATAAATAATTAAAACATCAGAACTTATCATTTATACAAATAAGTATTACATTAATGAAAAAAGAAATTAAAATTTTCTTTCGAACAAATGTATTATTTAGTATATTAGAATTTAATATAATTATTTGATTAAAATCAACAATTAGTAACCTTTATCTTATTTCAATAAAAATGAAAAAATTTAACTTAAATATTTATAAAGATATTAAAATGCTTAAATCAAACTATTTACTTCAACTAATAAATAAGAAGCTATTATTCTTATTCGTTAATTAATTTAGTAAATTAAAATAAGTATGCAATGTATTGTTAACAAAAGTTTGTAATTATTAATTAATTTTAATTTTATTATTTTAAATTAATTAAGAAACTATCTAAAATATTACTATAACTAATTGATTTTAAATAAGTTATGATGGTTTTAATACATGAATATTAAAATTTTTAAACATAAACCAAAAATAATTTTTATAATGGGAGCAACGGCGACTGGAAAGACAAAATTAGCAATAGCATTGAAGCAAAAATTACCAGTTGAAATAATAAGTGTAGATTCTGTTTTAATTTATCGCGGTATGGATATAGGAACAGCGAAACCAACATTAGAGGAACAACAAATAGCTCCACATAGATTGATTGATATTTTGGATCCATCACAGACATATTCTGCCGCTGATTTTAGACGAGATGCTTTATTAGAAATAAAAAAAATTATTGCATCTGGACGTATTCCTTTACTTGTAGGAGGTGCAATGATGTATTTTAAAGTATTATTAAATGGATTATCATCATTACCATCTTCCGATATTGTAATTAGAAAAGAAATTAAAAATCAAGCTGAACAATTTGGTTGGTATACAATTTATAAACGTTTACAAGATGTTGATCCTATATCAGCAACTAGAATACATCCAAATGATTTTCAAAGATTATCTCGTGCCTTGGAAGTTTTTTTGGTTTCTGGAATAAGCCTAACAAAATTAACTAAAATTTCAGAAGAAGAATTACCTTATAATGTGTTACAGTTTGTAATCATACCAAAAGATCGCAAAATTCTCCATCATAGAATAGAGATGCGTTTTTTAAAAATGTTAAATTCTGGTTTTGAGGATGAAGTTAACGCTCTTTATACCAGGGGAGATTTAAATGAAAACCTACCTTCAATTCGTTCTGTTGGTTATCGTCAGATGTGGTCATATTTGTCTGATTTAATCAGCTATGATAAAATGATTTATCATAGTATATGTGCAACACGTCAATTGGCTAAGCATCAAATTACATGGTTAAAAGGATGGAAAAACGTACATAAGATTGATAATAATGATATTAATAGAGCTATTAATAAAATATTACATGTTATTAGTTCATGATTTGCTTTTTATATGTAATTAATAATAAATACATAATTTTAATTAATCAATTTCAAAAGCTATAAATGTTCTTATTTTAAAAACAACAAAACAAGGAAAATAGAGAATGGCTAAAGGGCAATCTTTGCAAGATCCATTCCTAAACGCGTTACGTCGTGAAAGGGTTCAGGTTTCCATTTACTTAGTTAATGGTATCAAATTACAAGGTCAAATCGAATCATTTGATCAATTTGTTATTTTACTGAAAAATGCAGTAAGTCAAATGGTATATAAGCATGCCATTTCTACTGTAGTACCTTCTCGTCCTATATCTCATTATAGCAATCAAGGTGGTAATGCCGGATTATGCAATTACAATGCAGGTAATATTGCAGTTCAACAAGATATTGATATACCTAAATAATTTAGTTATTTATTTAAATAAATAAATATAAATACAGTATAATTTACTATATTTTAGTTATTTAATATTTTTAACTATAAGGGGTTATACTTTTGTTTTATAGACATGAAGGTGAAAAATTTGCTGTTCTTGTGCATATTTTTTTTCCTAATGAAAAAAATACTGCAGATCTCATTGAATTTAAATCATTAGTAACGTCTGCAGATATTAAGGCAGTATATGTAATTACAGGTAATTCTAGATCTCCTCATGCTAAATATTTTGTTGGTGAGGGTAAAGCACTGGAAATTGCAGAGGCTGTTAAAATCAGAAATTCTAATATAGTTATTTTTGATCATACTTTGAGCTCATCTCAAGAAAGAAATCTTGAAAGATTATGTCAATGTCAAGTTATTGATCGTACCGGTTTGATTTTATATATATTCTCTCAAAGAGCACGTACACACGAGGGTAAATTGCAAGTTGAATTAGCTAAGCTTAGACATATTTCTACTCGTTTAGTCCATGGCTGGACTCATCTAGAACGACAGAAAGGCGGAATTGGTTTGCGCGGTATTGGTGAAACTCAACTTGAAACAGATCGTAGATTAATTAGAAATAAAATTCGTTTAATTCTTTCTCGATTGACTAAGGTTGATAGTCAAAGAGAGCGAGCTAGGCAAGCTAGATATAAAGCCGGGATTCCAACCATATCATTTGTTGGTTATACTAATGCAGGTAAATCTAGTCTGTTTAATCAAATAACAAAGTCTGAAGTGTATTCAACATATCAATTATTTGCAACACTAGATCCTACATTGCGTAAAATTAATATAAATGATTTCGGAACTATAATATTAGCTGATACTGTAGGTTTTATTCGATATCTTCCTCATGATCTTATTGCTGCATTTAAATCAACATTACATGAAACACGTGAATCTAGTTTATTATTACATGTTGTTGATTCTACAGATAATCGCATGGAAGAAAACATACTGGTAGTTAAAAACGTATTAGAAGAAATCAAAGCCAATAAAATACCAGTATTATTGGTAATGAATAAAATTGATATGTTTAATAGATTTACTCCACGCATTGATCGCGATGAAAATAATCTTCCTTTTCGAGTTTGGCTATCTGCCAAAACAGGGGAAGGAATTCCATTATTATTACAAGCACTGACAGAACATGTTCATGTTGAAATTGCACACTATGAATTACGTTTGCCGCCAGAATCTGCTCGTTTGCGAAGTAAGCTTTATAAACTTCAGGCAATCAAACATGAAGAAATAGATAAAGATGGAAATATTATGATTGAAGTAAAGTTACCAATTGTTGATTGGCGAAAACTTTCTAAACAAGAACAGTCTTTACTTGATTACATTGTTAATGTAAATATATTAAATGGAGTTAATAAATTGAATAAATTTAAAATAAGCATGCTGCCATCAAATCTTAAAAAACAATCATAACAAATGGAACTATAACATGACAGTAAATCAGCCAGAAAATAATGAACATGACCGTGACCCATGGGGAAGTAGTAATAACAGAAACTCTAGCGGTAATAAAAGTAATCAGAAAAAGTGGCAAATAAATTTTGATGATCTGCTAAATAAATTAAGTTGTAAACTAAATAGTTTAGGTGGTAATAATAAATATAGAAATAATTCTAGTAATCATTTTGGAGTAAATATAAATTGGAGTTTTATTATATTTTTTGTTGTAGTGATTGTTTTCGTTTGGATAGCAAGTGGTTTTTATACGATAAAAGAAAGTGATCGCGGAATTGTTTTTCGTTTTGGCAAGTACAATCATATTGTTGAACCAGGTTTAAATTGGAAACTAAATTTTATTGAAAAAACAATTCCGGTTAATATTGAAACCATACGTGAACAAGTAACAAATGGAATGATGTTAACTTCAGATGAAAATGTTATTCAAGTAGAAATGAATGTGCAATATCGAGTAACAGATCCGGTTCAGTATTTATTTAATGTGACTAACCCTGATAACAGTTTGCGTCAGGCGATAGATAGCGCAGTACGAGGAATTATTGGTCAATCAGAAATGGAACAGGTGTTAACCACTAAACGAACATTTATTCGTGACGAAACACAAAAAGAACTAGAAAATATGATAAAACCTTATAATATGGGTATAACAATATTAGATGTTAACTTTCAAACTGCTAGGCCACCTGAAGCAGTTAAAGCTGCATTTGATGATGTTATTGCAGCTAGAGAAGAAGAACAGAAGACAATACGTGAAGCTCAAGCTTATCGCAATGAAGTTTTACCATTAGCAAAAGGTAATGGTCAGAAATTGATTGAAGAAGCTACAGCTTACAAATCAAGTGTTGTTTTAAAAGCTGAAGGTGAAGTGGCTAGTTTTGCTAAGATATTACCAGAATATCAATCTTCTCCTAAAATTACTCGTGAGCGTTTATATATTGAAACAATGGAGCGAATATTAGGCAATACACGAAAAATCGTTGTTAACGATAAGGGAAACAATATGATAGTATTGCCATTAGAACAAATTTTACATAATGAAAAAAATAATAAATCAATCGATACAGATAAAATAATACCACCAAAGATTATCCAACAGCAAGATGTTTCTACTGAAACACCTTATTCATATAACTATGGGACAATTGACAATGCTAGAGGAAATAATCCGACTCGTGCAGGGAGGCAATAATCATGTATAAATCACTTATTATCATTATTTCTGTATTAGTTGTATCTTATATGTCAATTTTTACAGTTCAACAAACAGAAAGAGTTATAATTCTAAGGTTTGGTAAAGTTGTACGTGATAATAAAAATAAAACTATTATTTATGAACCTGGATTGCATTTTAAAATACCATTTATTGAAATAGTAAAAATATTAGATGCTAGGATACAGACATTAGATATTCAAGCAGATCGCTATCTTACTAGAGAAAATAAAGACTTAATGGTTGATTCTTATTTAAAATGGCGAGTTACTGATTTTAGTCGTTACTATGTTGCTACAGGTGGAGGTAATTCTTATCAAGCTGAAACTTTACTAAAACGCAAAGTTAGCGATCGTTTGCGTTCAGAATTTGGACGTTTAAATGTGAAAAATATTATTACAGATTCTCGCGGGCGTTTTACTGTTGACGTACGTGACGCTCTAAATAAAGGTTCTATAACAGATATAGAATCAAAAAAAGAAGTTGATCTAACAATTTCTTCAACAGAAGAGGATTTTAATAAAGAGATAAAACATGATTTACCTAGCGTTAATCCAAATAGCATGGCGGTATTAGGAATAGAAGTCGTTGATGTTCGCATCAAACGTATTGAATTGCCAAATGAAGTTTCAGAAGCTATATATCAACGCATGCGAGCTGAACGAGAGGCTGTAGCTCGCCAGCATCGTTCACAAGGGCAAGAGGAGGCAGTGAAAATACGAGCAATAGCAGATAAAACAGTAACTGAAACTTTAGCAGAAGCAGAGAGAACAGCCTTAATATTACGCGGTGAAGGAGATTCAATGGTTATTAAGCTATTTGCTAATTCATTTAATAAAGATCCTGATTTTTATACTTTTATACGCAGTTTGCAGGCATACGAGAAGAGTTTCAATAAAAATACTGATGATGTGATGATATTAAGTCCAAATATGGGCTTCTTTCGTTATATGAAAGCATCAAATAATTAAAATTAATACAGTGATAATTTAAATCATAAATGAAATAATTTTAAAATGTTTACAAATAAACACCATTAGATTAGCTTTAATATGTTAAGATTGTTAAAAAGCCAACATTGATGTTACGAAAATTACTGGAAACTAATAATTGAAATGTTAGAATTTTTTTAAGCAATCGAGTGAATTTTAAAATGAGTAAAAATGTTGTTGTATTGGGTACTCAATGGGGCGATGAAGGTAAGGGGAAAATAGTTGATTTGCTATCTGAAAATGCTAAATATATTGTTCGTTATCAAGGAGGCCACAATGCTGGTCACACTATTGTTGTAAATGGCAAAAAAACTATTCTTCATCTTATTCCATCAGGTGTTTTGCGTGAAAATGTGATAAGTATTATTGGAAATGGTGTAGTATTAGAGCCTAATACGCTAATACATGAAATAAACAAATTAGAATCTAGTGGCGTACCAGTTCGTAAACGTCTTAAAATTTCTCCAGCATGTTTATTAATCATGCCATATCATGTAGCATTGGATAATGCATATGAAAGAGCTCGAGGTAATCAGGCTATAGGAACTACAGGTCGCGGTATTGGTCCAGCTTATGAAGATAAGGTTACTCGTCGTGGATTACGAGTTGGTGATTTGTTTAATAAAAAAACTTTTGCAGAAAAACTTAAAGAAATTCTTGATTATCATAATTTTCAATTAGTAAATTACTACAATGCTCCAGCAATAAATTATCAAAAAATATTATGTGATATCATGGTTATTGCAGATATTTTAACAACTATGACAGTTGATGTAGCTGATTTGTTATATAAAGCTCATGAAAAAGGAGAATTAGTAATGTATGAGGGTGCGCAGGGAGCGCTATTGGATATTGATCATGGCACATATCCATATGTAACCTCATCAAACACAACTGCAGGTAGTGTTTCTACTGGATCTGGCTTAGGACCACGTTATATTGATCATGTTTTAGGAATATTAAAAGCTTACTCTACTCGTATTGGTGGTGGTCCTTTTCCAACAGAGTTATTAGATAAAACAGGAGAATATCTTCGTATAAAAGGAAAAGAAGTTGGTGCAACAACAGGTCGTCGTCGTCGTACTGGTTGGTTAGATATTGTTGGTATTAATCGTGCAGTTCATATCAATTCTCTTTCTAGTTTTTGTTTAACTAAGCTAGATGTATTGGACGGTTTGGATGAAGTAAAACTTTGTATCTCTTATCGCAAACAAGATGGCACCGAATTAACATTAACACCATTGGTAGTAGAGGAATGGGAAGATTTAGAACCTATATATGAAATATTACCTGGATGGAGTGAAAGTACTTTTGGAATAAAAGAATATAATAAATTACCCAAAGCAGCTATTAATTATATTAAACGAATTGAGGAATTAACTGGGATTCCGATAGATATTATTTCTACTGGACCAGATCGCGATAAAACGATAATTTTAAAAAATCCATTTGATTTATAATTTTTATCTAAATAAAAACGATTAATTAGTTATACATAAAATTTAACTATTACTTATATCTACTAATTAATGTCAGCTAATTTACTTATATAGTTTATTAAAAAAATAAACTATATCTATTATAGATATGATCTATTTAATCAATATTAAAATATGTCCTTATATTTTTATGTTAAAATCATATAATAGTAAATATAAAACAAGTTTTATTTACTATGGCTTTTAAATATTTATTTATATGTCGACATTATACAGTAGTAAAATACCAACATTTATAAACTTATTAGTATTTATTGTAATTTGTATAATCATATAATAAAAAAATTATTAATCAATTAATTCGAGATAAATTTATTCCTATTATCGATAGGAAAATAGTATAATTTATTTATTTGAGTTTATTAAATAAATACTGATAATTAAGTTGTTTGCCTCTTGGCACCTCTAACATTAATAAATTGGTATAGTAATTTTTCTGTATTGTTTTTTCTTGTTAATTAAGCATACATTAAACTATTAGATTAATTATTTTAAAAAATTAATTAAATAAACACTTACTAACTAACATTATAAAAATAACAACTGACTTTATAGGTTTTATTAAACGATATGCCTAGTGTATTTATAGTGTATTGATCGATATAGCAATCGGAGTTGTTGATGAGAAAAGATCATTATAAATATCGAGATATAACAAAATATTATTCACCAATCGCAAGTCGTAAGCATATCTTAGATATGTTATCAAAATTTAATTTACCAGTTAGTCACAAAAAAATTGCTCGAGTATTAAAGTTAACTAAAAAAAAAGATTTAGAAAGTTTGCGTCGCCGATTATTAGCAATGGAACGTGATGGTGAATTGCTATATACTAGCAGTAAATGCTATGTTTCACTTAATAGTCTTTATTTACTAAAAGGTGTTGTTATTGGTCATCGTAATGGTTTTGGTTTTTTGCAAGTAAAAGGTCAAAAAAACTATTTTTATCTTTCTACAAAAGAAATGAGGAAAGCAGTACATGGTGATGTTGCTCTTTTTCAACTATCAGGAAAAGATTATCGAGGTCGTATAGAAGCCAGAATTATTAGAGTCCTAGTCGAACGAAATAATCATATTGTTGGACGTTATTTATTAAATTCTGGAATTGGATATGTTTCGCCTATAGATGCTCGACTATCATTCGATATTTTAATTCCTAAAGATAAAGTAAATTCTGCCAGAATTGGAGATGTAGTTGTTGTTGATATGACTACTCGTCCAGCCTATAACTCTAAAGCTGTAGGAAATATTATTGAAGTATTTGGTGAAAGGATTGATATCAACATAGCAATAGAGATTGCATTAAGAACATATAAAATTCCATCTAGTTGGCCATTGCAAGTTAAAAAACAAATTGAAAATTTCTCAGAACATATTCCTTCATCAGCTAAAATAGGTAGAGTAGATTTATGTCATTTGCCTTTAGTTACAATTGATGGTGAAGATGCAAGCGATTTTGATGATGCTGTTTATTGTATTTTGAACGATGATAGTAGTTGGTGCCTATTTGTTGCAATTGCTGATGTTAGCTATTTTGTACGACCAGAAACAGCTTTGGATAATGAAGCTATTAATCGAGGAAACTCAGTTTACCTTCCATCACGTGTAATTCCAATGTTGCCTGAAATTCTTTCTAATGTACTATGTTCATTAAATCCTAAAGTTGATAGACTTTGCCTAGTATGTGAAATGCAGTTATCAGATCAAGGGCATATTACTTCATCTAAATTCTATGAAGGTGTTATGCGTTCTCATGCAAAGTTAACTTATTCTAAAGTATGGAAAATTTTACAAGGCGATCAAGAATTACGAAAAAAATATCAAGATATAGTGCTTCATCTGGAACATCTTCATCAATTATATAAAGTATTAAATAGAGCACGAGAAAAAAGAAGTGCAATATCTTTTGAATCTGAAGAAGCAAAATTTATTTTTAATACAGAAAATAATCTTGAACGAATAGAGATAGTTAAACGTAATGATGCGCATAAATTAATTGAAGAATGTATGATTTTGGCAAATATATCAGCTGCGTGTTTTGTTGAACAGAATAAAGAACCTAGCTTATACCGTGTTCATGATTTTCCAAAACAAGAAAATATTGCAAACTTACGTGCGCTATTTGGTAATCTTGGTTTGATATTACCTGGTGGAACAAAACTACAATCGGCTGATTATGCTAAAATTATGAGAGAAGTCTCTAAACGTCCAGATCATGAATTATTACAAACAATGATTTTGCGATCAATGAAACAAGCTATTTATTATCCTGAAAATAGAGGTCATTTTGGATTAGCATTAAAATCTTATGCTCACTTCACTTCTCCTATTCGTCGTTATCCAGATTTGGTATTACATCGATCAATTAAATATATTTTATATGAAAAACATGAAAAAAATAAACATTTCTCTACACTAACTGGAGGTTGGCATTCCAATATTGATGAAATTTTGGAATTGAGTGAACATTGTTCAATGACAGAGCGACAGGCCGATAAAGCAGCAAGAGATGTATCTGATTGGTTAAAATGTGATTTTATGAAATCTCAAATAGGTAATATATTTACTGGCATTATAATAAGCGTCACTAATTTTGGATTTTTTGTACGTTTAAAAAATCTTTTTATTGATGGCCTAATACATATCTCTTCACTTGACAATGATTATTATCAATATGATAATATAAAACAAAGACTTATTGGTAAGTATTCTGGAACAGAATATCACCTTGGTGATGAACTTGAAATTAAAGTTGAAGCTGTACACATTGATGAAAAGAAGATTGATTTTGAACTTATATCAACTTTATCTAAGATAAAGAATAGGCAAAAGAAAAAAAGTGAAAGTAAGAATAATTTAACAAAATAATTTTATGCAATAGGAATATAATATTGTAGATAAATAAAGTATTAAATTAAGATGCACATTTATTGCATCTAATAACAAATTACTAATTATGTTAAAATAGATAAAAAGTATAAATATTTATTATAAAAATAAGAATAAAATAAAACTAAAAATAAATCTAAAATTTATTTATTATATTTATTCTTTTATCAACAAAAAAATTACTACTGTTAATAATTAGAAAGCAATTAGTGAATTATAAGTAAAACTATTTATTATTATCTAACAAGTTTAAATTTTTCTAAAATATAAGATGTCGTGCTAAAAAATATGTACTTATATGATATAAAAATAAAGATTTATAGTTAATTATTTAATATATTTAAATAATTATGCATTATTGTAAATGTTAATAACTATAGATTAATGTTGAAGTAAATATAAAAAGATAATAAAAATATTATAGTGAATATAAAAACTATCTAACAACACTAAGATAGTAATTCATGTATCACTATACCAGTGTAATTATTATTTTTTATTAAATAAATTATTTTTAAATTAACATAATTAGTTCTCTGCCAATTATGTTTGTAAGTTTATATTAATATTGTTATATAATAATATTAATAATCTTATAATAAAAGTTATTAATTATGTTTCAAACTAATAATATAATATTAATTGTGTTTATTAATTTACAAAATCGTTATGATAAAAGATGTAAATTTGACTATATAAATATAAAAAAAATCACATATAAACATTAGAATTTATTTTTATTATTCTTGTTTACTAACATTATTTATCTTATTATTAAATTAATAATGTGCAATAATAAATAGATAAAATTTTAACTTGATCCTATTGCAGATGCTTTGTAAAGCATTGTGTAGTTTATAAAAACTGATACTATCTTAAAATATTATTTTTTATAAAATAAAAAATATAAAATTTAATAACACTTGAATAAAATATGTTAGTATTAATATTTTAATTAAATATTTTTGTGTTCAGTAAAGCTATGTATATAAAAATGCTAATACTATTAATTTTTTCTTTATTAGTAACTCAACTATAGCAGAATTTACACTTCTAATAATAACAATTGGTGTTTATATAATCAATATGAAGTTAACTAGTATCACAAATTTCAATATGATTTTCTTGTTCTTTATAAGTTTTTATTTTCAATGAAATAGTTTCTTAAATTTTAGATGCTTTGCAATTATTTGATAAATTTACATAGAAAACTAATTTTTAAAGTTTTTATAAATTATATCATGATAATAATTAAATTCTACATAAAACTTTATTTGATGAAAATCTATATATTATATATTTTGTTATTTATTTGTTTTTAATTCTAATTTATTAACTACTAATGAAAAAATTTATAAATTAATAACAATTTTATAATTAAAAATTATATAGTTGGCCAATCTTTATTTCTTTAATATTCAAATATATTTTTGAAAGATATTAATTTACTTTAAAATATAATTAATATCTAATATTTGTAGTGTAATCAAATTAAGATTTTTATATTTTATGAAATAAATAAAAGTGATATTATCTCAAGTTTATTGTTAAACTTATTTATAAAATTATATTCTATTTAATTGTTAGTTTTTATTTATAATTATAAAATAGCCATATAAGTTTAGTTTTAAATAAAGGATATTTATGAACCTAAATAATGTACCGGCAGGAGAAAATCTACCTGAAGATATTTATGTTATTATAGAAATTTCAGCTAATTCTGATCCAATAAAATATGAAGTAGATAAGAAATCGGGAGCTATCTTTGTTGATCGTTTTGTTTCTACCCCTATGTTTTATCCATGCAATTATGGTTATATTAATTGTACTATATCACTAGATGACGATCCAGTTGATGTTTTAGTCCCAACAACTTTTCCGTTACAACCAGCAACAATAATACGTTGTCGACCAGTCGGTGCATTAAAAATGATAGATGAATCTGGAGAAGATATAAAAATAGTTGCCGTTCCTCATTTTAAATTAACTAAAGAATATGATTCTATTAAAGATATTAATGATTTATCTGATACATTACTAAATCAAATTAAATATTTCTTTAATCACTATAAAGATTTGGAAGAGGGAAAATGGGTAAAAGTTTTAGGTTGGGAAAACTCTGATGTAGCAAAATCTGAAATTCTTTCTTCTTTTGATCGCTACGATAAGAATAACAATAATATAATATAGATTAAACAATATTTAATTTATTATAAAATAATGCGATCTATTTATGTGTGATGTAAAAATTAGTTAGTTTATTATTTATAAATAATTTTAATATAATAATTCTTTGTATATAGTTTTTAATATAAGTAAACTTAGCTTTTTAATGCTTACATAATCTGTTGGTAAAAAAAATTGTAAGTACTTATGAGAAAAGATATAAAATGTTAGATATAATTATTCAAATATTTTTTGTAATAAACATTTACTGATATTAATAAGACAAGTATTTTAAGAGCTAGCATTAAAGTATGAAGATAGTCAAATAATTTTCTTAATTTGATAATTATAAACATAAATATTACATGTACATAAGCAAATAACTCTACATTATTCTAATGATGAACGTAACGTAGTGTAAACTTTCATGATCTTACTATTATAAGATAATACAATAAGTACTATAATTAATCTATTAGAATGTAAATTAGAAAAAGAATACTTTGTAATATTATGGATTTGTAGTAATCATTCATTCAAAACACAACTTACATTTTGATGTTTGTAACAGTTCGAAAAAAATTATTATTAAAGTAAGACAAACTTCTTATTAAAAAGTAAACTAGTTTAAAGAAAATTTATTTTGCCAATATCGATAGATTTCTATTATTACATAAATTAATATAAAATTTAAAAATAAAAAAAATAAAATCAGAATATTTTTTTGATAAAAGTCATAAGATAAATATAAAATATATAAAATTATATATTATCATAAGATATTTTTAATCTATTTATTTTATTCCAAACTATCCTGAGTTAAATGAGGATAGAAAACTATTGAATCAGATCTATATCTTTGATAATAAAAGATTAATAATATAACATTTCAGTCTTTTTATAAGTAAGACTGAAATGTTATTTCTTCTCTGATAATACGACATTGGTTGAGAGTATATTAAAAATCTAATAATAAATGTTGTGAGATTATTATGAAAATACTATTGACTTACAATATATAATGAAATATTGTAATTACTACATTAGAATTTTATTATTAAATTTAAATTAATTTAAATTTAATAATAAAATTAACGAAATAACAGCAATTGGCAAATTTTAGATAGATCAACTTTTTATGCACTTTAACTTAATGAATAGATGCACTAAATATTATCAGTTAATTACTATAGATAATTTTATAAAATTATCTATACATTTCTAATTAAAGATCTTAGTAAACAAAACAATCCCAATAAAATAGTGCACAATAACAAATATATATTAATATATATTTGTTATTAAAACAGCAAATTGCTTATAGTTTATTTAAAATAATTAAACAATGTTGTATATCAATAGATGAACTAATTTAATGTTTTCTAAAGAATAGAATATATATTTATAGATAAAATTCATTTAAAGTTATTATTAGATATACTAATAATGTTATTCTAAACATAATGCAAGTTAAAGTGTTTGATGATAATTTTAGTGTTATAATTAATTAAAGTGGAATCTTTTCTCTTACAAGAAAAGTTAAAATTATACATAATACTAATGGAATGGATTAAATTTAGTTAGAATTAAAGAGACTAAATATAATAATAAACTATTAATCAAAGAATTTTAAAAAGTACAAATTAATGAATAAATCTAATATTTAATTAACTCAAGGCAAAATTCATGAATATAATTATTATATTAAATAATTCAATAAGATTAACGTAGTAATAAAATAAAATATACATATTCTATATTTTATTAGTTATTTTATATATTTAATATCTTAAAATTTATTTGAAACTTTATATATATAATTGTAAGTTAACAAGGAAAATATTTATTAATACTTTATAAAAATTATTTTGTTTTATAAATTTTAAAAGTTAACAGCCATTAATCTTGAAATAAATTAACAAATAATCAATTTATTTTAAATATTAACTACATGTTTCTTTCTTCTAAAGAAACATTATTAATTTTAATAATTAAGTGTATATTTAAAAGAAATTTTCGATTAACTTAAATTCTAGATTATAATAATATAGCTAAATTGATAAATATCTAAAAACTACTAAATATAATATTATAAATTTAATCAAAAGTTTTATTTTGAATATATATTCATATTTTATATTATTAAATAATATTATAATAATGTAATTTATAAAAAACACTACATTTTAAAAAAAAAGTTATTTATTTAGGAGTTGTTTAATTGGATGTAAAATTAATTTTTTCTAATACAAGTCTATTTATTACTTTATTAACATTATATCAAAGTTTCGTCTATCAATAATATTCATTAAGTGTACATCCAATATGTTACGTTATTATATTTTCATTTTAGAGCAAATTATTAAAAAAATAGAAATCTAAAATAATATTTTTTTAAATTATCTAATCTATTTAATAATAAATATCTTCATATAATTATAATTTTTAATATATTAAAAATTTGAAATTCTAAAATTTTAATTAAAAATAAAAGATATTATTAAATATTTTAGATCTTATACATTTAATATTCGATAAGCAAATTATATTAATTTTATTATTTATATTTGTTATTATTAATTTTTATTTCATATCAAACGAATTATTTAACTAAAAACTAAATATCTTTTTTATAAGAAACATTATATTAAAAATATGTAATAGAAATTTTATCATATTGCAAATTTGTAATATTGTCATTTAATATAAAATATTACCACAATTGAGTGTATCAAATAAAATATTATTATATTTTTGTAAAAAAAAATCTATCTATAACATTTGAATTTGTAAATAAAATGAAATAACTTTTTTATCTATATTTTATTTTATAATAATTATAATGGTAATATGTGATATATGTGTTTACATTAATTTATAATTATTTTTTATTTCAATATCTTTTCATTAAATTTTAATATATAATAAGAATATTATTAATCTTAAATTTTATCAGGGATAAATTAACTTTAAATTATTAATACTATTAATTTTTACAAATTTTAAAATAGTTTGCAAAATACTAAAATATAAAACATTAAGTTAAATTTTAATACATAACAATAACATTCAAATATTAATCGAATATAATCATATCATTGTAAACATAAAATAAAATATAAGTCACTTGCGATATAAAATAGTATTATTACTATATATAATATATAGAGTATATTGCTCTCTTATGTTTAAGAGAGCAATAAAGTTATTAACACTAATTTAAACACAATAAATAATAATTTTAAAAATCACAGAGTTTAATATTAAACTCTATAATTATGAATATTTCATCACATGTTTATATTAAAATTTATATAATACTTACTAATATTTAAAATATGAGAATTTTAAAGTCGAAGTAACTATATTTTGCATATAACGCTAACGCTAATATAAGATTTAGAAAAGATTTTATTACAACAATTTTATGTTGATTATCTGTATTAATTATTAATAAATTACTTATCATCACAGCGCAATGATGATAAGATAAAAAAATTATTTTTAATAACACAAATTATTATTTGATCATATAAATTATTTTTTATGAAACATTACTAATTGATAATAAATTATCTTTTTCTATAATATCAATAATTTAAATAATAGTGACAGTGATTTGATTGTTCTTTTAATTTAATTATTTATCTTAAATTAATTAAATTAAAAGAACAATCACTACATGAGTACTACTATTATTGAAATTGATTATCATCCAATTGATACATTCCATAAATTGAATGTAGTATAAATATAATTAATATATCCAGTTTTAATAACTTAATGATAAATCAATTTTTTCTCAATAACTTGTAAATTTTATTTTTATTAAATATATAGTTACTATATTTATTTAAAATATAGTCATATTTTTACATGCTTTTTATTAAAACATATATTTAATTGAGTAAAATTTATTAATATCGATAACAAATAAAACTTAATTACATAATTTTAATAATTTATTTTTTAAACTTATCGCACTAACATAATCAGTTTAATTTATGAAGCTATTTGCAAATTAAGATAAATTTGCTATTGATGTTTGCATCATCAATAGCAATATTATAATCTATATAACTCAAAACTATTAATAAAAATTATGTTTTTTTTGTTTTATACCTATACATTAAGTAATTAAAATATAGCATATATTAATTGATATTGTTTATTTGGAATAAGGTATTATATTTTTAATAAAATAAAATTAATTATATTTTGTATTATTGGTTGATATGAGAATTTTTATTCTGAAAACAGAAATAAAATAGAAATAAATTTTAAAATTTATTTTTTTGATTTAAAATAATAAAAAAAGTCAATCAATTATTCAGCAATAATATTTATATTCAGTTTTGCACATATATTATTATGCACTTGAAAATGAACTTCGTATTCACCAACAGAACGCAACGCGCGATTTTTTAAACGAATTTCACTTTTTGCAACCTCAACCCCAGCTGCTGTAACTGCTTTAGCAATATCTCGAGCTCCTATAGAACCAAAAAGTTTGCCTCCATCACCTGCTTTGGCTGCTATGATAACTGTTTCTAATGAATTAATTTTTTCAGCTCTCTCTTTTGCAATATTTAAAACATTAATTAATTTATATTCCAATTCAGTACGACGCATTTCAAAAAATTTAATATTCTTTTTAGTCGCAGGAACAGCTTTTCCTTGTGGAAATAAATAGTTACGAGCATATCCTACCTTAACATTTACTTGATCACCCAAACTACCAAGATTTGATATTTTGTCTCGTAGAATAATTTGCATTACATTATCCTTTTGTATTATATGTAAAAAATGTAAATTACTGATCAGCATCAGTAATTGGCAACAAAGACAGGCATCGAGCTCTCTTAATAGCTCTAGCAAGTTGCCTTTGATATTTTGCACTAGTTCCTGTAATACGACTTGGTACAATCTTACCGCTTTCAGTGATATAGTTTTTTAACATTGTTATATCTTTGTAATCAATCTCTTTAACGCCTTCTGCTGTGAAACGACAGAACTTATTGCGACGGAAATAACGCCCCATTTAGTTTTTCTCCAAAACATATCAATTTGATTTTATAATCAATAAAATAACTAAGTTATTTTATATGTTTGTACTTTTATTAGTACTAACTAAACATATAAAAATATTTTTAATACTAACTGTAATTTAATTAGCGAACTGCTGTAATTTTTTACTTTAAACTATTAATTGTTGTCTTAAATATTTACATATTAAAATTTCATTTGATTAATAAAATTAAATTTTGGTATAAATAGATAACAACCAACTCTAGTTGAACTGATTTTTTATCAGATAATTACATATTTCTTAGTATCAAAATCTTTTATAGTAAATCAAATTACTATTCAGAATCCTCAGATTCTTCTATTTTTTCTATACCATCATCAATAAAGCCACTAACTCGCCTATCATCTTTAGTTTTAAGCATTGGTGAGGATTCAGTGATTACATTCTTAACACGCATAATCATGCTTCGGAAAACTGCATCATTTAAACGAAAGTTTGTTTTTAATTCATCAATTACTTCTAGGGGAGCTTCAATATTCATCAAAACATAATGTGCTTTGTGCAATTTGTTAATTGGATAAGCCATCTGCCTGCGACCCCAATCTTCCAATCGGTGAATTTTACCTTTTAGTTTAGTAATAAAACTACTATAACGCTTAATCATATCTACAACTTGATCGCTTTGGTCTGGGTGAACCATAAAAATAATTTCGTAATGATGCATTAGTTTCACTCCTTACGTATTAGTTAATCTTTTATTCATGATAAACAGCATTTAGAAGGAGGAAAAGGAATTTATTAACTTATTGCTAAAAATTAATAAATTATTATATTCATTTCCTTAGTTAAAACTCAAGTAATAAATTAAATCATAACTTATTATAAATTTAATTTAATGAAATAATTGTTTTTATCATTTTAATGAAAACAATTAAATCTATAATATAGTAAATTTTTATAAAACAAAAGCATAAAGTATTTATTATATTAATATGTTTTATTTTTTTTTGCAAATTGAAAATAATACAGTTCTGTATTATTTTCAATAAATCAATACTATACTATATTATATTATATTATAACTAATTAAGTCTTATTTTATTAAAATAAACGTATTGAAATTAGCGTTATTTAAATTGATTCTATTATTTAAGTATATATTTTATCTTATTTGATACATATTCATAGATTTTATTTATAATTAATTGTGTAATTACAAGTACATTATACAATTTTATCTAAAAAAAACATAAAAGTTTAACAAATAATAATTATTATACTACATCATAATATAAGTGCAAATAATTAATTTCTTATATAAATAACTAATTTATCTGCTATTCAATAAATAATTTGTATTTTAAAATTATTATTTTTATTCCGATGTAAATTTATAAAATTTTATAAATTTCTATTTTCTATTATTAATTTTATATTTTTAAATTTTATTTTGGAAAGAGATAACAATCTTATTTATAAATTAATTTTATTTCACCAATTTATAGTTTTAAGAAATTTTTAATAAATCTTGTTTATTGTATAGAGCCAGATAATACATAAATTATCTTTATAAAATATTAAATAGATTTATATTATTTTTTAATATAAATGTTATAAAACAAGCAGGAGGATAATTAACATGCTTTTATGAAATATTAAAAAATATTTATTTATTATTTATTTTTATTAAAAATAAATAATAAATTTTTTAGTTCGAAACAATGTTAATTGTAATAAATAACATTAATTAATAATAAATTATTTTACTAAACAAAACAGTATGTATATAAATTCTATTATAAGTATGAGAATATTTTAATTTTATTTAAAGTTTTTATATCTTACTTAATAAATATTAATTAATAGTCTATACTATAAGTAATAATATCTAATAAATTTAATTTTGTAATCTACTTTAAGTGCAATAATATAAATTGGTATCAATATGAATCTGTTTATTCTTGTAGAATACATTAACATATTATAAAAGCTACTCTCTTTATTAAAAAAATTTTTATTAAGATAAAAGTTTTGTATTTATAATATCTAATATTCAGCTAGTGATATTTACAAAGATTTAAGTCATATTACAACAAATATAAATGCAGTTTATTTTCTGGATATGATTTGATAGATAAACTTTATTATTGTGATGTAATATTAATTTTATAAAATATTTTTAGGAAATTTAAAAAATGAATCGTTAGGATTTGTTTGGCATTAATATCTAAATTGTGTAAAGTTAATTAGTGTTATTATTAATCTAATTTATAGTATACTTACAATAATTTAATTAAGTATTAAAATTAGCGTATATAATAAAAATTGATTCTTTGGTGTAACAAAGATAAATGTTATTAGTTAATATATTTTATCTATGATTTAAAAAAATAAAGCATACAATAACATTAAATAACTGTTATTTAATGTTATTCTAGAATAACTATTCTTATGACACTTTATCAAATTTAATCTTTGATATTTACTAAACTAGAAACCAAAGAAATAACTAATAGCACTTTAAAATACTTGAGATAAAATTTCAAAAAATAGAAATTAACTATAAAACGTTTTCTGTGATACAACCATCTTTACAATTTGGTTTATCATTAATTTATTCTTTAAATAATTAAAGAAAATATAATTGAAGTTCATATGTTTAAACTAACTATTAATATTTTTTTTCGCTTGAAAAATACGTTTAAGCAACAATTGTTTTAAATAAAAATCTCATATTAATATTAGGAATAAATTTAAAAAAATAAATTATAATAGAATATATTAGGTTCACCAAACAAAAATATTAAACTTAGCAAAGATTTTATTAATAAATAAAATTATTAAGTTTTTCTTAAAAATAAATAATGTACAGAAATGAGTTTCTGGTTTATTATAATTTATTTACTCTTTTATTATTTAGTAGATTGACTAATATTTTACTTATAATAATGTTTTATATTAAACTATAATAATAATTAAATTATATTTATAACGATAGAAGATTTAATAAAATTGCAATTATAGTTAGAAATATTTTAAACTTTCTTATGTTGATATAATTTGAATGCTGTTTAGCATTTTTATACAAAAAAATGAAAAATCTTAAATATATCAATTAAATTTTTCATATAGACAGTGCTTACTATAAGAAAAAGAAATGTTATGTATAAAAGAAATTTTTGATGGCTTTCATTAGACTTAGATTGGCTTGCCTACTATATTATTTTTTAATATGACATTATAATAAAAATATTACATAGAATCTAGGTAATTATCAAATAAATGTGTTAATAAAACTTTCGCACATATCAAACAAATTTTTGAGAAACGATTTATAAATTATTTTTGTTAAAAATATTTATCAATAATAAAACAGATCAAATCTGTTTAAAGTATTTTTAGAAAAATAGAAATTTATTTAAATCAAGAAAATATTCTACTTTATTTGAGCTTAGTGATAAAATTTATTTTCTTGTTTATACTATACATACATACATGGTAACGATTTCCATTAAAATGTTATGTAACCAGTATTATATTTCTATTAAAAGTAATGTTGATAGCAGTAAAGTATTTGCTTGAGATATTAATAGTAATTTTAATTAATTAAAATTACTAAAAACTTGAGTTTCTTATTTTTTTTTACTAAATTTAGACATGTTAAACAAAATTAGTTATTATATTGATACATTATTTTATTTATCTTTTAATATTTAAATAAATTAAAATAATTTAACAAAAAGCAATTTATTTCTGAATAGAAAATGTTGTTAACATAAAATGATTTTTTTCTATATATTAGAAATGATGGTATTACAAAAAAACTATTATGTTTTTATAAATTAGTGCACTCTATTATACTATGATATATTTATTTACAATCTTCTTCAGTGAAATTAAATAAGATTATAAATTCTAATAATTTTAAATTATAGTTAATTGTTTACCTAACGAAAATCTTTTAATAATATTAAATTTATTTTTTTACCGCAAATATGAAGGAACTATAATCAATGATTTGTTTTCGATAAATATATATTAAACTATTTTAATTAAATACATCAATTGATAATTTAATCACGCGCTTTATTAAAAATAAATATAACAGTACATCATTCTAAAATATTAGGCATGAAATTTTATTTAACTAGAAAATTATCTCTAGTTAAATAATTACAAATCTATAATGACTTGTATTGTATTTAAAACATGTAACATAATTATATGCGGAATAATAATTAAGTTTTACGTCGTGATCGGTTGACTTTCTTTAAATATCTAGCTTCTACTAGTATAGTCTTGTCTTTTTATATTTGATACAAATTTATTCAAATATAAAAATTAATAATTTCATCGTTTTTGATTTTTATACATAAGATTTAAGAATAAACTGTTTCTGCTAATAAAAATTTTAATGTATTGTATTTTTTTTAATATCTTTAAGAATATCAATATTTAAAACTTTATCCGAATAAATTATATTAATTTTTAATAATTTATGATTATTTATGATATATATTATCTATTTTACATCAGAAAAATAGATTTAAGTTTATTTGTAAACTATATGTATGGTAAAGTACAAAAAATCGTTATCATTAATCTACATTTTCTGCTATTTAACATAAATTATAGATTGCATAGTTTAATATTTTATTTATAAAGCATAAATCTACACAAAACATATAATAAATTTTCAGCATTATAAACGTACTATATTTATTATTTAAGATTTAAAAATACTAAAAGTATACTTCTATTAAATAATTAATAGTTTTAAAAAAAAATATAATATTAGTATTTAAGACAAAACAAACCAACTTTAATAATCACAGTTTTTAATGTTAACATTAATAATCAAAGAAATTAATAATAGTTCAGCTTTAGACAAGATATATAATCATTTCATTTTAATCCTTATATTATGTTTTAATAGATTTAATGTTATCTATTTGAATATATTAAAATTCACCTTAATTAATTTAACAAACTTTATTGCAAAATAGTAATAAACAATATTTAAATTATTAATTTATACAGTTAATGTTATTGCCAATCATACTATAAAGCATCAATATAATAATTTATTTAAACGTTGCAAGATGTATATAAAATGTAGAATTTAATATGAAATTATTGATTATTATAGTAATTGGTATCTGTTTAAGTATATATTTATGTATTATGATTTATAATAACTCTATTGATTATTGAAGAAAATGAATCGTCAAAATATTTTAATTTTAGAACATAATCTTGAGCGTAATTAATAAAATAGTGTGAAAAAATTATTAACTTTATTTAATAACTATTAAAAGATAATTAGTTATATTAACAGTCTAGTAACGATTTTAGTTGAAAATATAGCTATAAAATATAATGATATATTAAATATAATTTTAATTACTATTGACGATGAACAGAAATATAAGCCAAGCTTATTAGAGCATCCTTATAATATGTATCAGGCAAAATATCGAGAGCTTTAATTGCTTTATCAGCCTCCTTTCTAGCCATGTCATGAGTATATTCAATTGATCCGCAGCGTTTCATAGTAATTAATATGCTACCGAGCAAATGTCTTTTGTTACCTTTTTCTATTGAATTACAAATAATAGCAGATTCTTCTGTAGTTCCTTCTTTCATTGCATGAAGCAGTGGTAATGTTAGCTTTCCTTCATTTAAATCATCACCGATATTTTTTCCAAAAGTAGAACTATCAGCTTCGTAATCAAGAATATCATCAATAAGCTGGAAAGCTGTACCAAGATAACGACCATAATCTCGTAAAGCGTTCTGCTGTGTTTCATTGGCTCCAGATACGATAGCTGATGCATGTGTTGATGCTTCAAATAAGCTGGCTGTTTTGCTATATATTATTTCCATATAAGCGCTTTCTGTAATGTTTGGATTATTGCAATTAATTAATTGCGAAACTTCACCTTCTGCTATAACATTTGTTGTGTCAGATATTAACTTTAAAACAGGCATAGAACCAAGCTCTGTCATCATTTGAAATGATCTGGTATAAATAAAGTCTCCAACCAATACACTAGCGGAATTGCCAAAGACGAAATTTGCTGTTTTTTTACCACGCCTCATGCTAGATTTATCAACAACATCATCATGTAGTAATGTTGCAGTGTGAATAAATTCAACTAATGCCGCCACATTAATGTGCTTTTTTCCTTTATATCCCAAAGCTCTTCCAGCCAAGATAGCTATTCTTGGTCTAATTTTTTTTCCTCCTCCACTAATGATATAGCGACCCAATTGATTAATGAGGTAGATATCTGAATTTAATTGACTTAAAATTACTTTGTTAACCGCTTCCATATCTTCTGCAGTTAGATTGATAATTGATTCTAAATTCATTTTATAAATTCTTTTATCAATTTGACTTTATTTAAATATAATATTTAGTCATTTAATCATGTGTTATTAATTTCATAGATTGTACTGTAAAAATAATTACAAATGAACGGGTATTGTATAAATACATTTTAGGAAATAAATTTTTTATTATTAGATTAGATTCTAAACTTGTATTTTTATACTTTTTTAGGTAAAATTATTTCTATAATTGTAAATAAATTTATAAAATACATACTAAAATTTAATATTTTAAAAGAAGTGTGTTAACTGGAGTTTATAATATATGTATGCAGTTTTCCAAAGTGGCGGCAAGCAACATAGAGTTAGCGAAGGCCAAACTGTTCGCTTGGAAAAATTAAATATTCCTATAGGAGAAACAATTGAGTTAGATCAAATATTAATTGTCGCAGAAGGTGATAATATCAAGATTGGTTCTCCTATCATTGAAGAAATAAAAATTAAAGCTGAAGTTATTAGACATGGGCGTGATAAAAAAATTAAAATTGTTAAATTTTGTCGTCGTAAGCATAGCCGCAAACAACATGGTCACCGTCAGTGGTTTACAGATATTAAAATCACTTGTATTGTTTAAAAATTAGGAGAATATAATTATGGCACATAAAAAAGCTGGCGGTTCGACTCGTAATGGTCGTGATTCTGAAGCAAAGCGGCTTGGTGTAAAATGTTTTGGCGGTGAATCTGTGTTAGCAGGAAGCATTATTGTTAAGCAATGTGGTACTAAATTTCATGCAGGTAGTAATGTTGGTTGCGGCCGTGATCATACACTGTTTGCATTAATTAGTGGAAAAATTAAATTTGAAGTTAAAGGACAAAAAAAATATAAATACATTAGTATAGAATCTAGTAGATAAGTTTTTGTCTTCAATATATAATCTGTAGCCATAAAAAATTACAGGATTTTATATTATCATCATCTAATAGTATTTCTGGATAAAATTATCATCTAGCATGCAATGTCTAGTATACTGAGAGAAAGATAATGAAATTTATTGATGAAGCTAAAATATTAATTATAGCTGGAAATGGTGGCAATGGATGTGTTAGTTTTCGTCGTGAAAAATATATTCCTAATGGTGGTCCAAATGGTGGAGATGGAGGGGATGGAGGAGATGTTTATCTATTAGCTGATAAAAATCTTAATACTTTGATTGATTATCAATTTAAAACAATCTTTCGAGCAGGAAGTGGACAAAATGGTCAAAGTTATGATTGCAAAGGAAGACGCGGTTTAGATAACACAATTAAAGTTCCAGTTGGTACAAGAATACGAGATTTCTCAACAAGAGAAATTGTTGCTGACATGACTCGCCATGGACAATTAATAATGGCTGCAAAAGGTGGATTTCATGGTTTAGGTAATACTAGATTTAAATCATCAGCAAACCGGTCTCCTTATCAAAGGACTATAGGAACTAAAGGAGAGACAAGGGAATTACTATTTGAATTAATGTTGCTTGCTGACGTTGGTATGCTGGGGCTTCCAAATGCAGGGAAATCAACTTTTATTCGTTCAGTTTCTTTAGCTACACCAAAAGTTGCTAATTATCCATTCACTACTTTAGTACCAAACTTGGGTGTAGTGCGAATGGATAATGGGGAAAGATTTGTTATTGCAGATATTCCTGGCTTGATTAAAGGTGCTGCAGAAGGTGCAGGACTTGGCATTCGATTCTTGAAACATTTAGAGCGCTGTACAATACTTTTGCATCTTATTGATATTTTTCCTATTGATGGTTCAAATCCATCTGATAGTATCAAAATAATTAATTCAGAACTAAAAAAATATAGTGAAGAATTATCAAAAAAACCACAATGGTTAGTTTTTAACAAAGTTGATCTTTTGACGCCTAAAGATGCACATTATCGTGTAAAATCTATTATTGAAGAACTTGGTTGGAAATATAAATATTATCAGATTTCTTCTATAAATCATATTGGTGTTAAATTGCTTTGTTGGGATATTATGAAATTTATGTAGAAAATAAATAACAAGAATTTATAAAAATCTAAATAAAATGTGTAAGCTATACATATAATCATCAATTAGTGCTATTTTTTATATAAGCATATAGAATATAGATTTTGTTTTATATTGGAAATAGACTACACAAATGTTGATATAGTTAAATTATTACGAAATATATTTAAATATTTAAAGTGACTAAATATAATTTTCATAAAAAAAGTATCTTGCTAAGAGTAAAAGCTACTTTGCACATTAATTTACATATGTCAGCTATTATTGATAGATAACAAAGATTAATATATAAATTAACAATTCGATATCGAATTGTTAATTTATAAGTTTTTTGATTAATTTAACCAACATGTTACTAATTTATTTATTTGTTAATGCCAAATAATCTCTTATTTGTACTGCTAAATTGCTTTTTTTTGGAAAACTATCTATAATTTTATCTTCAGTTTGAAAATTCTACTAAATTAATAATTGATATCTAAATTTAAGTACTGTAGATTATGATTGGGTAATTTTGAGCGATTGTTTCCTCATTTATTAATTCATTAGATATTATAATAAATTAATTATATAGTGTATCACTTATAACTTTCATTGTTAAAAACGAATTTATGTTGGCACGCACGAGGTCAATATGATTTAATTTATGAAATAACATGATTGAAATCGTAAAATAGATTAAATAATAAATAATAATCTTTAAATTTTTAAAATTTAATAAGTTCTACATATAAAACATAAATAGAATATATACTAAAATATAATGTATAAAAAATTAGATTATTACCTAGTATTAAGTGTTATTTATAATTGTTGATTAAATGACAAAAATTTACTTGTCAAAAGTAATAACTTGCTTTAATAACAAAAAAAATTAAGAAAATATTCAATTTAAATTTAAGCAAGAATTAAAGGTATTTTTTAATGAAACAGATTCCAATGACAGTTAGTGGAGCAAAAAAGTTACGCGAAGAGTTAGAATTTTTAAAGAATATTCGTCGTCCTGAAATTATTTCTGCTATTGCAGAATCACGCGAATACGGTGATTTGAGGGAAAATGCAGAATACAATGCCGCACGTGAGCAACAAGGATTTTGCGAAGGTCGTATTCAGGATATTGAAACTAAATTGTCTCATGCAAAAGTTATAGATGTGACAAAAATAAAAAATGAAGGTCGCGTAATATTTGGAGCAATAGTCACTGTGTTTAATATAACGACAAATGAAAATCATACTTATCGTATAGTTGGAGATGATGAATCTGATATTAAAAAAAATCTTATTTCTGTTAACTCACCATTATCTAGAGGTTTAATTGGAAAGACAATGCATGATACGACAGTCATAAGAACTCCTGGTGGAGAAGTTAAATATGAAATTTTAAAAGTTGAATATATTTGATTTTTATTTTGTTTTAAATAATTATATTCTTGAATTAATTTAATATAATATAAAAAAAGGCCATATTGGCCTTTTTTTATATTATATTAAATTAATATGTTATTTTTATATAGATAAAATCTATAAGATTTAATCATGTAAAATATTATATTTATTTATAAAATAAATATAATATTAATATCAAATTCTTATCAACAATTTATAAATTAATGTAGATAGTTTGTTGAATAATAAATTTTATTATCAAATTTATATTTTGTAAATTTCGTGTAATATTTTAGTTTTAATAAATTAATAATATAACTAGAATTGTTAAATTTCATACAAAATACCATCAATTAAATAGTTGTTCTATAATTAGTACAACGAAATTTAAATGATTAATAATAATTTTAAAATATTATATTTTCTTCTTATTTAATAATTATTATTTTTTATTTTAACTGGATTGAAAAAAATATATTATACCTTAATCTTTTATTTATCAGAATAAACTATATAATTTAACATATTAAGATAATGATAAATATAAATGTTATATTACTAAGTATAAGTTGGAAAGAGAATGGTTAATAAAAAACACTCATCAAGCTCAAATAGATGGTTGAAGGAACATTTTAGTAATAAATATGTGCTTCATGCACAAAAAAATGATCTTCGTTCACGTGCATGGTTTAAATTAGATCAGATACAGAATAGCGATAAAATATTAAAGAATGGTATGACAGTTATTGATTTAGGTTCCGCACCAGGCGGATGGTCTCAATATGCAGCAAGTAAAGTTTCCAGTACTGGATTGGTTATTGCATCTGATTTATTATCAATGGATCCAATTAAAGGTGTTGATTTTTTGCAAGGAGATTTTCGAGATGAGAAAATTTTAAATGCATTAATTAAAAAAATTGGTGAAAAAAAAGTCAATATTGTTATGTCTGATATGTCCCCAAATATAAGTGGTATACCTGAAATAGATATTCCGCGATTTATTCATCTTGTTAAATTAGCATTATGTATGTGTAATTATGTTCTGTCTGCCAATGGAAGTTTTGTTGTTAAAGTATTTCATGGAGAAGGTTTTGATGAATATCTGAGGGAGATTCGCTCTTTATTTTTAAAAGTTAAAATTCGTAAACCATGCGCTTCACGATTACGTTCGCGCGAAGTGTACATTGTAGCGACAGGAAAAAAAATATAGTACCCTGTACGTTATTTATTTAACAATAGTTGTAGTATAAGAGGTTCATCCATTGAGTGACATGGCGAAAAACCTAATTCTCTGGGTAGTCATTGCAGTAATTTTGATGTCTCTATTTCAGAGTTTTGGTCCTAGCGATTCTAATAGTCGCAGGGTGGATTATTCTACCTTTATGAATGAGTTAACTCAGGATCAGATACGTGAGGTACGAATTTCTGATCGTGAAATTAATGTTAAGAAAAGAAATAATAGTCGTTATACTACTTACATTCCAGTGAGAGATGATCCAAGGTTGTTGGATACCTTGCTTGAAAGAAATGTTACAGTTATTGGAGAGCCACCGCAAGAGCAAAGTTTTTTAGCAACTATTTTTATTTCTTGGTTTCCAATGTTCTTATTGATTGGAGTTTGGATATTTTTTATGCGACAAATGCAGGGTGGTGGAAAAGGAGCTATGTCATTTGGTAAAAGCAAGGCACGCATACTAACAGAAGATCAAATTAAAACAACTTTTGCAGATGTTGCAGGTTGTGATGAAGCAAAAGAGGAAGTTGCCGAGTTGGTTGAATATTTACGCGAACCGTGTCGATTTCAAAAATTAGGTGGCAAAATTCCTAAGGGAATTTTAATGATAGGACCTCCTGGTACAGGTAAAACTTTGTTGGCCAAAGCAATTGCTGGAGAAGCAAAAGTTCCGTTTTTTACTATTTCTGGTTCAGATTTCGTAGAAATGTTCGTTGGAGTTGGTGCTTCTAGAGTTCGCGATATGTTTGAACAAGCAAAGAAATCTTCACCTTGTATAATCTTTATTGACGAAATAGACGCTGTTGGTCGTCAACGTGGTGCAGGCTTGGGTGGTGGACATGATGAACGTGAACAAACTCTTAATCAAATGCTTGTAGAAATGGATGGATTTGATGGTAATGAAGGTATTATTGTTATTGCAGCCACCAATCGTCCTGATGTGTTAGATCCGGCATTGTTACGTCCTGGACGTTTCGATCGGCAGGTTATTGTTGACTTGCCAGATGTGCGTGGTCGTGAACAAATTTTAAAAGTTCATATGCGTCGTGTACCATTGGATAGTAATGTTGACGTTTCAGTTTTGGCGAGAGGCACTCCAGGTTTTTCCGGTGCCGATTTAGCTAATTTAGTTAATGAAGCAGCTCTTTTTGCAGCACGTGGAAATAAACGCGTTGTCACTATGGTGGAGTTTGAAAAAGCAAAAGATAAGATCATGATGGGAGCTGAACGCCGCTCAATGGTAATGACAGAAGAGCAAAAAGAATCTACTGCTTATCATGAGGCTGGTCATATGATCATTGGGCGAATTGTGCCAGAACATGATCCAGTTCATAAAGTAACAATTATACCTCGTGGTCGCGCTTTGGGTGTTACATTTTTCTTACCAGAAGGCGATCAGATTAGTGTAAGCAGACAAAAGTTAGAAAGTCAAATTTCAACACTTTATGGCGGACGATTAGCAGAAGAAATTATTTATGGCTCAAAAAAAGTATCTACTGGTGCATCTAATGATATTAAAATAGCAACCAATCTTGCTCGCAACATGGTAACTCAATGGGGTTTTTCTGAAAAATTAGGACCACTGTTCTATGCCGAAGAAGAAGGTGAAATTTTTTTGGGTCGTTCTGTAGGTAAATTCAATCATATGTCTGATGAAACTGCGCGAGCAATTGATGAAGAAATTAAGACGATTATTGATCGTAACTATAAGCGATCTCGCCAAATATTGAATAATCACATGGATATTCTTTATGCAACAAAAGATGCATTAATGAAATATGAAACTATTGATGCTTTTCAAATTGATGATTTAATGAATAGACGACCAGTTAGGTCGTTGTCTGGATACGATAACAATGATATCAGTAATACAACTTTAGAAGATTCATCACAAGAAGATCCAGAAAAAAATATTTTTAGAACTAAAAGCAATGATGACTCTAATGAGAATGATAATGTCAACAACACAGATAGCAATTAATGATTATTTGTTTTTTTATATTAAATAACTAAACAAAACCCCGGGATAACCTGGGGTTTTGTTTAGTTGAAATAAGGTGATTATGAAAATTACTACCAAAAAAATTGATCTTAATATTAATCACACCATAGTTATGGGAATATTAAATGTTACCCCAGACTCTTTTTTTGATGGTGGTATATTTAATTATTACAAATACGCGATCAATCATGTCGCAAATATGGTTGATAATGGAGCTGAAATTATTGATATTGGTGGTGAATCAACACGACCTGGTGCAAATGAAGTAAGCTTGCAAGAAGAGCTTGATAGAGTTATACCAATAATTGAAGCAGTTACTAACCGTTTTGAAGTTTGGGTTTCGGTAGATACTTCCAAGCCAGTTATTATGAATGAAGCAGCTAAAGCTGGCGCTCATATTATTAATGATGTTCGTTCATTACATGAAGACGGTGCATTAAAAGTTGCTGCTTCAACAGGGTTGATTATCTGTATTATGCATATGTTGGGCCAACCAAAAACAATGCAACAATCAGTAAATTATAAAAATGTGGTTGAAGAAGTAAAACAGTATTTATCATGTGAAATTAGTCGATGTGAGTCGGCAGGAATTACAAAGAATAACTTAATTATCGATCCTGGTTTTGGTTTTGGTAAAAATTTGTCGCACAATTATCAATTATTAGCGAAATTGAATGAATTTCATACATTAGGAGTTCCGCTGTTAGTTGGAATGTCTCGTAAATCTATGATAGGTGAGTTATTGAAAATACCAATAAAAAAGCGTCTTATTGGTAGTATTGCATGCGCAGTTATCGCAGCCATGCACGGAGCGCGCATTATTCGCGTTCATGATGTAAAAGAAACTGTGCAGGCTATGAAGATTGTTCAAGCGGCTCTTTTAGCAAGGGAAATAGATAATTATGAGTAAGCGAAAATATTTTGGAACAGATGGTATTCGTGGTAAAGTTGGAGAAAATCCAATTACTCCTGATTTTGTTTTAAAATTGGGGTGGGCTGCTGGGAAAGTTTTATCTCGTTGTGGTTCTAGAAAAATAATCATAGGTAAAGATACCAGGATTTCAGGTTATATGTTGGAGTCAGCTTTAGAGGCAGGACTTGCTGCAGCTGGATTATCTGCCGCATTTACAGGACCAATGCCAACTCCTGCAATTGCTTACTTAACTCGTATACACCGTGCTGAGGCAGGTATTGTTATTTCAGCTTCGCATAATCCTTATTATGATAATGGAATTAAATTTTTTTCAATTGATGGAATTAAATTACATGATGACGTAGAGGAGGCAATAGAAGCGGAAATGGAAAAACCGCTTACATGTGTAGAATCTGCAAAATTAGGACGCGCAAGCCGCATTGTTGATGCTGCTGGGTGTTATATAAAATATTGTAAGGATACTTTTTCAGGCAATCAAAGCTTAAATGGATTAAAAATTGCTTTAGATTGCGCTAATGGAGCAACGTATCACATTGCACCGAATGTTTTAAGTGAACTTGGAGCAAAAGTTATTGCTATTGGGTGTAATCCAAACGGCCTTAATATTAATCAAGACTGTGGCGCGACAAATGTTTCAATGCTACAAAAATATGTTCTAGAAGAAAAAGCTGATATTGGTTTGGCCTTTGATGGCGATGGTGATCGTGTAATAATGGTTGATCATCTTGGTAATAAAATAGATGGTGATCAAATTTTGCATGTTATTGTTTGTGACGCAATTCGACAAGGTGTATTTAACGGTGGCGTTGTTGGTACAGTCATGAGTAATATGAGGTTAGAATTAGCGCTAAAAGAATTGGACATCCCTTTTATTAGGACAAAAGTTGGTGATCGCTACGTTCTTGAAAAATTACAAGAAAATGGATGGCGTTTTGGTGCTGAAAATTCTGGACATATTATTTTGCTTGATAAAACAACAACAGGTGATGGTATTATTGCTAGTTTGGAAGTTTTAAGTGTAATGATCAGAAATAAAATTAATCTTTATGATCTTTGTTGTGAAATCAAATTGATGCCTCAGGTATTGGTAAATATATATTTTTCAGGCACCCATAATCCATTAACTACATCTGATGTTTTAAATGTTGTAAAACAAGTTGAAAAAGATCTGGATGGTAAAGGACGCGTTTTATTACGCAAATCTGGAACTGAGCCATTAATTAGAATAATGGTAGAAGGAGAGAATAAAAAACAGATTAGCATTATGGCTAACCAAATTGCCTCTGTAGTTAATAAAATAAAATAGCTTATAATCTATATTATTTAAAAATGATATTTTTATATAAATTTAGTATTATTTTTATTAAAATTATTTTATTAAATTATTTTATTGTTTTTTTTATAAAAAGTGCAGTATTATAAAAATAATTGTAATTGTCAGCTGAACTTTAGTTATGGTTAAATTATAATAAAATGATTATTTTAACAAGTAAATTATATTTGATAAGTTTTTTTTGAACTATGTTGTTAAATTGGTGGCTAGTTATGTATACAACTCTTTTAGTTATTTTTTTATTAATTTCAACTGTATTGATTTGGATAATCATGTTGCAAGAAACAAAATATTCTGATATAGAAAGTTCATTTGGTTCAGGGGCTTCTGCAACGCTATTTGGTTCGTCAGGATTAGGAAATTTTATGACTAGACTTACTGCTATATTTGCAGCATTATTCTTTGTTATTAGTTTAATTTTAGGGAATTTAACTTCAAATAAAACTATTACTGGAACTAAATGGGAAAATATTAGTGAACCTGTTAAAGTTAAAAAATTATCTGCAAAACATACAAATCCTGTTAGATCAACTAGCGATATTCCTCATTAATTAAATGATAGTAAAAGTAATGTGTTTAGTAAAAATTATTTTTCTGTGCGCCGAGGTGGTGAAATTGGTATACACGCTATCTTGAGGTGGTAGTGCCTATAAAATTGGCATGCGGGTTCAAGTCCCGCCCTTGGCACTATTTTAAAAGATAACTTGTGTTTTATATATTATTGTCGTAAAATTTTAAGAAGTTAAGATCGCGGGATGGAGCAGTTTGGTAGCTCGTCGGGCTCATAACCCGAAGGTCGCCGGTTCAAATCCGGCTCCCGCAACCATTATTGGTATCTAATCTATTTAATATATCTTATTTTAAGTTATTTTGTTTAGTAAGAGTGCTAAATAAATAGTTAAAATACTAATAAAGTTAATAGAGTCCAGTTTTATAAATCCCCCGAGTTTCGGGGTTTTTGTTATTTAAACAGAACCAATGGGCTTTAGCCCTTTTTTTATGTCTTGTTATAGGTTTATCTATGTTATCGCAAAAATTAATATCGGTAATTTCAGGGCCAGTAGAATCTTTAGGTTTTGAATTTCTCGGTTTGGAGTTTATTCGAGAACGTGCTTTAACATTGCGTGTTTATATTGACAATGAAAATGGTGTTACTGTTGATAATTGTGCTGATGTTAGCCAGCAAGTTGGTGCGGTAATGGATGTTGAAAATCTTATCCAAGAATCTTATCAACTGGAGATATCTTCACCAGGATTCGAACGACCTCTTTTTATTGTTGCGCACTATCAGCGTTTTATTGGTAAAAAAGTGAATTTAATATTAAAAATAGTAATAGAAAACCGTCGAAAATGGAGAGGTATAATTAAAACTGTTAATGAAGAAATGATTACAGTTACTGTGGATGGTAATGACAAAATGTTTACGATAGAAAGCATCCAAAAAGCTAATTTGGTATACGACTTTTAATAAAATTCAATGAGGCAACTAGGATGAATAAAGAAATTCTGGCTGTTGTGGAAGCGGTGTCTAATGAAAAGTCACTTCCGAGAGAAAAAATTTTTGAGGCACTTGAAATTGCATTATCAACAGCTAGTAAGAAAAAATATGAACAAGAAATTGATATTCGCATTAATATTAATCGTAAAACAGGAAATTTTGATACATTTCGACGTTGGGTTGTGGTTGAAGAAGTTACGCAGCCTACACGTGAAATTACTTTAGATGCAGCAAAATTTGAAGATTCAAAAATTAAATTAGGTGATTACGTAGAAGATAAAATAGAGTCTGTCATTTTTGATCGAATTACCACACAAACTGCAAAACAGGTTATTGTTCAAAAAGTACGTGAAGCAGAGAGAGCAATGGTTATTGAGAAATTTCTTGACAAAAAAGGTGAAATTATTACAGGGGTTGTAAAAAAAGTAAATCGTGAAAATATTACATTAGATTTAGGCAATAATGCAGAAGCTGTGATGTTACGAGAAGATATGCTACCACGTGAAAATTTTCGACCAGGAGATCGTGTGCGTGGTATATTGTATGATGTACGCCCAGAATCTCGAGGATCTCAGTTATTTATTAGTCGTTCTTGTTCGGAAATGTTACTAGAATTGTTTCGTATAGAAGTTCCAGAGATTGGTGAAGAAATTATTAAAATTAAAGCCGCTCTTAGAGATCCTGGATATCGTGCAAAAATTGCAGTAAAAACAAACGATAAGCGTATTGATCCAGTTGGTGCTTGTGTTGGTATGAGGGGCGCAAGAGTTCAGGCAGTATCAAGCGAACTAAGCGGTGAGCGTATTGATATTGTTTTGTGGGATGATAATCCTGCACAATTTGTAATTAATGCTATGGCACCAGCTGATGTTGTTTCTATTGTTGTTGATGAAGATAAATATACGATGGATATTGCTGTTGAAAGTTGTAATTTAGCACAGGCAATTGGTCGAAATGGACAAAATGTTCGATTAGCTTCCCAGTTATTAAAAAAGCATCGTGAAGATAACAGGTGGGAATTGAATGTGATGACTTCGGAAGAGCTTGCTTATAAACATGAAGCAGAGGCGCATGAATCTATAAATTCTTTTGTTAAGCATCTTGCCATTGATAAAGAATTCGCTACTATTTTAGTTGAAAAAGGTTTTTTTACATTAGAAGAGTTGGCTTATGTACCAATCAATGAGCTATTGGAAATTGAAGGTATTGATGAGACTGAAATTGTAGTTTTACGCGAAAGAGTAAAAGCAGTGCTTACGACATTAGAATTGGCTAAAAAAGAAAGTATTGGGAATAATAAGATAACTGAAGATTTATTGAATCTACCAGGCATGAATCATGCATTAGCATCTAACCTAGCCATTAATGGTATTTATACGATTGAAGATCTGGCTGAGCAGGGAATTGATGATCTTATGGATATTCAAGAAGGTCTAAATAATAAACAGGCAGGTGAAATTATTATGGTTGCACGCAACATTTGCTGGTTTGGTAACGATCTAAAATAATTCGTAGCAGGAAGAAATAGAATGGCAGATGAAACTGTAAAATCATTAGCAGCAGAGATTCGAACTTCAGTTGAACGTCTTGTACAGCAATTTGATTCTGCTGGGATTAAAAAAACTGAAAATGATTCTGTTACACAAAATGAAAAAGAAATTTTACTTGTATATTTAAATCATAAATATGGAACCACAACAAAGCAAACTGGTAAATTGACACTACAGAGAAAAACTCGTAGCACGCTAAATATTCCTATTGCAGGTGGAAAAAGTAAATCAGTAAGCATTGAAGTTCGTAAAAGGCACACATACGTTGATCATAACGTATCGAAAAAAGAAAAAGCTGAAGAGCAACTAAAGCGCGAAGTAGGAAAAAAAATAAAATATGAACAAGCGGAAAAAGAAAAATGCAAATCAGCGGAAAAAGAGAAAGTGAAACAAAGTAAAAATAGTCAAAAAATATCTAAGATAATTAAAGATTCTGAAGCTTATATTGAAAAACAATTACGAGAAGCCAAAGCGGCAACCATTAAACATAAAGCTGAAGAAGAAATGCGTCGAAAGGTTGAAGCTGAAGCTAAGCTTATTGCTGAAGAAGTCCGTCTTATGGCTGAGGAAAACTTAAATCGTTGGAATAATGATGTAGAAATTGATGATAATGAAGATTATCACACAACGACTTATCGTCACGCTCGTGAAGCGGAAGACGAAAATGATGCAAAAGAAGAAGGGCGACATATTCGCAATAGAGGTGGAAAATCCACGCGTAATAAAAAAAATAATAAACATCTTGAGAAAACCGATCGAGAAGAAGAGCGATCAGTTAGTCATACAAACAAAAGTAAATGTAAACAAAAAAAAAGAAGTTCATTGCAACAAATCTTTACAAAACCTGTTCTAGTTGTTAGTCGTGATGTTATTATTGGAGAAACTATTTCGATTGCTGAATTAGCAAATAAAATGTCAGTAAAGGGTTCTCAAGTTATCAAGACAATGATGAAAATGGGCGCTATGGTCACTATTAATCAACTTATTGATCAAGAAACAGCACAACTTGTAGCAGAAGAAATGGGGCATAAAGTTATCTTGCGCCGAGAAAATGAAATAGAGGAAGCAATTTTAAGCGACCGCGATATAGGTAAGGCAATAGCAAAGCCACGAGCTCCAGTTGTAACAATCATGGGACACGTTGACCATGGAAAAACTTCATTGCTTGACTATATTAGATCAACTAAAGTTGCATTTGGTGAAGCGGGAGGTATTACACAGCATATAGGTGCTTATCATGTTGAAACAGATAAAGGTATGATTACCTTTTTAGATACACCAGGACACGCTGCATTTACTTCAATGCGAGCTCGTGGTGCTAAAGCAACAGATATTGTCGTTTTGGTCGTTGCAGCAGATGATGGTGTAATGCCTCAGACGATAGAAGCTATTCAACATGCAAAGGCTGCTAATGTACCAGTTATAGTTGCACTTAATAAAATTGATAAAAATGAAGCTGCACCAGATCGCGTTAAAAATGAACTGTCACATTACGGAATTGTTGCCGAAGAGTGGGGTGGTGAAAATCAATTTATTAATGTATCTGCAAAAAATGGTGTAGGTATTGATAAATTATTGGAAGCTATTTCGCTTCAAGCTGAAATATTAGAACTAAAGAGTATACATACTGGCATGGCAAGCGGAGTTGTTATTGAATCTTATCTAGACAAATGGCGTGGTTCAGTTGCAACTATTTTAGTTCAGGAAGGCAAACTTAATAAGGGGGATATTATACTGTGTGGTTTTGAACATGGTCGTATTCGTGCGATGCGTAATGAATTAGGTGCAGATATTCAATCCGCTGGACCGTCAATGCCAGTTGAAATTCTAGGATTATCAAATATACCGTCCGCTGGCGATAAAGTAACAGTTGTTCGTGATGAAAAGAAAGCTCGTGAAGTTGCTCTCTATCGTCAAGGTAAATTCAGAGAAGTAAAATTAGCGTCTAAGCGAAAACTAAAATTAGAAAATATGTTTTCTGATATAGAAAATAGTAAGATTTCTGAGTTGAATATTGTATTAAAAACAGATGTGCAGGGTAGTTGTGAAGCAATTACTGATTCGTTGATAAAATTATCAACTGATGAAGTAAAAGTGAAAATTATTGGTTCTGGTGTTGGTGGTATTACAGAAACTGATATTACATTAGCTTCTGCCTCTAATGCTATTATCATTGGTTTTAATGTTCGCGCTGATACGACAGCTAGACGAATTATAGAAATTGAGAATTTAGATATACGTTATTATTCTGTTATTTATAATCTGATAGATGAGGTAAAACAAGCTATAGACGGTATGCTTGTGCCTGAATATAAACAGCAAACTGTAGGATTAGCTGAAGTACGTGATATTTTTAAATCACCTAAGTTTGGTGCAATTGCTGGTTGTATGGTTGTTGAAGGCATAATAAAGCGCAATAACCCAATTCGTGTATTGAGGAATAATGTAGTTGTTTATGAGGGACAGTTGGAGTCATTGCGTCGTTTTAAAGATGACGTTAATGAAGTACGCAATGGAATGGAATCAGGTATTGGTATAAAGAATTATAATGATGTGCGTGTTGGTGATATTATAGAAGTGTTTGAAATAATTGAATCAAGACGTTATATTGATAATTAATTATTATTTTAATGTATATTATTGAATGTAATGTCATAACCGATTCAATAACATTTTAACTAAAATTAATTCTGATTACAGAATAATATGAAAAAAATAGTATATTAATGTTCTAGTTGACTTTAATATTTCGTTAGTTTTTCTGTTAGAATTTTCTTCTATTATATTAAAATTGGGAAATAAATAATATAAAAAATAATAATTTAGTGTTTTATTTTTACTATTTTATAAAATATTTTTGTTTTAGTAAAATAGTAATATTCATATTTTCATAAAATTATTTATTTTTCGAAAGATTATACATACATTATTTAAGTAATCTGTGAAATTAATAAAAAATATTACTATTATTAATATTCGTAGTAAATAATTTCATATAACAAAAATATTGATTATATATTAAGCATTAATAAAACTATTTTTACTTTAGCCAAATAATTTATACAAGAATAACTAGATTAATTTTTAAGAGTATAATTATTAGTAATAATATATTATTTATATTCAATTATTTGATCGAAAATTCAGCAAGTTTAGATTGATCTAAAAAGTTGTATATTTTATAGGAAATAATTAATTTAATAGTTAATAAATTATTTCTTTATAGAAAGAATAAAACTATGTTTTTCATCTTAGTGATAAATACTATATAGTATATTTTAAATTCTGATCTATTAATTTTTATTATAAAACTATTTCATTATGATCAATTTACTTAATTTACTATAAAATAATCGTAGAATTTATATTAAAACTGTTTTATTAGTTTTAATTATATACTTAAATATTTCTAAATATAATCAAAATTATTTTTTTTAAAATAAACTGTATAATTTTTATATAAAATAAAAATATTTTTTTATAAATTAATCACTATTATATATTTGAGTGTACGCTAATTTTAAGCCAATCATTGATTCTATCATGATAATTTATAAAATTTCAAAACTGTATATTTCACTGACATAATATTATAAATAATTATGTAACCGTTTTTATTTTTAATCACAGTAAATTAATGTGCAATAAATTTTAGTAGTAAATAAGTTTACATGTTGCATTGCATGTAACATATTCAATAAATTATTTTTATAAAATTATATAATTTATTTTTTTTATAAATTAGTTATATAAAATTTTAACATTTTAATATAGTTTAAACGATAATAAATATATTAATCTTAATTTATTTTTTAGTTTATTTTCAATAAAATAAAAAATATTATAACAAATGATTTAATCGAGTGATAATTATTTATTTTGCAAATCATTTTTTAAAAATTTAAGTGATAAAGATATATCAGTAATTTTATCTAAATAAAAAATAAATATGCCTACATTATATTACACTGTAGGCATAAAATGCATAAATCTATAATAGCATTATTATATATCTTAGTAGTTACCATATATGTCATTAAACATATTAACTTATAAATATACATTACGAGTCATTAAAAAATGAATGTTAATACGCATATATTTATATTAAGTATTAGAAATATTTACTTGGCAATTATTTACTCTAAAAATATCAATAAATTTAAATTTTTATAACTTTATGTAATAATTAACAATAATTTTATTCAACGATTTTTATTAAAAATCGTTGAATATAGTATATTTATAAATTAAAGATTTTTTTTAAATTAAATTATTAGTAGTGCACTTTATAATATATTAATAACTAATCTTATATAGATTAATATCATATATATTATTTTAAATATGAAAAATGCATGATAGTTAATTGAATTTAAATTGTATTTGTAAATTATTATTTAATTTCTACGTATTTAGTTTTTATATTTGCTGTGAGAATTATTTCTTGTGGTGATAATTTATTGTTTGCATTATCATTTTTAAATATTATTTATATTTTACAAATAATATTTAAAAATGATAAAAGTAATATTATATGTAAGGAGTAAAATATTTATTTTACTAGTAGTTTTATTATTTTTATAACTTTTACAATCTTGTGAATAGTTATAAAATTATCATAAATTTTATTTATTATAGCTTTCTTGAAAATTTAATACATTTCATCATGTATAACTTAGGTGTTGTTTTAAACAACTAAATCAATTAAACATATTAAAAGAATAATAAATATTAAGAAAAGATATTGGAATTCTTGTGCCCATATTAATTTGTACTAAACTGTAATAAAATTTTGATTAATGGCACGATTAAGATCAGTAAAAAATAGAATAACTAATATAACAATATTAAATAGATTAGTATTTATTAATATAAATCACTAGAATTTTTTAATAGAAAATAGACGTAAATTAACATAATAATTATATGATTAACATAATAAACAACAATTAATGTGATAATTGTTAGTTATTATTATATATATTATATGTAAGTTTACAGTAATTATTTTTATGACTTTTCATTAATTTAGTCACAAATATTAAATTAAGCAAAATATTAACAATGTTACATCTAGAATCAATTACATAAGTTAAAAAAGAAGTTTTTATGCATAAAATTCTATTATTACGTGTGATATTTCGATATAAGCTTAAATAAAAACTTTACAATTCTAGCGCAACTAATGAGTAAATTTGCTATTTTTAATATTGAAAATAATCCTTTTGACTGTAAAAAAATAAAAATATTTCCTATTCTAAATATAGAAATATAAAATATTAATAATTAAGAAATTTTTTTATTATCTAATTTTACAAACATATTGAACATAATAATTATTTGAGAAACATTATGAAGACAAAGAATAAACTAGCATAAATAAAGTGCAATATTATTGCAACATAAAAAAGATACTGAAAAAAACTAAATAAAATCTATAAATTATGTTATTAGTTTATTTTGTTTTTAATTACTTTTAATAAAAGTAATTTTTTTAAATTATTTTTAATTAGTAATATTTTGCTTCAAATTTATTTATAAATATTATTAATACAGTTAAAATTTTTGAATATAATTTTCATCTGTTTATTGTATTAGAATATATTGTATGCCAATATTATTTTCCAGTAAACTTATTACTAATTTTCTATGCATGATAATATTTTCATAAATTTTAATTTAAAAAAAATTATTTTTTAAATATACCATAAAATGATCTATTTATAGATTTCATATGCAGTTTTTGTTAAAAATAACAAATTTAAGCATCAGATAAATTATCAAGGATTTAATATAAATTATAAGATTATATTAAATTAATTTGAATAAATTAATTATAGATAGAATTATTTTCTATATCAAAAACTGATAAATTATAATTAGAAAAAATATTTAATACTATATAGATTATTAGAATCACAGCAAAGATATATATTTATTTTTTTGTCAATAAATAATTAGTAGGAACTTGAATTAAGAATCATAAATAAATATATAATTTATGTAGCAGAAAAAATACAAAAAATATTTCTTAAAATTTATATTTATTTACTAGTTAAAGATTAATAATTACTTTTAATAAAATAAATTTTTTATAATAGGTTATCTATCAGTAATTATCTTGATAATAAAGATTAATATAGTTATTCTTAGATAGGTCATTTATTTGGTTGAAATAAGATTTAATTTTATTTGCGATTTTACGCATAATATTTTATGAATCATGAATTGTTTAATACTAATATTAATAGTAATATTTTTCATATAGCACTCAAAACTTTATAACTATACATTTATAAATTTATAGATCCATATCTAATATCAATATGTATAAAGAATAAAAATATTTTATAAAAAAAATAAAATAATATCAAAAAATTTTAATTTTACTTAACTTATTTACATTCGGCATTTGACAATGCAGTAAGTAGCATTAGTACATGTAGAAAAATAAAAAAAGTAAGTTATAATATAAAAATTTATTTTTTTTGTAATATAATTGATTTAATAATTATTTTATCATTACTACTAGAAGTAGTAATCAGTGCTTTGATCTTACTAATATTATTTTTTGATTATTTACGTTTTAGTATGATGATGTTTTATTCTTGTTTCTTAAGTATGTTTTGCTACTATATTTACTAATGTCGCTGATTTTTCATCAATTATATTTTTTTATTTATTGAAATTGAGCAATTAGTAGTCAGAAATCGCTGTTTTTATTAGTTATTCTTATTTTATTTTTGATAAAAAAATTACCAGATAAATGTACATAATAACTAAATTAGTGTATCATTAACTAATAAAATATTAATAATTTATCAAAAAATTTTTTTGTTGAGAATTTAGTATTATAAATTATTTTTAAATATTTAAAAAAAGTTTTATAGTTGATTTAGTTAGTTGTTGCACAATAATAAATCTCATGTTATAAAACATGAATAAAATATCAAATTGATCTATACAATGTAACTATTATATTATATAATATATAATATATAATATTTACTATTTATATTTTTAATATTTTAAATTATTGTGTTTAGCATATATAAGAATTTGAAGTATAATTTTATTTCTAATAATAATTAAACTTCGTATTATAACTAGAAGTAAAATTTAATTTTAAAATTAATAACTGATAAGAATATCATGTAAAGTATTTTGTTAGTACATTTGTTTATAACTTTAAAAATAATTAAAAGAATATTTATAAATATAATTTATAATAGTATCAGTTTAATAAAACAAAACTATATTTTATTAAATAAATGTTAAGATATTTAAATAAATTTCCATAAATAGAATTTTAATAGATTATTAAAGTTTTTATACTAAAAAATAGTAATCATGAAAATTAATAAATTATTTTAAGTAAAAATAAATAGGTTTTCAATAATTAATTAAAAATTTAAATATATAAATTAATTATTATATAGCGAAAAATTATATAAAGTGCCATACCTATCTATGCATAATAAAAATAGAGAAAGATTTATATTTTGTCTTAAGTTATCAAATATAAATAATGTATTATCTGATTAATTATTTGTTATATTGTTATGTAATTATTTACAGGTTTAAGTTTATTTAAGTTTATTTAATTTTAAATTTAAAAATTATTTGAAAGATGTACTTATATGCATACTTAGTATTGACATCTAATTTTATAACATTTATACCTATAATAATAATTTAATGTATATTAATGTTTTTTAAATATTAATGAATTGTAAGTTTGTATTTATTTTAAGTAATATTTATATGCAATTAGCACAAATAAAAATGTAGAATATTCAAGTTGGTGAGGTGATTGTTAATTATCATATATTAGTTAGTTTAAATTTAATTCAATCTTTAATTATTGTAATTAATTGAATTAATCAAAAATTTAATGAAAATTTACTTATAGTTATAATATGTTTATTGATCATCCATACAATGAAATGATAAGATATTACATTCATAAAATACGTTTTCATGAAGAAAATAATTATTGTTGTTAATAAATTAAAATAATAATTACTTAGATTAAATAATCTATACTATATAATAATATATAAATAGAGATTTTTTTTGTTAATTTATAATGTACATATAATTATATATACATTAAGTATTTTAACTAGCATATGTGTATTAATTATTGTGTCTGGTGGTAAAATTAATGTGTGTGATTTCTGATGTTCAAAAAATCTATTGAATAATAATATACTATTTATTTAATTAATTGTTATGTAATATAATTTTATGGTAATTTATAGATAATATTGATAATTATTGTATAGTTTAGAATTGTTTGTAAATAAGTTATATGTAATTTTTATAACTCAACTATTTCAATTTCTTGCCATGTAATTTATTTTCAAAATCTTCTATATTATCTTTAAGATATTTTAATTTAAAATATATAAATATACTATATAATATTAAAAGAGAAAAATTGATAGATTAAATATTTTATATAATTCTTTACATTTGTATAAAGAATTTTGATTTTTTAAAATAATTTGTCTTGCAACTTTATTTTTATATTATTTAAATATACTAATTCTCTGAATGTGTATTATATTACGCTTAATTATTTTGTGTGATTTTTCATAATTTGATATTCACATTAAAAATAATTTAAGAACTGGAGAACTAAATGAAATATTTATTTAAAAGTACAATATTAGTTGTATATATTTTTATTATGCTTAATGCACAACAAGCATTAAGTGATGATACTATAAAAAAAATTAATAATAAAGATCAAAAAAATGCTTATGCATTAGGCGCCTCTATAGGTCGTTATATGCACAATTATTTAATGCAACAAAAATCTATCGGCATTAATCTAGATAGAAAAAATTTTTTATCTGGAGTGCATGATGCTTTCATCAACAAAAGCAAACTTACTGATCAAGAAATAGAAAGTATATTAAAATCATTTGAAGAAAAAGTTATAGTAGCAACTCATACAAAAATAGAAGAGGAGAGCGAAAAGAATAGTAAATTTGGTGATGAATATCGAGTGAAATACCTTAAAGAAAAAAAAGGTGCAGTAAAAACAAAAAGCGGATTAATTTATAAAATTGAAAAACCTGGTCAAGGAGTAAAACTAACTGATAAAGATACTGTAGTGGTAAATTACGAAGGTCGTTTAATTAATGGCTCTATATTTGATAGTTCTTACAAACGTAATGAATCTTTAACGATTTCGCTTGATTCAACAATTCCTGGTTGGACAGAAGGTTTGCAATATTTGAAAAAGGGTGGTAAAATTCAACTTATTATTCCACCAGAATTAGGTTATGGAAAGTCTGAAATTTCTACAATTCCAGCGCAGTCAACTTTAATATTCAATGTTGAGTTATTAGATGTTAAATCGCGAAAAATAAAATAGTAATAATTAAATTTTATATTTACTTTTTTAGATATTAATAATAATGTTTATAATTTATAATGAATAATACCAAAATATATTAATTTAAATTACTTATTATAAATAAGTTTTGATTTTTATCTAACTTTAATAACTAAGTTATTCTTTATTTCTGCTCTATGTAGTAGAAGATTGTTTGATACAAGATCCTTTGATTATTAATATCTATAATTTTAAAATTTTAGATGTTTACAGTAATTCTGTAATTCACTCAATAATTGAGTTAATTACTTATTGATAAGGTAAGATAGGTATTTATTTTAATAATTATTTAATAATACTTCGATATATATAGTTATGATGTCTAAATTACAAATATATTATTACTCTAAATTATGTATATAATAATATTAGATAAATAATTATTAGATATGATATTTAAAAATTTTATAGATTATTGTTGATGTTTTTGCTATGTTAATTGTATGTGTAGCAAAATTATTCTTAATTCACTTGAATATTTAGAGTATCTAGAAAAAAATAATTAATAGCTAAACTTATAAATTATAATAGTAGTTTACAAATAGTTAATTTAGTTACTTATATACAAAATATATAAAAATTATTTTGATTACATTAGATTAAAACTTGTTTTTCCAAAGTGAACATATGTTCGATTAAAGTAATCTTGATTGTTAATTATTAATTTACTTTTATTAATATAAAAGTATAAAAATAAAATTTTATATTATTCCTAAAATATTTGTACTATAAATGTTCTGAAGTTACTTTACAATATAAATTTTACCTTTTGTATTAAGGATTTTATTGGTCATGCGTTAATATTTACCACAAAAATTTAATATTGATTTAAATGTAGAAAATAATACTATGAAAATAGATTTCTGATATTAAATATTAAATACATAAATAAATGTATTCTAATTTTTAAAATATTTATAAGAATGACATTTATCTTTAAAGTACAAAGAAGATTAAATATGGTTAGTAAATAAATTGGAATTAATACTTTGAATAAATCTTTTACTTATTGCCTATTGGTGACAAAACCTTCTTATGGAACTCAGAAGACAACCAATGCTTTGAGATTTGCGAATGCTTTGATCAAGGTTGGGCATATATTAAAGATGGTTTTCTTTTATCAAGAAGGTGTTTATAACGGTAATCAATTAATTTTATCCACTAGTGATGAATTTAACTTACTTTTAGGATGGAAAACATTAGCACAACAAACAGGATGCCAATTGAATATATGTGCTTCAGCCTCTCTTAGGAGAGGAATTATTGATGAAACTGAAGCTGAAAATTATGGATTACCTTGCTCTAATTTAGATAAAAGTTTTATGTTGAGTGGGTTAGGTAGTTTATCTGAAGCAATTCTTCTTTGCGATAGAACTGTTCAATTTTAATATAAACATGAAAAAAATAGCATTTGTATTTATGAAGATGCCTCATGGAACTTCGAGTGGCAGTGAGGGATTGGATGCTTTGCTGTCTATCTCTGCATTAACTGAAAATATTGGTGTTTTCTTTATTTCCGATGGAGTGTGTCAATTACTGACACAACAAAACCCTAATAAACTCTTGATGCGTGATTATATTGCAACATATAAATTACTACCATTATATAACATTAATGATTTGTATATTTGTAAGGAAGATCTCGAAACAAGAGGGTTGTCTGCTAATAGTTATTTTATCTTACCTGTAACAGTTATTTCTGCTGATAGCCTTAGTCGCAGTCTATCATGGTATGATATAATTCTAACTTTTTAGCCAAATATAAGACTGGCATGCTATATACTATTTCTACTTCCCCTTATTATACTGACTTTAATTCATTAATTAAATTATTGACATGTCATGATGAGATAGTATTAATACAAGATGGTGTTTTGATGGGACACAAAATGTCATCAAGCAATAAATATAATAATTATCTGTTACAATTAAAAGATAAAGAAATTAATATTTTTGCTTTACGAGATGATATAAATGGAAGAGGATTAATTCCATATATGTCACATTATGTACGTCAGATATCTTATGTTGATTTTGTACAATTAACAGCAAAACATCAGCAATATTTTGCTTGGTAATTGATTACATTTGTATATTTCTAACAGATATAGCTGTTAGTATAAGATTTTGAGTACTCATTTTTATATCGTTACAAAAAAATTAGGAAGATCTTTGTATTATGATGCAAAAACTAGGAGCTTTTTAATGGCAACAATTAATCAGCTAGTACGAAAATCACGTATCTCAAAGATTGCAAAAAGCAACGTTCCAGCACTGGAATCTTGTCCGCAAAAACGTGGTGTCTGCACTCGCGTATATACTACTACGCCAAAAAAACCTAACTCAGCACTTCGTAAAATATGTCGCGTTCGTTTAACTAATGGTTATGAGGTTTCTTCTTATATTGGTGGAGAAGGGCATAATTTGCAGGAGCATTCAGTAATCTTAATTCGAGGTGGTCGCGTTAAAGATTTGCCAGGAGTACGTTATCATACTGTGCGCGGGGCACTTGATTGTTCAGGTGTAAAAAATCGCAAACAAGCTCGTTCCAAATATGGTGCTAAAAAATCGAAAACTTAATTATTTTCCTTTAATTAAAACCAAATATTTAATTTTTAATGTTAAAATAGACTAATATAATTTTAGACAATTCTGAATTTAAAAACGGAGTATATTTATGCCACGTCGCAGGGTAATTAGTCATCGTAAAATTCTCCCTGATCCAAAATTTGGATCAGAATTATTAGCTAAATTCATTAATATTTTAATGATAGATGGAAAGAAATCTATTGCAGAAACAATCGTATACAGTGCTATTGAAGTTCTGTCAAAACGATCTGGAAAGGATCATTTAGAAGTTTTTGAAATGGCTCTAGAGAATGTTCGTCCAACAGTAGAAGTTAAATCACGTCGCGTTGGTGGTTCAACTTACCAAGTTCCTGTTGAGGTTCGGCATGTTCGTCGAAATGCATTAGCCATGCGCTGGATTGTTGAATCCGCTCGTAAACGTGTTGATAAATCAATGGATTTGCGCTTAGCTAACGAATTATCTGATGCGACTGAAAATAAAGGTGGTTCAGTTAAAAAACGTGAAGATGTTCATCGTATGGCAGAAGCTAATAAAGCATTTGCACATTATCGTTGGTAGATTTTTATAGTTATGTTTCATGAAAGTGGAATAGTGTTACGCTTATACAAATTTAAATTGTCAGGAGAGAGGAAAATGGCTCGTAAAACTCCAATTACGCATTATCGTAACATTGGTATTAGTGCCCATATCGATGCCGGCAAGACCACCACAACAGAACGTATTCTATTTTATACTGGAGTGAACCATAAAATTGGCGAAGTCCATCATGGTGCTGCTACAATGGACTGGATGGAGCAAGAGCAAGAGCGTGGCATTACTATTACTTCAGCTGCAACTACTGCTTTTTGGTCTGGAATGGGCAAACAGTTTGATGAACATCGCATAAACATTATAGACACCCCAGGACATGTTGACTTTACTATTGAAGTAGAACGTTCTATGCGTATTCTTGATGGTGTTGTAATGGTTTATTGTGCAGTTGGTGGCGTTCAACCACAATCTGAAACTGTTTGGCGTCAGGCAAATAAATATCAAGTACCTCGCATAGCATTTATTAATAAAATGGATCGTATGGGTGCTAATTTCTTGCGTGTTATAGATCAGATTAAAACTCGTCTAGCAGCAATACTGGTTCCTATTCAATTGCCAATTGGCTCTGAAGAATCATTTACTGGTGTTGTTGATTTAGTTAAAATGAAAGCAATTCATTGGAATGAATATGATCAAGGTGTCAGTTTCGTTTATCACGATATCCCATCTAATATGAAAACTCAAGCTGATGAGTGGTATCGTAAACTGATTGAAGCTGCAGCTGAAGGATCAGATGAATTGATGGAAAAATATTTTGATGGTGAAGAGCTATCTGATGGAGAGATTAAGAAAGCATTGCGCAAAAGAGTATTAAATAATGAAATTATTTTAGTTACTTGTGGTTCTGCCTTTAAAAATAAAGGAGTACAAGCAATGTTGGATGCAGTTATTGAATATTTGCCGGCACCAACTGATATTCCTGCAATTAAAGGTATTTTGGCTGATACAAAAAGCACTCCAGCAGAGCGTTACGCAAGCAACGATGAACCATTTTCAGCATTAGCTTTTAAAATTGCAACTGATCCATTTGTTGGAAATTTAACTTTTTTTCGTGTTTATTCTGGTGTAGTTAGTTCAGGTGATACTGTTCTTAATCCAATTAAAAATAAAAAAGAACGGTTTGGTCGAATAGTTCAGATGCACGCTAATAAGCGTGAAGAAATTAAAGAAGTTAGAGCAGGTGATATAGCAGCTGCTATCGGACTTAAAGAGGTGACTACTGGCGATACTTTATGTGCTATGAATGCGCCAATTATTCTAGAACGTATGGAATTTCCACAGCCAGTTATCTATGTTGCTATAGAGCCAAAAACTAAAGCTGAACAAGAAAAAATGGGTATTGCTCTAACTCGTTTGGCTCGAGAAGATCCATCTTTTCATGTATCAACTGATGAGGAATCTGGCCAGACAATTATTGCTGGAATGGGTGAGTTGCATTTAGAAGTATTAGTTGACCGTATGCGACGTGAATTTAAAATTGAAGCAAAAGTTGGAAAACCGCAAGTAGCATATCGTGAGACTATTTGCAAACCTGTTGATCAGGAAGGTAAGTTTATTCGTCAGTCTGGTGGGCGCGGTCAATTTGCTCATATATGGATACGTATTGAACCTTTGGAATCAGGACATGAAATTGGTTATGAATTTCATAATAAAATTGTTGGTGGGGTTGTACCTAAAGAGTATATACCTGCAGTAGATAAGGGTATTCAAGAACAAATAAAAAATGGTGTTCTAGCTGGTTATCCAATTATTGATGTAAAAGTGACATTGTATGATGGTTTCTATCATGAAGTTGATTCCTCGGAACTGTCATTTAAAATTGCAGGTTCTATAGCTTTTAAAGAAGGTTTTATGAAAGCGAGTCCTATATTATTGGAACCAATTATGAAAGTTGAAGTTGAAACTCCTGAAGAATATATGGGTGACGTAATTGGTGATCTTAACCGTAGGCGTGGTATAATTGAAGGCATGGAAGATATAGTAAGCAATAAGAGAATTTCTGCTAAAGTACCATTATCAGAAATGTTTGGTTATGCTACAGATTTGCGTTCGCAAACTCAAGGTCGTGCTTCTTACTCAATGGAATTTTTAAAATATAATGAAGCACCAATAAATATTACTCAATCAATTATCGAATCTCGCAAAGCTAAGTAATTGTACTTTAGTTTAAATATTTAATCTAATTATCTCTTAACTACTAAAAATCTATAAGGAATATAGTCATGTCTAAAGAAAAATTTGAACGCAAAAAACTGCATGTTAATGTTGGCACAATCGGTCATGTTGATCATGGTAAAACAACTCTAACTGCAGCAATTACAACAGTATTAGCAAAAAATTACGGCGGGAACCCTCGTGCATTTGATCAAATTGATAATGCACCAGAAGAAAAAGCCCGTGGGATCACAATTTCTACTTCTCACGTAGAATATGATACACCTACACGTCATTACGCGCACGTTGATTGCCCAGGTCATGCAGATTATATAAAAAATATGATTACCGGGGCGGCACAAATGGACGGAGCAATTTTAGTTGTAGCAGCAACAGATGGTCCAATGCCGCAAACTCGAGAACATATATTATTAGGTCGTCAAGTTGGTGTTCCTTATATTGTTGTTTTTTTAAATAAATGTGATATGGTTGACGATGAGGAGTTATTGGAACTTGTAGAAATAGAGGTGCGAGAACTGCTTTCTCAGTATGATTTTCCAGGAGAGGAGACTCCTATAATTATGGGTTCTGCTCTAAAGGCACTAGAAGGTGATCCGAAATGGGAAGATAAAATTCTTGAGTTAGCGAACTCATTAGATAATTATATACCAGAGCCAAAAAGAGCAATAGACAAACCTTTCTTGCTTCCAATAGAAGATGTATTTTCAATATCAGGCCGTGGAACAGTAGTGACAGGTAGAGTAGAGCGCGGGGTTGTTAAAGTTGGTGAAGAAATTGAGATTGTTGGAATTAGAGATACAAGTAAAACAACTTGTACAGGCGTAGAAATGTTCCGCAAATTGTTAGACGAAGGTCGTGCAGGGGAAAATATAGGGGTTTTATTGCGTGGCGCTAAGCGTGAAGATGTAGAGCGTGGACAAGTTCTTGCAAAACCAGGAACAATAAATCCTCATACTCAATTTGAATCTGAAGTTTATATTTTAAATAAAGATGAGGGAGGTCGTCATACGCCATTTTTTAAAGGTTATCGCCCACAGTTCTATTTTAGAACAACGGATGTAACAGGTACAATCGAGCTACCAGAAGGAGTAGAGATGGTAATGCCTGGTGATAATATCAACATGAAAGTGACATTAATATCCCCAATAGCTATGGATGAAGGATTGCGATTTGCTATACGTGAAGGTGGTCGTACAGTTGGTGCCGGGGTTGTTGTTAAAATTCTTTCTTAAATAAGATATAAAATTTAGAAAAAGAGGTGAAAGCCTCTTGTTTTATTGTTTTATTTAATAATTTCTATTTATAGTTTTTCTATTGTCCACACTGTAAAATAAAAATAAAAATAAAAAAACGATAATATAATTAATTATTTAAATAAATTATTTAGTAATAAAATTTTTGTAATTAATTAATATTTTATGTGACAGTATATTTTAAAATTATGAATATTATTATTTATTCAATGATATTAGATATGAAATATACAGATTAATATAACAAAAATAGTTAATTTTGATTTCAAAATATAAACAGAAAATAAGACATCAATGTTATAAATAATTCAATTTTATTTTTTATTTTTTTTGCAAAATGTATTTTATATATTATATTATAATTTTTACAAAAAATTATTAACATCATACATAAAAAATTTTGATTTTCATTTAACTAGGTAAATAAATATACAATACTTTGCATAATGCATAAAGAAAGCAAATCTATGTTAATGTTTTATTTAAAAAAATTAGTTTTTTCTTCAACTAACAAATACATTTATAAGATATTATTGTATTTATTTTTCGGAGATAAATAATTAGTGCATAAGATATTGTAAATAAGAAATAATTAATTTAAATAATCGCAATGTTACTTTTATTATGTAATAACTATAATAGTTTCACTTAAACTTTTTGTAAAATTTGTATATTATTAATATCTTTGTTTTTATTACTAATTTATGAATTTTGCAACATTGGAAATTATTTGTTTATGTATAAATTCAATTAACAAAACACCTATTTATTTTGAATGCGACTTGATTTATATCAAATATAATAAATAATTCATATTTAAAATATAACAAAATCAAATCTTTTGCTAAAAAAAGCTAATTTTTAGTATTTATGTAAAGAATATTTAAAAAGAATATTAAAAAAAATCATTAAATTTAAATTCATCACTTTAATTTGATAAAATAAAAAAATAAACTCAACAATTATTTATGTATCATTTATCAATGATATTATTTCTAGTAATTCTGTGATTAAATACTAGATGATTAAAACGTATTAAGTAATTCGAAAGAAAATTTAATTTAATGGCAATAATATACTTAAAAATTACTTAATATACATATTTTATAGCAATTATTTAACTTATATTTGTTTATAAATAAATTTTATTTAATTTTTTCATCAATAGCTTGCGATTATTTTGAAATCACGTATACTCTGCAGACTCTATAATTTAGCCTCTTTACCGTAAATGATTTGAGGTAGTAAAATTGTAGTAAAACAATACTTCCTATTATTGAGGTATTAATTAGAATAATTACACTTCTCTATCAAACAAAATTAGTGCGAAGAGTAATTTTTATATTTATAAAATAGTTGGAGCTCTGGTCTCATGCAGAACCAAAGAATCCGTATCAGTCTAAAAGCTTTTGATCATCGTTTAATCGATCAATCAACTGCAGAAATTGTTGAAACCGCCAAGCGTACTGGTGCTCAAGTACGCGGTCCGATTCCGCTACCTACACGCAAAGAGCGTTTTACCGTTCTAATTTCGCCGCATGTTAATAAAGATGCGCGAGATCAGTATGAAATTCGTACTCATAAGCGTTTAATTGACATTGTTGAGCCAACTGAGAAGACTGTTGATGCTTTGATGCGACTTGATCTGGCTGCTGGTGTAGACGTACAGATTAGTCTTGGTTAATTAGCTTCTTGTAGGATTGTGGAGTTAAAGAAATGATTGGTTTAGTCGGTAAGAAATTGGGAATGACGCGTATCTTTACTGCAGATGGCGTTTCTATTCCTGTAACTGTTATTGAAATTGAAAATAACAGAGTTACCCAGGTTAAGAGGTTAGAAACAGATGGTTATAATGCAATTCAGATTACTACAGGTAGTAAAAAATCAAGCAGTATAAAAAAACCTGAAGCAGGACATTTTGCTAAAGCTGGTGTTGATGCTGGTCGTATATTATATGAATTTCGTTTTAGTAAAAATAAAGAATTTATAGTAGGTCAAAGCATTAGTATTAAAATTTTTATTAATGTCAAGAAAGTCGATGTTACTGGTATTTCAAAAGGTAAGGGTTTTTCTGGCACAGTTAAACGTTGGAATTTTCATACTCATGACGCTACTCATGGAAACTCTTTATCGCATCGAGTTCCTGGTTCTATTGGTCAAAACCAAACTCCAGGTAAGGTATTTAAGGGCAAGAAAATGGCTGGTCAATTAGGTAATAAACGTATAACTGTTCAAAGTCTAGATGTAGTACGTGTTGATACTAAACGTAATTTACTATTGGTTAAAGGTTCTGTTCCAGGTGCAATTGGTAATAATCTGATTATAAAATCAGCTATTAAAGCGTAGCGTCGAGGATATAGGATGGAATTAGTAATAAAAGACGCGAATAGCGTTCTAACTGTTTCAGAAACTACATTTGGACGTGCTTTTAATGAGGCTCTTATTCATCAAGTACTTGTTGCACATTTTGCTGGTGCTCGTCAAGGTACTCGTGCTCAAAAAAGTCGTAGTGATGTTTCAGGTTCTGGTAAAAAACCATGGCGTCAAAAAGGAACTGGTCGCGCTCGAGCAGGTTCATTTAAGAGTCCAATTTGGCGCTCTGGTGGTGTAACTTTTGCAGCGAGACCACAGGATCACACTCAAAAAGTAAACAAAAAGATGTATCGGGGTGCTTTGAAAAGTATCTTATCTGAATTGATACGTCAAAATCGTCTAATTGTTGTTGAAAAATTTGTTATAGAAGAACCAAAAACTAAAGTTATAGTAAAAAAATTAAAAGAAATGACAATAGATAATGTATTGATAATCACTAATAATGTTGACGAAAATTTATTTTTAGCTGCTCGTAACTTATATAAAGTTGGTGTTCGTGATGTGATAGGAATAGATCCAGTTAGTCTGGTCACTTTCGATAAAATAATTATGACTGTTGATGCTGTGAAAAAAATTGAGGAAATGTTAGAATGATACATGAGGAACGGATATTAAAAGTAGTACGCGCACCGCATGTTTCTGAAAAAGCTTCTGCAACGATGGAAAAAAATAATACCATAGTGCTTAAAGTATCAAAATATGCGACTAAAGCAGAGATTAAGATTGCTGTAAAAAAATTGTTCGAAGTTAAAGTTAAAGATATAAACACTTTACTTGTTAAAGGCAAAACAAAACGTCACGGTAAAAAAATTGGTCGTCGTAACGACTGGAAAAAATCTTACGTTATTTTAAAAAAGGGCCAGAATTTAAACCTCATTAATAGTGTAGAATAGGTCGGAGGACTAAAATAATGCCAGTTGTTAAATGTAAACCTACATCTCCAGGACGTCGACACGTAGTTAAAGTAGTTAACTATGAGCTAAATAATGGTACACCTTATGCTCCATTACTAAAAAAAAATAACAAAACTGGTGGACGTAATAACAATGGCCGTATTACTACACGTCATATTGGTGGTGGTCATAAACGGCATTATCGTCTTATTGACTTTAAACGTAACAAAGATGATATTATTGCCAGTGTTGAGCGTCTTGAATATGATCCAAATCGTTCTGCAAATATTGCACTGGTTCTTTATAGAGATGGAGAACGTCGATATATTTTAGCACCAAAAGGCTTAAAATTAGGTGATCAAATTCAATCTGGTATAAATGTAGCAATTAAAATAGGTAATGCTTTACCTATTTGTAATATTCCTATCGGTTCAACTGTTCATAACATTGAGATTAAACCAGGTAAAGGTGGTCAGATAGCTCGCTCAGCCGGTTCTTATGTACAAATTATTGGACGAGATAGCAGTTATGTAACTATCCGTTTGCGCTCTGGTGAAATACATAAAGTACTTTCTAATAGCCGCGCTACATTAGGTGAAGTTGGTAATGCAGAGCATATGTTGCGTGCTCTAGGAAAAGCTGGAGCTACTCGCTGGCGAGGAATACGACCTACCGTTCGTGGTGCAGCGATGAATCCAGTAGATCATCCACATGGCGGCGGCGAAGGTCGTAACTTTGGCAAACACCCAGTAACGCCATGGGGAGTCAAAACTAAAGGCAAAAAGACTCGCAGTAATAAACGTACTGATAAATATATCATACGACACCGTTCTAAAAAATAATTAGAGGATAAACAATGCCACGTTCTCTCAAGAAAGGTCCTTTTATTGACCTACACTTGCTGAATAAAGTAGAGAAAGCGGTGGAAATCGGCGATAAAAAGCCTCTCAAGACTTGGTCTCGTCGTTCAACGATCTTTCCTAAGATGATCGGTTTAACCATTGCTATACATAATGGCCGCCAGCATGTTCCAGTTTATGTTACAGATGAAATGGTTGGTCATAAATTAGGTGAATTTGCACCAACACGCATATATCGCGGTCACGCGGCTGATAAAAAAACCAAGAAACGTTAAGGCAAAGAGAAGAGATGGAAACTATCGCTATACATCGTAAGGCTCGTTCTTCTGCTCAGAAGGTTCGTTTAGTTGTTAATCTAATTCGCGGTAAGAAAGTGTCCAAAGCTCTAGAAATTCTAAATTACACAAACAAGAAAGCCGCATCTTTAGTAAAGAAAGTGCTTGAATCTGCTATTGCCAATGCTGAGCACAACGATGGCGCTGATATTGATGACTTAAAAATTAAGAAAATTTTTGTTAACGAAGGTTCCTCTATGAAACGGATTATGCCTCGTGCTAAAGGCCGTGCAAATCATATTTTAAAGCGCACCAGTCACATTACTGTGGTTGTGTCCAATAGTTGATGCTCTGGAGAATAGTAATGGGTCAGAAAGTACATCCTAATGGTATTCGTTTAGGTATTGTCAAATATTGGAACTCTACTTGGTATGCAAATACGAAAGAATTTGCTGATAACTTAGATAGCGATTTTAAAGTTCGTCAATATTTAAATAAAAAACTAGCAAGAGCATCTATTTCTCGTATTGTTATAGAACGTCCTGCTAAAAGTATACGCGTAACTATTCACACGGCTAGACCTGGTATTGTTATAGGCAAAAAAGGTGAAGATGTCGAGAAATTGCGCAAGATGATATCAGATATTGCTAGTGTTCCAGCACAGGTAAATATTACTGAAATACGTAAACCTGAGCTTGATGCTAAATTAGTTGCTGATAGCATTTCATCGCAACTAGAACGTAGAGTTATGTTTCGTCGAGCTGTGAAGCGCGCAATACAAAATGCCATGCGTTTGGGTGCAAAGGGTATAAAAGTAGAAGTTAGCGGCCGTTTAGGTAGTGCTGAAATTGCACGCACTGAATGGTATCGTGAAGGTCGCGTACCGTTACACACCTTGCGCGCTGATATAGATTATAACATTGCAGAAGCGCATACAACGTATGGTGTTCTCGGAGTTAAAGTATGGATTTTTAAAGGTGAGATTTTGGGCGGAATGACTGTTGTTGAAAAAGTAGCTAAACCTACAGTTCAACCAAAAAAGCAGCAACGTAAAGGCCGAAAGTAAGGAGAGTCGCTGATGTTACAACCAAAGCGTACAAAATTTCGTAAAATGCATAAGGGCCGCAATCGTGGTTTGGCTGTTGGTGCTAACATTATTTTCGGTACTTTTGGTTTAAAGGCAGTAGGGCGCGGACGTCTAACTGCACGTCAAATTGAAGCAGCGCGCCGTGCCATGACACGCGCAATTAAACGACAAGGTAAAATCTGGATTCGTATATTCTCAGATAAACCAATTACTCAAAAACCACTTGAGGTACGAATGGGTAAAGGTAAAGGCAATGTAGAATATTGGGTTGCTTTGATTCAACCAGGAAAAGTTCTTTATGAAATGGGCGGTGTTACAGAAGATCTAGCTCGTGAAGCATTCAAGTTGGCAGCAGCAAAGCTGCCTATTAAAACTATTTTTATAACTAAGGCATTGAGCTAATGAAAGCAAAAGATCTGCGCAAAAAAAACGTTAAAGAGTTAAATGATGAACTACTTAATTTGTTGCGTGAACAATTTAATTTGAATATGAAAAGTACAAATGGACAGTTAAAACAAAATCATTTATTGAAACAATTACGTCGTAATATTGCTCGCATTAAAACTTTATTGACTGAAAAGGCGGCTGCTTAATGAATGATAAAATTCATACTTTACAAGGTCGTGTAACTAGCAATAAAATGGAAAAATCTATAGTTGTCGCTATCGAGCGTATAATAAAACATCCTTTGTATGGCAAGTTTATTCGACGAACAACAAAATTACATGTGCACGATGAGAGCAATGAATGTAATATCGGTGATTTAGTAGAGATAAGAGAAACACGTCCTTTATCTAAGACAAAGGCATGGATAGTGGTTCGAGTTGTAGAAAAAGCCATTATATGATAAAAAATTAATATTTACAGATAAAATAAACGGTCTTTTAGTGAAAGACCGTTTATTTTATCTGTAAATATTAATAATTTAGTGTTATAGTTTTAAAACTTAATCTATTTCTAATTATGTTATCTTTCCTAATTTATGCCAGGAAAGACTTTCTGCTAGTTTATATTTATCGGAGCGCCAAATGATTCAAGAACAGACAGTACTAAGTGTAGCCGACAACTCAGGAGCGCGGCATGTAATGTGTATCAAAGTTCTAGGTGGATCTCATCGACGATACGCAGATATAGGTGATATCATTAAAGTTACAGTTAAAGAAGCAAGCCCGCGAGGTAAAGTAAAAAAAAGTGATATTCTGAAAGCAGTAGTTGTTCGCACAAAGAATGGTGTTCGTCGCGCTGACGGTTCTGTTATTCGTTTCGATAATAATGCTTGTGTGTTGTTAAATAATGCAAATGAGCAAGTTATTGGTACTCGAATTTTCGGACCAGTTACTCGTGAACTTCGTACTGAGAAGTTCATGAAAATTATTTCTCTAGCACCAGAGGTGCTATAAGAAGGAGCACGCATAATGGCAATTAAAATCCGTAGCAATGACGAAATTATCGTATTAGCTGGCAGAGATAAGGGAAAGCGAGGCAAGGTAAAACAGGTTCTTTCTTCAGGTAAGTTAATTATTGAAGGGATTAATTTAGTTAAGAAACATCAGAAACCTGTCCCGTCTCTTAATCAACAAGGTGGCATTGTTGAAAAAGAAGCATCAATTGACTCTTCTAATGTTGCAATTTTTAATGTGATAACTGGTAAGGCTAATCGAGTTGGTTTTAGAATTGAAGATGGTAAAAAATTGCGTTTTTTTAAATCTAATAATGAAATTATTAAGTAATTTTCGGAGTATACCATGGCACCAATGCATGATTACTACAAAAATGAGGTAATGCATAAACTAATGAATAAGTTTGGCTACAATTCTGTTATGCAAGTCCCTCAGCTTAAGAAGATTACACTGAATATGTGTGTTGGCGGATCTATTACTGATAAAAAGGCACTTGATAATGCAGTTTCTGATTTGTCGGCAATAACAGGGCAAAAGCCATTTATTACTAAAGCCCGCAAATCTATTGCAGGATTCAAAATACGTCAGGGGCAAGAAATTGGATGCAAAGTAACAATGCGTGGTGATCGTATGTGGGAATTTTTTGAGCGACTTATTTTTATTGTTGTTCCTCGCATACGTGATTTTCGTGGTTTATCCAGTAAATCATTTGATGGACATGGCAACTACAGCATGGGTGTTCGCGAACAAATAATTTTTCCAGAAATTGATTATGATAAGGTAGATCGTATACGAGGTTTAGATATTACTATTACTACTACTGCGAAATCAGATGATAAAGGTCTTGCATTATTAATGGCATTTAATTTTCCGTTTCGCAAGTAAGGAAGTATATTCATGGCTAAGCAATCAATGAAAGCCCGTGATGTAAAGCGTGCAAAATTAGTTGAAAAATTCTTCAAAAAACGAATAGAGTTAAAAACTATTATTTCTAATTTAAATACATCTGATGAAGATCGTTGGGATGCTGTTCTTAAGCTACAAATGTTACCACGTGATTCAAGTCCTTCTCGTCGGCGAAATCGGTGTCGTCAAACTGGACGATCGCACGGTTTTTTGCGAAAATTTGGTCTAAGTCGAATTAAAGTTCGCGAGTCAGCTATGCGTGGCGAAATCCCAGGACTTAAAAAAGCTAGCTGGTAATTCTAGGTAATTGAATCATTGGAGAAAAATAAATGAGCATGCAAGATCCAATCGCTGATATGCTAACCCGCATTCGTAACGGTCAGAGTGCCAATAAAATTGTTATAAATATACCTTCTAGCAAGATAAAAATAGCAATTGCTAAAGTACTCAAGAAAGAAGGTTATATTGAAAATTATAAAATTGTTGAAAATATTAAACCAATATTAGAAGTTACATTGAAATATTTTAAAGGTAAAGCTGCTGTAGAAAGCATTCAGCGAATAAGCCGCCCAAGTTTGCGTATTTATAAGAAAAAAGATAAACTACCAAAAGTGATGGCTGGCTTGGGAATTGCTATAATTTCTACTTCTAAAGGTATCATGACTGATAATTCAGCTCGCCAAGAAAGTTTAGGTGGTGAAATTATATGCTACGTAGCTTAATTTAGGAGAAAAGAATGTCTCGTGTGGCAAAATCACCTCTTAGTGTTCCTTCTGATGTAGAAGTTAAACTTAATGGTCAATATATAGTAATTAAAGGTAAAAATGGAAAACTTAGTCGTACAATTCATAGATCTGTTACGATTAAATATATTAATAACCAATTAACGTTTGGACCACGAGATGATTTTTATGATTCGTGGACTCAGGCAGGTACTGCTCGTTCTTTGTTAAATGCAATGATCATTGGTGTTACTGAAGGCTTTAGAAAAAAACTTAATCTTGTTGGAATCGGCTATCGTGTGGCTATTAAAGATAACATTCTAAGTTTATCTTTAGGCTTCTCTCACATTATAGAGCACAAGTTACCACAAGGTATTAGTGCACAATGCCCATCGCAAACTGAAATTCTGTTAGAAGGTCTAGATAAGCAAGCAGTTGGACAAGTTGCAGCAGAATTGCGTTCTTACCGCATTCCTGAACCTTATAAAGGAAAAGGTATTCATTATGATGATGAGATCGTGCGTATTAAAGAGGCAAAAAAGAAGTAGGTAACAATATGGATAAAAAAATAGCACGCATTCGTCGAGCAACTCGCTTACGACGAAAACTACATGAACTTGGAGTAACCCGTTTAGTGGTACACCGAACTTCTCGTCATATTTATGCGCAAGTTATTGCACCAAATGGTTTTGAAACATTAGTAGTCGCCTCTACTATAGAAAAAACTATTAATAAACAAGTAAAGTATACAGGAAATAAAGAAGCTGCAGAAGTAGTTGGAAAATTAATAGCTGAGCGCGCATTAGAAAAAGGCATCAAAGAAGTTGCTCTTGATCGTTCTGGTTTTAAATATCATGGTAGAGTTATGGCACTGGCAAATGCTGCAAGAGATGGCGGACTTAAGTTTTAAGACAGGAGTATAAAATGGCTAACATCGAAAAACAAGTTTGCGATATGCAAGAAAAGCTTATTGCAGTAAATCGTGTAGCTAAAACTGTTAAAGGTGGTCGTATTTTTAGCTTTACTGCACTAACTGTTGTAGGTGATGGTAATGGTCGTGTTGGTTTTGGTTATGGAAAGGCACGAGAAGTTCCGGCAGCAATACAGAAATCGATGGAAAACGCCAGACACAATATGAAAAACGTAGCTCTCAATAATGGTACTTTATATCACCCTGTAAAAGGTTCTCACACTGGTTCTCGCGTATTTATGCAGCCAGCACATGAAGGTACTGGGATTATAGCAGGAGGTGCAATGCGCGCTGTATTAGATGTAGCTGGTGTACGTAATGTATTAGCTAAAACATATGGCTCAACTAATCCAATTAATGTTGTTCGTGCAACACTTGATGCTTTAGACAGCATGAGTTCTCCTGAAATGATTGCAGCTAAGCGTAATAAATCAGTTGAAGAAATTTTGTGTTAAAGAAGGATATAATGTCTAAGATTATTAAAATTACACAAATACGCAGCTCTATTGGTCGATTACCAAAACATAAGGCGACACTGATTGGTTTAGGTTTACGTAGAATAGGACACACCGTAGAGCGTGAAGATACTCCAGCAATCCGAGGCATGATTAATTTAATTTCTTACATGCTTGAAATTGAGGAGTAATATATGTACCTGAATACTCTATCTCCATCTAAAGGTTCTAAACATACATCTAAACGTGTAGGTCGTGGTATTGGTTCAGGTTTAGGTAAAACGGCTGGGCGCGGACATAAAGGACAGAAGTCTCGCTCTGGTTGTAGTTTGCGTCGTAATTTTGAAGGCGGTCAAACGCCTTTGCATCGTCGTTTGCCAAAATTTGGATTTACTTCACGTAAAGCAATGATTACTTCAGAAGTTCGTTTATCAGACTTTACTAAAGTTGAAGGCGATATAATTGATATGAATACACTTAAAGCTGCTAATATAATTGGAGTAAAAATAGAATATGCGAAAATTATTCTTTCTGGTAAAGTTAATCATCCAGTTATTGTACGTGGGATTCGCGTAACAAAAGGCGCGCGAAGTGCAATTGAATCTGCGCATGGCAAAATTGAGGAATAAGTTATAAATGACGAATCAACTAGGTTTATATTTTCAAAGTGCTAAAAGTGGCATAGGAGAACTTAAACGTAGGTTTTTGTTTGTTATTGGCGCGCTTATTGTTTTCCGTATTGGTTCCTTTATACCAATTCCTGGAATTGATATCAGCGTTCTTGCTAAATGGCTTGAAAATGGAAGAGGCACAATAATTGAAATGTTTAATATGTTTTCTGGTGGTGCACTTAGTCGGGCTTCTATTTTTGCATTGGGTATTATGCCATATATTTCAGCATCAATTATTGTCCAACTATTGACTGTACTTAATGCACGATTATCAGAAATTAAGAAGGAAGGTGAAGCTGGTCGTCGCAAGATCAATAAGTATACGCGCTATGGTACTTTAGCATTATCTACATTCCAATCTATTGGCATTGCAACAGGTTTGCCAAAAATACTTGGAATGCAGGGACTGATAATCAACCCTGGATTTCCATTTTATTTTACAGCTGTTGTTAGTTTAGTAACAGGAACAATGTTTTTAATGTGGGTAGGCGAACAGATTACAGAAAGAGGCATAGGAAATGGTATCTCAATAATTATATTTGCAGGCATAGTTGTTGGTCTTCCACAAGCTATCGGTCACACTATTGAAAAAGCTAGACAAGGTGATTTACACTTCCTTTTATTATTATTGATTGTAGTTTTAGTATTTAGTGTGACTTATTTTGTTGTTTTCATGGAACGAGCTCAGCGTCGAATAATTGTTAACTATGCAAAACATCAACACGGTCGCCGAGTTTATGCTGCGCAAAGCACACATTTGCCATTAAAAGTAAATATGGCAGGTGTTATTCCTGCAATTTTTGCCTCAAGTATAATATTATTTCCAGGCACAATAGTTTCTTGGTTTAGCGATGGAACAGGTTGGGGTTGGCTTATAACTATTTCAACATATTTACAGCCAGGACAGACACTTTATATTTTACTTTATGCATCAGCAATAATCTTCTTCTGTTTTTTTTATACTGCATTAATTTTTAATCCAAGAGAAACAGCAGATAACTTAAAGAAGTCAGGTGTATTTGTACCAGGAATTCGTCCAGGAGAACAAACTGCTAAATATATTGATAAAGTAATGACACGCTTAACATTAGCAGGTGCGCTGTATATTACTTTTATTTGTTTAATTCCAGAGTTTATGCGTGACGCAATGGGGGTACCATTTTATTTTGGTGGCACTTCACTTCTAATTGTTGTTGTTGTTATTATGGATTTCATGGCGCAAGTGCAAACTATTATGATGTCTAGTAAATATGAGTCTGTATTAAAAAAAGCAAATCTTAAAGGCAAATAATTTAATTTAAGATTTTATTTATTAGTTACGGAGAGTAAAATGAAAGTTCGTGCTTCAATAAAAAAATTATGTCATAACTGTAAAGTTATTAAACGCAATGGTAGTATTTGTATTATTTGTATAGATGAACCAAGACATAAACAACGTCAAGGTTAAAAATATTTTTTCTTTCAAAATTAAATTTTGCTGGCTAATTTGATCAGTTAAACGTTTTATTACTAAATAGATGTATAACTATTTAATTATCCTAAAATTGGATTTTTAGTCAGTTATATAATATTTAACTTTAGGAGTGCATAGTGGCCCGTATAGCAGGCATTAACATTCCTGATCATAAACATACCGTAATAGCATTAAGGTCGATTTACGGAATTGGTAAAACTCGCTCACAGTTAATTTGCACAGCAAGCGGTATTCCTAATAATGTTAAGATCAGTGAGTTGTCTGAAGAAAAAATCGATAAGTTACGTGAAGAAGTTGCTAAATATATTGTTGAAGGTGATTTGCGTCGTAAAGTTACTCTGAACATTAAGCGTCTGATAGATCTTGGGTGTTATCGTGGTTTGCGGCATCGACGCGGTCTTCCTGTTCGCGGTCAGCGAACAAAGACAAATGCACGCACTCGCAAGGGCCCGCGTAGTTTGATTAAGAAATAAGACGGAGTATTAATAATGATAAAAGCACACATTCGTACACGTAAGCGAGTAAAAAAACAAATTTTAGATGGTGTGGCTCATATTCATGCTTCCTTTAATAATACAATTGTTACTATTACTGATCGTCATGGTAATGCATTAGGTTGGGCAACCTCTGGCGGTTCTGGTTTTAGGGGTTCTCGTAAGTCTACTCCGTTTGCAGCGCAAGTTGCAGCAGAGCGTTGTGCAGAAGCAGTAAAAGAGTATGGAATAAAAAATTTAGAGGTAATGGTAAAGGGACCTGGTCCTGGACGCGAATCAACTATCCGTGCATTAAATGCCGCTGGTTTTCGAATTACTAACATCACTGATGTGACTCCTATTCCTCATAACGGTTGTCGTCCACCAAAGAAACGCTGTGTTTAATTATGCTTCGTTTTAATGTCTCTGGAGAAAGAAAATGGCTAAATATTTGGGTCCCAAGCTCAAACTGAGCCGTCGCGAAGGTACAGATCTCTTTCTTAAATCTGGTGTTCGCGCAATTGACAGCAAATGCAAATTAGAACAAGCACCTGGACAACACGGTGCTAGAAAAACGCGTCTATCTGATTATGGCGTTCAGTTGCGTGAAAAACAAAAAGTTCGTCGTATTTACGGTATTTTAGAACGTCAATTCCATAACTATTATAAAGAAGCAGCAAGATTGAAAGGAAATACTGGTGAAAATTTATTAAATTTGCTTGAATGTCGTTTAGATAATGTAGTTTATCGTATGGGCTTCAGTGCAACTCGTGCGGAAGCTCGTCAGATGGTTAGCCATAAATCTATAATGGTAAATTATAAAATAGTTAACATTTCTTCTTATCATGTTTCTACAGATGATGTTATTAGCATTCGCGAAAAAGCAAAAAAACAATCTCGTATTAAAGCTGCTTTGGATCTTTATGAGCAAAGGGAAAAGCCTAGTTGGTTAGAAGTTGATATTTCAAAGATGGAGGGTCTGTTCAAGCGCACTCCTATTCCTGAACGTACTAATCTGTCTGATGACATTAACGAACAATTAATCATCGAACTTTATTCTAAGTAAAGTTTATTATAAAAGAGAGGATATAATGCATGGTTCTGTGACAGAGTTTCTTAAGCCGCGCCTGGTTGATATAGAGCAAATTAGTTCGTCTCATGCCAAGGTGACCATTGAACCATTAGAGCGTGGATTCGGCCATACTCTTGGTAACGCACTGCGCCGTATTTTGCTTTCGTCTATGCCTGGTTATGCTGTGACTGAGGTTGAAATTAATGGCGTTTTGCATGAATATAGCACAAAAGAAGGTGTACAGGAAGATATTTTAGAGATTCTTCTTAATCTTAAAGAGCTTGCAATAAAAGTTCACTCTAAGGATGAAATTATTCTTATACTGAATAAATTTGGAATTGGCCCTGTAACTGCCTCTGATATTACATATAATAATGATATTGAAATTATTAAACCACAACATGTTATTTGCCATCTAACTGATGAAAGCGCTGTTATTAATATGCGAATTAAAGTACAACGTGGTCGCGGTTATGTACCGGCTTCTACTCGCATTAATTTGGAAGGAGATGATAGAACAATAGGTCGTTTATTAGTTGATGCATGTTATAGTCCAGTAGAGCGTATTTCATACAATGTTGAAGCAACTCGTGTAGAACAGCGCACTGATTTAGATAAATTGATTATCGATATAGAAACTAATGGCACAATCGATCCAGAAGAAGCAATTCGTAGAGCAGCAACTATCTTATCTGAACAACTAGAGGCTTTTGTTGATTTACGAGATGTTGCTAAGATTGAAGTTAAAGATGAGAAGCCAGAGTTTGATCCAATTTTACTGAGAGCTGTTGATGATCTTGAATTAACTGTTCGCTCTGCTAATTGCTTAAAGGCAGAAGCCATACATTATATTGGTGATTTAGTTCAGCGCACTGAAGTTGAATTACTTAAAACACCTAATCTAGGTAAGAAATCACTTACTGAGATTAAGGATGTTCTGGCATCAAGAGGTTTATCACTAGGTATGCGTTTAGAAAATTGGCCTCCATCAAGCATTGCTGATGAATAAAATTACTAGTTAAAGTTTTGTTAACAAAAGGGATAAGATTATGCGTCATCGCAATAGTGGTCGTCAATTAAGTCGTAATAGTAGCCACAGAAAAGCTATGTTTCGCAATATGATTAGTTCTTTAATCCATCATGAAATTATTAAAACAACCTTACCAAAGGCAAAAGAATTGCGTCGTATTGTTGAGCCACTAATTACTCTTGCGAAAATAGATAACGTAGCTAACCGTCGCTTAAGCTTTTCTCGGATTCGAAATAATGAAATAGTGGCAAAATTATTTAATGAAGTTGCGCTGCGTTGCTTAATTCGATCAGGTGGTTATACTCGTATTACAAAGTGTGGTTTTAGGGCAGGGGATAATGCTCCTATGGCCTACATCGGTCTTGTTGATCGTTCTGTAGAGCAAAAAAAAGAAATAAATACAAAATAGATTTAAATTATATTTTTATATAATTTAACGCTGTCCTCTTATTATTTAAAAACTAGTTTTTAAATAATAAGAGGACAGCGATATGTTATTATAGTATAGATAAAGCTTGCAAAGAAGAAAATATAATAATATAATTTATATTATTTTATAAATTTCATATAATTAGTTTATTTAATAAATTTTCATTTTGAAAATAAATGAATATGTTTTATTCATATAAATTATAAAGATTAATTTATTGATAAAACTTAACTATATTTAATTCTTTTATTATCTGAAAAAATCGTGTGCTAATATTAGAACATAAAATTAAATAAATCAATGAATATGCAGTTAATTATATAATACTAATATAATAAAATATAAGTTATATAACTATTTTTTTCTAGAATTAATTTAAATTTAATAATAACTTATACTATCATAAAAAATTTAGCATAAAACGACAATTTACATACGTTTAAAAAACTAGATACCAAATTACCAACTTTTATATTTTTATGTGCAACAATATAAAATAGAGTATTTATTTACTAAAATATTTTTATATAACATAAATTTTAAATTAATAAATTGCATATTTTACAATCCAGACAACCATATAATATTATAATATATCTATATATGCTATTGCATTTTATATAAATAAAATTGTATTAATTGTATTATTTATACTTATTAATACAGAATTTTTATGAGAGACAAAGAAAACACTTCAATTCATTTATTGATGACTATTGGTTTGTATGTATTTTTAAAAAAAACTTTTAAAGTTAATATGATTTTATTTATTATTTTAAATAAATTATCTACCTAAGCAAAGCACCAACGAATTCTCATTCTAGATAAGAATTTATATAATAGTATTACATAAACTGTATGATAGAATAGAAAGTAATATTTCTATTCGAAACATACTTTGCTTAAAATAGTGATTTTTCTTTATATTTATATTTGTTAATTTACATAGTACAAAATATATATTTTTTGTTGTTAAAGTAAACAAATTTTTAATAGTTATAGCTTTATTCTATAATGAAAGTTATAGATATTTATTTTCTATAAAATCTTAATTCTTCTAAATTAAGAATAAACTCTTTAGTTTCTTTATATTAAATTTTTATAGATAAAAAAATGAATAGAAAGAGCTGTAATCTTATTTTTTTAAAATAAAATAAGATTACAGCTTATGCGTATAGATAATAATACGCTATATTTTAAGATATTTATTTATAAATTTATTCATAATTTATTTTTACTCTGTATAATTATTTTTTAATTTTATTATACAACGCAAATAAAAAATAAATTGCAAATATACAATTATTTTAACTTTTATTTAATTTTTCGCAATAAAATAATTTTATGCTATATACAGAATAAAAAATTGTTTATCTTATGTTGTAAAAATTTAACTTAATATATTTCTTATTATAAGTTTTATAGTACAATGATGTTTATGAAAACCTACGATTATTCATGTATCATTCTTCAATTTTTATGAAAATAAGTATAATGATTGCTATTAATTGTTACATTAAATATATCTTAGTATTATAATTATTAATTATTATATGGACGCAAGAAATTAGCAATATTAAATTTTAATTTACTTTTCTTTAAACCACATTGGCGTTATACTTCTGCAAGATAGTCATTAGATAAAATAATAAATTAATTTTAAAATATTTATCAATGAAAAAATTTAATTTTTTAACTTTTTTTATTTAAAAGAAAATATTTCTATAAATTTTATCTGTTTTATATAAATAAAATATTTATTTATATAAAATCATTTTTAAGTTAGTGATAACTAGCTTTTTAATAAACATTAAATTAAAGAATAATATTTAATTTTATAACATCTAGATATACTCAAGATTTATTTTATGTTAAATTATTAATTTTTACATTGATACTATAGTATTGTTTTTGATTAAATTTATTTATTTAAGTTGAATACAAAGATTGGATTATATAAAATTCATTATAAGTTGCTTAATATATAAAATATACGCAAAAAAGTATTTCTTGTTAAAGACAGAAAATAACTAATTTTAATATAAAATTAGTTATTTTAATTGCTGTATACATGATAATATCATATAAAGTTCTTAAAGTAAAAATTTTTAGTTAAAAACTATTATAAAATTAGCATTAAGTGTAGCATCTTCTTGAAATTTGTAGTTGCTATTTAGATTTAACAAAATATCTGAATTTGATTAATGGCATTTAAAGAAATAAAAAAGCTGAATTCAATTGAATTCAGCTTTTTTATTAAAGAAAGTTATTATTGCGATAATGTAATTTAATATTACTATCTCTTTCATTACGACCAGTAGATTGTTCATTATTTCTTCGATGTTCCTTGTGTAATCTATTGATTTGTTCGTGTAATTTTCCACTATTACGCAGTCCGTTTCTATGAGTATTAAATTCTTGTACTTTACTTAACAATTTTATTTGCATTGGCTTATTTAAAATACGCGTACGTCTTAAATTACTAAGTAATTCATTTGTCATGCCTTTTGGTAATTCTATAGTTGAATATGTAGCGAACAATTTAATATTGCCAATATGTCGACTACTAATATCTGCTTCATTAGCAATTGCTCCGACAACGTGTCTAATCTCAATGCCATCATTGCTACCTATTTCAATACGATATAATTCTACATCACTTACGTTACGATGTTCGCGTCGACTGATATATTCAGAATTATAATTGTTTCGTCGTCGTTCGTAACGTGAATTAAATTCACGTCTAGAATTCCTGATTGGGTCTGGTGGTAATATTAAAGGTTTATTGCCTTGAGATATTTTTAATAACACTGAAGCTAAAGTTTCCATATCTAATTTGTCAAAACTAACTAATTTACTTAGTAATGCTCGATATTTTTCTAAATTACCGTCTTTCAATTGCTTTTGAATATTTTCAGCAAATTTTGATTGACGACGCTCACTCAAAAGAACAGAACTTGGTAACTTAATTTCTGAAATTTGTTGCTTAATAGTTCTTTCGATATTGCGCAATAGTCGATGTTCGCGATTATTAACAAATAAAATAGCCCTGCCAGACCGCCCTGCGCGCCCTGTACGACCAATTCGATGAACATAAGACTCAACATCCATTGGTATATCATAGTTAATGACTAAAGTAATACGCTCAAGATCTAGACCGCGTGCTGCTACATCAGTGGCAATTAATATATCAAGACGACCATCTTTCAACCGATCTAATGTTTGTTCACGAAGAGTTTGATTCATATCGCCATTTAAAGCAGAACTGTTATAACCACTACGCTCAAGTGTTTCGGCAACCTCTAATGTTGCATTTTTTGTACGTACAAAAATAATAGCAGCATCAAAATCTTCCATTTCTAAAAAACGAACCAATGCTTCATTTTTGCGCATGCCATGTACAGACCAGTAACTTTGAGTAATATCTGGACGCATCGTTATATTAAATTGCGTGCTGATCTCTTTTGGTGATTTCATAAAACGACTGCTAATGCGTCGAATTTCTTCAGGTATTGTGGCAGAAAATAATCCTGTTTGATGATCATTTGGAATCTGATTCATAATATTTGTAACGTCTTCAATAAATCCCATTCGCAACATTTCATCTGCTTCATCAAGAATCAGGCTATGTAAATGTGATAAATTTAATGTTCTTCGTTTAAGGTGATCTAATAAGCGCCCTGGTGTTCCAACTACAATTTGAGGACATTTTCTTAGTGCACGCAATTGTAAATCATAACGTTGACCACCATATAATGCTACTACACTTATTGAATACATGTGTTTTGAAAATTCACGCATAGCTTCAGCAACTTGTATTGCTAATTCGCGAGTTGGTGCTAACACTAAGATTTGAGGAGCTTTAAGTGTGATATCTATATTATGTAATAGAGGTAAACTAAAAGCTGCAGTTTTTCCACTACCTGTTTGCGCAGTCCCTAGTACGTCATGCCCATCTAATAAATACGGTATACACTCCTGCTGGATTGGCGATGGTTTTTTATAACCAAGATCATTTAATGCTGAAAGAATTGGTTTCGATAAACCTAAATCATAAAAAGAAATTTCAGTCTCATTAGTCATGTAAAAGTGCCTCATTAATTATGATGGCCAGTTTACATAGCACCCCGAAAAATTCTGATATTTTCATTTAAAATGTGAACTGGCTAAAATTATGTTTTTTAATAAAAAATAAGTCATAATAACAATTATGATATACCCATAATTGTTATTAGCCTATTTCTGAAAGTTGTATGCATCTGTCATAACAAAGCTAGTTTAAATAGAACATGCATGTTCTAAATAAAATAATATACATTGTGCTAGCTTTTTAAGATTAAATTAGTGCTATATAGTTAGTAATGTATCCTAGATTTTCAATTTCATTAAGAAACTTAGCGAAATCTATCTTTTATTCTGTTTCAGACAAGCTATAAATGTTTTTATAATTTCTACTTGTGCAAAATTCATGTACACTGCATAATTATTATCTTTTTTTGGTTAGCTGTAACAAGATATAAATTTATAAAAGATAATTTATATATATTTTTATTAATTAATGAAAATATAAGTTATTGAAGAATCTTTTGTTTTAATCTTGTTGATAATGCTATGTAAGATCATTACACTTTAATAAAAATCCCATAATATAATTATGGTACAATACGATAATCTATTTCATAGAATTCTAACTTAGATTAAGTTTTAAAGCATAATTAATACTACATTATGGTAAGATTAAATCACATGACTATCAAAAATATTATTCCTAATAAATTAAAATTTATATTACATCAGGACGTATAATTAACACTATTATATTAGTTATAATGATTCAATTAGAAAGAGATTATCATACAATACTATTCATTCATATAAAAATTATAAGTATTTATTATCAGATAATTAGTTTCTTGTAGTAATTGCATTTATGCAAACTGATATTAATCTTTCAATAATTTATATTGTAATTATGGTTGTGATGAAATATAAAAAAGATTTAATTTTAAATAAAGATTATATGCAGAAACTAATAATAAAATAATAATAGTATCGAAAACTATTGTAGAAATTATCTACTGTTCTTACTTTGAACGATATAAACCAATTAGTATATGCGGTAAATCTATATATAATTACCTGATATTTAGTTATTAAAAATTAAGCAGTTGCTTATTAATATAACATTTTATATTGCGTTATGTTATTTTACAGAAATGTGTCTTTCTGTTTTTTTATCTTTTCTATAAGAGATGTCTCTTTAATACTAAGGCGAATACGTCCATGTCGATCAATTTCCATTACTTTAACTGACACTTCCTGACCTAACTGTAAGTAATCTGTAACTTTTTCAACACGTTTTTCTGCTATCTGAGATATATGCACCAATCCTTCCTTACCATTACATATTACAACAAAAGCCCCAAATTCAACAATACGAGAAACCTTGCCATGATAAACACGATTAATTTTAATATCTTCTGTAATTTCTTCAATGCGACGAATAGCTGCCTCGGCTTTAGAGCTATCTGTGGCGGCAATTTTTATCATACCATTGTCATCAATTTCAATTGTAGTATTGGTTTCTTCTGTTAATGCTCTAATAACAGAACCACCTTTACCTATTACATCTTTAATCTTATCAGGATTAATGCGGATCGTATGAATTCGTGGTGCAAACTTAGAAATATCTTCACGTGGATAATTAATTGCTTTTTTCATAACACTTAAAATGTGTAAACGGGCTCCTTTTGCTTGATTTAAAATAACTTGCATAATTTCACGAGTAATACCCTCAGTCTTAATATCCATTTGTAGAGCGCTAATACCTTCACGACTGCCAGCTATTTTAAAATCCATATCTCCAAAATGATCTTCGTCACCCAATATATCAGAAAGAACAACAAAATCATTGTTTTCCTTTACTAATCCCATCGCAATACCAGCTATAGCTTCTTTAATTGGAACTCCGGCGTCCATTAATGCTAATGATGCTCCACAAACTGAAGCCATAGAAGAAGATCCATTAGATTCAGTAATTTCAGATACAACACGTACAGTATATGGAAATTCTAATTGATTAGGCATAACAGCTAATATAGCTCTCTTAGCTAAGCGTCCATGTCCAATTTCACGACGTTTTGGTGATCCGACCATACATATTTCACCAACTGAATAAGGTGGAAAATTATAATGAAATAGGAAACGGTCTGTATATTCACCCATAGGTTCATCAATAACTTGCGCGTCACGTTCAATACCAAGAGTTACTGTAACCAACGCTTGAGTTCCTCCTCTGGTAAATAATGCCGAGCCATGAGTACGAGGCAATATTCCAGTACGGACGTCAAGTGCACGTACCATGTCTTTTTCTCGCCCATCAAGTCTTACCTCCCCTCTTAATATTCGAGTGCGTATAACTTTTTTCTCTAAACTAGAAAGAATTTCTTTTATTTTATCAATATTTAAAGATTTATTTTCTGCTAAAATTATATTAGTAACATTTTCTTTAATCTTATCAAAAATACTATAACGTTCTTCTTTTTCTGTAATACAGCAGGCGTCATCTAACTGTTTCTCAGCTAATTTAGCAACATGACTATGTAATTCTTCATCAATTTTTTCTGGCTGCCAATCCCATTTTTCTTTACAAACCATATCTGCAAATATATTAATATTCTCAATTACGATTTGTTGGTGTTCGTGACCAAAAATAATTGCACCAAGCATTTGATCTTCTGTCATTAAATCAGCTTCAGATTCTATCATTATCACAGAATTTGTTGTACCTGCTATAACTAAGTCTAATCTACTATTTTTTAATTCTTCAACGTTTGGATTTAAAATATATTGACCATTAATATAACCAACGCGTGCCGCACCAATTGGACCATAAAACGGAATTCCTGATAAAGATAATGCAGTGGAAGCACCAATCATGGCGACAATATCTGGATTTATTTGCGGATTAATTGATACAACTGTAGCTATAATTTGTACTTCATTTAGAAATCCATCAGGAAACAATGGACGAAGTGGGCGATCAATTAACCTAGAAATAAGAGTCTCATTTTCACTTGGGCGCCCTTCGCGACGAAAAAAACTACCTGGAATTCTACCAGCTGCATAAGATCGCTCCTGATAGTTAACCATTAGAGGAAAGAAATTTTGCCCTTCTTTGACTTTTTTATTCCCAACAATAGTGACAAACACTGATGTATCATCCATATTAACCATCACAGCTGAAGTCGCTTTTCTAGCTATCATGCCTGTTTCTATAGTGACTGTATGTTGACCATATTGAAATTTGCGAACAATAGGATTAAACAAAATAATACCCTTTTAATAAGTGGTTATTTATATAACAACACCAATATCCTTTTTTTGTTAGCTTCTTGCAACTAATTGAGAATAAGGAATGTTTTTATTTATATTTCAAACCTCAATATTTTCATTAGCTACATAATACGCCTGTAGGTTAAAGAATGTCGCTTTAATTTAGGAAAATTATTAATAAAAATCTATTATTTAAATTGTTTCAGCAGTGTAAATTAATTGCAAATATATTTTTATATTTTTGAGTTTTTAGCAGAAAAAAGGGCCAGCAGGCCCCTTTTTCTGTGAAACCAACTACTCAGTGACGTAGTCCTAATCGTTCAATAAGTCCGCTATAGCGAATAATATTTTTGCGCTTTACATAGTTCAATTGTTTGCGTCTATGAGCAACCATTTTTAATAGTCCTCGGCGACCATGATGATCTTTCTTGTGTTTTGCAAAATGCTCTTGAAGATGATTAATTTGTGCAGTAAGTAGAGCAATTTGAACTTCACTGGAACCAGTATCATCTTTATTACAACCATAGTCTTCAATAATATGTGCTTTCGCTTTAGTACTCAAAGACATAAAACATCTCCAAATTTTTGTAAAATATAAGAAAATTTAATACATAATTCAAACTTATCAAATAAATATTTATCTTTTTTATATTACGCCTTAATTAATTATAACGCAAGGTAACATTTGAATCATATTAAATACTATCTGACACTAAACGGCGAGGAGTTATTATATTTTGTTTTTCAATCTCAGCTACACCAATAAATTTATGAGCAGAACCTTCTGTTACTTTGACTTTATTGCCAACTGAAAAATTATTATTAGCAATAGATACTGATTGACCTTGTTTAAAATATGTTGCAATAATTGATGAAATATTAACTTCTGGAAAATGATTAACCGCTGTATCTATAGGTAATAATAAATAATCCAATTCTTCCTCTAAAGAGACTGATTTTAATTTCATTTTATTTTTAATGGCATACAGTTGTTCTAAAGTTATCATTAGTTCACTTGGATAACTGGCTACCTGTAAGCGCCTTAAATAAATTACATGAGCACCACAGCCCAATAATTCACCTAAATCATCAATAATAGTCCGTATATAAGATCCTTTAGAGCAGTGAATCATTAATTCTAGCTCATCATCTTGCCATCGATTAAACTGTAAATCATAAACAGTAATCATACGACTTTCACGTTTAATTGTAATGCCATTTCGAGCGTATTTATAAAGTGGTTTTCCTTTATGTTTTATAGCAGAATACATAGATGGCACTTGAATTAAATTACCACGAAATTTATCCAATGCTTTATCAAGTTGCTTACGTGTTATTTTTATCGGACGTCGACAAATAATTTTACCATGCGCATCAGATGTATCACTACGCTGCCCTAAACAGGCAATCACTTTATAACGTTTATCTGAATTAAGTAAAAATTGTGAAAATTTTGTGGCTTCTCCAAAACAAATAGGTAGCATACCTGTTGCCAGCGGATCTAATGATCCTGTATGTCCGGCTTTTTTTGCATTAAATAAACAACGTACTTTTTGTAGACAATAATTAGATGAAAGTTCTGCTGGCTTGTCTAGCAATAATATACCGTAAACCTCACGACCATGACGATTCTTCATTTATTCCTCTATTTGTTTTTAGTAGTATAATGTCGTTTTTCGTCATCGCGAATTACTTTGCTAAGCAAATTAGATACGTGAATACCTTCAAGCAAAGATCTATCATAAAAAAAAGTTATTTCAGGAATAATACGTAAACACATTGCTTTACACAAGAGAGAACGAATGCATTTTGCCATATCGCCATTTAGTATTTTAATATTATTTTTAATAATCTCTGTTTCGTATTTTTTATCTAATATGTTTAAAAAAGTTACATATATTTTGGCATAAGAGAGATCTCGAGAAATTTCTACACCTGAAATAAGAGCATTTTTAACACGTGTATCTTTAATTTTTCGATGAAGAATAATAGATATCTCTTTTTTAATTTCTTGTGAAATACGTTGAACGCGCCAAAAATTTCTTTCTATTATCATATCTTCTCACTAGATAAAACTAAAATATAATAACTATTAAATATTATTTACCAAAATATAGTAATTGTTATAGAAATAATGATAAATAATATGTATTAATACTTTAAATGTTTATAGGAAAACATAATTTTTATTATTATGTAAAACACTTAGTATTTTATATAAATTTTACAATTACTTAACTTCATGTTATAAAAATAATGTCTTACCTTGCAACTAACTATCTATAAAAATAATAAATTAATACCATAAACATATACTAACAATATTTAGATTTTTATCACTAAGAAATTCTTCCGTTTGTTATTTGCAAAAAAAATATTTTTCAAATATTTAAGATTGCATATTATCTATAAAATAGATAATTATCATAAAGTAAGAAAAAATTTACATTTATTTTTGATCAAAAATAAATGTTTATAAATAACGAGTAATTATCGTAGTTATTAGTAAAAGTGAATTACATTATCATTATGTACTGCATAATGATTACTATAATAAAGTTTAATATGATTATTTTATCAACTTTGTTAAATAATCAATTTTATTATTGCAATAATATTAGAAACATTGCAACTAATAAAATTATTGAGACAATATATTTTAATATAAACTATTATATTTCTTGTTACGCAAAAACTAATATTATATGTACTATCAGTTTTATAAGTTCAGTCAGTAGTGTTCAAAACTATCAAAAACGTTTATATTAATTTAAATTTAGATTACTTACTTCACATAGTAATTAATTGGATGTAATCTAAACGAACCAAGGTAAAAAGAGAAAATAAAAAAAATTATTTATTTAAATAATAGTAAATAAAGAAGATTACATAATAATTGTATAATAACAAAAAAAACTATTTTTAATAAATTTTTTATTATTAGTTAATAAAGTAACTAAAACATCTATTAATATATAATTATAATTTATTTAATATATTAAACTTATAATATTATATGATTCATTGTAATATTTTTCGTATGTTAATATAAACAATAAATTTGTTTATTAATTTAATTATCGGAAATAATAAAATTTAAATTTAAATTTTAAACTATCTGTTATCACTCTAAACAATATTTATTCTTATTTAATAAGAATAGTTATTACGAAAATCATTTTTTTCTAAAAAAAAGCATAACTGAATTTATTGTTTATAGTATCTAACTAATTATTTTTTTTACATAATTAGCCTACATTAAATTATAATATTTAGTTACATATTGCTTAATTAACAAAAATAATTTTTAAACAATAGAGATAATTCATTAGTTGTTTTGAAGAAAATGATATCGATAGTATGATACTATCGATATTATAATTTTTATCTAGTTTTTATCTACTTTTCTATTATTGATATAAATTATTATATCATGAATTTTAAAAATTAAATTATATTTAATTACAATATAATATGGTAGATAAACAGTTTATGCATATTTATTATATATAGCCTTGTTGAATTTTTTTTACATTATTATGTTAGTTGTGATGATTCTACAATTAAATTATGTGATCAAGAAATTAACTTATATTGAAAATTGAATTTTAAAAAAAAATTATTCTATTGAAAACAATTTAATCAAATTAAATTAAATAGAAACTTATGAAATTTTATAATAAAAATCCCTGAGCTTAATTTTAACTCAGGGATTTTTGTGATAAGGACAATAATTTTAGAATATTAATCAATTACATCATACCACCCATACCACCCATACCACCCATACCGGCAGCTCCTGACTCAGATTTATCTTCTTTTGCTAAATCAGTCACCATAGCTTCAGTTGTGATCATAAGACCAGCAATTGATGCAGCAAATTGTAGAGCAGAGCGAGTAACCTTAGTAGGATCCAGGATTCCCATATCAATCATGTCGCCATACTTTTCTGTTGAAGCATTATAACCATAGTTATCTTTACCTTGTTTAACATTGTTAACAACTACAGCCGCTTCTTCACCTGCATTTTCAACAATTTGACGCATAGGTGATTCCATTGCTCGTAATGCAATACGAATACCAACAGTTTGGTCTTCGTTTTCACCTTTTAATTTATCTAATGCACTAGCAACACGAACTAGAGCAATACCACCACCAGGAATGACACCTTCCTCTACTGCTGCGCGAGTTGCATGTAACGCATCATCTACACGAGCACGTTTTTCTTTCATTTCAACTTCAGTAGCAGCACCAACTTTAATTACAGCAACACCACCTGCCAGCTTTGCAATTCTTTCTTGCAATTTTTCACGATCATAATCTGAAGTTGCTTCATCACGTTGTTGGGCTATTTGTTTAGCACGACTATCAATCGCTGATTTTGTACCAACACCATCAATGATAATTGTAGTATCTTTATTGATTACAATACGCTTTGCTTGCCCTAAATGTTCTAGAGCTGCTTTTTCTAACTCCATACCAATCTCTTCAGAAATAACAGTACTATTTGTTAGAATAGCTATATCCTGTAACATAGCTTTTCGTCTGTCACCAAAACCTGGTGCTTTTACAGCACAAACTTTTACAATACCACGTAAATTATTAACTACTAGTGTCGCAAGAGCTTCACCTTCAACATCTTCGGCAATAATTAGCAATGGTTTTCCTGTTTTAGCAACAGTTTCCAATATAGGTAATAATTCGCGAATATTGGAAACCTTCTTATCTATTAGTAAGATATATGAATTTTCTAATTCTGCTGAAGCAGTATCTTGTTTATTTATAAAATAAGGAGATAAATAACCGCGATCAAATTGCATACCTTCAACAACTGCTAATTCATCTTCTAAACCAGAACCTTCTTCAACTGTAATAACACCCTCTTTACCAACTTCTTTCATTGCTTTAGCAATTAATTTGCCAACAGTTTGATCAGAGTTAGCAGAAATTGTACCGACTTGCTCAATTGCTTTATTATCAGTACAAGGTTTAGATAATTTTTTTAGTTCCTCAACTGCTGCTAAAACCGCCTTATCAATACCACGTTTTAAATCCATTGGGTTCATGCCTGCTGCAACTGCCTTCAAGCCCTCACTTACAATAGATTGAGCAAATACTGTTGCAGTTGTTGTTCCATCACCAGCTGCATCATTAGATTTAGAGGCAACTTCTTTTACCATTTGGGCGCCCATATTTTCGAATTTATCTTCTAATTCAATTTCACGCGCAACAGATACGCCGTCTTTAGTAATCGAAGGTGCTCCAAAGGATTTATCCAAAACTACATTTCTACCTTTTGGACCTAAAGTAACTTTAACTGCATCAGCAAGAATGTTTACCCCACGAAGCATTTTTGCACGTGCATCACTACCGAATTTTACGTCTTTAGCTGCCATTGTCTTTTTCCTTTAAATTCTTTAATTCAGAAGATATAAACGAAAAATTATTTTTCAATAATCGCCAGAATATCACTTTCTGACATAATCAAGACTTCGTCGTTATCAATCTTTTCTGTTTTTACACTATAGCCGTCGTTAAAAATAACAATATCGCCAACTTTTACATCCAATGATTTATTTTCACCGTTTTCCAAGATGCGACCGTTACCAACAGCTAATACTTTGCCTCGTGTTGACTTTCCTGCCGCCGTACCAGTAAGAACAATACCTCCGGTAGATCTAGTTTCAACTTCTTCTCTCTTGATAATAACCCGATCATGCAATGGCCGAATTTTCATTAATAGTTCTCCTATAAATAAAATTCATGTAAGATAAAATTAAGAATGATACTAGTATTTTTACTTAGACTAGTACTCTTTCTTAAAGAGTGGGGTCAAATTAAAATAAATTCAAGGGGTGTTATACAAAAAAAATATTTTTTTCTTTAAATCTTTTATATATTAAAAATAAAATATTTACTGCTTTTACTATTATAACTTTTAATAATCTTTTATTATTTACATTTAAATGATTAAGTAGATTACTAACTGATAATTAATATCTCATTAAAGCAAGTATTAAATTTAAAAAGGATTGAATTATATCATAGTTAATCTAGAAAAATTAAAGATAAATATGCTGCATAAATTAATTACTATTATCTTTCTTATCTTTAAAATTATATAAATACCTCTTAATATAAAATAAATAGCACTAATAAATTTAAAAAAAAATAGTAAAATCTGTTAAAATTAATAAATAATTTATTCAAACATAAGAAAAGCTATGCTTTTAATTATTTTCTTCGAAAGATTTCTACAGTTTACTAATTCTTAATGTACATTAATAGTAATTTCTTATATTTCATGATTTTTTATAAAAAATCAAAGTTATTTAAGTTAACATTAATAAAATAACTGTTTTTGTATATTATAATGGATATAGAAGTATTATAAAAAAAACAAAGATATCCAATTACTGTAAATATTATTAAATAAACTGATAATATAATGTTTCAGAAAGATAAAAATTATAGTTAAAATATCAATATTGAAGTATAAGACTATAGTAATGATACTAACTATTAATAAGTAGTTTAACTTAATACTTTTAATAAAAATTAAATTTTTATTAAAAGTATTATTGATATAAAATACATATAAAATTAAATTTATCATTAATTTATCTAAAGTATTGTATATAATGTAATAATTATCATTATTTTGCAGTATTAAATACCTTTATGATTAAAATCATAGTTATTAATTTTAAATTTTATATTAAAAAAACATTATTCTTAGGTAAAATATTAAATTAGTAAATCTATGTTTAATTTATAATTTTATGATTAAAAATTGTTATAAATAAAATTCATTATGTAAACTAAATATATTTTCTTTTATTTTTTTAAAAAATACACTTACTCTATGTTAAGATACTGTAATAATTTCTGTATTGCCTAATAAACTATTAATTATATAGATGAATATAGGTATAAAATTAAACTTTTAAAAAGTAGACATACTAGACATACTAGACATATAGTAAGACATATGATATAAATAATTAAAATAATTCTATAAAACAATCTATATTATACTATTACATGTAATTTAATTTAAAAAAAAAGATGTGTGTACTTATTTCTTCAAGTTTACACTATATTTTATTAAATGTAATTTTATATATATACATATAAACATTTAATAAAAACTTTAAATTTTTTTTAAAATTAATAAATCATTTAAAGATAATAACTATATTATATTTCAATGAAAATATAAACAAAATAAATAAATTTAAAAATAAAATATGTTATAATAAATAAATATGTTTTTGAACATATTATAAATAAGAATTATAAACTTTATAGTTTAGAAAAAAAGTTAAAAACTTTTATAGTGCAATATTAAACTATCTATTTAAAATCAATCTTTATATAGTATGTAGTTACTGTAATTAGTGTCGGTCTGTTTTCAATAATTAAGAATTGGCAATAAAAATTAATTGTATTTTAATTTTAGATAGATGATTTATTGAAAGCAACTTTAGAATGTGCTTAATCATATTTTAGAATAAATTGAACTAAAATATTTAATTTATCAATGTGTGCTAAATATATATAATTATATATATTTTCTTTTAAGATTAACTCTGTATTGATCGTTCTAAAAGAAATTAAGTTTTCTAAATTCATAATCATAATTTATTTATATCTATCACTAAGTGATTAATGCTGATAAATAATATTATTAATTAATATTACATCAATTCTAAGTAATAATTTTTGAGTTAGTGTTGTGCGAAATATAAAAAAATAAAAAATTAATATTATCAGAGAAGTAAAATAAGAAAAGAGTTTTTTAATTTATTTAATTAATAAACAATTATTGTTATAATTTACTATAGAATGTATTAGATATATATTAAAGCTAATAAAAGAAATTTTAAAAATATATTTTTAGTTTTATTTAATTACATACTAATTAACGAATACTTATTTTATTAAATAGTTTTATTATAAATAAAACTATTTAAAGGAGTAAATCTATTTCTTGATTAAAAGATAAAAATAATAGAACATTTCTAATAATTTCAATTATCAAACATTCTCTCATTTATAGAAATTATTATACTAATTATTTTAGTAAGTATAGTACAATCAAGAAAATATTGATATAATATTTATAGATTATTATTTAGTATTGATTATAAAATTCTTTAAATTTATAATTATTAATTATAAACAATTAATTGTAAACAATATTATGTTAAAGAAAATTAATTTTTAATCACATCATATTCATATATGTTCAAATAAAATAAATATTACAATTTGTTTTATTTTTCATTAAATTACTAAATTTATAATATATAGTATTTAAATTAGTATATAAGATAAAAAATTTAATTTTATATACTAATTTCAATAATTTATAAATACTTAAAAGTTAATAACAGTAACATATTATCTATAAAACTAATAATTTTGTTGAAGATTGCTATCTTATACTTTTAAGATGTATCATAACGCCTAATATCATCTTATGATATATACTTATCCATATATTATTAAAATATTATTTAAATTTTATTTCTTAACATAAATCATTATATATAAATAGTTTATTAGCTATCCATGCTATTTTATGAGTAATTAATTCGCTATTATTGTTAATTGATAATTTCTATTTTATCTAAAAACTACAAACAACGATGATTATTTCTGCTGATTAATTATATTATTTTATAAATATTTTCATTATTTTACTTTTTAGTATGAAACTGCGCAAGATCTCATCTAATACATTTACTTATGTTTTATTTATTAATGATTTATTGTTTAATGAGCAATAATTAACAAATTACGATAGATAGACTTCAAGTTTATCTTACTATCATTTTTATAAATCTTTTAACTCTATTTTCTTTACTTATTTTTTTATCTAGATTATATGTTGTTTTTAGAAATATATATGCAGATCGTGATCGTATTTAACTTTACATAAGCTAATCTTGTAATATATTAATTAATTTAATCTTTTATACAAACATATTCTGATAGTTTTAACTTATTTTATAACTATCTTATTTTGATGTAAACATTGAAATTGCATACATAACTAACGCAATTCAGACATAGATTTTTAAAATCATTATATAATTTATTAAAAAACAAATCACATTATTATTATAATTAATATATAATATGACGCCATATTAGCATACACTTGATATTTATTAAACTACCAAAATATCAATAATATATATTAAAAATTAATAATAATTAGTGTGAGCATCTTTTGTCAGATTTCTAATTTGATTAATTTACATATTATATTAGTTGGTAAAAAATATTTTTTATTTATATCAACTATAAATTTATAGTTTTCTTTTTAATATAATTTTAAAGATATAATATTGATATAATAATAGATCAATGTTATATTATTATTTTATATATAAATTTGTATAATATGATTGAATTTTTATATTGCTGAATTTATATTTTCATTTTTTTTAAAGTTTATATTGTAACAGATTGATGTTAATATATAAACTTTAAAAGTTTACTATCTAAATTTAGATAGCAATATTAATATGCTAAGATAATTATTTATTAATTATTATACCAATGTAGATAATTAATTTATTGAAGTTAATTATCTTTGGTGCATGATTTAAATTCTCTATTTTAAAAACTATCTAGATAGAATATTTAACAATGTATTTTCTTAATATCTATTTATTAGATATATTACGTGTAATTTTCAACTACTAATCGTTGTATTATCTGGATTTGCTATATCTATAGATTGATTGATATTTTATTTAATTTTGTTTAGTTATATTTCATAGTTTTATATAATACATAACATTAATAATCATAATTTTTTAACTTTTAATCATATTCTCTATTCTACCAGCTTCTTTTTACATCACATTGATCGCACATATAATCATGTAGCAATTTCTTAATACACAATAGATATGGAAATATCCAGTATATAAGATATATCGATACTATTTAGTGTTTGATAATTATATTTTTGCATATATCGTATATTACATAATGTAAATTGTTTTTTTTAATTAAATTTTTCTACATATTGCAATTTTATTCATAGATTTTTACGTGCTAATATCAGCGAGAACAATGCATTACACTAATCATATGTTACGATTATACTGTATAATATTCTATCAACTTATAGTTACGCTACTATCATGTATGTAACAAGTATTGCAATTATAGTAATCAATCAATAAACAGATTGTTATTATATTAATATTCACATTAAATATTTCTATCTATCAAAATATTATCACTCATTAAAGTCAAGATAATATTTGTTTTTTTATACAGTGGTTGAGTATAAAAACTATATTCGAATTAATATTAAATATTAATATAAATTCATTGAGATTGCAAAAAAAAATAATTTTAGTTTACAAAAGTATTAGACATTTATTTCTTATATTAATTTCAAATTTATATTTTTTTTGATTATCATATTCTTTGATTTTTCAAATGCTTTGCTATGATATTATATTTTTATATCTAATTGTCACTTGTTAAATATTTTTCATATAACTTTTTATAAATACCAAAACAAACTTCTTTTATATAAATAAATATTTTAATATTAATTAATATCTATTTTTGATAATAACGTATAAATCTTTTATATAGAATAAGTATTTAAGATAGATAGATAAATAAAATATAAAATTTAGATTATTATAAATATAAAATATATATAAAGAATTTAGCAATTTTTTTTAATATCCAACTTTACTTTTAATAAACATCGATATTGTTTTCTTAAAATATGACTAATAATTTATATTTATAACGCGATTAAATCAAGTATTTTATTATAAAAAATCTAAATATATTCATATAAACTAAAAACTATATTGTTAGTAAAGTTTATTAATTTAGGTAAAAGATTATTTTACTGTTTTTATTATTAATATATAAACAGTAAATCGCATTAAATAAATAAAATAGAAAGATAAATGTGTTTTTTTTGCAAAAATCTTCCAATAGAATATTTTAGATGTAAAATATTTATTAAATAAATCGTTATTAATAGCACTATGCTTATAACGCAATAAATTTAACTATAATTATTTTAAAAATAATAAATAATTTATTATTAACTTAATATAATTTTATTAATTCAAAAAAACATAAATCATATATTTACAATGTAATAATATTATTGTAAATATGGAAATGAAATATTGTTTAGAACTTATATTTACTTTAATTAGTTGATAGATAGAAAATTATTAAAAAGATATAATATCATGTATTATTTAATATATAAAAATCAAGTTAGTAATTATTATTTATTACAAAGATATATATAAATTATGTTATATATTTTATATATAAAAATGAATATTAAAATAAGCGTATAATTACAACTAAATATATGATAATAAGTTTTCCTTAATTATTTGATGCATCTTATTTGATGCATCAAATAAGATGCATCAAATAAATATTTTTATAAGGCAAGAATTCAACACTTACATGGGGATGATATGCAAAAGTTATTTGTGATATTATTGATGATAATGATAGTTGGTTGCTCGTCTAAAAGACATATAGTTGATAGAGGTGATTATTATGTTGATCAATCTTATTCATCAATTAGTCAAAATAATAGAATAAGATTTATAATATTTCATTACACGACAGTAGATGATGAGCGATCATTACAACTTTTAATGCAAGATCAAGTTAGTGCTCATTATCTTATTCCATTAATACCAAAAATAAAAAATAATAAACCTATTATATATAATCTTGTTTCAGAGGATGTAAGAGCTTGGCATGCTGGAATAAGTAATTGGGATGGTAGGATTAATCTTAATGATAGTTCTATCGGCATAGAAATAGTCAACAAAGGATTTACTGAAAATATTCTTGGTGATAAGGTGTGGTATCCGTTTAATGAACAACAAATTTCTACTGTAATTATTTTAGCTAAAGATATAATAAAAAGATATAATATAACTCCAGATAACATTTTAGCTCACAGCGATATGGCTCCGCTAAGAAAGTATGATCCAGGCAAACTTTTTCCATGGAAACGCTTATCTGATCTTGGTATTGGGGCTTGGCCAGACGAAGTAACTGTTAAAAAATATCTAGCAGGACGTTCTCTTTATGAATCGGCTAATGTGTATGATATCCAAAAAAATTTGAAAAAATATGGATATGATAAAATTCCGCAATCAGGTAAACTTGATGAAGAAACACGCAGAACAATTAGTGCATTTCAGCTTCATTTCCGCCAAACTGATATAAATGGTAATGCAGATGCTGAAACAGAGTCTATTGCTAGAGCTATGGTTGAAAAATATAGAAAGTAGTATTATTTATTATTGAATTATTTATAGCTTGATATATTAATTAGTATTAGTACCTCTAACTAGTCATAGAATTAAAAATTCCTTACTATACGTTTATCCTTCATATAAATAAATCTAAATTAACTATCTATCGACAAATTATATATCTAGCTAGTTAATAGAGTATATTTGTTTTGTTAAGAATCATTAATAAGAATAATTAAAAAATTATTATTTTAATAAAAAATACTTTATAAAAATATTATTTTTAGTAAAAATTAATCTTTGATTATTAAATAAATTTAATTAATTTATCTCTTGTAACATAAAAGTAATTTTAAAACAAATTATATTAATTTTGCTAATTAGATAATTAAGTAGACATTACATCAAGTTTTAAGAAAATTAATATAACTATTGGGAGAATTGGCTTAAATATAGTTCATAATCTTAAGATTATGAACTATTGCTTCCTACATAATCATTTAATTAATTTTAGTATTTTACTATCACTTAAGATTAACATGATATAAACTTATTAAAGTATTTTACATATAATAGTTTAAATGCAGCAAATCTAATTTAATTTATTTTAATATTTTTATTATATAACTAACTCTGTAAAAATTAGAATGTAATAATGTTAAATTGTATATATTGTTACTTTTTATCTTTTACTTAAATATGATTTATATAAAATTGTTTACTATTATTTAGATTTTATCATAGATAAAAAAATTAATTTTAATTTGTAAAAATTAATTTTTATTATAAATAAAATATTCTTGCGTTCTTTATTATTATAAAATTATTACATAATTTAACGTTACTAAAAAATTTTTAGATTTATCTAAAGACATTATATTTCTTACAAGAAGAGTTTTTACTATAGAAAATATTTTTATTTATAGATGGATAAATTGTTTTCTAGATTCAGTATATTACATAAATAAATACGTTTACTTATATTAATATTAAGTTAATACAAATGTTTATATTTTTTTTTGCATATATTTTCTTATTATATGCAAAAATATCTTTTTTTTATTGTACTACTTATAGAATAGAATATAAATTCTATAATAATATTATCTTTGTAATTAATTTATTTATTAATTCTTTCATAAGATATCAATAAAACTTTTAGATGACTATTAATTTTTCATTAGTATCTTTGATCGACTTTCTCAAGTATTTGATATCAACTTTTTCTTCAAACTAAAGCAATAGTATTGTAATAATTATATTTATAACTTAATTTTTGTTTTACAACTCATTAAAAATTTTTATTTAAATTTTTAATATTAAATATAAAGAAATATTCTAATTTTATAAAGCGAAGTGTTTATATAAATATAGTTGTAATTTGTTGAGTGGCATCAATAAATTTTGCGTGTAATTATCAACTAATGGAATATTTTTTAATTTTTAACTATTATTTAATAATATATACTGAATATAATATTTTAATTTTATATGAAAATTATATGTAAATTTTGTAACTTACATTTTAACATATGTATTTATCATAAAAATATATGCCTATGTTTAACAAGATACAAAATGTAGAATATTTTATATTAAATCATTAATTTCTACTTGTCTTAATTCTTTGCAAGTGGTTTATATTTATCTTATAAATATAATTATGTCGATAATTTCATATTTAATATACACTAAATAATTAATAATTATTAGAATCTCAAAGAGATTATTTTTTATTTTTTTGTATATTACACTATTTGATAAATATATTTTTCTATAATTTTTTTTTATAATTATAACTTCTAAACATATATTATTATTAGTTTATTAGTTTATTAGTTTATTAGTTTATTAGTTTATTAGTTTATTAGTTTATTGATAATTAAAAGATTATTTTCTATTAAAAGTATCATAATTTTAATAGAAATTCTATCTTTACTTAACTAATCAATTTCTAATTTTTATTATATACTTTTATATTTAATAATTAAAATTTTTTTTATTTACGATTAATTTAATGTTAATATTATTTTTATAAATTAATTAATAATTTTAATAAATCAGATTCTTTCTATAACAATATGATTGTTACTATATTATAATCTATTTTGTTATGATTTTAATTGTATTTTAGTTTCTTCTATAGATTTTATAAAATTTCTGTATTCATAAAATAAAAATAGATAAAGAAATTTATTAATAAGTTGTTTTTAATTATTGTTAAATTTATTCTTAAGTCGAAATATCTTATATCTTATTTTATACTTTTGCGTATTAATTATATTTTAATAATTGAGATTTATATTTATTAATCTTGTGATCATTACTTTACAATTCATTCTTAATCACATCAAGAAAATTACTTTTATTTTATCGAATAAGAATATAAAATATATTATATAAACATTATTTCTTTTTAATTGAGTTCTTAATATATAATGTTTGTATTATATTTTAACATTATAAAATTTTATATACTTTAAAATATATTTTAAATAAGTATTTTAGTTACTTAATATAAAATATTTAATATATTACTTAATATGTTAAGTATAAATAAAATTATAAACTAGCTAAAAATTTTTAAATAGTATAATAAATTTAACACTACTAATTATTTAAATTCTAACTAAATTTATATTAAACAAATATTATTAGTAAAATGTTTTTATAAAAATTTAAAGTATATCTATATTTTTAATTAATGTAATATAATTAATATTATTGTTAAACTACTATTAAATTTTAATTGAAACTATTTTTAAAAATATTACAAAAAAAATATTTTTTATAAAATAGTTTATTTGGGTCTGAAAAATAACATAATAACAAATTATAATATAGAAAATAAATATTTAGTTTTATATTTATCATGTTTATGGCAAGTTTATTAAAACTTTATATAAAATAAAATTTTAATTTAAATATAAATAATTTTATTAATATTTAAATATCTAATATACAGTTTATAAAATATAATATTTAAATAAAATTATAGTATTTGTACTATTTATATATATTATTAATATATGTATTTAATAAAATGTAATTGATAAAAATTA
>JBHEQS010000003.1:0-169527 GCA_046530765.1 Arsenophonus sp.
TTTTATTCATATTTTTATAAACATTAAAATATTAAATTGAATTTTGTTATGTTATTTAACTATGCTATTCATACGACAGAGTATAAAATGTTTACAACAGAAATGAAAGATAAATTCAATAAATTATATAAATTATATAAATTATATATTATTTATATTCATATTATGTAATAAAAATTAACTATTTATTATATAGTTTTATTTATATGATATATTAATTCATATATATTCCAATTGGCTCAAAAGATGTTGATTTGTTAACTACAGTATATATAATTATCTGAAATAAATTCCTTTTTTATTTTTAATATCTAATCTATAATTATTTTTTTCACTAGTCTAGTGGTAACAGTAAAAAATAGTTAAAAAATCAGCAATAGTAACAAAATCACAAAATAATTATGTATTTTAAAATAAATTTAACTACTTAAATTAAACAAACATATACAAAAAGAAATTATTAAATAAGAAAACTTAAAAGATATTTTTATAGCTTAAGCTTATTCATGGAAATATATTGCGCGAATTAAAAGTTTTCTTCATCAATAAATATACATTTATTGATGAATATTTATTAATTCATTTTTTTAATTTAATAATTTTATTTTTATTTAAAATTTTTCAAATAGATCAATCAACCTTTTTATTTAGAATACTTTGTGTGTTAATTTTTATTAATTTTATAATTAATAAAATGTAATACTGATCTGTAATTCTTAATTATAAAATATAATAATATATATTTTTAAAAGTTAATAATATTTATATAATCTTAAGAAAATAAAAATATTTTTCTAATAGCTTCAAGATCGTCTTGGTTATCAACTCCAGGAGGTGGTATTTTAACTGCTTGTGAAACATGAATTTTTTCTCCGTTCCACAATACACGTAACTGCTCAAGCATTTCTATTTTCTCTAACGGACTAATTGGCCATTTCTTATAACGACGAATAAAACCTGCGCGATAAGCATAAATACCAATATGACGTAAAAAATTTGAACCTATTTCTGTTTTTGTTATATTAAAACGAGTTCGTTCCCAAGGAATAGAAGCTCTTGAAAAATATAAGGCATTACTCTGTTTATCAGTAACTACCTTTACAATAGAAGAATTAAATACTTCATTTGGATTAGTTATTGGAGCAGCTAAAGTTGCTATCTCAACATTATTTGTAATTAGATTGTTTGCCAACTGATTAATTATTTCAGGAGGAACTAATGGCTCATCACCTTGAAGATTAACAATAATTAATTCATCGGAAAATTTATATTTTTCAATGACTTCTGATAATCGTTCGGTTCCTGATTGATGATTTATACTTGTCATACAGACTTCACCATTTGCTGCCTTAACAACATCAAATACTGATTTATGATCAGTAGCTACAATAACACGTATTGTGTCTGACATTAGTGCCCTTTCCATTACTCTAATAATCATAGGCTTTCCATGAATATCAGATAACAACTTACCAGGTAAACGATTAGAAGCAAAGCGTGCAGGAATAATTACTATGAACATATTATTTTTCTTCATTTAAAGGTAACTCTATAGCCTCTTCTTTTAGTAATACAGGTATCTTGTTGCGTATAGGATAAGCAAGATGATCAAATTTACAAATAAGCTTTAAATTCTGTTTATCATAGACAAGTTTTCCGTGGCAAATTGGACAAACAATTATATCAAGCAGGTGCTGATCCATATATTCCTCATCAAAGATATAATTTAAATAAAAATAAATATTATAAATATGTATTACTGTTAATTTTAAAATACATTCTAAAATATATTTTTCACTAATATAATAAATTGGCAATTGACAGTGAGTTAAATTTATAAGTGATAAAATCGTCAATAAAAAACAAGCGTTATATTATAACTAAAAATTCAATATGAAAGCTTTATTTAGACTATTCATTTTTTTGTTTCAAACATATAGTAAATGATTAATATAAATATATTCAATCAATTTGCAATAGACATAATACATTATTGAACATCTAGATTAAATTATTTTATTTTAACCAATTTATAATTAAAATCTAATAATAAAAAAATATTTTAATTATTAAGAATAAAAATTTTATATAGTACCAAAATAATCATTTATTAAACTTTGGATATAAATCTATTTCTTTTTACAAAAAAGATTTATATAAAAATATATTATATTGAAAACATAACTCAATAATATAATTCCTATTTATGATTTATTTAATAATTAAACAAGATTTAAATAAAATAAATTATTTATATTAAAATTTATTAAAACTTAAAATTAATATAAATTAACTATAATTATGTTATTAAAATATTTTCGGTAAATTAATAACTATACTAATATTATATGTAAGATGAGTATAGTTATCTTAAGATGTTTTACTATTATTAATTAACTCAGTGATTGAAGAAAGAATTTTATCTGTTCCAAATTGTGAAATTTTAGTATTTACAGGCAGATACCACCAATTTAATTTGGCAAAGTTAAAACATTTTACTGCATCTTTTTCTGTCATTAATAATGTTTCATGATCAGTTACTAATGTTGTTAATTTAGATAATTCATAACATTTATGATCAGAAAAAATATGCGTTGCAATTAATGACACACCCTTTTTCTTAAGGCTTAAAAAAAAACGTGTTGGATTTCCAATTCCTGCAATTGCAATCACTCGATCTAATGCGCATACAGATCGTTTTTTGCCAGTTAACATATTGATAGCGATATCACCAGTTAACTCCATGCCAATCTCACCATACTTTGGTATACCTCCATTTGTAATAACAACATTAACTGTATTTAAACGATATTGACACTCACGTAATGGACCAGCTGGAAGTAAGAAACCATTACCAAATCTACGAATACCATCTATAACAACAATCTCAAAATTTCTTTGCAGTGCATAATGTTGAAGACCATCATCACTAATAATAACATTTAGATTTTGTTTTTTTAGTAACATTTTAACTGCATTTACTCGTTTAGGAGAAACTGCCACTGGAACACCAGTTCGTCTATATATTAATGCAGGCTCATCACCTATTTCTTTTGTTGACATATTGTTATTAACTAATATAGGATAAGAAGTTGCTTTACCCATATATCCGCGAGACACAACACCAACACTAAAACCACGCAATAATAGCTGCTCAACTAACCAAATAACAACTGGAGTTTTACCATTGCCTCCAACAGTCAAATTACCAACAACAATAATAGGTATTGGTGCCTTCCAACTTGATAAAAAACCAAAATAATAACAAAGACGTCTTAATCCAATAGCTATTCCATAAAATATTGAAAATGGTAAAAGGAAAAAATATATAGATAAACTACTTAACCATATTTTTTCAATCATTATTTAAATTGCATACTATAAAGTTGAGCATATACTCCATCACACTTGAGTAGAGCCTGATGATCGCCTCGTTCAATAATTTTACCATCCTGAATAAATAAAATTTCATCTACTTTCTCTATTGTAGAAAGTCTATGAGCAATAATAATAGAAGTTCTATTTTTCTGTAATTCATCCAATGCCGATTGAATAGCTCTCTCTGACTCAGTATCAAGTGAGGAAGTGGCTTCATCAAGAATTAATATAGATGAATTATATAATAAAGCACGAGCAATAGCAATTCTTTGTCGTTGCCCACCAGAAAGCATTACACCATTTTCACCAATAATCGTATCTAATCCATTATCTAATTTTTGAATAAAATCCATCGCATATGCCATTTTAGCAGCTTTTTCTATAGCTTTTCGGCTAAAACGACAATCTGTTGCGTAAGCAATATTATTTGCAATAGTATCGTTAAAAAGATAAACATGCTGAGAAACTAATGCAACTTGGCTACGCAGAGAAGTTAATGTATATTCACTTAAATTGCGATCATCAAGAAGTATCTGCCCCTCATTAACCTCATAAAAACGAGTAATTAGATTAGCAATAGTAGATTTTCCTGAACCAGATCGACCAACTAAAGCAATAGATTTTCCAGCATGAATTTTAAAACAAATATCATGTAATGCAGGATGCTCTTTTGTAGGATATTTAAAGATAACATGTTTAAATTCTATTTTACCTTTAGCTTTTTTTAATGTTAATTTACCATTATCTTTTTCCTGCTCCATATCTAAAATAGTAAACAATGTCTGGCAGGCTGCCATACCTCGTTGAAATTGTGTATTAACGTTTGTTAGTGATTTTAATGGTCGCATTAATGCAAACATAGATGAAAAAACAACACCAATAGTTCCCACTGTTAGTGTTTGCATAACTTCAGGAAAACTTGCGATATAAAGCGTGAATGCCAATGCTAAAGATGCAATAAGTTGTATAATAGGATCAGAAATAGAAGATGCCGTTACCATTTTCATAGTTTGTCTCCGCATATTATTGCTCACTTTACTAAAACGCTCAGTTTCCACTTTTTGTCCACCAAAAATTAAAACTTCCTTATGGCCTTTTAACATTTGTTCTGCTCTAGCCGTTACTTGCCCCATTCCAGTTTGCATGCTTTTACTAATATTTCTAAAATGTTTTGAAACCAATCTAATTGTTAACGCAACAATAGGGGAAATTACAAATAATATTAATGAAAGTTGCCAACTATAATAAAACATAAGACCAAATAAACCAATAATATAAGCGTTTTCCCGAACAATAGTTATTAGAGCGCTTGAAGATGATGATGCTACTTGTTCAGAATCATAAGTTATGCGAGAAAGTAATGTTCCTGTTGATTCTTGATCAAAAAAAGCAACAGGCATTCCCATAATATGATTAAATAGACGCCTACGCATATTCATTACTACTTTACCAGAAACCCACGCAATACAATAATTGGAGATAAAACTTGATATCCCTCTTATCAACATTAGTCCAAATATAGCGATTGGTAAACATTTTAATGTATTATTGTTAGCTTTACCAAATCCTTCATCAAGCAAAGGTTTTAATAAGGAAATCATAAATGCATCTCCAGCAGCGTTAATTATTAATGCTGCTGCAGCTACACTTAATCCAAGTTTAAATGGAAAAATCATTGGCCATAGTCGCCTAAATGTTTTCCATGTAGAAAGATCTTTATCATTCATTATCATTGTCTTATTAAATACCTATAAAAATAAGCTCTTTATTTTACTAGGAAAACCTTTAAATACCAAACTGCTAATAATACAAACTAAAAATTAATAACAAATTACTAGATATTATACCTAATTTTAGAATGGCGCATTTTATCAAAAAAAACTATATTATCCGACATTAATCTTCTGTTTGCGTATCGGATAATATAGTTATTATAAAATTGACTATAGTATAAAATTCATGATGTATAGATGAGTTTTATGGCACTCTCCGACTAATGTCGAATACGTTTAATGATGAATTATTTATTAATTCTACTTAAGTGCTTTTACGAAAGGACATTAATTATGTACATCTAAACCATAAATTATATTCTAATTTTCTAAAAATTATTGTTATAAAACACATAAGCGAATTTTTTTATAAAATATTATTATTCAAATGAATACTAAAAAAAATATATTGTATTACTGACATAGAATAAAACTAACATATTATAATTAATATATTTATTATAATTAAATAGATTGTTTATTTTTAATAAATCTGATACTTAATAACATTAAATATCAGATTTATAATGATAATTTATTATTAATAATATTCTTCTAATATTTTATTATTACTATTTCATAAATATTTATTACTACTAGCTATGTAATAGTTCTAAATACCATCTAATAATTCTATATAAAATAATGAAATTAGATTTATACTGTAAGTAAATATGTTCAATAAGATTTTAGATTACTTTTGTTCTGTAAGATATCATTATAATATGTATAGCTATAACGACATTTATTATTATAATTATTAGATTTTCCAAAAAAAAATATTCAATAACAACTTCTTTCTTAATTTAGAGTAAAGAATTTATAATATAAAAAACATTTAGCATACTATAGTTATTTATAAAATAACTATAGTATAAAAATTAATATATTTATGTTTTAATTAACAAATTGAATCAATAAAGTATTTTATAATTAATATAATATATCTTATTTCTTAAATTAATAATACGTTGATCAATATCGTATAATTTAATACATATTTAAATTTATACTTATAATCTATTATTAATATGTTTTATTTTTAATAACATAGTTACAATTTGTATAAATGAACTATTTTATATAAATCTAATATTTAGTTATTTATTAACATTATTATATAATCTATTTTTATTATTTTTAATATACTCTCTTTTTATATTAAATCTTTATAATAACCTATTATTGTTTAAACTTTTTGTAAATTTCTTTTTTTTTGCAAAAAAAATTATAAGAATTCTTCTGCAGATAATTAACTTTATTTTTATTTTTTTATTATTAATATATTGTTTAATTTGAAAATTACATATAAATTATAACTATTGCAATATAAACTAGTTATTAGTTTTTATTTAGAATTATAGATAATTTTAATAGTAGAGACAGTTTTAAAAGCAATTGATTTGATAGTTTTAGTAAATTTAAAACTGTTTATATATAATTTTTGTCAATTTTATAAATATAATCAGTAGTGATAACAAGTTAGCAATTTACAAATCATTATAAGCAATTATAAAAATATATAAATTATTATTAATGTAAATAAAACGACAATTGCTTAATAATTTAAAAAAAATAATTAAAATTAATATATTATAAAATATAATTCTAACTACTCTTACACACACCTCAAAATAGGTATTTTTTATTTTTTATTCAAATAAAATTTATAATTGAGTAGTAACTATGCTTTAGTTTGCTATAGATTTTATTAGATTAAATCATTAAACTAAACATTGTAGATACTTTACCATCAATCATGCTTATATTTTAGATGAGTCAAATTATATTTACTCTAACTTCTAATTACTATTCATGATTCAAATTGCGCATAAATACATAAAAATAAATATATGTTTAGATTCAGCTACTAATATAGTATTTTAGTTATTGATTATTTAAAGACTTATGTTTTTAATAAAAATTAGAGTGATTATGTTCAGTTCAAAACCTTAATTTTATTAACGTTATTATATTTTATAAATTTTAAAAAAACATAACATCATTTATAAATTTTTTTTGTAATTTTGAATTTAATAGATATAGAATAAATTAAAATATGAAAATAAAAGCAAATAAGAAATTATTTACAATATTAATATTTTGTTTCATTATTATATTATACGACAAAATTTAAGTTGTTTTAATGCATGATAAAATTTTACTACATATTATTAAATTTGACTTAATTAGTTATTCTTATTTTTTTTTAATTTTATCAATTAGAATAGAAATTTATAGTAAACTAAAAAATAAGTAATCCTCTAATGCTAATGACTCAACATTATTATCTAAGCATTCATTCTGATATTATGTAATTTATTTCATGATTTAATATTGTTATATAATAATAGTATATATTATATGTTGTAATATAGTTTAAAACTAAAGTAATATTATATTAATATCATTAATTACTTTTTACTTTTCCATCTGAAAATATGTATAAATTATTTGTGTAATTTTAACTATGTTTTACTATAATATAAAGTAAACAATAATTAAATTGTTAATAATAAATTTTTAGTTATAAGTATATAAAAACACAAATATTAATAGAAATGATAAAATAATCAATATTTACTTATATTATTTATATTAAAATTATACATAATTTAAATATATATCTTTAAAAATTTTTTTTACATATTTAATTATATATTAAAAATTTTTAAAAAAATAAAACAGATAAAACAATCATATATATTTTGATAAATCAGCAAAAACTTTGGCAATTACTAAACTAGTAATCTAAAATTATCTCAATTAAATTCTATAAAAATATTTATGAAAAAATTTATTGAATTAGCACTAAAGATATTTTTTTCTTTAATATTAGCTATATTAATTTATTTTTACTATATAAAAATAAATAGTGATAAATTATGGAAAGCTATTAATCAGCAATGTATTCCTCAGTTTAAAGCCAATAACTTAGGATTACCATGCATAAAGCTTGATCCACAACACAGATATGTTATATATAAAGATATATATGGGAAACTACATAATTTATTGTTACCATTAGATAAAATATCAGGGATTGAAAATTTTATCTTACAACAAAAAAATACAGAAAATTATTTTTTATTAGCGTGGATAAATAGAAAATTATTTATTAATGAATCTAATAAACCTATTAATGAGGAATTTCTTTCTCTAGCTATAAACTCAAAATATGGTCGCTCACAAGAACAATTACACATTCATTTAGCTTGTTTAAATGAAAATGTTTATAAAAAAATAAAAGAAATTGAACATACCATAACTAATAGCTGGAAACCATTAAAGAAAAAAATTAATAATCATAAATATATTGCCATTAAAATTACAAGTGCAAACATGAATAAAACATCACCATTTAATTACTTGCATAGATATTCAACAAGCCACAATCATAATATTGCATATTACGGCTTAGCTATGATATCAAGTTCTAAAAAAAATGAATTTATTTTATTGGCAACAAAATTAAAATTAATTGATTTTAATTTTGGTTCAGCTAGTGAAATTCAGGATTATCATTGTAAATTAAGTAACAATTAAATATTATTAAAAATGATTCATATCATATACAATTAGTTATTTTATTAAATAAATATAAATTTTATTTAATAAAATAACATAATATGAATCATATTTCATAATATAATAACTAATTATATCTATAACATTTTTAATTTAATTATTTACCTAAATAAAATTCTATTTATTTTCTCTAATTCAAATAATAATTTATTTTAATTATTATAAACCATGTATTGAATGTAGCACTAATTAAAATCAGATAGATAATTATATTATGTTAATTTAGAACAATAATTGTTATTAAAATTTTCTAGTAATTTTAAATTTTTAATGTTAATTAAAATATTATATTTTACTAATTGAATATTATATAAAAATAAAATAACAAAAAAACTTTTATGTACTAGAAAGATTTTCTTATATTAGTAATTTACTATTATGTATAGATTTATTTACAGTAAAATATTTTTTTAAATTAAACATATTTAAAATCGATTGCAGTAAAAAATAAACGATGATTATTATAATTTACTATATATGTAATATTTTAATCTCTTAAATAGTTTAAGATTGAACTAACTTGATAATATATATAGATATAATCGAAAATTTATTGTCTGAAAACATTAAGATTTTTTAATATATTTAAATTTTACTGTTATAATGTTGGCTATAGATTATAATAATAAGTAATATATATTTTTTTTCAAGCAATGCTAACTAATAACAAGACGTATTTTATTTAGATTGTAATTAATTTTGTTACTTTATTTTATAATTAAAATAAAATTAGTTAAAATAGACTTATGTTCTTTTAAAACAATTTCTTATTTATAAATTCTATAGAAAATTTCTAAATAAGAAATTAGTATATACATAATCTTTATATAAAATGAAATTCTTTATTATTAAACTTAGAATATAATAATATTATTAAAATAAATAAGATATATAATATTCAATAAAATAGTTAATATTTATAATAAAAAATTATATTGCAGCTTTTTTTATAAAATTAATAAAATAATTAACTTGATTTATCATACTAACATTATTTTAAAATTTTTTTTATTTATGTATTGTTTAAATAAAAAATACATAAATAAAAAGATAAGTCGTTGTTAAATAACAATATAAAACTTTCATAAATATTACTTTAATTGCATAGAATAAAATTATAGTATTCATGTAAATATTTATTAAAAATAATAAAGACAAAATAAAATTGTCAATAATAACTTATTTATAACTAATTCACTATAAAATAACTTAATATATTAAATAAGTATAGAAATTTAATTCTGGTTAATATTTAATATATTTAATATATATTATAGAATATGACATGTGTTAGTTAATATTTTAATATAGATATAATTGCATAATTATCACTTAATTCAATAAGTTATACATAAAATAAAAAATAAGATTATTTCTCTTATATTATATCTGCAATTCATATATATATTTTAGTATATCGTACACATATTTAATTTTTAGCAAATAAAGAATTGCTTTATTTTTATAATTCTGTGTAAATATATTTACAATAATGTATTATAAATGAATAATTTTATATGTAAATTAAATTTTAGTTATTTTAATATTTTTATATAGTTTATTTTTTTATATTTTAGTCAATTATTTTTATATAAAACTTATAATTTGTTATTTTATGAAAAAGTATTAACAATATTTTAATTATATGAAATATTTATTTATTATAAGAGATACATATAACAAAATACGCTATATTAAATGGCTAACCATCCCGTTGTCTTTGTAAAACAAAATGTTAATCTTGTTAGATAGAACTGTTTATGAAGTTTAGTATCTTATCAGAGAAAATAAACTGAAACAGAAATACATATTATTTGTGATAATAATTAGAAAATGTCAAACAATATTATATCTTTATTCAATAAGCAACTTTCTAATAGAATTTTAATTTTTTATCATGTGTAAAGATAATATATTTTGATTTTACTATCAAAAAATCAAGTTTTTTCTATTATTGATTATAATCTATTAACAATATCGCTATCACATCATAGTGAAACATGATACTACTAAATGAATTTTAGAGGTATTTCAAGAAAATAAAGTGATAATGACATTATGAGTTATCAAGTAATATACTTATAGATTTTTAAATTAGGTTTACATAAACCTTTCTATACTAAAAGGTTTATGAATAATAGAAGGAATTTTTTATAATTAGAGAAAGTAAACTATTTCAAACGTATATAAAAATATAAATGAAATAAATAAGTCTTGTAATCTCACAATAAAGTTTCATGTTATAGATACAAAATTTCAATCTTAATAAATTATATAGTAATGATCTAATCAATCTAAATCTATTATTTATAAAAAATAATAATAGTCTCATAACTAATATAAACTATAAAAATAATTTTTATTAAATACAGAAATATTATATTGAGTAGATATAAAGAAATTATTTTTTTACATAATTAATTATATGATTTTTTAATAAAAAATAGTTAATTAATAATTAAAAATTAATCTTTTATTATAATTTAATATATTCTTATATATAACATATTCATATTATATGCTTAATATTTAGAAAAAAATTGTGTACATAGTAAATATAAAATCTCAATGATTTATTTGTTCCGATAAAGAATAAATATTAATTTTATAATATTTTATAAATAAATATTATAAAATTAAAACAAAATTAACACTACTGTCATAAAAGTACAATAAATTGATTAATTGCGTAAATATGATTATTATCCATAATGTTAAATAATAATAAATATCAATTAATATTAGTAAATCTTAATAATAATTAATACTATGGCAATAACGACATAGTATAATTAATTGTACTACTAATTTTTCTTAATACGAATATTATTAGTTAATACAAAAAGTATGAATATATGAAGATCTATATAAAAATATAATAGTATAAGTGTCCTATTGTAATATTGTTTTTCAATATTTTATAATTTAATAAAATAATTACTTGATCTAATTTATATATATCTATTTCTTCTATATTAATATTATATTAATAATTATTGATTTTATTTATATTATTTCTAATATAATAATAATTGTTTGTTTTATATATAAGTATATCCATACATTAATAATTAGATCTTCGTTAATGTTATTACTTAACTATACAAATCATTAATGAGTTTAATATATCATTCTTATTTAACTAAACATTTATATTATTACAAATATATTTCTGTATTATTTAATAGAAAAATAATTTATATTTTATATATTAAAAAAAAGAAATAATGCAAATAATACAATAATTATTAATTATAAAATTAATAAACAAATAATTAACTTTAAAGGTGTATAATAAACTTATATGTATTGTACATTTATCATGTTACTATTTGACGTAGATAGATAAATATTCAATTATTATATTTAATTTATAGAAAAATTTAATCCTTTGAGAAAAATAACTTTTACGTAAACTATTTATATTTAGAGAAATAGTAACTAAAACTTATTATGATAGCTCATAATCCAACATTTATTTTTTATGTATGTAATATTTCAATATTTAGACTAGTACTTATGATTGTGCTGCTTGTTTAAAACGCTTTTTAAAAATAAAAAACAACCAAAATAATAATTAAAATAAGAATAGTTGATATTAATTAATTATAATATCTTTAATTTATGCTATTTAATTAAAATTGAAAGTTTCATAACCTATATATACTTAATTTAAATAAATAATAAAGCACAAATCATCTTGATTTTTCGTAAAACAAATTTCTATGCAATTCATAAATATGAATAATTGATAAGTATTTAGTATATCAACTTAATAATATTGTTAAAATTATTTCTTGTTGTTCTAGTATGTTCATATTATAAGTAAATCAACTTATATTCTTTATCCTACATAAAGAATAGTTATAAATACAATGGTGCAATTAGTAAGTTAGATATTAAAATAAGTAAGTAATAAAACATGATTTGTTATTTATATATTCTATATAAATATAATTTACTTCTAAATCGCATAACGTATAACAAAAGTTATATACTATAAATAAGGAAAATAGTAAATTAGATAGATATATTCTGAATGTTATATATCTTAGTAATGTCATATGTGTGTTGTGCTACATATTCATAATTGGACTTCCAATTAGTTAGTTTAGCTGAATTCAGCATAGAATCTAATAAGTTAATAATAAGATTATACTTTAATGATCAATAATTTAAAGCAAAGCGCAATAGTAAGTGATGAATTATTATGTATAAAAAAAATGAAAGTAATTAAATAAAATTTAGTATTTATAAATCTTAATAAGACAATAATAAAAAATTAAAATTATATTGACAGATTTTAGTACAAAAGAATAGATAATGATAAATTAGCTAGTTTATTTTTTCTATTCTAAAACAATAAAATCTAAAATGTATACTAAAAATTATAACAACAAAGTAACATTTTATATTAATATAATTAGTGTAAAATAATTTAGGAATATATTAAACTCTATTTATAATCTGTTCGGCAAGATTGTAAAGATATATAATAACAAAATATTATCTCAACGTACAAATTCCAAATCAAGTATAAAAAATTTAATAATTTAACACTATAATTACTATTATAGATTTATTAATCAAAAAATTATTTATACATATACAATATTATTTGTATTTTATATTTAATGATAACTCTTATTAATTTTATTAATAGAAGTTTGCATATAAAGTTGTGAAACTAATAAAAAGTGTGGTAAAGAAGTCCATGAGCAGATAATGATATAGTAATAAAAGTTTTTATTTAATAAACTTAGATATGCTTATGAGTTATTCAAAATAAATTACTTTATAATAATATGTTAATTATAATTTAATTTTAATGGAATTATACGTAATAAATATGATAGTGCTTAGATAAATATCAAGAAAGTTTGATTGACTTAGTTATATCTGTATTTATTGTATAATATACTCACTGATGATTTATAATTTTAGTTTTATAAACTCGACAATTTAAATTATACTTTATGTTCGTGTATAGAGAATTTTAATATTTATATCAATATCTAAATATATAAAAATAAGTTAATTACAATATTTCTAGTTTTGCTGATAAGCAATTGATATTTAATATTAAATATCATAAGAGTTCATAATTTTTACAAATCAAATATAAATTTTATTTATATAATCAAGTTCTATAAAAAAATGTACGATCAATGATCCACAGTTATATTCTATAGATAGTAGAAATGTAAATAAGAGAAGCAAGCAGACAAAATATAAGTACATAAATTATATTTGTCTTTCAACATAAATTGATCTAAAAATAATAGTTAAAATTTTCTCTGATTAAAGCAGTAATATTTAAATAATTAAGGATGATGTATGTAGACAAAATGAAAAAGTATTTTAATTGCTTATACAGAAGAAATTAAAATATAAAAAAATGATGTAGTGAATTAATAATAATTTTTTTGTTTGCAAGATTATTTCTCAAATTATAGATACAAACAAATAACATATGTAAGCCAGTTATTCTTTGTTCTATAGTAGTTTTATAAATAAATTATTAAGTATATAGTAATATATGTTATATAAATAATGTAATGATAAACATAACAAAATTGTAGTGTTCTTAACACTATATGCGGTGGGTATTATAATTGACTAAGTAAAGAATTCTATAATTTATATCTTAAAATATGAAATCAAGAAAAAAATAAATCATTATTTTATATTATTACTACAATGATAGTTAATAACTTTGAAAGTATTATTCTTTAAAATTAATAGGACTATAAATACTTATAAATATATAACTGTTATTTTTAATTTAGACTTCAATATTTATTATGATAGTAGCATCATATATTTTAATGAAACTAAATAATAATAAACATATTACTGATTAATATTAATTTTTAATATAATTCAATTTATAGTAACTATCCATATGATAATAGTGGGATTTTTCTTATAGTTTTGCATAAATATGTATAACTAATTATTCTTGTAGTAATAGATGTGGAATTTAGTTCTGTTATTTTTTAATATGCTTATAAATATAGAATATATTAAATATTGCAAATATTAGAGTAAATGCTGTTAAACCAAAAACTTTAAAATTAACCCACGTATTCTGAGGTAGCCAAAATGCAATATAAACATTAACTAAAGCACAAATAGCAAAAAAAAATGCCCACGATAAGTTTAATTTATTCCAAATTTTATTAGATAAATTAATATCTTTATCGAGTAATCTTTGAATTAATGTTTTTTGTGTAAAAAATTTACTAATTAATAGTGCTAGTGAAAAAATAGAGTAAATAATTGTTACCTTCCACTTAATAAAAACATCGCTATGGAAAATTAATGTCAATCCTCCAAAAACTATCACTGTCAATAAAGTAATTAATGAACTTTTTTCAATTTTCTTATTGATGAAGCTAGAAGTAATTATAGATAAAATAGTTGCAACCATTAATGCACCAGATGCGTAAAAAATATCTACTTTTTTATATACAACAAAGAAAACAATAAGTGGAACAAAGTCTAATAAATGTCTCATAAGAATACTTATCCTGATCTTCTTTAAGTAAATTGCTAATTTATATTATATTAGTTAACAAAATTTTATCTAATTAATTTGTTATTTTCTCGATTAACATATAGATACGAAAAAAACAAATTAATGCAAAAGAAGTCAATAAATTATTTAATGTAAAAGAGATGATATTATTTATTAAATTAGGTAAAAAATGAAATTGTTCAAATAGCATAGTAACTAATATTTGTGATAATGTACAAAATAATAAAATTAATAGGATTAGCCACCAATATTGAAATGATATTCTCCAACTTTTAGAAATAGCGCGCAATGGAGATATATTTTTTCTAATTATTAAAACAATAGGTGACAATGAAAAACCGACAGCTAAAATAATTCCTGGAAAGATGAATAATATGAAGCCAAAATAAATTATAATAGTACAAATAAACAACAAAATTAAAATATTAGGTGATATTCGTAATGAAAGTACAAAAGCTTGAAATGCGCTAATACTATTTCCAATAGTTAATTCTAATAAATAAGTAACTACTGAGGAAACTAATAATATCAACCCAATAAAAATCGTTGTTAATGACAGTATAGAAACTTTGATTATTGTCATTTTTTCTTTATCAGACAATTTAGTTGCCCAAGTTAAAAATTCAGTTGAATTGTTTTGAGAACTTATTGTTTTTAAAATAATTGTCATTTCATCTATAGGAACTAAAAAATAATAGAGTATAATACCAATATTAGCTGAAATAAATGATAAAAATAAAAGACCGTTTAGTTGATTTTTAAAGAAATTAAAGCTATCACTGATAAGTGTATTAGACGTAATAGGCATTAAAGTGCTCCTATAATTAGTTTTTAGTATTACATTTTAATTATATATTATAAATTAGAGCGAAGAGATCGTATGTTTATACGCCAAAGCAATTTCCATACTAGCAAATTTATTGCTATATAATAGTAATTTTGTAATAATACAATTATTTATTTGCATCAATTAAAATTATGAATTGAATAACTATTTCTATTTACTATAAATAGTAAATAGAAATAGTTTAGTTTATTAATAATTAAATTATTAATAAACTCCAATAAAAAAAGAAACTTATCAAGAAAAGAAGCAGATATACTCATTGGTAATTAAAATGTATTTTTTTCTTTAATTTTTACAATTATGTTAATACCATTAATATTAACATAATTATTTACCAAGGACTAGTTCATATAAAACTAATATTATTATTCATATGATATTGCATAAACATCATCTATATTTATGAAATTTTCTAAATGTAAGATTAATAGTTATTTATTTTATTTATAAATTATAGAAAGTGTTATATCTATTTTTAAAAAAAACTTGTATTTAGTAACATACTAAGTTTTATTAAACATCAATATAGTTAGTTAATAAACCATAAAAAATAAAATAGCATTAAATTAAATTTTTCTTCTTGTGAATCTATTATTAATACAAATATATTAAGTTAACATAGATAATAAATAATTGAAATTAGTTAATTATATTAACTTCTTATTTTATCTGTTTGTATTTTATATAAAAATTAATTATTATACTACATAAATTTTTCTAACTGCTTTTGATTTAGTAAAAGTTATTTAAGTGTATATTTCATCTATCGATATATAAATAGATAGATTAGTTATATAACATATATTTTAAAAAATTTATTTTTTTAATATTTCTATTTTTATATAAATCATCTATATAAATTATAATCCTCAATCTCAAATTAGATCGATTATTATTAGAATTTTCCTATCACCCCCATATTGGACTCAAGACTCAATAGTGTGAATATAATTTTTACTATTATTGATCATTTAATTGCAAATAGATAAATAATTTTTACTATTTTAGTATAATAAATTTATTTTATAAATAAAAGACTATTTATAATCTCTCTGTTGTTAAGTTAGAAATAACAAAAAAAATGAAAATATAAAATAGAATTTTTTAAAATAAACTACTTAATGAAGAAGCAGTTTATTTGTGTATAATTTATAATAAAAAAAGTACGTTTGGTTTATTAATAAATATTCAACATTATTTTAAATTAACATTATTATTATATACTGTTCGCTAAAACCAGTATTTATTTAGATTATTTAATACTAAATTTAGATTTATAAATCTAAATTTAGTATTAAATTAATATTTATTATATTTTGAGGCACTCATTTAATAGTAATTGCAGCAAATTCTTCATTTTTTATTAATTTTTTTTGTATTAGACATCATAATGTCTAATAATATTTTTACATAATTTTATTTGCTAATATTAATATGTACACATATTTAATTAAAATCTTTTTATAATTCCGTTAACAATACATACCTTAGTTTTATGATAATTATTATAATATTTATTATTAAGTTTAATAGGTTAAACCTCTTATTTAATTATTTGAAATTAGTTTTTAAAATAATTAAATAAGAGTTAACTAAATTAACTATTTAAAAACTTTATTTTTACTGTTTAGAGATTTTAAAGCAAAGTACTTTGTACTTTGAAGTAGTTATTAATATTACAATTATTTTTGAGTATTATTTATAATATAAATGCTTAAAAAAAATTCTATTTCGTAGAATTAATATTAGCTAAAATATGACTAATATTCACTATTTGCGTAGTACATAAAACATTTAATAGTTTAATTATTATGCTTTAGTGCGCTTATTTTAAATACATCTTAGAGATCTTGATTATCTCTATATTATAAATATATAATATTTTCTCTACTTTTTCTTGATATTGCCCTTAACCAACTTGGTATACTTTATATTTATTTGTATTAGTAATTTACAAAAGTATTATAATTAATTCCTTTGCATCAATTATCTGATTATTTACTTTAGTTTCTATTTTATAAATTGATTTTCGCGACTTTTTTAATAGTTAGATTATTGATTTAATTTCTGATTATATTATAAATTTTTACAAATTTTATATTTCCTTAAAATATTTTTTTATAAAAACCTATATATTTTAAATTATGTTATTAATTATCTCTATTATAGTATGCCAGTAAATAGTATTTTATCTAGACTGTTCTATGTTTTAATTTATTATGATTGTCATGGATATTTAATTTTTCTAAATTAATTTTATAATTTCAATAAATGATTAGATAAGTAAGTCATTTATTATACAATACATTATTTTTAGAATAAATATTATATAATATCAATCTTGTTACAATTCATATTTACTTTTTTTTTGTTATTACATTAACTTTAAAAAAAATAATCATACATATTATTTTTTAATATCTATATTAACATTATAATATAGATACAGTTATAATATTTTTCACACAATGTAATAAATTTATTACATTACATTATAGTAATTAGGAAATTATATTTTTTTTAGAAAAAAAATATAATTATTTACCAGATTATAATTATTGCTAATTTACTATTAGAACATAAAAATATTTTATATTTTATATTTTATATTTTATATTTTATATGCTATAATGATATTTTAATTGCAAAACTTGTTTTATTTAATAAATTTAAGTATGCATAAAATATAGTCATTAACTTATATAAATGTTAATTATTTTTTATTAAAAATTAAATTATTATTCTTAGAATAATGATAAACAATGGTATTTTGTAATATTCTTATAATGTTTTAATGTTTTTATGTGATATAGTTTTAATGATATAAATATTTTCTATGTTGAGTTACTTTTTAGTTAAAATTAATAGTAATCAATACAATAATTTTTTTATATTTTAAAAATAAGAAAGTAATACTATAAATAAATATGATAATAAATTTTCTTAAATTAATATATTTTTATATATAAACAATAAATTAAATGTAGAACATAAAATAAATAAATTTATCTTAACAACTACTTATACTAATTAAAATACAAATAAATTTTAGAGTAATTTTATTGAAATCAGATTTGATATTTTTATAATGCACTGGATGATTCGATAAAAACTCTAATTAATAGTAAATTTATATAGTTAAAGTTAAAAACAACTTTCTTATTGTTAATAATTAATAATATATTAATTTATTATTATAATTTAATGATAAATAATAAGTAATCTTTATCATAAATAATTAATTTTATTCTAAAATATGTTAAAAGCTATCTAATTAACTAATGTTTTGATATTAATTATTTTAAATTATTTTTTAATAAAAAACTTCTAATTAAATAAAATTCTTAATAGATAGTTGTTGTAGTGCTAAAATAATGATACAAATTATCTTTAACTTATAACGTTAATGTAAAAGATTGCTATATTTTCAATATTTATTTAAATAAATTAGATATATTAAAATTTTAAGTAATTTATGGAATATTATAAATTTTGCATAATTATTAGTAATAAAATAAATTAAATATTTATTACTAAAAAAGAGAAACTATATAGCATTTACAATATATTTTGCAATAAAAATATCTATAATACTAATATAATCTATTCAAAATTAATTAATAAGTATATTAATGTACGGTGCATTTAATACTACTTTTTATAAAGAAAAAGGTTAATATAATTTCTATAAGTAAATGTACTTATAACAAGTAACCAGTAATATTCATATAGTGTATTGATTTAATCTAAGCGTAAACTATGTTGATGTGTATTAAACAACGAAATAAAAAGAATGAAAATTAAAGAATTTTGCATTAATTTTGAAAATAATGATTGTGCATAGAAAAATAAAATATGTAGATATTTTTATTATATAGCAGATTTGCTGAATAAAAACATTACTAATACATTTAAAAACTGCTTTATACATGTTAAGTAGTTTCATTTCTAAATAAAATAATAATTTTAATAAAATATAAAGTTATTAGTAATAATATGCATTAAATCCTTGATATATACTTATTATTATAATTTATTAATATAATAGTAAAATGTTTGTTTTGTATTTTATTTAATAAGATGCTAATAAAATTAAATATATTTAATGCTAATTTTTATATAATTAAAAATTAATTATATTAAAAAATAAGATGTTTTATTATATATTTCGATGGATTTTTTTGTTTTAATCAAATGTGTTATGGCTGAGAAGCATGTAAAAATCTTTTGTATTATTTTATACCTTTGTTATTTTTATATATTAAAAGTTATAGTGAAACACTATTAATTCTAATGAATATTTGTGTTGTATAAAAAAAATATTTACTATACATTAGTGTCTTACTTTTATGTTTAATTTAAATAATGTAATAATTAAATAAATAAACATATTATTTATTAGATATATTTTATACATTAAAAGTAAAATTTATAATTTCATTTAATAAGTTGGTATGATAGATAGATAGATATATTGACCATTATAAATAATTCATAATATTTAATTATCTCTATACAATTTATTTGTGTAAGTGGACTAATAAAAATATATTTTCGTATATCTGTATTATAATACACTTCAATTAAATTCTCATAACAACTTTATTTTGATATTCCGTGATTTATTTAAAATAGCAAAAACGATAAATATATAAGTAATTATATATTTAGAAAGGTTAAATAATAATTATGGTGTTGATAATTTATTTTTACTTATATACAAAATAAAATAATGGAAATATATTTACTTAGTTATCCGATTCTGATACGTCAATTAAAAAAATCAGTAAATCATTACTATTAAGTTATTTGATTTAGCAAGTGCATTTTGACATGATTTTCACACAAAAATATAAAAAAGTCAAATCAATACACAAGTTACTTTTATTAAAATATAATTTATTTTAATTTTATATTAATAATTATGTATTAAATAATATATAATTCATCAAATATTATTAAGTTTAAATATTTGATAAAGGACCACTTCAATGAATATATTGATTAGCATAATAAAAACAGCGTGCAATAATAATAGTTTATTTTTTTAATTATTTTATAATTATGATACTAATGTAATTTGGTATAAGGTAAAAGGGGTTTTCCATATTAGTGCTAAAAAGCAAAAAAAGTGAAAAGTTACAAAAAATCCTTGCTCATTTAGGATATGGTTCTCGAAGAAAAATAGAAAGCCTTATTCAGTCTGGAATGATTACTGTTGATGGTAAATTAACAATATTAGGCGAACGAATAAAAATTAAATACAAGACTAAAATCTGTTTAGGTGGTAATCTTTTAAAGATTAAAAAAGATGAAAAAACTTCTTGTCGAATGTTGGCTTATTATAAACCTGAAGGACTAATGTGCACTAATCATGATCCAGAAGGTCGACATACTGTATTTGAGCATTTACCTAAATTAACTGGTTATAGATGGATTTCTATAGGGCGATTAGATGTTAATACCTCTGGTTTATTATTATTTACCACAGATGGTGAATTAGCTAATCGATTGATGCATCCTAGTTATGAAGTAGAACGCGAATATTTAGTACGTATTTTTGGAAAAATTGATAATTATAAAATTTATAAATTGACAAAAGGCATTCAACTGAAAGATAGTAAATCTAAGTTCAAGTCTTTTGAATTTCGTTCAGGAAAAGGTATGAATAAATGGTTTACTGTCATTTTAACTGAAGGACACAATCGCGAAATAAGACGTTTATGTGGAGCTGTTGGGATCCAAGTCAATAGATTGATTCGAATTCGATATGGTAATATTTATTTACCAAAAAGATTGCGAAAAAAAGAATGGGTAGAGTTAAATTTATCTCAGATTAATTATTTGCGCAAGCTAGTTGATCTTATAGATACAAGATCAAGCAAGTTATGATAATGTAAGTTTTGTGATTTATGTAATTAATTACCATACATTGTTCTATAAACCAATATATGATAACTTTTATAGAAAATTATTAAATAATAAAATAAAATAAAATATAGACTTAATCTGATCCTTAAAATAATGTATGTTTTATATAAATAAAAATTCAAATTAAAACAGTATTGTAGTATATTTTAATTTAATTAAAAATTGTTTAAAACAATATTTTTAATATAAATTAAAACAAAAAATTCAATAAAATATAAAATATAAAATATTTTAGCAATTTCTAATTATTTCTTTTCTTATTTTCAGTTATAGCAATAAATATTAATACAATTAATAATATTAACAAAGTTAATAACGCATTTATTAAAAATTTGCTTTAAATTAAATTTTTTATAATTATTTTTTATTATGATTCAGTGCATTACTTATTAAAATTATAAAGTTAAATAATTAAATAATAATTTTTATCTCATTGTTAGAATATTACTTATTATTAATTTTTACTATATCTAAATTTAGTATGTTGTCATTAAAGTAGCATACTTATCTTGTTGTTATTTTATATATAAAAACTTATTTCTAATTTCTTAGAAAGATATACTCATTATATAAAAATTTACTTGTATAATGTGTAAAAATATAACTTAAATTTAGCAAAAAAAATAAATTTCATAAAACGTTAAATATTTTTTACATTGGTTTTTATAATTACATTACTTTTATATTAAATAGATTTATTTCAAAGTAATAACTTTATATGAAAAAAAGATTAAAAATCAGAATTATAAATATATATTAGATAATATCTAGATTTAAAAAAAACAAATTAATCTTATTTGTTTTTGTTATCTAAAAAGTTATTTCAATCGATTTTAACATAACTTTCAACTACAATATGCTATAATACTTTATAAAATATAAAATTATTAAAATAACGAAAGATAGATTTTTATTTTTTTTCAAAAAATAAAAAATGAATTTTATTATTATATTTTTTATATTTATAGTTGACTAGAGTTAAATTGAACATTAATTAATCATATTTTAATAATTCTACCTAAAATTGTTAAGAAAGATATTAATAGTAATATCTTTCGTTTGTGAGCTATATATTATACTATCATAATTATACTTTCGAAAACAGATAGTAGATATGTTTTTTTTGTAAAAAATATATTTTATAAACTTTTTAGGAAATATATTAAATTAAAGTTTTATTATAATTGCATTAACTGTTTATTTAAGTGAACACAAATCAATAGATCTATGAAAAATAAAAGTAAAATTACTTATTGTATAGATATATTATTTTTAGAATATATTTCTAATTAAATTATATTTTTTCAATATAATAAACTATGATTAAAAGATAATGATTATTTTTTCAAAAAAAAACATAAATAATTACAAATTAACGACTATATATTTATAAAATAAATACTTAATTGAGTTTTTTTGTTGAAAATTAATAAAATGCGTAATAAACTTAAAATTTATGGTCTTATTATATTAATATCAAAAACTATAAATATTAAGGAATTATTTTTTTTGCAATAAATTTTATGCAATAAAAAGTAATAAATTTACTATTTTTCTTAAAATTTTTATATTATACGATACTTAATTAAGATATGTAAGTTTGCGATAACATCAGCATACAATTAATAATATAAATATAAAAACTAAAAATATAATTTACTATTAATTATAATTTTTATTTTACTTATTCTGCTATTATAATTATTAATAGTAATTTAAAGTAAGATTATTATATAAGGTGAGTAAGTTTATATTAATCAACAATTAATACTATCAACTATTTTTAATTAGAATGATTTTTATTAAAAAAAATTATATATATCTTAAAAATAACATAATATTTTTTATTTTTTAATTATTTAAATTTATTAATGAGAGTTATGAACACTTTATAAAATTTTTAGTTACAACACAAAATCGTTATATTCTATTAAAGAAGGGTAGAATTGTGGAATTTCTTTCATCATATGGATTATTTTTTGCTAAAATAGCGACAGTACTTATTACAATTATATTAATTTTATTAGTTATTTTCAGTCTTGGGCAACGTAAGCAGAATAAAAAAGGTAATTTAAAACTTATTGATCTTGGTGAGGCTTATAGAGAACGTCAACGTGAAATGCAACAAATCAAGATGAGTAATTTTGAATATAAAGCCTGGTTAAAAACTTACAAGAAACAACGTAAAATTGAAGAAAAAAAACAGAAATCAGTTTTTAAAATTTGTCAAGAAGCTGTAAAAAAACCTTGTCTTTTCGTAATTAATTTCAAAGGAAGTATGAATGCTAATGAAGTTAATGCATTACGAGAAGAAATTACATCTATTTTATCAATTGCTGATAATAAAGATGAAGTTTTACTTAGATTAGAAAGCCCAGGTGGTGTTGTGCATGGTTATGGCTTAGCCGCATCCCAACTAAATAGATTGAAAGAAAAGGGCCTTAAATTAATTGTTTCAGTAGATAAAGTAGCAGCAAGTGGAGGATATATGATGGCTTGTGTTGGCGATAGAATTATTGCTGCTCCTTTTGCTATTATTGGATCTATTGGAGTAGTTGCGCAAGTACCAAATTTTTATAGATTATTGAAAAAAAAAGATATTGATATAGAATTACATACAGCTGGAGAATATAAGCGCACACTAACTTTATTAGGTGAAAATACTGAACATGGACGCAAGAAATTTGTTCAAGATTTAAATGAAACACATCAACTATTTAAAGATTTTGTACAACAAAAACGTCCTAATATTGACATTAATGCTGTTGCAACAGGGGAGCACTGGTATGGTATTCAAGCGAAAGAAAATGGATTAATTGATGAGGTAGGTGTTAGCGATGATATAATTATAAATAATATTGATACACGTGAAATTATTGAAGTAACTTATACGATTAGTAAATGTTTTGTTAATCGCATAATGAGCAGTATAACAGAAAATTCATATAAGTTGTTAACACAATTGTATCAAACATGGCAGAAATTACCATTTCAAAGTATGATTGAAAAATAAATACTGATATTTTTCTGATATTCTTTTATAAATAGAAATTATAATACAAATTATTTTTATATCTTATTTTAGTATTCATTTAAATAATAGAACAAAATACTATTTTTAATATATTAACTATATATATTAATTTTAAAAATTAATGGTTTTATATAATATTATTAACTTTAAAAGTTTTCATTTATTTAGAATTTTATATAAATTAATAATTTTTACATATACCGAGTTATTTTATTTAGTTTTCTATGATTATTTAAATAATTTAAACCTTGTAAAAAAATAATAATGAACATTATGTTAATAGTTGAATGCTTTTTACTCTCTTCGAGAGATGAAAATTTTTTAAGTAAATATAATCCTACATTATAGAACTACTTTAATAAAACTTAGAGTTTTATTAAAGTACTAAATTGTGAATAATTCAATATATATACTATACTCAGTTTATATAAGTTAATATGATTTATCTGAAAAGTAATAATCTAAATTTCTTTAAATCAAATAAAATATTTATTTAATTTGATTATGATTACAATGCTATTATTTTATAGCTTAAACTTGTTAAATTCAAGAAATCAATAAATTAATAATATGTATTTATATTAATTTATAAATTAATAATATAAAAACAATATAGACAGATATAATTAAGAATTTAAAAATTATTAACTATTTTAATTTTTATATTAATTATTAAGAAATTTATTTAGAATAGTTATCTTAGTTTAGCATCAGAACAAAATAAGATTTTATTAATATAATATTTATTATATTAATAAAATAAAGTATAGTAATTTATTTATTAATATTTAATATAATTTAATGTATATAATTATTTAAGAATTTTAGCTTTATATATAAAATTTCTATTTTATTTTTATCAGCAGTATTCTATTCTAAACATCATCAATATTACGTTTTTATTTTTTAACTGAATAATTTATGTATAAAATATACGTGTAACACTTTTACATAAGTTATTTATATCAACTTTTAATCATTTATTTAATATTTTTTTTAAATTTTTGTTATACTCAAAAAATAGATTCTTATTAAGATCTATTTGTATTAGATTTCAATATATCAAAAAATTTATTAACAATAATTATAAATGGTACTTATTAATTAACTTTTAATTATTAAAAGTTAATCATTATAAAATAGAACCTATTATTAATAATATATTTTATATAATAAAATATATTTAATTTTCAATTAATTATACGTATCTTTCGTTATTTTCTAAGATAACAATAAAAATAATTAATATCAGAAAAGAATAAAAAATGAATTCTATCAGAATAAATTAATATAATACTAATTATATAAATAGATAATTGTATACGTTTTATATAATTAGTTTATAGATATGAATAAAGGTAGATTTTTTAAAAAAAACGATAAAATATATAAAACTATTTATTAATTAATTATTTAATAAGAAGTTCATAAATAGTATAAATAATTTATTATTAATTTTGTTAAAAACAATAATTTAGTAATATTTAGGTTTTCATTAGAAAAAATTAAGACATCTAATTAAAATTTATTTTTAATCTTGGTGAATTTATATATTATTTTAAACGTGAAGTTAATGCATTGTATTATTTATTTATCTGTTTTAATCATAAAAACTTACTTAGGCTTTTTAAAATATATTAAATATTAGTGAATAATTTTTATAAAAGATATTTTTAAATAATATTATTTTATATAGTCTTTATAAGATTAGTGATAATTTCAAAATATATAAAACAATTTTATTCATATCAAGTATAGAATATCATATTCAATAAATCAGATTTATTAATTTGAGATATTTTATCAAGTAATTAATATAGCAATTTTTTCTAAGAAAATTCATGTATTATTATACATGAATTTTCTTGATATACAAAATTAATTAGACTGCGTTATACATTTTTATTTATTTCGATAATATTTGTTAGTTCCAATGAATTGCATTAATATATATTAAGATTAACAACATATTTATTTCAGTATTTAATTTAATATATTTAATAATGTAGTAATTAATTCTTTTCATTTAATATTTTATTCAACTTACTTATTGCGAGTTAATAATAATTTTAAAATATGTAAACGTCAATCAATGATATAAAATGTATTAAATTTTTAATATCATCACATTAAAAATCTTTATTTTACACATAATCCGCGAATCAATTTGATTTTGATTTATTTGATACTAAGAATAGTATTCTTATCGAATAATTAATACTTATTCTGAGATATTTACTGTAATTAATTAGTTAGTTTTTTAACTATCTGTATTATAGATAGTTAATTTATTAATTTCTTTTCATGTGTAGATTTGAGCTCACTTACTATTATACTAAAATATTTTAATAAATTATTGGATTTCAAAAGTAAAACATAATTATATTTTATCATATAAATTGCATTTAGTATATTACTATCTTCATGAAAACTTTATTAATTCTAGAAATTATGGTAAATTTAAGATTTTCTTATTACTTAATTTTTTTTGTTAATTCAAATTTTTCTAAATTAAATAATTAACTTAATTTTACACAAAGTACAATTAAGTTAATTGTAAATATTTTCACATTATTTTATTACTATTTGAATGTAAACTTTTGAAACAATTCTAAACCAATAAGAGATATGTATTTTTTTTTATAATTAATGAGAATTTTAAAGAAATTAATTGAATTTTTAGTTATTCCGTAATAGTTTAATAAAACAAAATAAATGTTTATAAATACTATTAGTTTTTATAAGTTTTTTATATTAATATTAAAAATTATAATTAAAAATTTTTTTTAAATTATTCTATTATTAAAGATATATTGAGTTAATAGATAATATCATTAATGCTAAATTAATTACATTAAAGTAAATTTATACTAAATATTAGATTGCATAAATATAGAAGATTCATAACGCTTACATCTCTTTATAGTAATATAGAGATGTTTTTCGTAATTAAATTCTCAGCAATATCACATCTCAAATTCAAATCTTATTGTTCTTATTTTTATACTTATAACACTAAATAAGTTTTTTAAATAAAAAACTTATTTAGTGGACAAAACATAGTAACTTTAATTTGATATAATCACTAATTATATATCAAGATTAAGTTTGTTTATTATGTTGTTATATTATTAATAATTTACATCTTTTTAAGATAATCATTAATAAGAATTATGAATGATTATAACATAGATAATAAAAACTATATGTTACTATTATTATAGTATATAATTTAGTTATATAATAAATATTATATAAAATTAAATAGTTTTAACATCACTAAAATTACTTTTAAAACATATTTTAGTTTATCTAATAAAATTTTAATCGCAAATCTTTTTATTTGATATTAAATAATAGCAATATATAAAACATATTGCTTACTATCGACAAAGATCTATGTTATTTAAATAGATTGATCCATTTACAAAGTATAAATTTTTGCTTCCTTGCTATCTATAAAGTCAAATTAAAATTAACAAATTTCGTTCAGTATTAATTCTATACAATAAAATCAAGTTTGCATAAAACGTTAGTTACTTACTGATTAATAACTTCTTGACTATTTATTTTTTTTAAAATATATTTTTTTGTTTTCAATTAGATTATTTTAAAAAACTTATATAATATTAATATATTTATTTTTTTTTAAAATTTAACCAAACATCATGTTCTCTTACTTAAAATTTTTATTTTATATAAAATAAAAATTTTAAGTATATATGTTATAAAATTGAATTATTAAGGTTAGTTTTTTCTATCAGTATTAACTTTAATATTTTTATATTGAATGTTAGAGTTTTTAACTCTAATTCAAATTAAGTAATAAGGTTGATTAGTTACCTGATAAAATAATTATATATTCTGCTTGTGAAAAATATTAAAAAAATAAATTAAATTAACTAAATATCAGTATGTTTTTTTGCAATAATTATAGAATTAACAATTCATAAATTGTTATTAATAAATGTAAAGGATTAGTTAACAAAGCTAATAATTCAATTACAATTATAATTAATATAAATATTATTTTCTTTTAAATACCGTAAATTTTATTCAGATGAAGGAAGTGCTTATTTAATAACATCTAAACTATTAATCATATATGTGATTCACAACAAAATATTATATAAAAGATATTTCGTATTTATATTTCATTTTGACTATAAATTATAATAGATAAATAATAAATCTTTAGTTAAAATTAGACAAAACACTTGTTTAGATTTTTTTTGTATACTACAAAAGCTATCATATTATTAATATAATTTAAATAAGTTTGATTTTTATTTTCTTCTTTAATTATTATGATGGTTAGTATTTATATTAAAATAACTTAAAAAATAAACTTTTTAATTGGCGGTTAACAATAAATCAACTAGTGTTTTATAAACAGTAAAGTACATATGTTCTTTTATAATTAATTATTTTTATATTTTATTTTAATGCATGATAAAATTTATAATACCTATTTAAAAAGCAAAATTTGTAACACAGAAGATCATATGTGTGATAAATAATAACATTATTAGTATAATGTTACTATTTAAATAATGAATATACAGTAGTAACGTTATTTAAACTAACTCTCACTAAATTACTGTAATTTTAGATCAGTCAAAAATAACTAGTCATTTTAATTACACGTAAAATAAGCAATAATTATCTAGTAATAATTATTGAATTTAAACCATAGTTATTATTAATTTAATATTTTAAACGTTATGATTAAAGTTGATTTAATAAATTATTAAACTATTGATAGTTATAATTTTTTTTTGCATTTATAACTAAACTATTTATAAGTTTTAAAATTTATTTAGATATAGATAGTTTAGATATGATTTAATTAATAAATTTGCATAATTTACTAATAATTTTATCTTTATAATTCAATTATCACAAGAATTGAATAAATTATTCTTAACCAAATTTTGCATTCACTCTTGCACAGATTTTAAATTTCTATTTTCTTCTTTGATTTATCATCGAATTAATTTTTATATTGCAAGCTGCTAAGTGGATATTTACTATGTCAATACTTGTATTATTTATTAATTTAGAAATATATTTTAGATATGATATTTTTTAATAGTAATTACTTTTAAAAAATTTTAATTTTAAATTATTTTTAATGAGCATTATTAATAGAATGTATCACAATAATAGACATATTTTACTAAACTCTTGTAAATAGATTTAATCAAAAAACAAACTAACATTAAAATTTTACAAAAAAAACATAAAATTGATAACTTATAATTTTTGAGTTAGTAGTTTTAATTATTTTATATAATAAAATAATCTATCTTATATTTTTAGTAAAAACTTATGAAATTTATTCAATATTTTTAATTACTTAACATATATCAATTGATTATTGTTATCGACCGAAACACTTGTTCTAACCATTTAATAAATTTTTATCTAGGAATAATTAATTTCACTAAAGTTTAAATATTATATTCAATAATAAGTTTCGTAAATTAAAATAATTTATTAGTTGAAAATCTATTTAAAATGTATTAATTCATGTACTGAAACATGCAATACATTAATAAATAATATTTATTTTATTTGCGAATATATTATTTTTTATATTAAGTGATAAAAATAATTTTTTTAATTATTTCTAATATTTATAAAATAATTGTTTTGAATATATAAAGAATTATTATTTATTTGATTAACTTTTTGAAACTGCGTTGCAAAAAAAAATATATTGCAGATCATTTTTATTTTTTATTGATAAGTACTTTACTTAAATTATTAACTTTATCTAGAAATAGATGCACGTATATTTCTAGATAATTTAACAATGTGTCACAGAAAATTAGATATTAAGGCGATTATACAATTGTTGTTATATAAATTTAATTGTGTTATAAGCATTGCAAAAATTAATTATTTTCAATATTGATTAATTATTAATAATACTATAGAATTTTTGATAATAATACATATTTATATTTTAAAATTTATATTTTAGTTCGACTTTTTCTGTTTATCTAATTTTTTTATAATCATTGATTATAATTTATCTTATTATTTACTTACTATTACAATTAATTAGGTTTATTATTATACTTATAAGTAATTTATATACAATGTTATTGTATATATTATTATTTTTAATTTTCAGTTAAAAAAAATCTGCTATAACAAATTTATAAAAAAAATAAATATAAAAATATACTTTTATCTATAAAAGTATTAATTTGTTGCATCGAAAACTTGATTATGAATTATATTTTTTTTATTTTAACCTACCATACATATTGTTACACTATTAAAAAATTAAATAAATTGCCATATTAATAATAATTATATACTATGACTTCAAGTATCTTTATTGAAATAATTGATTGTTTGGAAAAAAATATATAAAAAATCATGTATTAATATGATAAATAAGAAATATCTAATACTTATAAAATTAAATATCTTTCATAAAGAAATATGATTGTTGAATTAAAAATAATAATTGATAATTTTATATAAAATTTCTACGGATGCTTTATATTTTACATATTTTTATAACATAAATAATTTATTTTCTTATAGAGATTTAATAAAATTAGATTTTTATTAGGATTAATATCTTTATAACCCTAATAAAGTTAATTCACTTGTTGAATAAATAATATAACCGTAACCGTTTTATTAAAATCAAGAAAGATATAAATTTTTAACAAAATGATGTTGACAGACAAAAATAAAAAATTAATTTATATTGTTAATATAAATAATAAAATATTTGATATTTATCGTATTTGGTTTCTCTTTTAAATTTTTATATTTAATTGATCAGATCTTTTTCTGGAAAAATTGCTATTACTTACTTCAATATATATAAAATCACTTCATGTAAATAATATTGTGATGTTTTACATTTTATATATTTAATAATACATTTATATTCTAGTAGATATAAAAGATTGATTTTGCCATTGAAATAAAGCAAGCACATGAATGTTTCTAAAATAGAATAAAATAGCTTTGTATTTTTTTATTATATCATAGATATATTTATTTTTAAAACAAAACGTATTAATATATACATACAAAATTAGCTTTTAGTGTTAAAATACCTATTTTCAGAAAAAAAATTATTTATTTTAGATATTAAATAACATTTAAAATTTAACATATTTGTATGAAAACATTAATGTATTATAATTTATAGAATAAAAACATAAATAACAATAATGATTTATAGCTACTATGAAAACATTTTTATTATAAAATCGTCACATTCTACATCTGGAATAAAATAATATATCTATATTTTTACAGATATCAAGGAGAATAATCAATAACATTCTATAGTAGTAATTAATGATGGAGTGTATTGTTTATATTTTCTAGAGATTTATGGTATGTCATTATATTTAATATCTTTCTATTAATATAATATGATCTGTATTTAATTTAACCTCAAACTCAATAATTAAGTTTCTAAGTTATTAATACATTTTCAAAGTATTTCAGCATAATTCAGTATTTATTTTATTATGGTAAAATATTCTTATTATAATCAGTAGTTTTCTTATTATTAGTAATTTTATATTTTTTATATTATTAAATTTATATAATGACTTTGATTTATCAATTAAAGAAATAAATCTTATTTTTTAAATTTAATAAATTTACTATCACTTTCACAATATAAAGATAATATTATTTAATATATAATTAGATGTTTTCATTTTTACTAAAACAAAATAAGTAGATTGAATGCGATTTTGATAAAATAGATAATTAATAAATATCAAATAATTATTAATTTATATACAAATTTAAATATATTACTTACTATTTTAATAAATAGGTATAATTTTTTATTAAAAAAATTTTTCATAAGTTATTACCTTGCACTACTGCAAGTAAGTCTATAATTTAAAATTTTAAAAATGTTTTATTATATCAAAATAAAAATACAACAGATGCTTTATAAATATATTTTACTTTTTTTTTATATATATAACATAATATATATATGAATTTTATGATAAATTGTAAATCATATGATTTAACTATACTGTTGATGGAGGAGACAATTCTACTATTTATAAGTATTGTTTTATATAATCTTGCATGATTATTATTTAAATCATTAATTCAATTTAGTTAATAAAAGTTAATTTAAGCCTAGAGTAGAGTAGCTTTAGAATAGCTATATTGTTCTTTGCGGCACAATATTCTAGTTTATTCTAAATTTATAATGAATTTTTCATAGAAATACAGTAAAAATTATAGTTTTAATAGTTATTATCTAATAATTATTTTCTTATTTAGAGTACAAAAAATTAAAAAAAGTAAGTAGTATAAAATTATTTGTTAAATATCTAATTCCTTTTATATATTATCCTGTTAGTAATAAATTTTAAATATGTAAATAATTGTAGATTGATAATCTCAATTTTAATATCTTTTACTAATAACGCATGTTAATAACATCCTAATTTTTACCTGTATACTCAGAAAAAAAATATATCAAGAAATATTATTTGTCATGAAGTTAATTAATTTATTTTCAGATCAGAGATCCATAGCTAATTATTTTATAATATTTACTTTCTTTACATAACGACACGACGTTATATATACTAGAAAAAATACACATTTTAAATTTTATGGTAATTTTATCAGTCATAGTTATACTTAAAATTAAATTTATATATATTTTAAAGATAAAGTTGTCAATAGTATTTAGACATATTTTCCATTATTAATAATAATATATCAAAATTTATAAGAAATATATCAGATATAAAACAGAGTAAAATTTTTAAAATAATTTTATAATGATATGATCAAGATTATTTATTGTATTTTAAATATTAGTTAACAACATTAAAAAGTACAATTTATATAGATTTTATCATTTAACTAAAATTTTATATGTGTATTTTATATTTGCTAACAAATTTTATATTCTTACTGATATAATCTAATAGAAATATAGAGTTATTTTTTTCTAAAAAAGAATTTATTTTATTTAAATTAACTAAATTACAATTTTACAAAAAAATAATTTATCAAAAAATAAATATTTCTATCTATCTAATTATACTATAATAGATAATTAAGCTTTGCGTTTTTAATAAAATTTTAGATGATTTGTAAATTTTTATAAAATTTACATTTATTAATCTTATACTTAAGCTATTTTTAATTAGGAATTTCTCTTTTGTATAAATTGATTGATTTTATATCATATATTTTAATCCCAATAAAGGTTTATGCTATACAACTAACACAAAATAATCGCTATAATTTGTGTTAGTTGGTTAGATTCTTTGTTTATTTATCCTATAAACTAATACTAATATTGTATAATGATTTTACTGTGTTTTTAAACATTTTTAAAATTTTTTAATTCATTCTCGTACAAGTTTTAGATTGACTTTTATCAAAAATTACTAAAATTAGAATTTTCTACTTAGTTTAATTATTATTATTTTATTTTATAGATTAATAATTAATATTTTAGATTTCTATTTTTTTAAATAGGAATAATAAATATTTGCACTAAATTAATTGTTAATTTGCAAATATTTAACTATTATAAAGTCATAATTAAATCTTTATCACATTAAAACTGAAATATATTAGGTATATTAATAATTTATTTATGCTCTTCGTATATAAATATTAATTAAGAATCAACTTAAATAATATCACTTATATCTTTTTATAATTTATTAAGTATTTTAAATACTTCTAAAATTTTTACTATCTTATCATTATTGGTATAGTCTATAACTAAATAACTTTTTATTGCAATACATATCTTATATTTTGTAGTAAGCAATAACTTATATAACTATTTTTGTTATTTTATTTTTAGATCTCTCGACAACTCTTGACCAAGATATATTGATCACTAATGATTTTGAGATTATATTATTTTTAATATTTCATTCTCTACTAATTAAATACATTAGTATTTATATTGCATGATTTACTAATATCATAAATTAAAAACTATTTATAGTTATAATTATGAAATTAACAAAACACTTTTTAGTATATATATTACAAATAATAACTACATAAAAATAAGTAAATTTAGTATTATAATAAAATTGCATTGAGAAAATTAATTAAAATTATAATAGTATAATACTTAATCGCATTCGACATAAGAATATATTGTATAAATGATTAAATCATAACTGTTATAAATAAAAAAAATATTCATCAAAGCTGTATATTTTGTAAAATATTTATATCTAAACTTTATTTAGACTCTTAATATTTTATTATTTTTAATGTAAATAAATTATTATATATCGTAATAATTCAGCTTATAATTAAATTTATTTACTATATATTTTATATTTGTGCATTAGATATGATCGCAATATTCTATATATAATATCATATAATCAACAACTATCTCTTGATTAAGTATATATGACGGTGTATTTAACTATTAAATTAATCAAGAAATATATTATATTCCTTATAACATGAAACTTAAAATAGTTTTATTTCTATTAACTAAATATTTATTTATTTTTTTTGCTTACAATATAAATTAAACTTATATCTCAAATTTATAAGTATTATATCATTTTATATACTTCTAAGTTTTTATCTATTCATTATAATTCTGTTTGTAATGTAACATTTAATGTGTTAGTGAATACTTCACTAACTATTTTTTCTATATAAAAATAATTAAATGCAACATGGCATTAGAATATTAAATTATTTCTAATTGAAATTAATTATTATTAATTTCAAATTTAATATACTTATTAAAATATTTATATAATGTTCTAATGTTCTAATGTTCTAATGTTATAACATTATAGATAAAATTTACAAAAATATTGTAATATGAATATTTCTTTTCTTCCATCTCCATTCATAGCACAAGCGAATATATAATATAATTAAATTATTATTTAATTATATTATATTTAATGTTTAAAGATATAGATTATATATAAATTATAAAGAAATAATAATTTTATATTATTATTTTAATTACATTTTTATCAATTAATTAAGTTAATATTATTTATGATTCATATTTGCTCTGTTATTTAATTAATGATAACTAAATAATTCTGTGACAGCTACAACGTTTATAACAAAAACTTTTTATTATCATAATTATGTATCATTTATATTTTTAATTAAGTTGTAACATTTATAAAATTTAGATAAGTAAATACAACATAATATTTATTGCATTTACTTTAAATACACTAAAAAATTAAATTTTAATATTATTTAAAAAAATATATTCAACCTTTTTCATACACCTAATTAAATAGAATAGTCACAAAATCTAATGTGTTATCTTGTTCTATTATGTATTATGTATTATGTATTATGTATTTATCATATTTTAGCCTATTTCGATAATTTTATATAAATAAAATTATTACTAAACACACAAATGTATTACTAAAACATTTGTAGAAACATTTATAAAATAATCAGTAGTTAGTTAAAAATTATTTAAAAAGAACAATATATTTAATGATAAAATTTTATTAACAAAAACAGATACGTAAAAAACTGATAATATTTATTCATATTGATTTAAATTATAATTCTATGAATACATAAATGAGAGTATTAACAACTTATATTGAATTGACTAATAATAACAATTTGTGTAAAAATTATTAATAAAAATAAATATATATTAATTTATATATATTTTGGTTTAATTTCATTTTTTTTAAATTATTTTAAATTTCTTCTAGATAACTAAAATTAGTATATTAGCTACTCTTTATCAGCATATAAGTGTCGCATTTATTGTTGTAAATAAATTATATATAATATCAAGTTAATAGATGAAAACTTGATATTATATATAATTTTTATAATTTTATTTAAAATAAAATTATAAAATACCAATAGAAATTCTTATAAACTGTAATTATACTGCAAATCACAAAGTTTTGTTTATATTGCAAACTTATTGATACAGATTAAATTTATAAGAGAATAGTAATATTTAACTCTTTTATTATGATACTAGTATTTTACTAGAAAGTTTTTAGACTTGTTGATAAAAAAGCTTGTTGTACAAGAAATATCTTAAATATTTTCATAATTTTATTATTAATAAGTATTTTTTCAATAAAATATCAATAGAAAAGTAAAATTAAAAATATGAAATTAAGTGTTTGTTATTTTAGGTTATGCATAAAGAAAAAGAATTTTGAAAAAAAAAGCACAAAAACTAAATAAACATTAATAGTTATAAATAAAGATTAATAAAATTATCATCTATAATAAGTATGTAACTGAAATAAATAATTTTATTTTTAAAAAAAAATAAACCATCTTAATCTTAAATTAATACAAATAAAAGTCATTATTTCATTAATAGATATAAACAATAAGATATATTTAAATTATGCCGATAAAATATAAGTTTTTAACATTAAATAATACAACCTACTATTATTATTAAGATCTTAATTCTGAATATGTATCCATCTAGATACTAAAAAGTTTTATCTAAAATTCAAAATTCAAAATTCATTGATAATAAAACTATTTTGAGTCAAAAACAACTTGATTCCACAAACGATTAATAATAAATTGATACAATCAACTTAATAATAATTACATTATCTCTTATTAACTAGTATTTTATAAAAAAAATATAACTAATCATACTTATGCGAACATATATAAAATTAATATAAAATTAAGTAAAACACATTTAATTGAAAGTTATTTTATTGGAATATAATAGTATTAATAGAATAATTATTACTGAGTTATTGATTCGATTTAATACACTTTTATATCTTGAAAAATAATATTTTATATCGTAAGATTAATAATTAAAATTATTAAAAAATAATAATTCAGAGATACATAATACAAAATGAATTTTATTTTTAATAGAAATCAAACAACAATTAGAATTATAAATAAAAGATAATTATAATATTTAAAATAATAAAGATATAATAAAAAAAGAATAATTATATAATTAAATTACATTTTTAAAAAAATAAATAACTAGAAAAAATATAAAATTAGAATTACAATAATTAACTGATCTATGTTATATTATTTTTTTATAAAACTACTTTGTATTTAATTAAATGAGTAATATGTATTGTATTGCCTAGTAATTAATACTAATTTATTATATTAATATAATCTATATAAATATAATCTAGATAAAAAACAGAAACTTCTAATGCGCATTAGTTTTACATAAATCATAAATTAATTAGTTTGTATAACTTTTAAATATAATCACTATTTTAGTTTAAATTAAAAATAAAACTAATGAGTAAATTTATTCATAAAAAATTACCAACTAGTTACACAAAAAAGATAATTATTTCCATAATTTAATTTTGATGTTTTTATTAATTCTTATGTAAATGAATATATTAGAGAAATAATAAATTTTTTATTCTTTTATATTTTATTATTTTTTATTCATTATAAATATTATTTGTAAAATTAAAATATATAATTATTAATTGTGGCAATTTTTTCTAGAAGTTAGCTAAATAAAATTCTAGCTTAATAATTAAGTCGATTCATAGAAAAAATCTAAATAATTAACTAATTCAAATAAGATTTTTATTTATATTTACCTGATATAATCTTATTATTTAATTTTTTTTAAAAAAAATTATGCTAGTTTACGTTAATAAACGAATTTAAATTAATTAGATCTAAGTATATTATGGCTTATGCATGATGATAATAAAATAATACCTGTTAATATATTTATATTCAGATTTTATAACTTATGCTGTTATCAATAATAATAAGTAAAATATATTTTATTTTTATAAAAATTGCTGATTTTTTTATTATACATGAATTTTAAATAATTAAAGGACGCATACATTTGTCTATTTATTTTAAACGACATTTAACAGATATTGAATAATAAGTTCAATTATTTAAACTTTAATTTAGTAGTTATTTTAAGTGAATTTTGTTACTTTAATATTTATATGTTAAAATTATTAATTATAATGAATTTATTATATTTTGAACACTTTCAATTTCATATCTAAATAGATAATATTATATTTACTTTTCTTTATATGTACATGTAGTAATAAATAATAAAATTAAAAATTTATTTATCTTTTACGAAGTTTTTATAAATAAACTATTTTTATCTAATTAAGTAACTATTTTAAAATTTACTATTTATATAAGTTAACTGATAGATTAGTTATTGATATATTTTTATTCATACTTATTCTCTTTTTTATAAAATTTTATGTATACTAATATATAAATATAATTTTATAATGAAACAATTAAAATAAGTAGTTAAAATAGTTTTTTCTAATAGATTATAAAATAGTTATTTATTGTAAAATATTAGAAAATAATTAGTATTAATTTTATTTTATAGAAAAAATAAAATATTTGATTAACTACTTAAAAGTATAATAAATAATTTTATTATGCTAATGTTTAACTTATTTTATATAGAAATTAATTTCTATATAAAATTTTATTTATTTATATATCTAAATTATGTATATGTGAATTTTATATAATTTATTAATTTTTATAATTTATTTTTAACTTATTAAGATATTTATGTTTCTATAAGAACAAATGTAAATAAAATAAGTTGCTATGCATCATTTTATAAAGTAGATTTAGAATTTTATTGTTTATTATGCTGCACTTTAGTTATTATTTTATTATAGCAATATAATTACAGAAACTTACTATAATATAATTAACAAATATTTTTATATTTATTTATAAATAATATTTAATTAAAAAAGTTGATACATTATTAATTTTCCGCAATACAAAAATTTTTTCATATCTTACTTTAAATTAGTACGCTTATATAATATTTCAGGCAAAGATAACTATGGGCAAATATCTTGTTATTGTGGAGTCACCGGCAAAAGCTAAGACAATCAATAAATACCTTGGCAATAAGTACATTGTTAAAAGCAGCGTAGGTCATATACGTGACCTCTCAAAAAATAGTAGTTATAATTCACAAAAAAAAATAAACTCAGGAAAAATTATTAGACAAGTAAAAAAAAATAAACATCAATTGCTTATAGCTAGGATGGGAGTTGACCCGTATAATGGATGGAAAGCTAATTATAAAATTTTACCAGGAAAGGAAAAAGTTGTTTCTGAATTAAAATCTTTAGCTTCTGATTCTGATCATATATATCTAGCAACAGATCTAGATCGTGAAGGTGAAGCAATTGCATGGCATTTACGAGAAGTAATTGGTGGAGATAACTGCAGATTTAGTAGGGTAATTTTTAATGAAATTACTAAAAATTCTATCAAACGATCTTTTGATAATCCTACTGAATTAAATATTCATCGTGTCAACGCTCAACAAGCTCGTCGTTTTTTAGATCGTGTTGTTGGCTATATGATTTCACCATTATTATGGAAAAAAATTGCTAGAGGTCTTTCTGCTGGACGAGTTCAATCAGTAGCAGTATGTTTAATTGTTGATCGAGAACGAGAAATTAAAGAATTTGTTCCACAAGAATATTGGAAACTTAATGCTGTGTTAGTTGCTGGTGATGCAGAATTGATTCAAGTGAAAGTAACTCATGAAAATAGCAATCTATTTAAACCAATAACAAAAGCACAAATTGATACTGCGGTCGAATTATTAAAAAATGCAGAATATCAGATATCAGATCGAGAAGATAAATCTATAGTTAGCAAACCAAATCCACCATTTATCACTTCAACTTTACAACAAGCCGCAAGCACACGTCTTGGTTTTAGCGTTAAAAAAACTATGAGCATGGCGCAACGCCTTTATGAATCTGGTTATATTACATATATGCGTACTGATTCAACAAATTTAAGCAAGGATTCGTTAATTATGGTGCGCAATTATATTAATCATAAATTTGGAAAAAAATATTTACCTAAACAAGAAAATATCTATATTAATCAAAAAATTTCTCAAGAAGCACATGAAGCTATTCGTCCATCCAATATTAATATTAATGTTGAAAATTTAAAAGATATGGACATAGAAACTAAAAAATTATATCAGCTAATTTGGAATCAATTTATCGCATCTCAAATGACATGCGCAGAATTTAATTCAATAATATTAACTATAAAAGCTAGAGAATTTAAGTTAAAAGCCAAATGGAGAAATTTGATGTTTGATGGATGGACAAAAGTTATACCAGTATTTCTGAAAAGTGATGAAAATAAAATATTGTCAATACTAAAAGTTGGAAACAAACTTGAGTTGAATAAATTGGACTATACCCAACAGTTTACGAAACCTCCTGCACGTTTTAGTGAAGCTTCATTGGTTAGAGAGCTAGAAAAACGTGGAATTGGTCGACCATCAACTTATCCAGTTATAATTTCAACTATCCAAGATCGAGGTTATGTAAAAATTGAAAATCGACGTTTTTATGCTGAAAAAATAGGGGAAATAGTCACTGATCGATTATGTGAAAATTTTAGTGAATTGATGAACTACGACTTTACTGCTCGAATGGAAGATAAACTTGACTTAATAGCAGAAAACCGTATCGAATGGAAAAATGTATTAGATGAATTTTTTTCTAATTTTATCGAGAGAATCGAAAGTGCAAATAAGTCTCAAGATGAAGGCGGTATGAGGCCAAATTTAATGGTATTAATATCAATTAAATGTCCTGAGTGCCACAGGCAAATGGGTATTAGAACAGCTTCAACTGGTGTTTTTCTTGGATGTTCTGGATATAAATTACAACAAAAAGAATATTGCAAAAAAACAATTAATTTAATTCCTGAAAACGAATTATCTAACATTTTGATAGGAGAAGATGAGGATTTTGAAACTCATGCTTTACGTTCTAAACGACGATGCGATAAGTGCAGGACTGCTATGGATAGTTATTTTATTGATAATAAATGTAAATTATATATATGTGGAAATAATCCTATATGTGATGGTTATGATATTGAAGAGGGTAAGTTTAGCATTAAAAGACATGACATATCAGTTATTGAATGCGATAAATGTGGTTCAGAAATGCATCTGAAAATTAGGAGATTTGGAAAATACATGGGATGTATGAATGAAATTTGTAAAAATACTCGAAAGATTTTAAAAAATGGTGAAATATCTCCACCTAGAGAAGATCCAATTCCACTACCTGAATTAGTTTGTAAAAAATCTAACGCTTACTTTGTATTAAGGGATTGTTCAGAAGGAATATTTCTAGCCGCCAACAATTTTCCAAAATCAAGAGAAACTCGTGCGCCGTTAGTTGAAGAATTAGTATATTTTAAAGATAGACTACCTAATAAATTTAGATATTTAATCCTAGCTCCAATTGTAGATCCTAATGGAAATAAAACAATTATTAGATTTAGTCGCAAAACTAAACAACAATATATTTCATCAGAAAAAAATGGTAAAGCCACTGGCTGGAGTGCATTCTATATAGATGGCAAATGGATAGAAAAGAATAATATTACTAGTTTTAGCAAGTAAACTTATTTAATTATAGTAAAGAATTAGTTTTGATTATACAAGAATTAATATTGCAATTAATTTATGTTTGATTTTGTTTTTATTTGATTATTATGTTTTATTAGATTATAGGTATAGTAATAAGTAAAATTCAAACTAATATCTTTTACATAATTTAAAATATGTAACATTGTTTTATAGAAAATATTAATTTTTACAAATTTATATTGATTTTACAAAATATTAAGTATGATAATTAATATCAATATTTTTATTAAATAGTTTTATTGATAGCAATTTTAATTCTAGAATTATATGATATCTTTTTCTTTAAAATAGTTAGTTTTTACAAGTATAGCTAAATTAACTTTTTAATAATAATCACAAATGTTAAGAAATTATTAGAAATATTATTTTATTTTTTAATAAAACTTAACTTTATTGTTATTAATAACTTTTTATTTTTTATCGATAAGATTTCTATAAGTTTTATAAGCTTTTTGGTTAATAATATTTATAAGTTATACATAATTCTTAAGTATCTAATAAGTTATTTTTTTTGAAAAACTATAATATGCTAGGCTCTCCATAATTCAATAAACTAGTATAATATGCTTGTAAAGTAGTAGTAAAAAAAAATGACAATTTTAATATTCTAATTTTATTTAATTTTAATAACTAATTATTATGATAATTATAATGAGTAATTAATTTTTATAATATATTGTCAACACTATAAATTATAATAATTATTAATATTTACTAAGTTAAAAATATTTTTTTTATTTTTCGTAGATTATTATAAATCCTCTAACTTATTTAACACAAAAATATATTATAATAGCAGCAGTTATTTAAGATATTTACATAGTTTATCTGTTAATATGGATTATAATCTCGATTATGCTATTTTAGATCTATATATAAATTTATGAGTTAAGTTAATGTTAAAATAATTATTTAGATAACTTAAAAAATTTAACTGTAGTTAAAATCAAATTTGTTTAAATAAACAAATTAATTTTCTTTATTAATGAATAGTTTTAAAAATTTTAGTATTAACAGTGTAGTATTTTTGTTTCAATAAATTAAATATCATTGTAATTATACAGAATAAAATTATATAAACTATATTATATTCTAGAAATTAAAAAACTTAATTTAAATATGTCATTAGTGTTTGAATAATTAATATTCATAAAAACTATGTATAAATAAATGATTTATTTGTTCTTTGGCATAAATTAATAGTATGAATTTTAATTCTAGTTATATATATTTAATTTATGTTTCTTCATATTAAAATAAATAATTAAAATTCCTATATAAGTAACATCAAAACAAACTATATTTTAATATTATTAGTAAGTATATTCACATCTTGATTTCATAATATTATAAGTTGTTAAAAAATTTATAAAATGTTATGTGATAGCCAATATAGATAACTGTTAAAATCAATAAAATATCAATAAATTAAATAACTCAACACAAAATTGTAATTTATAAGTATTATTTATTTGTGTGAACAAATTGGATTATATTTTCAAACTTCATATTTTATCGACCGAAATTATTTTTATTGTTTATATACGACGATTTTATTAAAATTATGCAAATTAGATTAATAAAATGAATTATTGACTGTATGACAATGCATTTTATATTAATTAAAAAATTTTTATTATAAAAAATAAATTCATTTAAAAAGATGGAAATATAATTTTATTATAATCTTTTTAAGATAGTGATATAGATTATTTTTATTATTTAAACTATATTTAATTTTTGATTTTTATCATATATTTTTTGTATGTAAATAACACAATTGAAGAAATGTTTTAATTGGTTTATTTATCATTTATTTAATTTTATTATTCATCAATTTAATATTAAAATACATATAAATATTATTAATATTTATATGTATTTATTTTTTTTAAATAAATAATATTTAATAATTATTATGTTAATAGTATTTTCTTAATGTAAAAATATTTTATTAAGTTAATAATAGTCTGTGTTAACTAACATATTTTTGTTGTAATTAAGCACTGAAAATATTTTAGTATGTATACAAAAACGAATAGTTGAGTAATATTTTAAATCTGTTAGAATATGTAGTATTAAAATATATTCTCATATCATAGTTAATTTATAAATAGTTATAATTATTACAGAAATTTGATTTACTACAAATACAAATTTTTATAATATTTAGTTGTATTATTGCAATTATTTATCTTTATTCAATTCATTAATTGTACGATAACAAATTTAATTATTTATATTTCTGTTTTAATTGATAAATTTTCTTATTATAAAACTTTATTGATTGAATAAAATTTTAAATATAATATTAATTATTTATTAATATCTATCTCAATAGATAAGAAAAAATCATTCAATTGTTTTGGAGTTTAATAATCTGTAATATATATTTATTATTTTATAAGCATGTAGTACTTAATTGATTGTACGGTTAACACAAAAAAAATAAAAAACTATTTTAATATCAAGGTATATCTTTAGGTTTTGCTATAATAAGAACAATATATAATAGCTTATTTTTATAAAATAAGCTATTATATATTGAACTAATTGATAGAATTAGAATAACAGATTATATTGTTTATTATTGATATTTTTAATTTAAAATTAACTAGTAATATGAATAATTTTGTATAATCAGCAGATTTAACTTCGACTGTTTTTTTATGTATTATGTATACATGAAGTGTTAGTAGAAATTATTAAATTTTATTATAATATTTTATCGTATTTATACATTGCACATCGAACTACTATTTACAATACGTCACTCATCTAAATATAATACTACACATGTTTTTCATTTTATGAAGTCATGTCAATTTATTTGTGAACAAAAAAATTAAGAATATAAAATTACTTAGTTTTAATTTAAGAGAATTATAATAAAATTACTATAAATAGTACTTTTATTAAACTATTAACTATATTGACTCAATTTATATAATTCTAGATTAAGAAAAAATATCATCATAATTCGACTAAATTTGAGTTAAATTTTAATATGTATTTTAAAATTTAGTTAATATTGAATTAAATAAATCAACAAAAGATTAAACTATATATCTATTATGATGATAAAATTTTTAGATAAAATATATAGTATAGCAGTTATAGATATATAAATAACTTGATAAATTAACCATTATAACCAAAATATTTTAATTGTTCAGAACATTAATATTGATTGAAATTGTAAAAATAAGACTTATAATACAAACTTTAAATAAAAATATCAGTATATATTACGTCTTGTTAGCTTTTAAATCTATCACATATAAATAGAGAATTTTATTACTAATTTAAACTTATTAACTTCTAAAATAAAAGAAACACTAAAACATTATACTGCCGTCCACAGTGCAGTTTATATAAGTAAATTAAAATTTTTAAGATACGATTAACACATTAGAAAAATAAATAGTTACAATTTAGTAGCTTTTACTTGTTATATAAATGTTATTGATAATATTCAAACAATATTATATATAAAGTTATTAAATATAAAATAATAAGATAAATTAATAAAACATCTGAAATAACAAAAAGAAATAATAAACCAGTATAAATTCTAAATCTAAAACGTCAATAAAAATAATGATTAAAATAATAACATATGGATTATATAACATAAATATGAAAGTTAATATACTTATTTATTTAAATTAGATTTAACTTATTTCAGTAATTTACATTTTAATTACACCTAGTAGTGGTTGTGTAGTATGAATTATATTTATTATAAATAAAATTTTGATACTTTGAAATTTTTTCATAATTAACTAAATTTTATGATACTACTATTAAAATATATATTCACTTATTACTTATATCTTCGTTGTATCCAAAAAAATATTTTAATTGCTACGATTTATTATTCGCTACAATGAAATTATTATAAAATAGCATTCACTATTTTTATTGTAAACAAAATATAGTTAGTAACTTTTTGTAATTATATAATTTAGGATTAATTCATTTAATCGTTAGTCAAGGAAAGAGCATTGTTATGTATAAAATATTTCTTTTTTATCCTATAAACTAATTTATCATTTTACTTTAATTTACATTGTTATTATATAGTCAAAATTACAGTTTATAAAACAATTAACATTTAATTATTATAATAAAATGTTAATTGCAACATATATTCTTTGTAAAATTAATATAAAAATATAGTAAATATTTGTTATCTTTTGTTAGATATTAAATTAATGAATTAATTTTATTAAAAATTATTTTATAAAATTTTATTTGATTAATTATTTTTAGCATCATCATATAACATATGTCCTAATTTAGTAGCTTTTACATTTAAATAATCAATATTTTTAGGGTTACGCCCAACAATTAGAGGAACTCGTTCTACTACATTGATATCGGATTCTTTCATAATCTCTAATTTTTTAGGATTATTTGTTAATAATTTAACTTCATTTATTTTTAATAATTTATACATGTCAGCACATATAGTAAAATCACGCTCATCGGGTTTGAAGCCAAGTTTTAAATTTGCTTCAACAGTATCTAAACCATTATCCTGTAGAGAATATGCGCGTATTTTATTTAATAATCCAATATTACGACCTTCTTGACGATGATAAAGTAACACACCTCTACCTTCTTGTGCAATTTGCTTAAGTGCTGCTTCTAGTTGAAAACCACAATCGCAACGCAAACTAAATAATGCATCGCCTGTCAGGCATTCAGAATGAATTCTAGAAAGAATCGGTTTTTCATCAGTAATGTCGCCATAAATAAGTGCTATATGATTATTAGAATTAATAACTTCTTCAAAACCAACAAGCAAAAACTCACCAAAAATAGTAGGCAGCCTAGCTTCACATATACGTTTTAACTGCATAGTATTATACATAATAAATGGAACTCTAAATTTAAAATTAAGAAAAAATATCTTTAAATTTGTAAATGTATTTATCAAATTATTTTTGATTACATGTTTTACTAGTATAATATGTACTAGCCAGCAAAAATAATATTTTTATATTACTACATTAGTACAATATTTTTTTCAAAAAAAATAACTATTTTAATTATAAAATCCTTTGTTTATGAATTTAGATTGGAGTTTAGTAATTAAAACTTGTCCTAATAATAGATTAATGATCTAAATTTTTATATAAATTATTATAATATATATTTTTTGATAACTAATTGCATTATTTGCGACTAAAATATTTATTTAAATAAAAAAAATAAACATTAATACAATTATTTTCAATGTATTATTAAATACTAGTAAATAAAATTAATTCAATATATTTCTATAACCAAGAAATAATAGGAAAAAACATGAAATATTTTTTAATGATATTGCTTGCTATAATTATTTTTGTCGTTTCCTTTATATTTGGATCACACAATAACCAGATAGTAACATTTAATTATTTAATTACAAAAAGTAAGTACCAAATATCAACATTATTATCAGTTATTTTTGCTAGTGGATTTCTATTTGGTTGTATTATTTGCGGAATATTTTATGCTAGATTATTAATTTTATTATTAAATAGAAAGCGAAAAATTAAAAAATTAGAAAATCAATTATCTGAATTATATAAAAATAAACATGATACTAATGTGTAAATTACCATAAATAAAAAAGATAATTTTATTTTACATCGCTGTTTTAGCTGCTTCTTATTGTTGATTTCTATGATTTGTATATTTGGTGTAGAAGCACTAAATAATATAAACATAAAATGTTAATAATTTATTCAATAAATACGATGACAATATTAATTGTTATCTCTAATCAACAAGATAAATTGATTTGTATATTTTTATATATCTTAAAGACAATTATTCTACGTTTTAACTTCGTTTGTTATTAGAAGTCTAAATTTAACTCAATAAGTTAAATTTAGAAATATATTAGGATTTATAAAAAAACTAATTAAAAACAAATTTTTATTTATATAAAGAAAAATAACTAGCATTATAATATTTTGAGAGATTGTTTATTTTTATCAATTTTTAATAATGTAAAAAATATTTTATTTAAACTAATTTATTATAATATTTATTTATCATTCTTCAATATTTACTTGATAATTATTAATAAGATAGTGATTATAATAAATAAATAAATAAATAAATAAATAAATAAATAAATAAATAAATAATGGATATTAATATAATTAATTAAAGCGGGAAATTATGGATAAAAAGTTAATTTCAGTGTGAATTTGATATATTCTAAAAAACCGGTTAATAGCATTGAATATGAATTTATGTTAGTAAAAGAAGATATAATGCAAGATAGAGACTTATGATTAGTTTCAATTATAGAATAATGTACTTATACTTCTCGTGTGAGAAAAATAAGAAATCTAAATACTTAAAAAAAATTTAATCAAGATAGAGAATTAGTTGATAAATTTTTATTTATGCATTATTAAAGTAACGGAATAATGTATACATTAATTACTTGAGTACTATATACAGCAATGTAATTACAGAAATTGCTTGCTAACATCATATCTATATATACTTGAAGTGATTTCAAGAATGAATATACCAGAAAAAACTTAAATATTTATTAAGCAATAAATATCGTCATTTAACTAATATGATGTTTTATAAATTAGTAAGTTATCATTTAGATATATAGAAGAAGATAAAACAAAATAAAGTTTTAAATTATTGCGTCATATGATTGTATAATAAATATGCTCTAAATTTAATTATCTTTGGCAAAATGTAGTTTTACATCTCATTTTTGCATTCATATTGCCATTAACCACATTCATTAAATTACTATACATAAATAAAATATGTTAATTATTAATAATAATGTTATTATATTGAATTCATTAAATTAAAAATATTAATATGACAGTTTTCGCACAAAACAAACCTTATATAATGCTTGATTCTCCTATAATTGTTGCTTTAGATTACAATGATAAAATTAAGGCATTATCTTTTGTTGATAGTGTCAACCCTAATGATTGCCATTTAAAAATCGGTATGCAAATGTTTACATTATATGGAACACAATTTATCCAAACTTTGCATCAGCGAGGGTTTCAAGTTTTTTTAGATTTGAAATTTTATGATATTCCAAATACTGTCGCTAAAGCAGTCAAAGCCGCAGCAGATATTGGTGTTTGGATGATTAATGTGCATGCAAGTGGCGGATCTAGGATGATGAGCGCCGCAAAAGAAGCTTTGGTTGAATATGGTAAAGACGCTCCTATTTTAATTGCTGTTACAGTATTAACAAGTATGGATAAATGTAGTTTGCAACAGGTTGGAATTAATCAGGAAACTTCTGAGCAAGTTTTACGTTTATCAAAACTAAGCAAAGAGTGTAATTTGGATGGTGTAGTGTGTTCAGCGCATGAAGCATCAATAGTTAAATCAGCTTGCGGTAACAATTTTTTGTTAATTACGCCAGGAATTCGAAACAATGTTACTGATGTCAATGATCAACGAAGAATTATGACTCCAAAGGAAGCTATTAATGTTGGTATAAATTATATAGTTATTGGTCGACCAATAACTTGTAGTGTTAATCCTGTATTAAGCTTGATCAAAATTAATAGATCAATTGGATGGATAAAATGAGTAACTTATCTTAAGTTTTTTCAATAAAAATTCTATAATAAGAAATAGAAAATCACATTTAATTAAAATAATGATATGATTGGTGGCATCAATCTCAAAACTTCTAGAAAAAAATATTTTATTATTACTACTTTAAATTTAAATAAAAAATTAATTTATAATTATTTGTTTTAAGTTAAAAAAATATAACTTATGTTACTTTTTTAAAAAGGCAATAATTAAAATACGAATCACATAAAATAATCTTATTAAATAATTAGTAAAATCTGAATAGATTAATTTTAATCTATTCAGTGACTAATAATATTTATTATGTCACAACTTACTACTTCAAAATTAATAGCTTAAGTGATATTTTTATTTATCTACATTAATAAACTAAGAATTTCTATATTATTAAAAATTTAAAGTTATAAGAAACTTAGTTGTATATTAAGTGGTTTTTAATTATGTTTTATATATGATTAAAATTACACAATCAATAAATATAAAAATTTATAATTATAAAATTTTAAAGAGGTTCAGATCAGCAATTAATATATTTCTATGAATATTTTATTATGAAAACAAAACTACAATTATTAAAAAATAAATTATTTGCATTGAAAGTTGATGTTTATATTATATAGTAAAAATCATTAATCTATGAATTACTCATAATTAAGTATTTACTAAATCTCTACTAGTAATATCTCATATTAATGAGATTAAACAGTTTACATTACATTATAAATATAAATCATCATTTAGAATATATGCTATTTAATTTTATAATAAATAATTTGATCTGCGCAATATAAATAATATATATTAATAATGGCAATTTATATATCACATACTTATATCTATATCTATGTCAAATTGACATGCCTTATATATCAATCATTGTAAATATCTAAATTAAATTAAATATAAAAATATACAGTAGTATTTTTATGTTTTAGTAAAATGCTATTTTTATACTAAATTAAATTTATTATGAAATAATTATATTAAATTATTTTCAAACGATATATATATTAAAAAAATTTATATTTACCTTATAGATAATTAATTTTAGAGTAAATAAAACTGATCTAAAATAAATATTTTTTTTTAAAATATGTATGATTTTGTTTTTTTTGCACATTAAGTTCTTTGAAATTATTAAAATATAAGTGTTATGCGTGAGATTTAAAAACAATAGGTTAGTTTTTATATATTAAGGAAATATTTTACATTCTAATTTATTTATGTTGGCTTTTTTTATATTAAAATAGTAAAATTTAATTTTTTTACTAAATAATTATAGTTGTATTAATTATTAATTAATCTTTAAAAGTTCCGACTATATCATATATTTTAAAATAAGATTGTGGCGTTGTTTAAAATAAATTAAACTTTAATAATATTACATATAGAACATTATAAGAACTTTTTTTTTGTAAATTTAGTTAGCATATAAAAATATAAAATTATTTATACCATATATACTTCATTTTAAAAAGTTAATTTTAATTATATTCTATTTCTAGATCTACTTTAGTAAAAGTCTTTGATGAATTAACAGTTAAATAACTAAAATAATAAAATTGATATTTAGATATATAAATATCAATTAAAAGGCTTTTCACAAAAAAAATTAAACATGATTCAATATTATTACATAAGTTAATTTACATTTCTTCAGTCAGGCTTAAACTGAATCATATAATTAAGTTTATAAATAGAAAAATCTTTAATTATTTCGATTCATATTCTTAAATTATAATGTAATTATTGCTTCATAAAACACATAAAGTATCTAAATAAATATAATAGCACTTTTATTAAACAAATAATAATTTTAATTAGAATAACGTCAATTTTTAAAAATAAAACAGTTTTAGTTTTAGAAACAGGTTCTAGAAAACAAATACATATTAAATTAGATAAATCATATTAATATAAATTATTAATACGTTTTAAATAAATAATTTTAATATGAAAGCTTCATGTAGTTTTATGATATTACATAGCTATTTATTTATCATATATTTAAATAAATAATAATGATTTTATATATATGATTAAGCATAGTATAATGTATGATGCAATGACTTCAAACATTAAAGTATAATTTATAACCTGCATAATTTATGCTTTTCTATAAAATTAGAAATCATTAATTTAGATATTAAAAATTTATTTTTTGTACTAAATAAATAATATAAGCGACAAAATTTATAAAAGATTAGAATAATTTCTATATTTTGTTCTATATTGATTTATTACATAAAAGCATAACATACTTAATGATATTAAAATTATTTTGACATTAAAATAATAGTTCTTAATTTATCTTTTAATGCTTTTATTGTGAGTGCCAATACGATGATATTACCTATTTTACAAACGTAATTAGTATTTGTTGCAATTTTTTGTTATTATTAAAATAAGTATTTGAATAATAATGAATAAATTAGATTAGATAAAGAATATTTCTTATAAATTTCATTTAGTAACAATATTTACTGTTTAATTATTTTATTATTATATATATTTTATTACCCATAACAGTATGAAACATCGCGATATACTAACTTTCTTTCTTTTATTCAATATAATTTAAAATATTTTTACTAATTTTTTTAATATTAATAGATAGACTAATCCTATATAACACTCATTATAATGCAAATTATACAAATTATATGATAATTTTATTGGTAAGGTTAAATATTAAAGATAGGTTAGTTAATTTATATCTAAACATTATTAAACAATAGTATATAATTTAGTTTTTACAAAAATATAGATTGTTTGATTGGTAATTATAATAATACAATATCTTATTATAAATACAATCTATATTAAAGTTTATTTATATATATCTTCAATATACTAATAATAAATAACGAAATTGAGATCACAAGTATAATTATGTTTTCATATTAATTATTTAATACAATTTTGAGTTTCTAGTACTTCATCATGCAATTACTATTAATTTAATGTTGAAAATAAAAATTAAAAATTATATTATTAAGATGTGATGTAATAAAATATTTGTATTTACGACATAAAAATAAAATTTATTTAGATTTTTCTTAATTTTAGTAATTTTGAAAATCAAAATAATGTTTAGCTTTTTAATAAAAATCATATTTAAAAATCATATATAGAATTTTTATTTATTAATTGTTAAAGATTGTTTATTTTTAAATTCACATAAATCTTTAATAATACAAGAGTAACAACATGGTTTTTTTTTAATGCATGTATAACGACCGTGCAGAATAAACCATTTGTGACAATTTAATTTAAATTCATTGGGTACTACTTTTAATAACTTTTTCTCAACATCAATAACGTTTTTACCAGAGGCAAAGTTTGTACGATTAGAAATTCTAAAAACATGAGTATCAACAGCAATTGTTGGCCAACCAAAAGCGACGTTCAATATTACATTTGCTGTTTTTCGACCAACGCCTGGCAAGGATTCTAAAGCTTCTTGATTTTCAGGAACTTCACCATTATATTTATCAATTAATATTTGACATGTTTTAATAATATTTTCAGCTTTTTTATTAAATAAACCTATTGTTTTAATATGATATTTTATTTCACAAATACCAAGGTTTATCATTTTATCAGGCGTATTAGAAATTAGATATAGTTTTTCTGTTACTCTATTAACATTAATATCACTTGCTTGTGCAGAAAGTAATACAGAAATAAGTAATTCAAAAGGCGAATTAAAAAAAAGTTCCGTTCTTGGTGTTGGATTGTTGTCGCGAAAACGACTTAGTATTGTTATTCGTTTTTGTTTATTCATATTTATATATCATAGACACTTTATAAATTTATTTTTCCTCTTTTATCTATTAAATATTTACATGCTAATATTAAACCTAATACAATAAAAGCACCAGGAGGAAATATAGCAAATAAAAAAGGAGAATTTAAATTAATAACTTTTATATACAATATTTTTGCCCATTCTCCTAATAATAAATCTGCACCAGAAAATAATGTTCCTGTTCCTAAAATTTCTCTAGTTGCACCTATGAAAAATAATAGTATTGTTATTCTAGCCCCAGTTAGAAAACCATCTATTGCTGAGTTATAGATATTATTTTTTGAGGCATAAACTTCAGCTCTTCCAATAATAATACAGTTAGTAATTGTTAACGGAATAAAAATACCTAAATATTGAGATAAATCAAAAGTATAAGTATTAATTAATATCTGTACAACAGATACGACTGATGAAATAATCATTAAATAAATTGGAATACGTATTTCACTTGGTATAGAATGTCGAAATATTGAGACTGTAATGTTAGTGAAAAATAGTATTAATGTCATTGTTAGTCCTAATACTAACGCATTAGTAGCAGTAAAAGAAATAGTTAGAAATGGACATAATCCTAATAATTGAATTATCATTAAATTGTTTTTCCATTTTTCTTTGATAAAAATTTAATAGTTTTATTCGTGACAATTAATTTAAAAATGCTGAATAAACTAATAATTTTATTGTACTGATTTTATAAAAAATTAATGTGTTTAGTGGACTTATTTACGTTCACTGATGTAATAATAATACATGTAAATTGATTAAAATTACTATATACTTCATCGATCAATCTTAACTATATTCAATATTTTATATAAAAACATTGAATATAATTTGAAATATAAATAATAATTTTATCACTTCTTAATTAAGTTATATTATAGTATTCAGTTAAACGAATGACTAATTCTTTGTCATAACATTAGATGAGATAAGAATCTTATTAAACACAAATAACTATTAAAAAGAGATAATTATATGATTGCATGAATATATTTTTAACTATTCTAGATATATAGAATAATATATATTGATATCTATTGTTTCATCTTTGTCTTTCTACAATAGAAAACTTTAGTTAAATTATTATAATATAATTCATGTGTAATAATTTGATTAAAGAATTTCTGCTCATGTGTTACTGTCTGGATATTAATGATATTTTTTGTAATTGTATGAACTATTGCAGTCAATCCTGCAGCAGTCGAACCAAAAATAGCCAATATCAAGCTTCGATAATAAATAGATTTTAACATAACTTTCCTTATTTATAACCAATAAATATTATGTTTTAGTATAATAATCAATTAACGGTACAGCAATATTAGCTAGCAACACTGAAAAAGCAACAGAATCAGGATAACCACCATAAACGCGAATAATCCAAATTAATAATCCAATTATTGCACCATAAATAAGACGACCAATAGGAGTTGTCGCTGCTGTAACTGGATCTGTTGCAATAAAAAATGCACCAAGCATTGTTGTTCCTGATAATAGATGTATAATAGGTGGATCATATTCTAATGGTACAATTAACCAGCTTAGTAGTGAACAGAATATTAGCATCCCTAAAAATGCAAAAGGAATTTGCCAACTAATTATTCTATAATAAAGCATAATAGTACCGCAAAACAAATAGATAATATTAACACACTTCCAACTAATACTGGTTAATGAATATTTTAAAATTGGTTGCTGAAGTATATTGTTTATCAGATGTGCTGACAAACTAGTTTCAAAAGTATTAAGTGGTATTTTATAAGTTACATAGTCAAAATTTAGCATTAATTGGTTTGTTGTAAATCCTGTATAAGTACTATCACTAAGAATTATTTTTAAGCTAGTTAAAAGATTATTCTGAATATATTCAAGATCTATAGTATTCAACCAACTAGTCATTTGAATAGGAAATGAGATTAATAATACAACATAACCAACCATTGCTGGATTAAACAGATTTTGGCCTAATCCACCATAGGCATGCTTAGCGATTAATATGGCAAAAGTAGTACCTAAAACTATTATCCACCATGGTGACAAAGGTGGAATGCTTATGGCTAATAACAATGCGGTTAGTAATGCTGAGTTATCTTTTAAATGTACAATGATAGGTAATTTTCGTAGATATAAAGCTATAGCTTCACTAATAAAAGCTGTTATGATAGCCAATAAAATTTGGTAAATCGTCCCGATACTAAAAAAGAAAATTTGATAAAAAATGCCTGGGATAGATGCAACAATAACAAAGAACATGAGTTTTCTTATGCTTCGTTTTTTATAAACAAAGTACAAACTTATAGATTTTAACTTTTTTGTCCTGAAATTAGTAAACATTGATTTTAATCTCAGTTAAGATCATTTATTAATAATATATTAAGATGATTTTATTTTGTTATAAAACTTTGCCTTGCTGCGAGCAATAGCAGCAGTTATAATAGATTTTCGTCTATTAACTTCTTGTTCTTTTGTTATCTCTTTTATTGGTGTAACAGATTGATTTTCTAGAGTGCTTTTATCTGAGTTAATGACGCTTTGTTGAGATTTTCTAAATTGTTTATTTTTAATAACTATTTGATCGCAAAATAGTTCGATCTTATTCTCATCATTATAATTTTTTTGTGCTTTAAGTAACGCCAATTCATCAATTAATCCTATTTTATCTTTATGTTTGATCTGAATGGAATTTTCTCGATACAAATTCTTCTGTTGACGTAAAAATTTTTCTTGTTCAAAACGAGTTTTTTTAGCCTCAAACCGCTTCTTAGTTGCTGATATGCGCAATTTTTCTTTTGTAATTGCTTCTATTTCAGCTTTTTTTTCTCGATAGTACCTAACAAGTGGAATATTACTTGGACAAACATAAATACAAGCACCACATTCTGTACAGCTAGATAAATTATATTTTTTCATTTTTTCATTATTATGTCCTCGACTAAACCAATAAAGTTGTTGCGGTAATAAATTAACTGGACACACTTGAGCGCAGATTCCACAACGAATGCATGCTTTCTCAATTTTTAGTTCTTTTATTTCTGCTAATCTAGGTATAAAGATATGATTGGTAATTCTAGAAATCGGAGCATTTAGATCATATACAGGAAATTTTATTGATTGACTATTAATAATAACTATTTGTTCTAATTTCGTAACAATACCAACTTGTTGTAATATAAAATTGATTGAAGTTCCGAATCGAACCAAACAATTTAAAGGATTGTGTAGTTCGTCGCCTGTTAATGTTACAACACTCTCAATTAATGGCTCTCCATTAATTATGGCTCGCTTAATTGCAAATATATATCTAATATTTTTAATTAAAATACTATCTGAATCATAATTATCTACACTAAGTATTGATTTTTTTGTTAATATTTTATCTAATTGTTTTGATCTGATATAATTATACTTTGTTGTAATTATTTTTAATTTAATTATAGATTCTTGATTTAAAAGTGCTTTTTTAAAAGCTGTTATTTCTTCAAGCTTATTATCTTCAATAATAATTAATACTTTTTTCGGTTTTATTATGTGTGTTAGTATTAATATACCTTCGATAATTTCATTAACACGCTCCTGTATTAATTGAACATTATCAGTTATATAATGTTCACATTCTGCCGTATTAATAATCAAAGTATTGATTATTTTTTTCATATTTTTCAAAGTTTTTTCAGTAAAAAATCCAGTTACATCTAATACTGAGATTCCGGCTTGTGTAATGTATGATAATAAATCTTTAGAAGAACATTCTAAGTAATTTGTTAATGGTTTTCGCTTAAACCATTGATCTTTATTATCTGGTTCTAGAATTATACAAAGTTCTTTCAAATCGTAAGAGTTAGTAGTTATATGTGGCAATATAGAAACTATAGTTCCAGAAGTTGTTGCGTGTAATGGAATGTTATTATAACAACATTTAGTCAGTAATTGACCTTTCAAAACATGTTGATTTATTTTAACAATAATATCATCTAATTTATTTATATATCGTTGGACTGGAATAATCAATTTATTTGATAATGGAATTTCAACCAATGAAGATTGCTTTGATTGTTTTTTAATTTTAGAAATATATATTGAACCTAAAAAAGTAAAATTTTTATCTTTATTTAAAATTAATTTTTTTAAAAAATCAAACATTTACCAGATCCTTAGTTGCAAATTTAATTAATTTAGTTGAATTATATTTGTCTATAACGTTTATTACTGGAATTATGCTGAATTTAATTTATAATTTTTTATGCTTTTTTTATCGGTAACATAGTAATACAGTCTGTTGGGCAACGGGCAACACAAAGATCACAACCAGTACAAAAATCTTCAACAATTGTATGCATAGAGCGTGCAGTTCCAATAATGGCATCAACCGGGCAAACCTGAATACATTTAGTACAACCAATACAATTATATTCATCAATAAAAGCAATTTTTCGTTTAAATATTAATTTATCCTTATCAATCTCTTGTGGTTCTATGTTAAGCAATTCAGCAATTTTTAACATTGATTGTTCCCCTCCTGGCACACATTTATTTATTGCTTCCCCATCATTGATTATTGCTTCGGCATATGGACGACATCCTGTATAGCCACACTGTCCACATTGACTTTGAGATAAAATCTGATCAATTTTTTCAACTATTATATCATCCTTTATTTTAAAATGAATATTTAAAAATTCTAAAATAATACCAAAGATAAATCCAAATAAACCAATAACTGTAATTGAAATTAATAAAGTATCCATTAATATTTTACCAAACCATTAAATCCCATGAATGCCAAAGACATTATACCAGCAGTGATAAAATAAATAGACAATCCGCGAAATGGTCCTGGAATATTTGCCACTTCAATACGTTCACGAATTGTAGAAAATAATATTATCACAATAGAAAATCCAATTCCGACAGAAAAACCATAAATTGATGATTGTAAAAAATTGCGAGATTGATTAATATTCAATAAAATTATCTCAATTATTGCACAATTTGTACTAATTAATGGCAAAAAAATACCTAAAAGGTGGTATAACGTTGAGCTAATCGCACGAACTACAATTTCAGTAAATTGAACAACAACAGCAATAACTAGTATGAAACTTAATGTTCGCAAATATATAATATCTAATGGTATTAAAATATAATTATCCATAAACCATGATAATATAGATGATAAAGTCATCACGAATGTTGTAGCGAATCCAATACATATCGCGCTTTCTGGTCTTTTAGTGGCACCGATAAAATGACACAATCCAAGAAATTTTACGAGCACGAAATTATTTACAGAAACCGTAATTATAAATAATAAAAAATAATCTATCATCTGAATTCTTGATTTTTATTTAATCAGTAAAGTTTTAAATATAAATATTCTGTGAAAGTTAATCATTACATAGTGAATAATTTTTAGAAAAATAAGAATACTTATTATAACAAAATATCGAAAAGCTTATATAGGTAACATGAATAGTTAACTGTCAAGTTAATAAATATATATTGTTGTTATTTCAATCAACTTAGACACTTATTATTTTTATAAAAAAAGAAATGTATTATATCTCTAGCTAAATAGTTTATATTGCCTATTCAATAAACAGTGACGCTAAAATAATTAATTAAAATAAAAATAGATCATAACATGATTATCATAATTACTGACGATACTCAAGGTTTTTAATACAAAAAAAATATTTTTTTTGAAAAAAATAAATATTTATCTATCTCACTTAATATTAAAATTTAAATTATTATAGATTTTATCAGAGTTATTGTTTATGAAAATTTTAAAAGACATATAGTAATCTATAAGAGAATTTAATAATTTATATAATTTATTGAATATTTTAATTTTTTAGACGATTAAAAATAATTTTTATTAAAAAAATAAGACTTCATACAAAAATTAAATCGATTAATTATTATAATATTTACTTAAATTATTTAATGAGAATTATTTTATACATAACCAGTATAAAACTATATAGTTGTAAAATTATATGTTATGTGATACTTTTTATACTAAATATAGTTTAAATTTATAACAGAAGTAGATAAATTTATTGGATAATAGCTAAACTAAATAATATTATTCTTTAAATAACAAAGGTTATAAATTATATTAATTTTATAAAATAAAGATTTAGAAGGTATTTTCTTATACAGAAACAAAACAAGTTAACCATTAATATGAATAATAATATTTTTATTATAGTTGAATTAACTATTTATTTAATGAAATTAATTGATGTAAGAAATTAGGTTTATAAAACTGTAAAATAAATTAATATAAATTTTATAGCATTGTTTAGAAATTTATATTTTGTTGCTTATTTCAATAAGTATAATATTTGATTCCATTTTCACACATAAAGCAAAATAAAATTGTATTACAGTATTTAAAAACGGAATATATTTAAATTTTAATTTTTTTGTAATAAAAACTTAATATTAAATTGTTTTAGTTGATATTAATCATTTTATAATACATATATTAATATTTATAATAACAAATTTATTTGCTTTTAAATCTTTAATGCTAGCATTAAAGATTTAAATACTTGATTAAATTTCACAAACTATTTATATTCTATTTATTTACTTTTAAAAATTATATTCAATAATATAATCTTATGATTTATTTTGCTTTTATTATCTCGATTGTAAAGATATTGTAGTGTTTATTTAATTCATCACATATATAACTTAACTAAAAATGTTCTTATTTCTATACAATTTAATTTCTTAATAATTATCTCTAATTATTAATATATAGATCTTTTGTTAAATATTTTTTATATTTTATTAGTAATTGTATAATTATTGCTTTGCCTCATTATTAACAAAATTGATTAATCACCATTAAAATATATTATTATATTATCGTTAATTCATTTTATTAACAATTTTTATCTATTTTAAAGATAGGATATATAATGAGGTTCTTAGAAAATTAATGTCATAATTTTATTAATAATTTTTTGCTTTATACGTATATGATGTCTTTATTTAATACCTATGTCTACACTTTGCAAAATTTTGCATTTAATAAAATAAATAAGATCAAAATAGAATTTTTATTCTTACTTAAAAGAATGTGTGTAACAATTATGATTAATATAACTTTTTACTAATATAATTACTATTATTTTATTACTAATTATTATTATCATTAAACTTAATTAATTATATCTATAATAATAATGATTGATTAATATTAAATTAATAATATAAATAAATTAATTTGTCTATTTTATTTTATATTTTATTTTTTTGATAAAGTTTAAAACAAAATATTTAAAAATAATCTTTTTATACAATTTTTACGGATAAAAATTTTCTATTATAGAATTATATTCTAAACTAAGAATTATGGAATTAGGAATTAGGAATTAGGAATTATTTTTATTAATTTATAAAAATTATTACGTAATATTAATTACAATAGAATTCAAATTAACTTAAATAAATTTAGATAAAAATGTGAATATTATTTAACACAAAATAATTTTTTATTTTATTAATTAAATCATTTATTTTTATCTGATTTTAATGTGTATATCTTTTATAAATAAATCAATATATATCAGAAATTATTAGATTGAAATACTGTACATTTATTAATAACTATAATCATCTTGCCAATTAATTCTAAAAAATAAACTTATACCACATTGATTACTAATTTAAATTAAATACAAAGATTATTCAGGAATTCATAACATCTATATTAAAAATTAATTAAAATTATATAATAAAGTAATATCAAGAATTATTATTTTAATTATTTTCATTTATTTTAATTTTAAAATAAATGAAAATCTTCAACACAGATAGATAATTCAGATAACTATTAAATATTATCATATTGACTTAATCTATTAAAACTAACTAACTCTTAGTAGTTAAAATAAAATACATACAAAATACTGTCAGACTTATATCATTATAGTTGATTTTTATAATTATTTTAAAATAAAACTTCGATTATTAAAAATTAGTTTATTTTATATATGCAAAGATTGATATTTAATACTTTTTTATAAAAACTTTAAATATCTGGATGTGTACAACTATTAGATATATATAATAGTTAAAATCATAACATATTATGTTTAAGATATTAGAAAGTTTATAAATATTTTTTAATATTTAATGATGTTATCACACTAAATTTTTTAACTTTCTAGGAAAAAATTAACTATATATTAAGAAGAAAAAAGAAGATTTGCTATATTGATTTGTATTCTACATATTTCTTTTAAATAAACTAAATTTTAAGATTCATATTCATTTTAATTTTAATTTTAATTTTAATTATATAACATATTATAAAATTATAAACGGAAGGAAAACAAATACTGTTTATTTTATTTAAAATACAAGTGAAAAGAATTTATGCTAACAGCATTATTTTATTGTATATAGATTTAGCTACCTGAAAATATATAACATATTAATAGATTATAATAAATATTTTATTAATCTAACGTAAAACAATGAAAATATTAATTTATCTATAGCGCTATTTAAAGAAACCGTTTTTTGTTTAGATAAAAGTATAAAATCTAATATTTGAAATAAATTACATAATGAAAATAATTAACTTTATAGCTTATAAATAATCAACATATTTTTTTTGTGATCTTCTACTTTTAACTTTTTTTATAAAATCAATTAATTAATATAAAAATTATTTAATTTTATTATAGAATAAATTGATCTAATATAGTTTTATTATACAATAAAGATTCCTATAGATTTGTTTTATTAATTTATCTGTTTATGTGTTCTTTATTGAAAATAAAATATTACTTATTAAGTTTGAATTAAAAATAAACTAATTTAATTTAAATTTCTATTTATTAATTAATAGTTAGTAGTAAACCTGATTACTATAAATAGTAATATTATTTTTTTATCGCTAATGTAATAAATAGTAAATTTATCTGATTATATTCTTTGCATCACAAAAATAAATCTATCTCAAGCAGAAAGAAAATATATTTTAGTTAAAATTTGAAATTTTTAATTTTATATTTTCTGTTTAAATAACTCTTTATCCAGAATAGTAACTTTATCATATTTCTTAAAAGTTTCATTTATACAAAAAATTTTTTTAACATTATTTTTAATAAACTACTATCTATATTAAAAAATAAATATCAATTTTATTAGATTACTGTAGTTATTATTTTATTTATTAACAATAGTTAAGTAAATCTCCAATATTTTATATCTATATTTATTTTAATTTACTTTCATTAGTATTTTTTTTAATAAAAGATCTATAACAATCATATAGCTATTTATTGATAAAATTGGTTAAATTATCAATCAATAATTAAATAAAAATAATATCTGTATTAATAGATGATTGATCTATTATTAAATAAGTTATAAGTAATTTTATTTATTTTTTTCTAAAAAATTACTAAAAATATTTCAATTTATTATTTCAGTAAATAACATAAGTTTTGTTATTTAGAAATAAAATCATTAATACAATAATATATTTTATTCATCAATCTTACTTGACTTTAATAAAAAATCTAAGTTGATAATTAAATTTTTAAATTAAAATTTAATTTAATTACTATAAAAGTTAAAAGTAAAAGTTAGTGTTTATAATATTGTAGGTATATTGTTATAGTATAAATTAAAAATACTAAGTGATTAATTGTTATAAATATCTAAACTTTTAAAAAAATTTTGTCTTTTGCTATATATATATAAAAAATTATTATTAACAACAAAACTTTTATGTTTTAGAATGTATTTTTAGTATAATTAACTTTCAATTATATAAAAGCAATATATTTTATAATCAATATAGTTTAAGTTTAATAAATTTAAACTTGATTTTGTATTTAGTTAATCATTAAAATCAGCGTTAGATAATAATTATAAAGTTTATTAATATATATTATTTTAACGCTTATATTTATCTTTTGCTTTAACAATATCAACAATATCTTATGGTTAATATTGTTTATAAATTAAGTTTAACTATCCTGTTATAATAAAAAAAACTGAATAAAAATTTTTTAATTAAAGTTGATGATTATATTTTAATAAAAGTCATAATATAACACTCAGTTAAACAATTATCAAACTATACATCAATTTTTCTGCTATACAAAATATAATTAATTTAGTTTAGAAAAATTATAATTACTGTTATAGTTATTAACTATTTCTTCATATATTAATATATTAATAATTTCGTAGTAAAAAAAAATCAAATCTAATAATATTATATACAACTTTATATTTATTTTAATTTTTCTTAATAATTAAAAACTCTAGCTAGCTTTCCTTTTCCATTCAGTATAATTTGTTTTTCCGATGCAGATATAAATATAGATTCACCTGGCAATATTTCGATTGTTTTATTATCTGAAGTGATTGATATTTTCCCTTTAAGGCAAAATAAAATTGTTGCCGAACTATTTTCTATGATATTTAATTGATTGTCAACTAAATATAAAGAAAAAGCAAAATCATCAACAGGAACAAGATAGTTAAGCTTGTTATTACATATATTTGGTTGTATCAACAATGTATTATATAGTTTTGAAACGAAATCTAAATTATCTAATAATTCAGCGATATCAATATTTTTGTTAGTCAATCCTGCACGGATTACATTGTCAGAATTAGCCATAACTTCTAATCCAACGCCTTCAATATAGGCATGAGGAGTTCTAGAGCAAACAAACATTGCTTCGCCTGGTTGTAATTTGATGATATGCATCAATAATGGTGCAAATAATCCACTATCGTTTGGATATAGTTGTAATATATTTTTAATTGTATCCCACGGCTCACCTTTTTCTTGTTTTAGAACATATTTTAATGAAGTAAGTAGTGATTGTTTTTCTATTATTGTTAGACTTAATAAGTGACTAAAAAGTTGTGCTAGTTGAGTTTCTGTTGGATTTTTTAAAAATAATTGGATGATTATTGAAGCATCAGAAATTGGTATCAATAAATTAACTATTTCATTTAAAGGTCGGAATGAATTTAACGCTTTAAATGTCGTTAGCGCATAAATTAATTCAGGTTTATGATTATCGTCTTTATAATTACGATTTGGTGAATTAAGCAGAATGTTAGATGCATTTTCACGCCTAAACCCAGATTCAGCAGCGATTTTATCTGGGTGAACCTGAATTGAAAGTGGTTTTTCTACACAGAGCACTTTGAATAAAAACGGCAATTTATGAAACTTTTTAGCAATTTTTTCGCCAAGAAAATATGCTAAATCAGCTTCAATTAATTTATCTAACGATATTTTTTTTTTGGTATTTAAATCTTTAACAGTAGAGCTAGCTTTAGGGTGCGCTCCCATCCATAATTCAGCCATCGGTAAATTTCTAGTATTTTTAATATTATAAAGTTCAGTTAAAACATATCTACTTCCCCAATCATAGTATTGAATTTTATTAATCATCTTAAACATGCAATACTACCTAATAAAGAAGAATTTATTTTAACTTCAATGCACTTAAATTATACACATATCATGTTATAAATTATAATAGCATATAATTTAAAATGTAGTTAGTTTATATGCAAAAATGAATTATGTATATCTAATTGTTTTGTACAAAGATAATAATAATTATTAGAATAATAAATTGAAAATATTAAATTAGTGAAATTAAAATATATGCAAAGTAAGATATATGTCGCAAAATATAACATCTGTTTAAAAATTTTTATCTATAAATTTTTTTATAATTTATTTATTAAAATTAATCAATAAATATAATCTTTGTAAACAACAAATATATTTTTAATAAAAAATAATATAATATTATTACTATGATGGTGAAACACTAGAAATTCTAATTGATAATTATATCACTAAATTTACTTTAATAAATTAATAAAATTCTTCTGATGTACAATTAATAATATTGAGCAAATCAATATTTATAAAAAATTTATTAAATCTTAAATAAAAATATGATTTTAATTATTAATAAATTATTCCAAATAAATATACGTGTTTGATATTATTATTTTGCGATGAAAATCTTTTCATAAATAAAAGGATTTATAATTTACTTTTAAAGGAAAAATTTAATTATTTAATAGTGTTGTAAAAATTTAACGTACTACGTATTTGTAATTTGCAAAACTATTAATTTAGTAAAAAAATATCAAGATGCATAACGATTATGCATTACAATTTATACATACAAAAGATAATATTGCATATATTTATAAATTAATAATAAGTAGAGCAATTTTAATAACTTGTTTAAATAATAATCATTGATATACAATTAAAGACGATATTAAATTGAAAATTTCTTTCTAGCACTTATTTTTTAGATAAATAATTTTGAGTATTTATATAATTGTGATCTTTTTTTTGTTGTTATCATAATATCTTAAATATAAAATCAGCAAGATTATAGCCAATAAAAATAAGACATGCTTATATATTGCAAAGAAAAGTTGATTTAATCAAATTGAATCATTAACTATATTTTATCTAAAATTTACAAGTAATAATATTAGATTAATATTTTTAATGCATCTGTAAATTTAAAATTAATTTTTTTATAAAAAATTATTATTAATAAATGTTATAATCAGATAGTATAGTTTAGTTAATAGTTATTTGATTGATTTCAATATTAATTTTACTGAAATTATTAAATTAAATCCTTAGAGTATAAATAATTATAACTTAAATTATTTATGACGATTATTTCGTTTAATATTAATATTGATTAGGATAAACAAGTAATTTTTCTAAAGTTATAAATTAAAATATGACATTTAATCAAATCATCTATAATACTATCTTTAGTAGTAAAAAATTTTGAACTATATTCTATTTGAGAAATATGTCCAAATATTTGTCATATATTAATTATTTTGTCTATAATTTTTTATTATTAAATCAAATTTTTTATATTTAAAAATGGATACAATTTAAATTAATGATATTGATATAAATATTAAAAATATAAATCTATTGTTAATCAATGTTATATTTTTTAATAAATACACTAATAATTATTACTATCATATTTATTTAGATAAAAGAAAATTTATATTGATACTTTTTAAAAAGTATAGATAAGACAATACATTTTATTTAAAATTAACATTTTAATTTCTAATTAAATTTAATTTTACTATATTTAAATTATGCAAAAATCAGCTAATTTTCTATAATTAGTAAGAATTTTCTAAAAATGTAAGATATATGCTATTAATTATTGAATTTAACAGTAAATAAAAATTTAAAAAAAACTAAGTAAGCAAAAAAAATAAATTAATAAATAAAATTTAATATGCTGTAATATGTTTATTTATGACTATAAAATAAATATTAGAAAACAACTTATGATACGATTTATTCGCATACTGACTTATGATGCGATTTATTCGCATACTGAATAAATAAATATGATAATACTAATAATAAAAAATTCGTCATTATATATAAAAGCATAAGATTTAAAAAGACATCAATTATAAAATAACCAACAAAATTATCAGTATTATTTTATATAACTCTATATAAAATAAATCTAATAGTTATTAAAAATATAAACGAAATATTCTACTATTTTAATTAAAATTAATATAATTACTGCTCTAAAATAAAACTAAATTATGTTAATATTTACTCTGTAATACATATAATTATTTATTTAATTTTTAAATATTGTATATTTATTAATAATACAATAGAAACTCATATTGTTTTGCATGTTAGTATAAATCTTAATTCTATTAAGATTTATCAATCTTAGCAGGAAAATAACTAAACAGTGAAAAATTAAATTAATTATATTATAAACTATATTACATATATTAACTTCTTTTATAAGAAATCAGGAATCAGTTAATATAATATAGTATGTGGCTAGTAATAATTATAATTAATATTGTTCATCTTATTATTTCATAGTAGTAAATATTATAAAGAAACAATCATTTAAGTTATATGCAAACTTTGATTAACTTAAAGCAATTAAACAAAATCTATTAGAGATAAATCTATTAGAGATAAACGTTAAAACTACTCATAACGTTTTTATGAGTAGTTAGCTGTAAAATAAGCACGTTTGAACGTATAAATTATAATGATATTTATTAAGTATTATTGTTATCAGATACAATATTCTTGTAAATGTTTACGCTTCCTTATCTTATAAGGAAGCGTAAACAAAAAACATATATTAAAGGAAACTAAGTTAAATATTATTTAATTACTAAAATATAATCTAAATAACCTCTTTTCTTATAGAAAAAACTATATATTGCTGTAATATATATGTGTAAATATCTATTAAATTTATGTTCATTATTTGAAATTTTACGTAATTGCCTTCTTGCTATCAATTAACATATTTCATAAAATTATACGCAGATCTATATTATTGATTATCTTGTTATTATTAATGATAATATATTATATAACTTAAAATTGTAATATCTCACAAATTGATATTTACTATAAGTTTATCAAATTGCTTTTTAAATATTTTGCGATGTTATTGATGAAAACTGTACATTCTTTTCTTGTAGTACATTAATAAGTGTTATTAATTATGGTATTGTTCATTATTTAACTATTAGTAGTTTAAGTAAAATATATTATAAATTTAAGTTTAGATAATATATCCTAATTTACGACTACTATTTCATCTTATTATTTTGATTATGATATGATTGTTTCATGAAGCTCTATAATACTATGTAAAATTATCGATTGTATTTTTACTTTCTAGGTCTAAATTCTGTATGTGATGTATTTATGTTCTATTCGCAATAATGGTATTCTTATTTACTTATTAATATATTAATATTTATAATTTTATTTAATTGATTAATAATATTTTTAATTTATTTACATATTTTATCTTTAATTTTAAGACAAAAATCTTAATTATATATATAATTAACGCACTTCAAACAGTAGATACTAAATTACTAATCTAATTTCATCAAGTTAAAGATCTATATAGCTATGAGAGAATTGTTATTAAGTGATATCTATTATATATTAAGTAAAGTTTTGATAATTCTTACTGCGCGATTGTATAGTGATTTTTTTAATTATATTCATCAGTATATCGCAGTTTGATAGATTGCAGAATCTATACATTAATAATATTTTATGCATGCATTAATTAATGTAGTCGCTTCAGTTGGCTAAATAGATAGATATCATTATAAAAGATAAGCTTAGCTGCTAGAGTAAATGCATAAATTTTACTTTGTAAATATATTGAAAGTATAAAATATTTAAATGTCAAGTGTATATTATAGTATTATAAACATCACAAACTATAATATAAACTTACCATATATTTAAAAGATTTGCTTATTATATTCAACTAGTATAGCATTTGTCATGTAGTAATAATTGTTTTATTCTAATTGGATAACATATATAGCTACTTTATATTAATTTATTTTTATCAAATATTTTATATTATTTTAAAATAATATAAAATTATTATTTCTTGATTCAGTTTGTTTTATTTATACATCATACGTTTGTGTTGTTTTGATTTCTAACTTTTTAATTTTAAGTTTTAATATTATTCATAAGTTGAAATCACATTGCATTTATTTCATGATAATCCAGAATATTTTGATTGGATTATAATTAATAGTTGTTTAATAATTAAGATTATAAATACTAATCTCATCTTATTACTCTTGTGTGTCGTTTATGTCATTAAAATAAGCGCTTATGCAACAATATATAAGATAATAAAAATATCTTTTGTAAACTTTATTAAACTAATAACACATATTTTTAATCTGTTATTTATAAGTTAATAACTATAATTTCTGTACATATTGAATGTCTTACAAGTAAAAAAATATTTCATAACCTTGTATCTACGATATGATTTTAGTTTCTAACTTTCTTTCTCTATTGTTTAATTATGACTCTATAATTGATTGTTAGTCTTTTACTATAATTTATTTAATGTTTGTTGTTCAGATAATATATTATTATTGAGCACAAATTAGTACTATATATAATATAAATCTTAATTCATTAAATATAAAAATAATGAATACAATAAATGTGCATCATTCAATATATGAGATAGAATAATATAGAATAGTATTCTATATTATTCTATCTTACATGAGGTATATAAAAAATCGAAAGATATATGTAAATTAAATAATTAAGTAAATTGTTCAAATGAAGTTGTCGATATACAACAAGAAAACAAGATAGTTTTTATAATATTTTGTTACAAAACAATATAAATAGTTTTTTGAAATAGATTGTGTAACTACAAAAAAATATGCGTGATTAATGTATATTGTACGACAATATTGGAACGTTTTTATTAAATTAAATATATACTCTATATCATAATACGATAGTATACAAAAATATATAAATATATATAAAAAAGTTACAGTCTTCGTTTTGTTAATATTTATTGGTATCATAATCGTACAATTATGACATTTTATAATAAATGTTAACAAATTCTTATCAGTTTCTATTCTTATAGAAGATGTTATTATTTACATAAATTATAGTAGTACATTAAAAAATTATAGTAACTTAATAATTATTGTGTACTAAAGATTTTAACTAATTTGTTTATTAATTTTCTATCACGTCTATCACTGTAACGGATGATCTATCATATCGCACAAAATATAAATTATATGATTTATAATGACTAGAATCTGGTTATATAACAATAATTTCATTATATATCAAAAATAAAACTTTTCTTGTTAAACCACATGCATTATGAATAAAGGCTTAATCTATTATGCACTAGATAACAACTAGGCAACGTACTAAGTTGTTATAAGTGACAGAAGAAATGCATCCATAAATAAACATATTGCTTGATTTATTATAACAGTTATTTTTGCATAAAATAATTATAAATAGTTTTATATACTATATTGATAATTATTAATATCTTTACTTTTATTCTTTGATTTACTTTTATTTTATATAATTTAATTTAAATTCACTCAAAAACATTATTTTAATAATTTCATATGTTAATATTTTATTTAACACATTTACAAAATGTAATGTTAATATAATTATTGATATTGTATCATAAGCAATAAGTTTAATAAAAATATAATTTATCAATACTTCCTTAATAAATGTTTAAAGTATATATATTAATTCTATTTGTTTCCAATAATATTTAATTATATTCTTAATAAGAATTTAATTTGCTAATTTAATTATGTTTATTAAAAATAGATTGATGATATTAAATTTATTATACTTCTTTTTTTGTTGTTTATTTATTAATTTTTTTTATATAACATTTTCAATTTATTTCATTATATTTTTTTAAATAAATTATTTTTTAGCTAATGTATTACAATTATAAATAAATTTTTCTAAGTAAAACAATTTTTATAGAATACAAGTTAAGATTAGATAAGTATTTACTGATGTTTTTAAATAAAAATATCAATTCATGTATTTTATATTGCTATTTAATAAAAATATATTTAAATATTATTAATTATTATCATGAAATTACTGATCTATACTTAAGTTCATAAAATTTTTTAAACAGATATAAATTTATATAAAGTATTAATTTTGACATAAGAAGATAAAGTTAAAATTAATAAAAACTTCAACAACATATAACTCTATTAAATCGTTTACTATTTTATAAATCTTAATTAATTTTCTGTATTATATTTAACTGCGGTATATAACAAATAGACTTAATTTGATTATATTATAAATGTGAATAAGTCATTATAATTTCAACAGAGATATAAGATTATCAAAATAAGTAAAAATAAAAATCAACTAATCGATTATATATGAGCTTACACAAACATTTCAGAGTATTTATTAAATTAAAACTTAAGTATATCTAATTCCAGAATGTAAAAAATTAAAAAAATAAACATTATAGAAAATATTAAGAATGCATATATACTTATAATCTATATAGAATAATTTATTTTTGTTTTTAATATAAATAAGAATTTGTGAAATACTAAAAATTAAAAATTATTTATAAATATTTACTGATCTAAAAAACATAAAAACTTACTAAGTGTTTTATTAAAAAGCAAAAAAAATACTAATTGATACTAATTATAGAATAATTTAATTAATATAGTTAAGTTAATAAAATATATTCACTCATGATTTTTCTGTACTTATAGTTATTATGCTATATATAGTTAAACTTATAATAAATTGTTATCTAACTGATAATAGATATTTTTATCATAAAATTATTATGATTTTAGAAAATTAATTAAATTTATGAAGTATTTGTTTTATTAATATCAAGATATTTTATAATACTTTGAAAAAATTAAATTAAATTCAGTCGACTTTATTTATATAGTAATATTAAATTAATTTAATATAATTCAAATTGTTGTAGAAAAAAATCGAAAAATCAATTGTAAACTTAATTTTTTTATATATAGTCTAATCAATGTAATAAAAATTTAAGTTTTTTTATACATATAACATAAATCAACAAATTTCTATATAATATTTAATTAATTAATTAATTAAATATTATATATTTCATCTTGTTTTTTTATTTCTTTAATATCACAATAAATGGTGCTTAATATAACACTTATAGAAGCAATATATATAACAATTAAATTAATGTAATTCAATATATAATATTAGTTAATTATTTGATTTTTTTATTTAAATAAATACTTTTTATTACCAATAAAGTATTAATATTTATTATTAATAATAGAAATAAATGGATTAATAACAAATAGTAACTAGAAAATAAATTATAAAGTACATTACTTATAGATGTGTTATTTATTTATATTTCAAAAGCACTATTAATAAAAGTTTATTTATAGAACAACAAAGTAAAACAATTAATTATAAATAATTATATTGGATGTATCTTAATCTATAATTTAAATATATTTAAAACAATATTTAATGTAATAATAAATTATAGTATATTATTAATATTTAATGTTAAACATAATAAATAAATTAAAAAGATAAACGTTAGTTCATTATATTGTATACAGTATAGTAAAATATATAAAAGACTATGATATTACCTTCAAATACCAATATAATATATAATATATAATACAATTACATTACAATTTGCTAAAAATTTATTCGCACTAGAATATAATCTTAATTTAATCAGCGATGAGTATTTAAAATATTATAGAGTTTAATATGAGCGCTATAAGTAATCATTTTAAATAATTATATAAATAATAATAGTTTTATGTATCAGTATAGTTATTACATATGTCATTAAATTTTAATTTAACTGTTAATATAATTAAATATTATAATGATAAGTAAAGATTAAATTAATATAATTATGCTAATGTCTATATATTATTTTATGTAGTTGAATACACAATAATATAAACAAAGAAAAATTTCTAAATAAAAGATTTAGTTATTGTATTTATAATTTCAATTAGATTGATTTATTGTATACAATAAATTTACTATAGTGTAGTGTTTAAAAAACATATATTAGTATTTAATATATTTATATAATTGATAATATATTTTAATAAAATTAATCACATAAAACTGATAATATATATTATAAAATTTAATAAATTAGGTTTTACAGCATAGCATATGATGCAATATCAATTTATATTGATATTTATTAATCTTAAAGATATTTAAAATTGATTTATAAGATTAATAAAATACTACACATATTGTTGCACAGTTAACTACTATACATTTTAATCAAAATAATTTTTAATAACTATAAACATTTTAGATACTAAAGTGCGATAAATTTTTAACTAAATTATATATTAGTATTTATAACTAATATCTTGTAAATTAATATAAATAAAATTATATACTTATATAGCTTCTAGTATTGATTTAAAAATTAATACTAGAATACTTTTAAAGTAAAAAAATATCACATAATGTAGATAGCTTTTAATAAAAAATAATAATTAATTTATACATTTAACAACTAATTCAAAAAATAATTAAATCTAAAATAATTAATATAAAATTTATAATACAATTATTTTTTTTTAAAATAAAAAAAATCTATTTCTTAAAATTCTTAATATATATGCATATGCTTCTGAAAAATATTTTATAAAAAATTAAATACAAATATTAATAAGGTTGAATATTATATAATTTTTTGATATATATAAATTATATAATGTTAGAATAATTTGGATGTATTATTTTTAATAAAATTAAATACTGTAAATCATATGAAGATATATTAAAATATCCTATATCATCTTTTTTTTGTCATTCATTTATACATAATGATAATTTTTATCAGAAAATTTCTACTCTTATAGAGCTTAGACTTTCTTTTATGAAACATGTTGCTAAATATAAATTTCAAGAAAAATTATCGGTTGAGAATAGCGCACAGGAAAATAAGGTTATTTTAAACTCTATAAACAAAGCAGAAATTTTAGGATTAGATAAAAAAACAATAGAACATTTTATCATAACGCAAATTAATATAGGCAAATCAATTCAATATCGTTATAATACAGAATGGACTTATATGCCAGAAACTACAATTCAATTATATAATTTAAAATATATTCGTTTTAAACTAAATCAATTAACTAATGATACAATACAATTTATATACAAGGAATTAAAAAAAAATGGCGAAATAAAAAGTCATATCTGTTTATATATAAATAAAATTTTTTTGCATAATTTTAAATACTCTGATAAAAAAATGATATGCTCATCACTAAAACAAATATCTTTAAAAAGATAAAATTTTAAATAAAAGTATAAAAAAATATTTTTATTAAAAACAATTACTTTAGAATGAGATATGCAATTTAAATTAAATAAATTTATATAGTACATATAGTACAATTAATAAGATATAAATTAAAACAAACTGTCTTAACGAAACCAATATATATGAAATATATATTTATATATTTATTAATGCATTTACTAATAGAATAGATTTTATTGTATACATAAATAAGTAATCTACTTTAAGATAAAGCAATAAAATTATCTTATAAAATATTAATTTTGCTACTTATAATACTTTTGAAATAATTATAATTCATCAATATTGGTAGATCTATTGTTTGAAAACTTAAATTTGTATTATCAAAAATGTTTTTAATATAAAAAAATAACTAAAAATTACTTAATTTTATATAATAAAATATTTTTAAAAAAAATGATTTTAAAAACAAATATACAAAGTAGTTCCCAAAAAATAATAATATCTAATACCGAATATTAAAGAAAATAAAATTTTAAAAAAACAATACAAAATATTTATGATTGAGTAAGTTACTGTATAATTGATTTTTCATTAAATAAGACTGTTTTTAAAAAAAACTATTTTTAAATAAAAATTTATCAACAAATAATGTTTAACTAAAAATAGAATTTAATTCTACTATAAAATATAAAGTTAATAACTAATAAAAATAAATTATTATCAACTTGATTATTATTTTTTTTTAAAACTGATGTATTAATTAATTAATTTATTATGTTTTATTAGTTTTTTTTCAAAAATTTACTTAAAATAAAATAATAATTTTACAAAAAAAATATTAATATTAATTAAAAAATAATTAAATAATAATATTTATCTATTAATATATAATAGATTATAAATTTACTTCAATAAAATTTATATATTTATTAATTATTTTTTAATTATAAATAATTAGTTTTTATTTTTAGAAAATTAAGGTATATTAAATAATAATTAAATTCAAAATATGGCATAAAATAAATTATCAATAAAGATATCGTATTGATAACTTTGATATAAATGCGCTATAATTTCATTAAAATTTATCAAAATAAATATCTAAATAATAACAAATTTACTTTATTAATTTAATCTTTATTTCTTATTTCTTTATAAAAATAAAAACTAGATATTCCTATATATACTAAACAACTTTATTTTTTTCTAAATAATATATATCAAAATAAAATTTTTAGTATTAAAATAAATTATATGTAAGTCTTTATTTTATTTCGTGCATATTAATATTATATGAAATTAGTAATAAATATATATTGAATAAAATTTATTTTGATATGTATAAAAACAAACTATTCTATATAACATTAATATTAATTTTATATAGAATAGTTTGTTGCTTTGATTTCTTTAATTTAATTAATGTACTTATGAAATAACCTAATCAAATCAGGAAAAGATCATAAAAATCTTCTTAGTAAATAGATATTCTTATTTCCTATTATTAAGAATATTTATTTTTTTTAAAAAAAATTTTAATAGATTTTAATTTTCTTTTATGTTAATTAAATATTTACATATAAAATATATTTAGAAATAATTGAATATTAATTAGAATTAATTTTTAATTATTATTTATTAATTTAACCTTTTGTATAGTAAATTTACTATTTTAATTTAATTTCTATAAATCAGTGTATATAGTAATTTACTCTATACTAAAATATAATTACTTCTTTTATGATGAATATTTCTTTTAAGAAATATATCTATACGGATAAAATTTAATACAAAATTACATTTCTAACGCAATTAATATAATCTCTTTGCTATAGATTATGAAAAAATAATTTTGAATTATAAATATAATGTTGTTATTGTCATAGACAAACTAATTATTCTTATTATTTTGTTTCGTATACAATTATTTTATGTTAGCATATGTTAATTGTTGTTTTATAAATAAATACAGATATCTTAAAATTTATAATTACTAACTTCTTAAGTTTGTTCTGCCAGAAATAAGAAATACAAACATTACTATATTATATATATACAAAATTACTAATCTAATGTAAAATATTGTATTATAGTATCTATTGAAACAATAAAAAACTAATTATTTAATATCTGTTTTTGATTACATAACTTTAAAAATAAAATTTTATAAAATAAATATTTGTAAGCATTACTAATTATTTATATTATAATTTTATATATAAATAATCTAATTTATCAAACTTCATATAATTGTATAAAAAGATATCTTATCTTACTGTTAAATATCAAGAACTAGCGTTTAATGCAGACTTTATTCTAAAAGTATTAAAATTTTAATACTTGATATAATATAATATGTTTATTTAAACATATAGATGATAATATAAAAGATTTATAGTAAATTACTTAATGATTTGGTGTAATAATTTTTATTACTAATTAATTTTTTATTATTATTAATTTAAATAAATATTTTATAATAATATTCCTTGTGAGAAAATATAAATTAATTAATCCCTTACAAAGTATTTTGTTATCAAATACACTAAATTTAACAGATTAACAATTTATTACATACTAATAATATTTATTGTCTTAATGTAATTATATTTATTGCTATTTTTATATAAATTTCTGATAGCATATATTTATACATTACATAATAGAAAAATTTTATTAAAATTATAATTGTATAATTTTAATAAAATTTTTAAAATATTTGAATTAAAATGCTAATAATTCACACTATAAATAAAGATAAATATATAATTTATTTTTAATTTAATAATCTAACTAGAAATACTATTTATTTATAAATAGTATTTCTAGTTAATAATAGAAGTTTATATAATTATTTAATTTTATTAATCTTTTCTATTTAATAAATAGAAAAGATATTAACGAACATATTTCCAAACAGACGAAGGAATTTTATCATAAAGCTTATTCATTGTTAGTTCTGCTAACCTATGGTCTGCAGCTGAATAAAATAGCTCAAGCTCATCTTCAGATAATTCATATTTATTTTTTTCTATTACACGCTCTAATGTTTGCATAGTTGTACACTTTCTTAAGCGCATCAGATAATCAATTTTAGTCATAATTTCCTTTCTTTAAATTAAAATTTATAAAATGAATGTTATTAGCTATCGCATCAAGTTCTAATTAATTAACATTTTATATTATTTGTTAATTTTTTAGCAATTTTAAATATTTAATATATTTAATATAAATAAACTAAATTTGTGATAAATATTATTTAAGTTTTCATTAGTAAAAAGTTTACATTTTGTATATTTTAATTTTATTAAATAAATCAAACCTACAAAATTTGATATATTAATTTATCAAATTTAAATTTTTTATAAGAACTAATATTATTTTTTTGATTTATTTTTTATATAAAATTAATAAATTTATTTACTATTCGTAACGTAAAATGTAATGTAATGTTAAATACTTGAATAGTAAAATATCGATAGATTTTTGTGATAATTCATTTAAAAGCATTTTGCTTTAAATTGCGTTTCATTATTTATTTTAATTACATAATAATAAATATAAAAATTACAATTAGTTTATATTTTATTTGTATAGTATAAAACTATTATTAAAAATAATTTTTAATAAAATTAAAATTATTTTTAATAAATAATCAGAATATTGTTATATTTTGTTTTTATCAGGTGTTCACATAAAGATAAAAAATTTATTTATCATAACATATAACTAAAACTAATGAATGCATTATTATTAAATTTTACACGATATATTTTAATAAATAAATTATTTTACTACAAAAAATAAAAGATATTCAAAAAATTATAGAATTTAGTCTAACATATCAATATTTATATATTTATAAATACTTATAAATATATATTTCAAACAAAAGAAATTAGAAATTTATAATAATTATTATAATAGAGTTTTATTAATAAAATCTAGTGCATTTACTTAATAGCCAATAATAAATAGGAAAAAATAAATGCTAATAATATTAATAAAAATAAATTCTAATATATTTTATTAATATCAAATATAGCCTCACTCTTATTCAATCATTTTTTTTCATTTTATATTATTTTTTAATATTTAAATTAAAATAAAGAATGATGCATATAACAACAATAATAAAAAACATAATAGAAAAAGCAATTAACTAATTTTGTGTGAAGTTCGATAAACAAAAAAATACAATGATAAAATAAATTATATACAAAACAGATGTTTAATTGTTATTATAATATTATTAACAAGTTGTGTCTATGCATTCATACAGTAAAACTTAATTCTTATTATATAATACTAAGAAAACAAGATAACATGATACAATCTATTTTCTTGTGTTTTATTTTTTTCTTCTATGATCTAAAGCTTATAAAGCTAAAGGTATAATAGTGTGTTTATATAAAATTAAATTTAATACCATGTCTTCAGTCAGTTGCAAATAAACATAACGTTTATTAAACCTAACATTATACTTCAAAGACATTAATTTTGTTAAAATGAAATTATAAGTATTATATAATATATACATATAATAATTACTATTAATATCTATTTAAAATAACCATAATCTCAATTATATTGAAATTAGATTATCTGAACTAAAATAATATTAATTATTATAATTTATTTAATCTTTACTTGCAATCATAATTATATTAACTTTAGAATAATAATGATAACTGTTGATGTTATAATAAAATTCATTTGCACAATCAGTGATAATTAATTTTATTGTTATTAATAAGTTTATGCTTTTTCAAAATTTTTGCAAGTTTTTAACTATTGTTTAATGTCTTAATGTTTTAGTTGATAGCAGCAATTTCAAAATTATTTTTAAATAACTTTTTTACAGTTACAATAATACTATACACGTTTAATTTAATAATCATATGGATATCTTAATATTTTTACATAATCCAGATTTATCAATTTTTTCATATACAGTATAAAATTTTAAAAAAGTTAAGCAAGTGAGTCGCCTATAATCTAGAAAAATATAGAGTTATCATTTATTATAAAATTCTAAGAGGTTTTTCTTATACTAAATATTTTTTAAAACAGAACTTTATACTAAAACGCAATAAATAATTCATTTTTATGATCTAATTAAAATTATGTTTTTGCTATAATTTATAGAAACTAGTTATTTTATATTAAAATTTTACTTATTTACAACAAATAAGATTTTATTAAATTCATCTTATTTTAATAATTCAATAATAGTAATAAATACTTTATATTTTATTATTTAATAATGTAAATATAATAAAATTTTTTTTAATTTTCATACTTGTACATTACAATTAAATCAAAAATAATTTATCTTTTTAATTAAAGATTATAAAGTACATTAGACATTTACTTGATTATTTTTAATAAAAAACTAATGAAGCAATTAACAAAATAATAATATAATTTTTAGTAAACTAATTAATCACAAGCTTAGTTATTGGTTGTATTATATTTTTAATATTATTGTATTAAAAATATATATTGTTTACAACATTTCTCTAATAGATGTGACTATTACTCTCTTTCATATTGTTTTTTTTTGCAAAAAAAATATAGTAAATATTATAGATATAATAAAATTGTTAAATAAATAGAACAATAATATCAAGATTGTTTAAAAAATTATTTAATAACAAGAAGTATAATAAAATTTCATTATAACATTCTTAAATTTAATTTAAAAAGAAATTTATTTTCAGCAGATTGAATAAATACATAAGTAACAATATTAATATATTAATATTGTAATATAAAAAATAATAATATTTTATGAAATAATAATATTATTTCATAAAATATTAAAAAACTAATTAAATTGTTAAAAACAATGTTTAGATGGCCCAAATACTCATTAACGAAGTAGCAAGCTTACTTTTGGTATATTAAAATCGGTATTATTTTAAAGAGATTAATAAAGTTAACTACGTGTCATTTTATGCATCTCTTGGATGCAGATAACTAATTCTGTTGGGTCAGTAGTAAATGAAAGTAATGTCGCAAAACAACCATTTATAGTGGTATCGTAATTTACTTTATATTGTAATGCACTACGACAGATTATCCTTGAATCTTCTATTTCACGGCGGCCTCTTGCGGTGTTTATAATATACGTGTATTCACCATTTTTTATTCTATCTTGAACATTAGGATATCCTTCGCGAACATTTTTAACTAAACGCGAATTGATTCCTACCTTGCTTAAGGCAGTCGATGTGTCGCGCGTTGCATCTAACTTAAAACCATACTCGATTAATTTAGTTGCTAAATCAATAATCTTTGTATTATCACTCTCTCTTACTGAGATCAAGACACGACCAAATTTTTTGATAATAGAAGAGCATCCTAATGTTGCCTTAGTAAATGCTTCAGCAAAAGTACGACCAACACCCATAACTTCACCAGTTGAATGCATCTCTGGACCTAAAATAGGGTCAGCACTAGGAAATTTATTAAATGGAAATACTACTCTTTTTACAGAAAAATAATGTGGAATAATTTCTTTCGTCATTCCCTGTTTAGCTAATGATTCTCCAATCATAACACGAGCAGCTATTTTAGCCAATGGAATTCCTGTAGCTTTTGATACAAAAGGAACAGTACGTGATGCGCGCGGATTCATTTCAATTAAATAAACTTCATTATCTTTAATTGCAAATTGAACATTTGCTAATCCACAAACTTGTAGCTCAAAGACAAGTTTTTTTACCTGATCACGTATTATATTTTGTATATTCTTACTCAGTGTGTAAGGTGGCAAAGAACATGAAGAATCACCAGAATGAATACCAGCTTGTTCAATATGTTCCATGATTCCACCAATTAAAACGTTTTCTCCATCACAAATAGCATCTACATCAACCTCAATCGCATTATCCAAAAAATTATCGAGCAAAACTGGTAAATTATTTGAAACACTAGCTGCTGTTTTAAAGTGCCGTAGCAAATCATTTTCATCATAGACAATCTCCATTGCTCTGCCACCTAAAACATAAGAAGGACGAACAACTAATGGGTAGCCAATGTTGCAAGCCTTTTCCATTGCCTGTTCAACAATTGTAACAGTAGCATTTTTTGGCTGTTTAAGTCCTAAAGATGACACGGCTTGTTGAAAACGCTCGCGATCTTCAGCTTTATCTATTACATTTGGGCTAGTTCCAATAATATGCACTCCAGCTTTTTCTAATGCCAATCCTAATTTTAATGGTGTCTGTCCACCATATTGCACAATTACACCTTTAGGTTGTTCGATCCTAACTATTTCCAATACATCTTCTAGTGTTAAAGATTCAAAATATAGACGATCAGAAATATCATAATCTGTAGAAATAGTTTCAGGATTACAGTTTACCATTATTGTTTGGTAGCCATCTTCACGCAAAGCCAGCGAAGCGTGAACACAACAATAATCAAATTCAATTCCTTGACCAATACGGTTTGGTCCACCGCCAAGAACCATAATTTTAGATTTTTCATTGTTAGGATTTGCTTCACATTCATCTTCATAAGTTGAATATAGATAATTTATATCTGTATCAAATTCTGCAGCACATGTATCAATTCTCTTAAAAACAGGATGCAGTTTATACTTGTAACGTAATTTGCGTATTTTAGATTCAGATACACAAACTAATTCTGATAAACGAATATCAGAAAAACCTTTTCGTTTCAATAATCGCAAAAATTCTAGTGATAACCCATCAACACCAAACTTAGAAATTTTTTTTTCTAAATAAATAAGCTCTTTAATTTGTATCAAGAACCAACGGTCAATATTAGTTAACTTAAATACGTTATCTAAAGACATACCTGCCCGAAAAGCATCGGCTATATACCAAATTCGCTCAGGTCCAGCATTTTTTAATTCGCGACAAATTTTTATTAAGGAATCAGATTTTTCTAAATCTACTTTAGGATTAAAACCAGTTGAATGAACTTCTAATCCACGCAATGCTTTTTGCATGGATTCTTGAAATGTTCTACCAATGGCCATTACTTCACCAACAGATTTCATCTGAGTTGTTAAGCGATCGTTGCTACCTGGAAATTTTTCAAAATTAAAACGTGGAATTTTTGTTACAACATAATCAATAGATGGCTCAAAAGAGGCTGGAGTCCGCCCTCCTGTGATATCATTCATTAATTCATCAAGCGTATAACCAACTGCAAGTTTAGCAGCAACCTTAGCAATTGGAAAACCGGTAGCTTTAGATGCTAAAGCAGAAGATCGAGACACTCGTGGATTCATTTCAATAACAATTAATCTACCTGTTTTAGGATTTATGGCAAACTGAACATTGGAACCTCCTGTTTCTACACCAATCTCTTTTAATATAGCAATTGAAGCATTGCGCATAATTTGATATTCTTTATCAGTTAATGTTTGAGCAGGAACAACAGTTATAGAATCTCCTGTATGTATGCCTATTGCATCAATATTTTCAATGGAACAAATAATGATGCAATTATCATTTTTGTCGTGTACGATTTCTATTTCATATTCCTTCCATCCAATTAATGATTCGTTAATTAATAATTCATTGGAAGGAGAAATATCTAAACCTGTCAGACAAATATCTTCAAACTCTTTGATATTATATGCAATTCCACCACCAGAACCGCCCATTGTAAATGAAGGACGAATAACACATGGAAAACCTATTTTTACTACTACATCTAGCGCTTCTTTAACTGAATGCACAATCTCAGAGCGAGCAGTTTCAAGACCAATTTTCTTCATTGCCTCATCAAATCGATGTCTATTTTCTGCTTTATCAATTGCGTCAGCTGTTGTTCCAATAATGCTAACAGTAAATTCTTTTAATACACCTTTGCGTTCTAATTCTAAAGCACAATTTAAAGCAGTTTCTCCTCCCATTGTAGGTAAAATTGCATCAGGAGATTCTTTTTCAATAATTTTACGAACGACTTCCCACTGAATTGGTTCAATATAAGTAGCATCTGCTAGATCTGGATCTGTCATTATTGTAGCTGGATTAGAATTAACTAAAATAACTCGATAACCTTCTTCACGTAGTGCTTTACATGCTTGCGCTCCTGAATAATCAAATTCACAAGCTTGCCCAATAACAATTGGGCCTGCACCTAAAATTAGTATACTTTTAATATCTCTCCGTTTTGCCATTTTTACTCCTGATCAATCTAATTAACTTGATTGTTTAGATTTATTTATCTATACTTTTTAATCAATTTAATAAAATAATCAAATAGATGTTCTGCATCTTTAGGACCAGGGCTTGCTTCTGGATGACCTTGAAATCCAAATGCAGGTTTATCTATATGGTGGATACCTTGTAGGCTACCATCAAATAGTGATTTATGTGTAACTAGTAATTTGTCAGATAACATTATTTCATTAACTGCAAAACTATGATTTTGTGATGTAATCATGATATTATTATTAATTAAATCTTTTACTGGATGGTTACTGCCATGATGGCCAAACTTCATTTTAATAGTATTTGATCCGATTGATAGAGCAAGTAACTGATAACCTAAACAAATACCAAAAATAGGAATCTCTTTAGTTAAAAGTTGTTTTATTGCTATAATTGCATAATCACAAGCTGCTGGATCACCTGGTCCATTAGAAAGAAATATGCCATCAGGTTTCATTTTTAATACCTTATTGGCCGGTGTTGTTGCTGGAACAACTGTTAAATAACAACCTCGATCAACGAGTAAGCGTAAAATGTTTCGTTTTATGCCAAAATCATAAGCAACTACATGATAATGTAATCGTTTTGGCGTTTTAATAACTGATAATCTATTTGTGCCAATATGCAAACTTTGTTTTCGCCAAGAATAAATTTTTTTAGTTGTAACTTCTTTAGCTAAATCAAGCCCTTTTATTCCGCCAAATAACTTAATTTTTTCTAATGCTGAATTGTGATCTAAATTATTACCTGTTATAATACAACCATTCTGCGCTCCATCTTTTCTTAATAATCGAGTAAGTTTACGAGTATCAACATCAGCAATTGCTACTGTTTTGTGGCGCTTTAAATAATTAGATAAACTTTCTTTTCCGCGAAAGTTACTATAAATTAATGATAAGTTACGTATAATAATCCCTTGAGCATGAATAGTATCAGACTCTTCATCATCTGGATTAATTCCTGTGTTTCCAATGTGCGGATATGTGAATGTAATAATTTGACGCGAGTAGGAAGGATCTGTAAGAATTTCTTGATAACCAGTTATTGATGTATTAAAAACAACTTCTCCAACAACAATTCCATCTGCTCCAATTGAATGCCCATGAAACTGGGTTCCGTTTTCCAGAACCAATATAGCTGGTTTTATCAAAATCCACCCCATAGTAATAAAAAATCATATCTTTACCATATTTATTTATCTGTCATTTAGTTAATTAATACAAATAATGGATATTTCAATTTTTTACAGCTTATACTTATTTTAATGATTATAAAAGGATTGTCTAGTAAAAATACTATTACTATTAATAATTTTTTTTAAAAAAAATTATTAATTATAAATTTAAGCTTCTTTATAAAAGAAGAATAAAAATAATAAAACCAAATATTTTCAAATTTAATACATCTTTCATGCTATACAATCCATAATGTTTTCCTTTTAGCCATAAACAGGCTTTAACCGCTCCTTTTGCAAACGCCATTCTGCTTGACGCTTTGTGTGTTATTTCTATTTTTTCTACAATATTATCAAAAATGACTGTATGATTACCAATAATATCTCCAGCCCTAATCGTTGAAAATTTAATTCTGTTATTTTCTGTTTTATTAGAAATATCTTTAAGATCATAAATTTTATTATTTTTTAAATCATATCTAATTGACTTAGAAATAATATTGGCCATTTTCAAGGCTGTTCCTGAAGGTGAATCAATTTTATATCTGTGATGAGATTCAATAATCTCAATATCACTATATTTACCTATAACTTCTGATACTTTTTCAAGTAACTTTAACACCAAATTAACACCTGCACTAAAATTTGTCGATAATACAATTGGAATTGTTTTTGCAGCCTCATTTATCAACTTTAGTTCTGCTTCATTGAAACCAGTAGTACCAATAATCATAGCTTTCCTATATTCTTTACAAACTGACAAATAATACCGTGTACCTTCAGGGCGTGTAAAATCAATTAAAATATCAAATTTATCTAAAGCATTAATTATGTCGTCACAAATTATAACATTCAAACAATCAATTCCAACTAACTTTCCAGCATCAACTCCTACTATTTTTGATCCTTTTTTTCCTAATGCTGCCCCCAAAATAATGCCATTCTGCTCTGAAATCGCTTTGATTAGTTCACGTCCCATGCGACCACTAGCACCAGCAATGGCTACACGAATATCTGAATTAATCATATCTTTCTCTCTTTATTAAAAAGAAATTAAAATATCATAAGTTAAACAATATTAACACTCATTCACGCCTAACTTAGTAATAATAGTCACTTGTAAAAAATTATTCTTAATATTGATTAGTATAAATGGATACATTAAAAATTAATTTAGTAAAATAGTAAATTGTCTATAGTTATATTTTTTTTATTTTAATACGAAGTTCTTTTGGTACTTCAAAAAACATATTTTCTTTCTTACCAATAAGATCAATAATTTCACTAGCCCCAAAAATTATTAATCGATTAATAACCTGACTAACAAGAATATCTGGCGCAGAAGCTCCAGCAGTAAGACCAATAATATCTATATTTTCTAACCAACGTTCTTTAATATCATCAGCAGAGTCAATAAGGTAACTAGGTTTAGATGCTTTTTGTACTAATTCGGCAAGACGATTAGAATTAGAAGAATTCTTAGAACCAACAACCAATACAACATCAGCTTTTTTAGCTAATTCACACACAGCCTCTTGGCGATTCCTGGTCGCATAACATATATCATCTTTGCGTGGTCCAACAATATTTGGGAAGCGAGCATTTAGCGCATCTATAACATGAACAGTATCATTAACTGATAATGTAGTCTGAGTCATAAAGCAAAGGTTATTTTCATTTTTTACTTGTAATTTCCAGACATCATTTGAGGATTCAATCAAATAGATGCCTCCTGCTGGATTATTATATTGTCCAATTGTACCTTCTACTTCAGGATGCCCTTCGTATCCAATTAAAATAACTTCTTTACCATTTCGACTTGCGCATATCACTTCCATATGAACTTTAGTTACTAACGGACAAGTTGCATCAAATAACATTCTAAGATGACGTTGTTTAGCTTCATTCCTAATTTTTTGAGAAACACCATGAGCAGAAAAAATTAAAATAGCTCCATCAGGCACTTCATCTATTTGTTCAATAAAAATTACTCCACGTTGCCGTAAATTGTCAACTACATAACGATTATGGACAATTTCGTGCCTTACATAAATAGGAATACCGTATAGAACTAGTGCTCTATTAGCAATACTCATTGCTCTATCAACACCTGCACAAAAACCTCTAGGATTAGCCAATAATATTTTCATTTGATTTGTTCAATTTCTGGTTAATTCAAACATGTCAATATAAAAATAAAATTTTATCCATTGACTTCTAATTAAATTCAATAGCAATGAATTTTCAATAATGTTATTACAATTATTGGCATTTTACTTTTATTTATCACTATAAATAATATAATGACTGTTACCAAACAGAACAGATATTAATTTTTTTTGAATAATATTTTATATTATATTTAAATTTTATTTATCAAAAACATCTTTTAAACATAAAGTAGGTTATTTTTATCAAGATTTTAAAATAGTTGACTATTTTAAAATTATAGAAAGGTATTTCTATAGACAGAGATAAAAATACCTACTTACATTGATTGTAAATTGAATAAAGAATTAAATCATATTTAAGTTTCATAGTAAAATTAAAAAATATCACCATTTTATTGTAACAATATTAATTTAATTAAAAACATACTGATAGAAGTTTATAAATATCTTATAAACGTAAAATAACGATAAATTAAAATAAACTTATTTTTTATCTGTATTAATAAAGCTGTCTAGAACTATGAGCAACGCACCAACGCAAATTGACATATCGGCAATATTGAAAGTTGGCCAATGATAAATTCCAACATGAAAATCAATAAAGTCAACTACGAAACCGTGAATTAAACGATCAGATATATTTCCTAATGCTCCACCAATAACAAATGAATAAGAAATATTAATTAACTTTTTATTAATGTTTTGACGATACATTATAAATATAAGCACTATACAAATTATAATCGATATAAACGAAAAAAACCAGCGATTCCATTCACTTATATCAGCCATAAAACTAAATGCTACTCCTGTGTTTTGAACATAATATAAATTAAAATAAGTAATTAATTGTACAGATTCATATAATTTAAAATTATTTAAAATTAATTGCTTACTTCCAAAATCAAGAATTAATATTACAATAGTTAACAATAATAAGTAAAATCTAGTATAATAAATAAAATTTTTCATTAAACAAACTTACGTATTTCACCTGTACCGGCTACATTACTAACACATCTGCTACATAATTCTGCATAATCAGCATCTAAACCAATATCTGTTGAATAATGCCAACAACGAGAACATTTTTTACCTTCAGCTTGTTGAAAATCAATTTTTAATCCAATTAGTTTGCTATTTTTAGCCAGAGATGGAGCAAATCTAATATCAACTACTTTAGCCTGAGAAGTTAATAATACGAAACGTAACTCATTTCCTAAACGATTAAGCATTTTAGCCAATTCTGTATTCGCATATAAAGTTACTGAAGCTTCCAGCGAGCTTTTTATAATATTTTCTGCGCGCGCCTGTTCAAGAACTTTATTAACCTCATTACGTATAATTAATACCTTATTCCAGAATTCATCATTTAGCTCCTCATTATCACTCAGACCAAATAATCCAACATAATATTCTTCAGTAAATACATGCTTAGAGTGTTTGCTTGGCAATTGCTGCCAAATTTCGTCAGCTGTAAAAGAAAGAATTGGGGCAATCCATCTAACAAGTGCCTCTGCTATATTAAATAATGACGTTTGACAACTGCGACGAGCAAAACTATCACTTTTTGCCGTATATTGACGATCTTTAATAATATCTAAATAAAATGAACCCATTTCAACTGAACAAAACTGCATTAAACGACGTACGACAGCATGAAAATCATAATTATCATAATGCATAATAATTTCTGATTGAGCAGCTTTTGCGCGACCTACTGCCCAACGATCTAATACAACCATTTTTTCTAGTTTAATTTGATGCAAAATAGGATTAAAGCCGTTTAAGTTTGCCAATAAGAAGCGTGCTGTATTACGAATACGCCGATAAGTATCAGCAGAACGTTTTAAGATTTCATTTGAAACAGAAATTTCTGCTCTATAATCAGTTGAAGCAACCCATAGTCGTAAAATATCTGCTCCTAAATTATTCATTACATCTTGCGGACTAATAGTATTACCCAATGACTTTGACATTTTACGACCATTTGAATCAACTGCAAAGCCATGCGTTAATACTTGTTTATATGGAGCCTTACCTTTTATTGCAGTTGATATCATCAGAGATGACATTATCCACCCGCGATGCTGATCAGAACCTTCTAAATATAAATCAGCAGAATTATTTTTAAACTCACGTCTGACGTCTACAACAGCATAATTAGTAGATCCAGAATCAAACCAGACATCAAGAGTATCATATACTTTAGTATATTCATCTGCTTCGCTTCCTAATAGAGTGGCAGGATCAAGATCCCACCACGCTTGAATTCCATACTTTTCAACATGTTTAGCTACTTCTTTAATTAATTCTAATGTATGTGGATGTAATTTTTCTGTTTGTTTATGCACAAATAATGTTAACGGAACCCCCCAAGTTCTCTGACGAGAAATACACCAATCTGGTCGAGTTATAACCATAGATTCAATTCGTCTTTTCCCCCAATCTGGAATCCATTTAACTTTTTTAATTTCCTTTAATGATTGTTCGCGTAAAGAGTTTTTTTCCATACTTATAAACCACTGAGGTGTTGCACGAAAAATAACAGGAATTTTATGGCGCCAACAACAAGGATAACTATGATTGAATATTTCTTCATGCATTAGTGCATCTTTTGAAGCCAAAAGTTCGACTATTAATCTATTTGCTTTAAATACAAAAACCCCATCCAAACTAGGATAAGTATTAGGCAAATAGCAACCATCTGGACCAATAGGATTTACTATTTCAAGATTATATTTTTGTCCAACAATATAATCTTCTGGTCCATGTCCTGGAGCAGTATGAACAACTCCAGTGCCTGTATCTAAAGTAACGTGATCACTTAAAATAATAGGAACTTCTAAATCCATAAACGGATGATAAAAAAACAGAAATTCTAATTCAGAACCGTTGCATTCTGCTAATATTTTCCAGTTATTTGCTGTAATACGATTCATTACAGATTCAAGCAATGATTTTTCTAAAACTAAACATTCATTATTATTAACTTTAACTAATTGATATTTAAAATTAGCGTTAACTGCAATTGCTCGATTAGCTGGCAATGTCCAAGGTGTTGTCGTCCAGATTGCTGCAGAAATTGGTAAATTTATTGATTCTACACCAAATTTAAAATAAACTGATTTAGCATCTACTGCGACAAATCGAACATCAATAGAATATGATGACTTGTCATAATATTCAACTTCAGCTTCTGCTAATGAAGACCTGCAAGAAGTACACCAATGAACTGGTTTAGCACCTTTAACTAAATGGCCGCGTTCAATTACTTTTCCTAATACGCGAATAATATTAGCCTCTGTATTAAAATCCATAGTTAAATATGCTCGTTTCCAGTCACCAATAATACCCATTCTAATAAAATCAGCTTTCTGACATTCAATTTGTTCTTTAGCATATTTACGACATTTTTTTCGAAATTCAGCACTAGAGATTTTTATACCAAGTTTGTTAATAATTTGTTCAATTTTATGTTCAATTGGCAAACCGTGGCAATCCCAACCAGGAATATATGGCGAATTAAATCCAGCTAGTCCTTTAGATTTAATAATAATATCTTTTAGAATTTTATTAATTGAATGACCAATATGAAGACTACCATTAGCATAAGGTGGTCCATCGTGTAATATAAACATTTGTTTTCCTTTCTTTGCATGTCGAATAGAGTTATATAAATCCTCTTTATACCAAGTAGTTAACATTTGTGGTTCTCTCTTTGCTAAATCAGCACGCATAGGAAACTCTGTTTTTGGTAAATTCAGTGTATTTTTATAGTCATTCATTTAAATTCTCAGTTTTATTTTTTTTAAAATACTTTAATTGTTATGAGCGAAAGAATTGTTTTGCATACATTATATCATTATTAATTTGTTGCTTTAGTTCATCAATAGAAGAAAATCTTCGCTCGTTCCTTAATTTTTTACGAAAAATAATATCAATGTAACGTCCATAGATATTCATATTAACGTCTATAAGGTGAACTTCAATCTGCTGCCCAACTCCATTTACTGTTGGACATGTACCAATATTAGCCACTCCATTCAAGTGATGATCAGTTAAACCATACACTTCTACAACATAAACGCCTTTAACTGGCATAACTAAATATTTAAGTGATATATTTGCTGTAGGAAATCCGATTACACTACCAAGACGTTTGCCGTGAACAACTCTACCGCTTAACCTATAAGGGTGACCCATAAGATTCTCAGCCAAAATGAGATTATCACTTAATAATGCTTTTCTAATAGCAGTGCTACTAATTCTCTGCCCAGATTCACAAAAACTTTTAGCATTTGCTACTTTAAAACCATATTGATTACCAGCCTTACATAGATATTTAAAATCACCAATCCTATCTCTGCCAAATCGAAAATCATCACCAATTGCTAAAAATTTAACTCCTAATTTTTTTACTAGCAGTTGCGAAACAAAATCTTTAGGAGTTAATGAAGCAAATATATGATTAAATTTTACACATAGTAAATAATCAATACCATATTCAATAAAGTATTTGATCTTATCACGCAAACTAGTTAAACGTGTTGGAGCATTTTTTCCTAAAAAAAATTCTAATGGTTGAGGTTCAAAAATCATAACCATTACTGGTAGTTTCATATTTTGACCCTGTTGCTTTAAGTATTTCAATAACACTTGATGCCCTCGATGAACAGCATCAAAATTGCCAATAGTTAATACACAGCCATTATGATATATGCGAATATTATGTGTATTACGTACTAGCTTCATAATCAACTCAATTATAATAAAAATTTCTGAAATATATCATTTACTTTTTTTTGAAAATTAAGTTATAATCTTATTAATATTTATAATTAAAATATTAAATTATTATTTATTTTAAATAAAATATTTAATGCAACTTTATTTACGTAAAATACTTAATTTAACTATTTTTTTATAATTCAAGATAATTTTTATATTTAAAACTGTATTCTTGCTCAGTAAACTGATAAAATTTTTTTATCACAACAGGTTGCATTGCTCTGAGCGCCATGCTTATTAATATAAATTAATTGATAAATGAAGGATAAAAGACATATTTATCATACTTTTATTGCCTTCTATAGAATAAATATTGGGGAGTTGAACCTTGGCTAACATAAAATCAGCTAAGAAACGCGCCATACAGTCAGAAAAACGTCGTCAACATAATGCTAGTCGCCGTTCTATGGTGCGTACTTTTATCAAAAAAGTTTATGCTGCCATTTCTGCTGGAGATAAAGAAACGGCAGAAAAAGCATTTAATAATATGCAGCCTATTGTTGATCGATATTCTAATAAAGGTTTGATTCATAAAAATAAAAGTGCACGTCATAAATCAAATTTAGCAGCCAAAATTAAATCAATGTAATTAATTTTGTCAACAAACCGGTTAGTTAAAATCGGTTTGTTATTATTGAAAATAACTATATTGAATCTTATAGTTTCTTATATGAAATGTCATTTCATAATTTTGTCTATTAATATCTATATTTAATATTTTTGAAACACTTACACTATATTATGACTAGTTATTATTCAATGCTTTTGTTAATTCCTAAAACAATTAAACTATAGTCAAGATCAAGTGATAATAGATTAGTTTTTCATCATAGTAGTTAACTATTAAATTTTATATTATTTATTCATTAGATTAATGTGGACATTAAATATGATATTTCGTAAATACAATATTTACCTGTCTAATTACGTAAATAAATGATTATTTTATAAAAAATAAAAAAAACAAGTGTAAATATTTATATTCTATTTCTACATTAGAAAAATTTTATATTTTGTTAATTGCCAGACATATTGTTGACATATGAATATTTTTCTATATTAATTCTACGCACTGAAAAATAAACATGATTAACATTAATAAATATGTTTAATATAAAAATATTAAATACTTAAAAAATATAGAAATGTGAACAAGTTAATCTTAGCATTAAAAATGCTAATAGTTTTAATAAAATAGTAAAATAAAATAATGTAAATATCAATACATAAATAATATCTAGACTTATAAGTTAAATTATTTTTGCATTCATAAACTTTTATTTCAAACATTAAACTAATAAATGCGTTAAGAAAGTTAATAGTTTAAAGAAAAAATTTCTTAATTTATTACAAGTTAAACAATTTTATCTATTATATTGCAGTTTATACATTTATTTGAGTTTTATATAATTATCATTAATAATATTAAAATGAAATAGAATTAAATTCTATAATACATTTTTAGTATAATGTTAGCGTTTATCAAATAAAGATATTATTCAAAAAAAATACTATTTATATAATTAAATATATAAGAATTTTCGTATTACGTAAATAAAAAACAGATTAATATTAATATTACATGAAATAATTATTATTATTAGTGTTTATTCTTGTATGTTACAAATAATATTGGTTATTAATTTATATAATATGTTTGTAACATTATAATAATACTAATCATTATAAAATAATTATAATTAAATATAAACATCATAAACAATTTAATTTTATTCTTCAAATAATAGATTTTGTAGTTATTGATAAATTTCTGATTTTCTGATAAAAAATTGCAAGTTTTTTGAATTATTTAAGCAAATAAATATCTTTACTTAATGTTTATAATTTTTAGTTAATATCTAAATGACTTTTATAAAAACTAAATAAAAGTAAATATTTTAATGTATATTGATAATATATAAATATACATTAAAATATTTACTTTCAATCTTTCGCTTATTGCTAGGTATCATGGTTATCAAATTATATAACTAATATATTGTAATGTGGTTTATATAAAATATTTAATACATTTTCATGATACTTAATATTTTTTTTAAAACTAAGCATTTTATGTCAAAATATAGTAAATATAATTAGCTTTTACAGTTTAATGAAAATTAAATTATTTGCTATATCAATTATTTATTATAAATATATTATAATCGAAAATATACAAAACAAAATATATATAATATAGTTAAGATATATATAGAATGATATACAAAAAAGATTTAATATTGACTTATGTGGATAAGGTCACGTCTAATTTATCTTTAATTATATTTACATAAATATAATTAAAGATAATAAAATTTATTCAAATATCATTAATATTTTTCTGTATAAACAGCTTTTATATTTATTTTAAATAATAAGATAACTAAACTATTAAATTAAATAAAAGATATGTAATATGAAAATTGAAATAGTCTGAATAAGTTAATCTATATTATTATAATATACTTGATACATAAAATAAATTTAATGAATTGATATAATAATATGGTTTAGTAGTAACTAAAATGAATAAAATAGTGCCAATATTTATAATAAATAAAATCGCCATGAATAATAAAATAAAATAAATTTATTATATATTTATCATGCCTAATGATGCAATTAAAAATATTATTAAATGTATAAGGTTACTGCGCAGTGAATGAAAAATATTTAAAAAAATTAAAACAAGCTAAAATATAACTAGGAATCATAAAAAGAAATTAATAAAAAACTACATATCTATAAAAATAGTTTGAAGTAGAACAAATAATATTTTTTACTATAATCAATTATTAAGATTATATATTAATTAATAAAATTAAATATATGATAAATTTAATTAATTAAATTATAAATAACTTTAACGGCATGTTATTTACTGAAGTTTTTTAGCAAATATTATTAAAAATATAACAAATGATATGTATTTATTACAGATCATCTAGTTAGATAAAAAGATAAAAATTTGTAAAATGTTACGATATAATAAATAATTAATTTTTTGTATATTAAGAATTTTATATAAATCAATATAAAATATATTTTTATAGTAAATAATCATGCAATTTTTTGGCATAAAGAATGAAAAAATCATTATTAAATAATCAACCAAATAACTACATAGAATTATAATTACTAAACTTTAACTTATAATAAAAAAATAGAATTAAATACCAAATTTGAATTTTAGTAATTTTTAACTTCCCATGGCAATCAGAAGTCAAATAATCACTGAGGGATTATTACAATGTAAAATTTAAATTAATGAATACCAATTTAAATTTTACATTGTAATGAAGTAAAAGATAATTTACAATTGTCATGATGAATTAAGTAAATTACATTGTATAATAGATAAAATATATCAAATACAAATTTAGCAAAATTATTCATAATTTTCTCATAAAGAATTATTAAATCTCAATTTAATAAAATAATTTAATTGCATTTTAAATTAGATACATATGGTAACCACTCCACAAATAGTAATTATTGATTTATTAATGGTAACATTATACCATGCAAATAGAAATTATTTTCTTACATTAATAAATAATTTATAATAATAAATAGTAAAACAGAGTTGAAAATTATCTTGTAGATTGCTTTTTTTTAAAAATAGCAATCTTTTAAAAATATTTAAAAATTATTATGATCCAATATTAATATTTTAGAAAAATTTCTACATAAGATTAGTGTATATATTGATAGAGAAAATATTTAAATTGGTTAATTAAAAGATGCAGATAGAGTTTTTAACTATCTTAAAAATATTGTTTAAATTTTAACTTATAAGTAATTAATACAAGTAAATCTAAAAATAATTAGATGATGTAATTATTTTTAGATTTGCGCTTGAAAAAGATATTTTATGGACTAGATAAATGCATGCAAATTAGTCTATTGAGATATCTTGATAGACTCTGTCAAGATAAATATTAATGGTTGCAAAAAAAAATCGTTATTTATTACTAAATAACGATATAAAAACTATTAATCATTTATTAATAAATTAACGAAATACAGTATTACTTTGATACTTATTAAAAGTATTACTTATTTATAATCATAAATTACGTGATTATTATAGAAATATTAAAAGATATAAGCAATATTTTATTTTCTGAGTAAAATTAACTGTTAAAAATAACAAGAAAGTTATATATACACTATTATCAAAAAATAAATAATGTTCATGTAATTGATACACAACAATATTTGCTCAAATCTAATTGTAATAATTATTTACATGGTAACTAATATATATGGTTATTTGTTAAAAATAACGATATAACAATTTATATAATCAAGAAACATTTTGGTCTAAATATGTTGTTTGTTAATAAAAAATAAAGATTCTAGTAGTGTTTAGTATTAGTGAACACATGAGTTAATTTAGAAAAATGTAAGTTATTATAGATTACAAAAACTTATATACAAATAAAAAGAAATTATAGTAGGAAAAATTTAAACAGAAACTTAAAAAATAGTCTTTCTTAAGTGCATAGACACAGAAAGTATGTAATATATACAAGTTCATATTTAGAATGAAAACGTAGTAATAAATTTAAATGGTCAGCGTAATATGACTATAGATATTAATCCAACAATTCTAAAAGTGTTTTAATTTAAAATATAAATTTATTTTATATAAAGATTTTAATACAAAAATACTAATAGTTTTATGCTTAATTACCAAATTAAGCTCAATCATAAAAACCAATGCAATAAAGTTATCTGACTAGTATACTAATGTTTCTGTTTAAATATCTAAATATAAATGAAAAGTTTGATTAAATTAAAACCTATAAAGTATATATCAATTTTAATACAAATTGAATATTAAAAAATATTGAAAACAAAAATGATATTTACATTAATTTTAATATCTAAATTTATAAGCAAATATTTAATTTTAAGTTATATTACAGATATGATCTATTTATATATTCTAATAAAATTGTTCTATCATTTAAAAAATATTAATTATAATATAGATTGTAGAATCTGTTCGTATAGATTCTATCATATATATTTTGTTAAGTTGAATTAATACTAGACATTACAAATTTTGATTATAGCAACTAATTCAGCAACATTATAAACAAATATTAAAGAACATTTAAAATATTTGTTAAAATAGATATAGAATATTTTGCATTGGATTTATTAAGAATTATTTAGTAAACATAAAATATTTTTTATCTATAAAATATTCAATTATATTTAAATAACTTGCTTAAAACTTATATAAATATTTATAGTAAATAACAGAAATTTACAACTAAGAAATATCTATCATTATTTTTAATGTATAAATATTTTATTATGTTATTAATGCACTAATATTTTTTTAAAAAAACTAAAAAAAATGTAGTTGTATCTATCACTTAATTAAAATAATAGCTTATACATTGATGTTTTACTTTGCTTTATTATTTTGGTTTTAAGAAAATAAGTCATACTTTAAATTATAGTGAACAGTGGTTTTGTTTTGCGTATAAAATAATCAAAAAAAGTAATATTTTAATTTAAAAATTAATTTATAAAACTAATTAATTATTTTTATTGTCGTACAATATTTATTTAATAAACTACTACTACTTAAATATTTATTATACTCTATTCTATAATAATTATTTATTATGCTATTTGTTAATGTATATATCTGATAAATACATTATATTATATATTTGCAATAGTAATCTAATACAATCTAATCTAATATAATTAATAAAATTATTATTCAACTAACTTATATAAAACTTAATCTTTTATTATAAAAAAATAATAATTTTTTTAGAACAATAAAATGATAAGACTAAATTATTACGTAAATTAAATATTTTTATTAAGATCTTTATTTATTTTAAAATTATTAATTTAATAAAACGTGGTTTATATTTGATAGTAGCAATTATTGATAGATATTTTTAAAAGTTAAGCTCAATTAACGCAAATAAATTAATAATATATAAATAGTTTTATAAAGTTAATAGATAAAACTTGGCACTAATAAAAATAATTTATTTCAAAATTTATAAAACACTCTTACATTTATATTAATTTGATTTTTATAAAAAGAATTAAGTGCATTAAAATAATTTAAATGATTCTTGCCCAATTAAAGATAATAGTAGTATTTATTTTTATTTATTTTTATTTATTTTTATTTATAGTATTTAATTATAATTAATTTAATATATCCCAATAAATTCTTTCTACATATAAATTCAATTATGATAAATTCCATTATGATAAAATATATAGTTATGCAACATACACTAGTTACTTCTCAATCAATAGAAATTTATTTACTATTTTAATTAGGCAATAATTAAATACGATAATATTCAATAATTTTTATATTAATAAAACCTTTATATATACATTTAGATTAACAAAATATTTGTGATAATAAAATTTTTTATTCAGTATGAGTGTTGACTTAATAAATTAATAATATAGGATTTAACATATAATTATAAAATAAAGATTTATTATTATTTTCTTTATATTGCTTAAACAAAGTGCGCAATGTAGTATATCAATTAGAATGTCAAGTAATAATTTTAATTACATCGTATAAGCATTTTGGAATTTTTTAATAAAATATAATTAAATAGAACAAAAAAATAGTATTTTATCTGCTAACTCTTGATATAATAAAATTAAAATTATGAATTATAAATATTTATAAAATTGTGACAATATTGAAGATATAAATCTGATTGATTTAAATTAATAATATTATTTAAACTCAGATATTATTATCTATATTATTTATGCATATTATTCAATAAGATATAAATTAATATATTCTATTACGTTTTACATAAAACAATCATAATAAATTCTGTTTTATTAAAAATAAAAATTATAATAACTTATAATATAAAAATATTTTTACTTTCCACTTGATGAATATTTTTATGTCCCCATTTAAATGAAAATATAGTTACCAATAAGATAAGAAATGTCAATTTATTTATAACCTGTCACAATGTATTTAATTTGGTAGATTTTTTAAATCAGTAAATCTCTCAAAAGTTCATTGAGATTCATGTTAGATTGGTAACTAGATTAGTTAAGAATTCCATTTGGAGGATTTTAGATGGGTAAAATTATTGGGATTGATCTAGGTACAACTAACTCTTGTGTAGCTATTATGGATGGATCAACTGCAAGAGTATTAGAAAACAGCGAGGGTGATCGCACAACTCCTTCTGTTATTGCTTATACTCAAGATGGTGAAATTCTTGTTGGGCAACCAGCTAAAAGGCAAGCAGTGACTAATCCACAAAATACACTTTTCGCAATTAAGCGTTTAATTGGCCGTCGTTTTGAAGATGAAGAAGTTCAACGTGACGTTTCTATTATGCCTTATAAAATTATTTCAGCAGATAATGGTGATGCTTGGTTAGACGTTAATGGGAAGAAAACAGCTCCTCCTCAAATTTCAGCTGAAGTTCTTAAAAAAATGAAAAAAACAGCAGAAGATTATCTAGGTGAGTCAGTTAGCGAAGCTGTTATTACCGTTCCGGCTTATTTTAATGATACTCAGCGTCAAGCAACTAAAGATGCAGGACGAATTGCTGGTTTAGATGTAAAACGTATTATCAATGAACCAACAGCAGCGGCATTGGCATACGGCTTAGATCGTGAAGTTGGGAACCGTACTATTGCTGTATATGACTTAGGTGGTGGTACTTTTGATATTTCAATTATTGAAATTGATGAAGTTGATGCTGAAAAAACTTATGAAGTACTTGCAACAAATGGTGATACTCACTTAGGTGGTGAAGATTTTGATAATCGTTTGATAAATTATCTTGTTGATGAATTTAAAAAAGAGAAAAATTTTGATCTAAGAAACGATCCATTAGCGATGCAGCGCTTAAAAGAGGCATCAGAGAAAGCAAAAATTGAACTATCTTCTGCTCAACAAACAGATGTTAATTTACCTTATATTACTGCTGATGCAAGTGGGCCAAAGCATATGCATATTAAAATGACTAGAGCAAAACTTGAGTCATTAGTTGAGGATTTAGTTAAAAACTCAATGGAGCCATTAAAAATTGCACTCCAGGATGCAGGATTAAATATTAGTGATATAAATGACGTAATTTTAGTTGGCGGTCAGACTCGTATGCCAATGGTACAAAAAGCAGTTGCTGATTTTTTTGGTAAAGAACCTAGAAAAGATATTAACCCTGATGAAGCTGTTGCTATTGGTGCGGCAGTACAAGGTGGAGTATTAGCAGGTGATGTTAAAGATGTTTTATTACTTGATGTAACTCCGCTATCTTTAGGTATTGAAACAATGGGAGGCGTAATGACACCATTAATTAGTAAAAATACCACAATTCCAACTAAACATAGTCAGGTATTTTCGACGGCAGAAGATAACCAATCTGCAGTAACTATTCATGTCTTACAAGGTGAACGCAAACGATCAAATGATAATAAATCATTGGGACAGTTTAATTTGGACGGAATTCAAGCTGCACCTCGCGGTATACCTCAAATTGAAGTTACTTTTGATATTGATGTTGATGGTATTTTACATGTATCTGCCAAAGATAAGAATACTGGGCGCGAACAGAAGATTACTATTAAAGCATCTTCTGGCCTGAAAGAAGATGAAATCAAAAAAATGGTAAGAGATGCAGAGGAAAATGCAGAAGCAGATATTAAATTTGAACAGTTAGTTCAGATACGCAATCAGGCTGATCAATTAATTCATGGTACTCGTAAGCAAATTGAAGAAGCAGCTAATAAATTACCTATTGATGATAAAATTAACATAGAGAAAACAATTTCTGAATTAGAAACAGCTGTAAAAGGCGAAAATAAAGCTTTAATTGAAGAGAAAATTCAAGCTTTAATTCAAACTTCAACAAAGTTGCTTGAGTTAGCACAAAGACAAGCTCAAACTGGCCCTACAGAAGATACGGTAACTGGAAATAATAATGCAAAACAAAATGATAATGTTGTTGATGCTGAATTTGAAGAAGTAAACGAAAAGGATAAAGATAAAAAATAATGACCTTTATTTAGGCGCATGGCAAAGGTATTAATGATGTCTCCTCTATGTTAATAAACCGAGAAGACGGGCGTGTAGTTATATCAACGCCCGTTATGTGTGTTAATGGTAAAATAAATAATGGCAAAAAGAGATTATTATCAAATTTTAGGTGTTAATAAAACGTCTGATGAAAAAGAGATTAAAAAAGCATATAAGCGACTAGCAATGAGATATCATCCAGACCGCAATCATGGTGATAAAGAAGCAGAAAGCAAGTTTAAAGAAATTAAAGAAGCTTATGAAATTTTAACTAATGCACAAAAACGCGCCGCTTATGATCAGTATGGGCACGCAGCTTTTGAACAAGGCGGAATTGGTAATGGGTTTGGGGATTCCTTTACTTCTAGTTCTGATTTTAGTGATATTTTTGGTGATGTATTTGGTGATATTTTTGGAGGAGGAAGCAGACGTCAACGGTCATCTAGAGGCTCAGATCTTCAATACAAAATAACATTAACTTTAGAAGAAGCTGTTCGTGGTATTAGTAAAAAAATTCGTATTCCAACTTTAGAAAAATGTAATGTTTGTAATGGAAATGGCGCAAAACCAGGTACAAAACCAGAAAACTGCCAAACTTGTCGTGGATTAGGACAAATTCAGATTCGACAAGGATTTTTTGCAGTTCAGCAAACATGCCCATCTTGTCATGGGAGTTCTAAAACAATTAAAGAACCTTGCATTAAATGTCATGGTAATGGTAGGGTAGAAAAATATAAAACTTTATCAGTAAAAATTCCATCAGGTGTTAATATTGGAGATAGAATACGATTGCATGGAGAAGGAGAGGCTGGAAAAAATGGCGCATCTAACGGTGATCTATACGTTCAAATTGATGTAGAAAGACATGATATATTTCAAAGAGATGATAATAACTTATATTGCGAAATACCAATTAATTTTGCTATTGCTGCACTTGGCGGTGAAATTGATGTACCGACACTTAATGGTCGGGTAAGTCTAAAAATTCCAGCAGAAACACAAACGGGAAAGGTTTTTCGAATGAAAGGAAAAGGTGTTTGGAATGTTCGTAGTGGCATAACTGGTGATTTAATGTGTCGTATTATGGTAGAAACCCCTGTTAGACTAAATGAAAAACAAAAAGCGTTATTAAAAGAATTTGGTAAATTATTGAGTGATGAAGGTGATGATAAAAATAGCCCTCGTTCAAAGAATTTTTTAGATAATGTGAAAAAGTTTTTTGACGATCTGACAAAATAATTATATTGATATAAATTTAAATTTTTATAAATTAATTACTATCTATTATTTTTGTTAATTTTAAAAAAAATATATAAAATTAATTTAGTAAAATTTATATAAATAATATTTTAAATTTTTAAGATTAATATTGCATGTTTTATATAAATTTGTTTTGTTTTGTTTTGTTTTGTTTTAAATAAATTATGAAAAATTGTTAAATTAACTACATGAGAATAAAAAAAATAATTTTTAAAAAATTAATTAAATACAACAGAATTATAAACGTTATTTGATAAATGAATTCTTTAATAATTAAATATTTAATTGTAAAATTTTAATTGCAGTTAGCTATAAATAATAAATTTATTGATGTAATTAGTTAAAAACTATTATATTAATAATAATTAAATTAAAAATATTTGATAGAAAATTTATATCTATTTGTAATTTGAATGACATTCAGAAAAAATTCTAATGTTTAAAAGCAAAACTTAACTTTTTTAATATTATGAAATATATTAAAAAATAATAATTATTTATTCTAAAATATAAAATTTTAGTAAATTGTATACTGTAAAATCCTAATTAAACTAACTTAAATAATAAATATAGAAATATAAGTAAAGTAAGACTAAAACATAAGAATAATAATGTTTTAAATATAAAAAATATAAAATTATAATAATATTATCAACATAATAAGAAAAATTAAACATTAGCAAATTAAATTAAATACTTTAGTATTTTAAAGAAAATAAATAATTTTATTAATTTAAATATATATAATTATATTATTTTTTATAGTAATTGCGCAATGAAAAAATAAAGATAAAATAATCAAATTATCGACTAATAAACTTAAATACAAATATAAATTAAAATAAAATTAAAAATATGATTATCACAAAAATTTCTATTATATTAAAATTAATCATATGAAATTCATTTTATAAAATTTTATAATTATTTATTATCTATGAGATATTTTTTATATAATTTGTATTATGACAATCAATATTATTCTTACATCAGATATCTGTTAGTAATATATTAAACTAACTCTATTTCATATCTAATATATTATGATATTGGTTATCGTTGACTATTAAATGGTGTATCTATGTTCAGATTAATTATTAAATTACTATATTATAAATAATATATTTTTGAAGTAATTAAAGTTATTATTTTGTTACTATTTATTTCAAATTAAATACAAGTAAATATATTTATACTTATCTGAGATAATAACAATGCCAACAAATTATCTGCTTACTTCTTGCAATATCTATATTGCTACTTGGTTTTTTAGAATTATAGTTTGATGTTATCAAAATATAATTTATTAATGAACATTAATAAAACAGAACTAATAATTTATAAGTAAATACACTTAATATAAATAAATTTAAAAAAAATAACAACTATTACTAAATATGGTAACGATTTAAATAAATTAAATAACAAGACTACTAAAACAATAAGTAACTAATATAAAGTTATTGTGAAATTTATAATAGACACATATATAAATACGGTGCTTAAAATATAAATTTAATTAATATTTTAAGTATTAAGAAACTTCAATATCTGAAATGAATAACTTTTTATTGCTAATTAATTAATTTTATAATTTTCATATTAAAAAATAACATTAGAACTTTAGTTTCTATTGTGATATTAATTTAGATGTTATCTAATTATAATATATTAGAAATAGTAGCATAAATTTCTTGTGACCATACACTGCACTGGACTTCCCCAATATGATTTTTTTGAAGAAGTAACATTACTAAACGAGATTGTCCAATACCGCCACCTATTGTTTGTGGCATTTGACCTTTTATTAAAGATTGGTGCCACTCAAAATATACTCTATCTTCATCACCAGTAATAGCTAATTGATACATAAGTATCTCTTTATTAACGCGAATACCCATTGAAGAAATTTCAAATGCATCATGTAATATATGATTCCAAACAATAATATCACCGTTTAAACCTATATATCCATCACTGTTAGGTGATGTCCAATCATCATAATCAGGAGCACGTATATCATGAGAAAAGCCATTCGATAATTTTCCACCAATTCCAATAATAAAAACTGCATTTAATTCTTTAGTTATTTCACGTTCTCTTTCCTTAGGATCAAGATTAGGATAACGTTGTAATAGTTCTTCACTATGAATAAAGTGAATTTGTTCAGGCAACAATGGTTCCAAATTAAATTCTATGCTAACAGTTTTTTCTGTTTCCTTTATTGCTTGATAAATTTTAATTACAGTCTGTTTTAAATAATCAAGAGATCGCTCATTTTTAAATATTACTTTTTCCCAATCCCACTGATCTACAAATACAGAATGAATTGGCGTTAAACAGTCTTCGTCAGGACGTAGTGCTTTCATATTGGCATATAGCCCTTGTCCTGGTTTAAAATTAAAAATACCTAATGTTTTGCGTTTCCATTTTGCTAATGAATGTACAACTTCAAAAATAAAATCTGGCATAGACTTTATTTTAACTTTCACTGCTTTTTCATAACCAGTCAGATTATCTTGAACTCCATCACCGAAACGACTTAAGATAGGCGCTTGAACTTCAATTAAAGACAACTTTTTTTCTAAAATATAAGAAAAAAAAGACTTAACAAAACTAATTTGTTGTTGTTTTTCTACGAATGACTTTTCCACTTTTACTCCATAATATATAAAATTATTTTTCTTACTCATACATTAATGAACAAATTAAGATATAAATTCAATATACATACTAATAAAAAAAATCATTATAATTTATAATATTTAAAATATAGCTTTTCTAAAAAAAATAATATTTAAAATTATATTTTAAAATAATTAAAAATTATCAAATTAATAATTTAGATAAAAAAATACTAAATTAACAAGAAATGATAGATTTTCTTATGATAAAATCTCTAAAAAAATTCTATAAGTCTGTGTCTTAGCACAATACAAACATGTATAAAATAAAAAAATAAACAAATTCATATTACTATATAAATATAAATAGATATTAGTATATAACTAATAAATTTTTATACTTGCTGTTTTATTGGTATTCCTTTAAAGGTTACAAACTATTATCATATCACTTTAAAAACTTGATGAATTATATAAACTAATAGAAGTGTTCTACACAAACTTGGTGATATAATATTCTTATTAAAGTAATGTTCTATTTAATTAATGCACTATAAGACGACTATCTTATAAATAAGATACAGAGAATTAATGAAATTCAATCTAATGAGACTCTAATCGTTTTAAAAAATTTAATAATGCTGAATATTAATTAATTAATAAAATATAATAATTATATATACATATTATTAAAATTGATTAATTTTGATATACTTGACATTCTAAAATAGAAATTATATGCAAGAACTTAATTTAATTATATGCTATCAAATAAAATGTTAATATCAAATTCTATTTTAGATTTATTTATCTTAACTGTATTTATTTAAAATCTATAAAATTAAGTTTAAATAAATAAGAATATAAAATTTAATTTTATGACATAGTTTTTTTTAGAATTTCATAAAAAATTCTTATACTTATAAAAATTAATATTATAAAGACTATAAAATTTTAACTTTTAATATTTATCTCAACAATTCTTCTATCAATGATATTAATAGTATTAGTGCAATTAAATATAATTTATTATTTCTTTTGATAAACATCCTGTATAATAGAACAATTGTTTGCATTTCGGATAATAACTGTAAATTAATACAGAATTAATAATAGAATATATTTATATTACATAAATCAATAGTTTTCTTAATTTTGATAAATTCTAGTTTTTATAAAATATTTTATAAATGCAAGATGATTGTGGATGATTAAATCAGATAACTATTAATTTTAAACTATTACAAATGTATTTATTTAAAATACAAAAAAATAACTACGAAACAATTTTATTTAATAAATATATGTACGCTATATGAAACATATATTTCTAACTGTTAATTTATTAATATTTTATAATATTTTGTGTTCTGTATTTTTACTTATAATTCAATTGAATATTATAGAGTGATTTACATAAAAACAAAATTGATTACTATCATATTTATTTTTTTTAAAATTAGTAATTTATACTTAAAAATAATTAATAAGTAATAAAAATTAACTCTTTTCACTAAAAATATAATAAAGAATTATTTCTCATAAACAAATATTTTAATGCAATTATTATATAAATTTTAGCAAATAAAAAAAATAATATAATATCAGAAAACAACTTGTTATTAATTTTATGACTTTTAATATAATAAAAAAAACTTATAGTAATTTGATAAATAATAAAAATCAATAATTTAATTGTAATTAAATAAATATGATGATATCTTAAATTAAGGATTAATTTATAAAAAACATAAATATAATAATAAAATTAGATAAAAATACAATTACAAATAAAAAATAAGTTATTAGTATATTATGCGCGTCGCGTAACTTTAAAAAATAAAAATATTATGCCTTATAATAACACAGTTTACTGTATTCATGATATAATTTGTTTGAAATACTTAGAATTTTTAAATATTAATACAAGCAATAAACCATTTATTATCGTTCTTTCATTTTTAAAAAAATAAATGATTTATTCATAAATCAAAATCAATAAATAAATACGTCGATTTATTTTTATTTCAAGTATCTTAAATATGTTTATATTATCTTGATTTTGATAATTTAAATAAAGTAATTATAAAATCAATATAATCGCTAAATCAGTTAAAAACTTATTTTTAGTTTTCTTATTACATCCTTTTTAAATCAAAAGACTTTAATTTGCGTACTGCAAAGTAAATAAAAATATTATTATATGAAAGCATTATTAAAATTAATAAAATTCCAAATAAATTAAATTATTTTAGGCATCAATTATATACAATGTAACTAAAATTTAATTAAAATAAAATATTACTACAAGTAGAATAAAACATCATTGTTTACCAGTTAAATCTTAATATTAATTAAGATTAATTAGATAAAATTTAATATTGCAATGATCATAAATATTAAATAATTGTATTATACAATAAGCAATAACTATAAAATAATTGCAAATTAATTAAAAATACTATATTATTAAAAATAATAATGAAAATTAATTTTGTATATAAATTGTTTTTAACCAACAAGCACAAATTAACTTTTTTCAATAGAAAATCTGTTGATTAAATCATTTATGACAACCAAGTTATTTAACTTTTTTATAAAAATCTTATATATAAATGTATAATTAAAGAATAATACATTAATGATAAGAGTAGTATATATTACATATTACTCTACAACAAACTGATTGACTCAATGTAAAATAATATTATTTTACATTCTAATATCATCTACTACATCTGATTAAAGTCAACAAAATTAAAATATATGCTAAGATTTTTATCGATGATTACTAATATATATTTAATTTTATTCTAAAGATTTATATATACATTGACTATCTTAATGATGTATCACAAATTACAGCGCTGATGCATACATTAACCAGTATACAGATTTTATTAATCTTTATCATTTGTTATTTGATAAAATCAAATTGTATTTTAAAATAGATTGCAATATTACATATATAACTCTATATATTTGCAAACTCATCATTATTAATTGCTGATCAGTACAATTATAGTGATAAAGCAATAAATGATACTTATAATTATTAGTTATCGTATAGTTTTGTCTATATCAGAACTGTTTTAAGAGAAAACAGTGTATCTTTCTTAATATCTATCATACATATGTACTTAGTTATAAATAATTTGTCGTTTAATAAAAACTTTAAATACAATTTTAATAAGATTAAAGCTTATCTAAATTGTATTTAAAGTTACGACAACTATTTGTCTAATAGCTTTCATTATTATAAATTTAGATCACTCTAAGTAATTTGTAATAAATTATTAATTAAATATTTTACTTTCAAAATGAATACTATATATTAGAAATTTATCTTGTGTTTTGATAGAATTTAATTATTTACTTTATTAGAATTTAACTCTATATTTTTATTAAACATCATATTATATGTTACTAACTAAGATTTAAACTTTTTTTAATTTCAATATAAATATTGTAATTAGTTACACAATAAATAGAATTTAATGTTATCTTTTTAAATTATTTGTGTAACTAACTAAGTAGTGAAATTTAATAATAATTGTAAAATAAGATAATTTAATACCTTTCTTAATCTTGGTATGCATTACAAATTTATCTTATCTAATACTCTCAGATAAATTTTCCATAATATTTAGTATATAAATTTAAATGTTGTATTTTATTGTATTTATAATAAATACCTCACCAGTGATTTGATAGATAAAAAATATCATAGTCGACATTAATTACAAATTTATGCTCTTATTTAAGATAGTTTTATTTGGATAATATTTTTATGTAGAAACTTTATGAACATAATTAATATCTATCTATTGTCATAACATAAAAGAACATAGATCTAAGTGGAGATGCAAACTTAATTTTAAAAATATATTCAATGCGATTGAAATTACTAAATGTTAATTTATTGTTCTATTTTTTTTGAACTCTCGCTTTGTAAGATACATACTGGTTACTAACGATTAAAACAACTTATTTCTTAGCAACTATAACATTATATATATGCAATTGTTTTACATTAATTCAATAAATACAGAATACACTTTATTTTTATTAGATTTTTATAGTATCTTTCATGTTATTCTAGTTGTTTAATGATAAGATTTATTTATTATTTGTCACAAACACAGTTATCTAATCAGATATATTTATTAATTTTATGTCATTAATATTTATAGTATATTTGTAAGCTTTTATTCATAACTATTTTTATATTTTGATTATTCATACTAATAACCTATAATTATTTCTAATATATGCACAAATCCAAAATTACTTTTATAAATAATTAAATAAAAACTATACAGATTTTATTAATGAAACAGATTTTTTTACAATACCACAATTAAAATATACTCTTTTATTTATTAATGCTTAAACTTTTTATATATTTTTCTATCCATCATATAATAAGGCAACTAACTTTACTTTGGCTTATATCTGTAAGATTATAATTTTATTTATTACTTCATTTATATCTTTGTATTTTATTAATGTTGATCATTAATTACTAAGCATAACTATACAGAAGATATTTTATTATCTAAGTTATTAATAATCCACTTATATAAGTATATAAATTATTTTTTAATTATTTTTTTTAAAATTATAAATTTAACATACCTTATTTATCTATAAAAATAAAATTACATTAAAATTATAATAAGTAAAATAGATTTCAATATAGATATAATATAAAAGTAAAATTACTATTTTTATATTTTTTTATAAATCGAAAGCAAGACATAAGAAACAACAAATAATATAGTATGCTATATGAAAATTATACTTGGCAATTTTACGATTTGTTAAATATTAAGCTAAATATGAGTTATTTATATTACAATTTCTATCATAATATATGTCATTATAAAGTATAGATTTATTTTAGAAATAATTAATTTTATATCTCATTTATTAAATTATAGAAAAACTTTATAGTATATGCATTATTTAAGTTTTTTTTAAAATTGGATAGATATAAAATTTCTAAATATCATTTCAATGAAACGAGAAAATCATTACTTCAAATAAAATACTAATTCTACTATTCTATATTAAATTGTAATAGTTTTAAGTATTAATTTTTTTAGATTATTCTTGCTAAGAAAATTAGATTTTTCATCCACCAAAAGAGTGTTGATATATTGATAAATTAAATAATTTTAAAAATTATACCAATAAATATATATCATTTATCTGTATAACAGAAGATTTATTTTAAATAAACTTTATTAATATAGTAGATAAAAATATAATGCTAATCTGTTTATAAATTGCACTATAGAGCAAAAAAATAAAATTACTTTTTATATTTGGTATTACATTTGGAATAGATTATTTTTTGTTAAATTTTTTTAAATTATTAATAGTTAAAACTAAAATAAAATATTTTTATTAATTACTTTTATTTTTTTTGTTTTTATTTTTTTACAGTAGTTACACTAATACTGGTAAATATTTAAATATTTACCAGTATTAGTGATGTTTTATCAATGTACTAGTTGATAAAGATAATTATCCATCTGTCAATATTATATTTATTTAATTCTATTTAATTTATTGGTATTTAATTATCTAATTAAACTAAGATAGTTTTTTTCATTGAACTATTTATTTATGTATATTTTTAATAAATTTAGTAGTGATAAAATCATTATAAATAAATTTATCAAATAGATATGTTTACTATTAGTAGAGATTAATATCATTAATTATTAAAATTTACTAAACGCAACAATATATTCAATAATATATTTAACTTAAAAGAAATTCATAAATCAATTAAAATTAGCTTTAATCAAAAAATATTACTTAGTAAGAAAAGCATAATATAATCATTATAACTAACTCCAAAATAATTTTTATTATTATATAAATATATTTTTAATTTTATTAAAAGCATAAAATACATTATTTTTGAATAATATCAAATAAAACTACTAAGAGTAACTAATCTATAATTGCTATTTATGTAATTAAAAATAACTAAATAATATACCGATAAATAAAAATAATCCTACATAATTGTTACTCATAAATGCCTTGAAGCATAACGATGGTTGACGATTAATAATAAGTTTTTGTTGATAAACAAATATTACTAAAACTAATATTAAACTAATAAAATAAGAAGCACCCAAATCTAATTTCTGACTTATGCAAAACAAAATATACAACATAATTAATTGTAAAATTCCAATAATTAATTTATCAAAATTAGAAAAAATTATTGCAGTTGATTTTATACCAATCTTTATATCATCATCGCGATCAACCATAGCATACTGCGTATCATAAATAATAGACCAAATAATATTAACTAAAAATAATAACCAACATTCCAAAGGTAAGGACTTACTAACTGCCGCATATGCCATTGGAATTGACAAACCAAACGCCGCACCTAATACAACCTGTGGAAAATAGCTAAATCGTTTAACAAACGGATAAATATATGTTAATAAAAATCCAATAATAGATAAAAAAATTACTATCTTATTAAATGTCAATACTAATAAAAAAGAAACAATAGTCAGTATGAAAAATAGTTGCTTAGCTTCTTTTTTTGTAACATTGCCATTCGGAAATGGGCGATTTCTTGTTCTTACGACATGACCATCAAATTTTCTATCTGCAAAATCATTGATAACACAACCAGCCGATCTCATTAAAAATACACCTGCAGTAAAAACTAAGAAAATAAAAATATTTGGAAAACCTTGACTTGATAAGCATAATGCCCAATAAGTTGGCCATAGTAATAGTAAAATCCCTATTGGCTTATCAATTCGCATTAAAGTAAAATAAACACGATATTTATTTAATTTCAAAATAAGTTGCCTTTTTTTCTTTAATTAAAATATTCATTTTCTTATTATTTTGCATATATAAATAAATTTAGAGAAAAGATATGTAATAATACATATTTAGATGAATTATTAATAAGCAAGATATTTCTAAATAATTATGATTTATTATTAGATTAAAATAAATTACAAGTTAAATTTTTCTAATTAATCGAGATATTGAATATATTAGAGTGAATCACTATTTCGTATTATACACACATACAAATCAATATACAAATCTTTAGCAATTTTTAATCGTTTATTGTTTTATACAATCAAATTGTATTTTAAAACAGATTACTATATTACATATATAACTCTTTATATTTGCAAACTCATCATTAATTAGTTGCTGATCAGTACGATTATAGTGATGAAGTTATAAATGATACTTATCATTATGAGTTATCGTATATTTTTGTCTATATCAGAACTGTTTTAAGAGAATATTGTGCAACTTTCTTGATATATATCATACATATGTGCTTAGTTAGAAATAATTTGTTGTTTGATAAAAACTTTAAATACAATTTTAAATAAGATTAAAGCTTATTTAAAATTGTATTTAAAGTTACGACAACTATTTATCTAATAGCTTTTATTATTATAAATTTAGATCACTTTAAGTGATTTGTAAAAAAAATATTAATTAAATATTTTACCTTAAAAATAAATGCTATATATTAGAAATTTATCTTGTATTTTGATAGAACTTAATTATTTCCTTTATTACAATTTAATTCTATATGTTTATTAAACAGCAGATTATGTGTTCATAACTAAAATTTAAACTTTTTTAATTTCAATATAAATATTGTAATTAGTTATACAATAAATACAATTTAATGTTATCTTTTTAAATTATTTATGTAACTAACTAAGTGGTGCACTTTATAATAATTGTAAAATAAGATAATTTAATCGCTCTCTTAATCTTTGTCTGCATTACAAATTTATCTTATCTAATACTCTCAGATAAATTTTCCATAATATCTAGTATATAAATTTAAATGTTGTATTTATTATAAATATAATAAATACAACATCAGTGATTTGATATATAGAAAATATCATAGTCAATATTAATTACAAATTGATAGTATTATTTAAGATAGTTTTATTTAGATAACATTTTATGTAGAAACTTTATGAACATAATCAATATTTATCTATTGTCATAGCATAAAAGAACATAGATCCAAGTGGAGATACAAACTTAATTTTAAAAATATATTAAATATAATTATAGAAATATTGTTTCAGCACATATTTTTTTAAAGTATTATTTTATCTATTCATTGTTAAGCTTTTGCAATACTTTCAATCAATATAAGGCAATTAATTTTATATTAGTTTCTGTCAGTAACATTACATATTTATTTTTTTTTACTTATTTTATAACTATCAGTTTGTATTATATATTTATTATTAATGATTCCATAGACTAATGTTAAAATAAGATATTATTATGCTGTATTATGAATATAATATAATAATAAGTAGTATACCAATGTCACATTTTTAAGTTATTAACTTACTATCGCAACAACATTGATGTCTACTATTAAATTACTAAGTGGTATCACAAATATACAATTGAGATTAATTACTAAAGTACTAATCAGAGAACCAATAAACTAAACCGTTAAGCAAAAGTACATATTTTATTATGAGTATTTTATGAAAAAATAAATTTTTAATAAAATTTTATGGTAATTTTATAAGAGTATGCAGTGCAATAGTTGAATTGTAATATTATATATTTTCTTAGTCAATTATGTATTTGATATTATACGTTAATTTATTGATTATAAAATTAATTAACTTATTTTGTACAAATATATAATTGTTTATATGGATAATATTTGCGAATGGATCGTAAAATATTTTTTACTTATATATTAATATTTAAAATATAAAATATTATGACAAATAAATATTATCTTATAATATATAAAATTATGAGTAATTGCAAATTTTTATTAATCCTGTGATTGTTTTTTAACAAAAACATTCTATCTGGAAGTTTTATTTATCTTTAGAGAAAAACTATTATTTACTTTTATGATTAAATTATTGTCGCCAAGATTTAAAACAATTAATCAATCCATTTGTAGAGGTATCATGACTATTAATTTCATCATCATTTATTAATTCTGGCAAAATACGACTAGATAATTGCTTGCCAAGTTCAACACCCCATTGGTCAAAGCTAAAAATATTCAATATAGCTCCTTGAACAAATATCTTGTGTTCATACATAGCAATTAAAGCTCCTAACGTATAAGGCGTAATTTTATTAACAAGTATAGAATTAGTTGGTCTATTACCTTGGAAAACTTTATAAAGTGAAATGTAATCTATTTTGTCTGAATTATGATCTGTAACTTTAAATTCTTTATTTATTTTAAGTAAATCTTCTCCAAACGCTAATGCTTCTGTTTGTGCAAAAAAATTAGCCATTAATTTATTATGTTGATCACTTAATGGATTATGACTAATTGCTGGAGCTATGAGGTCACATGGAATAAGTTTGGTGCCCTGATGTATCAGTTGACAAAATGCGTGCTGAGCATTAGTTCCTGGTTCACCCCAAATAATTGGACCAGTTTGATAATTAACTTTTTTTCCATTGCGATCAACATCTTTACCATTTGATTCCATATTGCATTGTTGGAAATAAGCTGCAAACCGATGCAAATATTGATCATAAGGTAAGATAGCTTCAGTCTCACTGGCAAAAAAATTATTATACCAAATTCCAATTAATGCTAATATTACAGGAATATTATTCTTAAAATCAGTCTCAAGAAAATGTTTATCCATTTCATGAGCGCCAATTAATAATTGCTCAAAATTTTCAAATCCAATAGATAAAACAATAGATAAGCCAATAGCAGACCATAATGAATAACGACCACCAACCCAATCCCATAATTCAAATATATTTTGTGTATTCACGCCAAATTTATTTACCTGTTCCTTGTTTGTTGTCAAAGCAACAAAATGTTTTTCTATCTCTCCTTCATCCTTGGCTTTATCTAAAAACCACTCCCTTGCAGCATTGGCATTAGCCATTGTTTCCTTTGTTGTGAAAGTTTTAGAGGCAATCAAAAATAATGTTGTTTCAGATTTAATTTTTTTTAATGTTTCAGCAATGTGGCTACCATCTATGTTAGAAACAAAATGCATATTTAAATGATTTTTGTAAGGCCTGAGTGCTTCTGTAACCATATATGGACCAAGATCTGAACCGCCAATACCAATATTAACAATATCTGTTATTACTTTACCTGTATAACCTTTCCAATCACCGTTAATTACTAGCTCACTAAAAAAGCGCATTTTATCTAACACTGCATTAACTTGTGGCATAATATCAATACCATCTATATTTACTGGTATATTGCTGCGATTACGCAAAGCAATATGTAAAACAGGCCTATCTTCTGTTCTATTAATCTTTTTTCCAGAGAACATAGTGTTAATTGCAACGTCTAACTTTGTCTCTTTTGCTAAATCCAATAATTTGCTTAATGTATTATAAGTTATTCTATTTTTAGAAAAATCAACCAAAATTTGGTTATTAAAAATAAGTGAAAGTTTTGCAAAACGTTTATCATCATTAATAAAAAGATCTCTAAGATGAATATTTTTTACCACTTGATAATGTTTTTCTAATTCACGCCATGCCGAGGTTAAACTTGGGTTAATGTTTTCCATTTAAATTCTCTCTATTTTTCTTCAGGTTAAACTTATAACTATCAATTATTGGACAGTAACTTATTCACCATACTTAATTTAATTTTTTAATTATTTATGCTAATTAATTTAATTTTATATTATTAATCATTTATCTAATGTTAATAAAATTAACATTAGATAATAACCATATAATATTAGATTAATTGCTATTTATTAAAATAAGTTTAAATAATATATTAATATCTCAATTTTTCTATACATATAAAACAAAATTTCTTGTTGCAAAACTTGCGAGAACAAAATTAAGTAATTTTGATATGCATAATTAAAGTTGCACATATAGTAATTATAAATAAAATATAGGAGTTGTTATGTTTATAACTTAATCAAGTATTACAAATTAATTCATTAAGTTTTCTGGTCGTACATATAATATCAATATGCTAACAACACGATTAAAATAAATTTATAATATTAATATAAAACAATTAATAATCTAAATATTTTAAATACTATATTAATCATTAAAAATTTATTAATAATATCTACTACTTCATACAGTATAAAAATATTACCAACTTATTATAATATATTTGTAAAATCTATAATCTACTATAAAATATAGCAAACTAATTTCAAGATATTTATTTATCGTTTCAAGAACATATGATATTATTTATACAATGAATATACATTAAGCAATTTACTTGCTTAAATATTTTTCTTTTTTGCTATCTAATTTTTATATAATCTTTGTGCAATAATCTTAGATTAACTATCTTTTTCTAACATTAGCTTTAATATAAATATTGCGAAATCTCTAAGGTATTTATATTTCTACGAGTATTTATTAGACGTGTCTAATAATATTATGTATATTGTTTTTTATAATTTTATGCCGAAAATAAAATCGTTTACAAAATCAGATCTATTATATTAGTAATATAATTACTTAATAATGATTATTTATATAAAATATTTTTATAATATAACAAATGATACTGAATTTTTATACATGAGGCATTACAAAAATAAATTATATTTTGTGATACGAATATATATACAAATTACATCAATATTTATATTATTATTGATATAATTTGTATTCAGTTAATTCTGCTATTATTTGATTTTTTTATGTTAACTTATATTATCATAATTGTATTAATACGATAATAATATTTTAAAGGTAATTATTATTTACTATATGTATTTAATGGACTACTTTAATTGTTTCATCAATAACATATATTTTCTGTTTATATATAAACATTTTTTCATAAAAGAAATGTTTAATATTAAGAATATATGATATTAATTTTTTTTATTTAGAAAAAATTAATCTACTATATAAAAATTTTATAATTTAATTTTATATATTTAGTATTTTATACTGTATTTATTAAACAGAATAAAATTATATAGTAATACACTATTTATTTATATAATGTTAATATTGATTTTATATACCATTTAAGTATTAATTATAATATAATAATATATTATTTAATTTAGTGAGATCTGCTAGAAATAAGTGGCTGTCTATCATTTAAAAACGTTTAATACTTGAATTCGTAATTACTATATTATTTGAAATAATATCTTTTAACAATTATTTAATGACATTTATTACTTAAGATTATTAGATTTATTTATAAAGAAATTATAAAGAATTTTGTTAGATTTGCTTTGATATCTTTGTCTACTACTTAATTCCAGGTTGAAGTTTAAACAACTAACTATATAATAGTTTTGCACTATATGTTATAATTATTATTTCATAAACTAATAACTTGATTTATCAAAATTTAACTCGTGATAAAATTATAGTTCTATCTTAACTATATCTTTATATTATATCTATATAATGTACTGATAATTTTAGAAAGAACTGTTTTTCTATTTTTATAATAAAATAAATTTTACTAAATATATTTTCTACAATTATTTACATTAATAACTTATTAAACTGTTCATATAATTTGCTGTAATCAATCTTTTTAACTATTTTATATATTTTCTGATATTTCTATAACTTAATTATTAAAATTTAAAAGATAGTTATATTTTAATTTTAATAATTAAGTTATAGAAATTTCTAGTTATATTTATAATACACTTTATGTTTAAAACTTATATATTCTTATCTTAATTTATTAATTAAGTATATTAAAATTAGATTATTAGTAATATTTATTTCAGTTTTTCACATCTTTGATTTATTGCATTTCCTATATGAATATGATTTATATAATAAATTTATAATTTTAATAAAAAATTATATAGATAAATCACAAATTTTTAGTCAGTTTTTATAATAAATTATATATATTAATTTAAATTAATATATATAATTTTTAGTTTTCTATATGATTATTATTTATTGCGTTTTTTTTGTAAAATATTATCTTAATTATATCTTGATGTTTATATAAAATCTGAACTATCAATATCAATATCAATATCAATATCAATATCAATATCAATATCAATATCAATATCAATATCAATATCAATATCAATATCAATATCAATATCAATATAGTATATATAATAAATATATTAGATGGTGCAAATCTTATAGAATATGTTAATATTATCTGTCATTAAGAGGAAACAATTATCTATGAATGTATATTTTAACTTTTATTAAATTTATTATTAAATTTAATATTTAATTCTACTTACTTTATATACTAATATTATTTCAACAAAGAAAAATAACTTTATTTATCCTAATATTCTAATAAAACTTTTATTTTATTTATAAATAATTATTCATTTATCATATACTAAGTTATAATTATGTTTCAAATTAATTTATTCTTGTCTTAATGATCTTTTATTCTGTAGCTTTTACTATAAAGATCTTGTAATACTATAAAATTTATAATAAAGTTAATAGAACATACGATAAATCTGCTAATAATTAAAACAATTAATATATAAATATATACTAACTAAAATTATTATTCTTATACTTAATATCTTATTTCTTAACATGTGTGGCTGTGGCTATAACAGAAAATAGAATTATTTATAATTGAAATATAATTAAAAATTACGAGGATTATTTTATATCTCTTTGTTAGAATTTAAGTTTATATCTAAATAAATGCTTTAAGTGTATATATTACTGATTCTAATATTGTTATTGACATTAAGTCTATTAGTTCTTATTGTTAATTAAGTTATATAAATGTTTGTATTGAAAATAAAATTTAATATATAAAAACATTGTTTCATACTAACTATATTTAAGCATTTGTAGAAATATTAATTAGTTTAAGAAATACACTAAAAGTGATACTAATAATATCTATAGAATGTTGAAAAACTGCTTTAATTTACATAATGTGTGATACACAAAAACAGGTATCGCTTACTTTAAATGTAATAGATAATATACTATACTCGCACATCTTTTAATAATATAGGTTAACAATATAATAAAATGTTTAATTATCATTCTATCATAAAATTAATTTAATTATTATTTTCTGGTGTAATAATAATTTTTTTAAAATATAGAAATATTTTATTTATATAATTAAAGAACATTGCCTTATAATCATATATGTACTTATTTTTTCTATTCAGAAAGATAAATAAAATTTATTATATCTAGTTGTTATATAAAGAAATAACTAATGTTATTGTATAGTTATAATAGAAACGATATTTTTACTACATATAATTAGTATAAATAAAATATATTAATATATTTTATTTATACGTTATGATGAAATTATAATTTTTTGATAAAAAAAGTATGATATTTATATATATAATATAAGTTTTAATAAATATTACGATATTTATTAATTTTAAAAAATTTAAAATTAAGTTAAATTTTGTTACGAATATATACTCGATTTAAATTTGATATAATATGAATTAGTGTATATAAAAAATAGCAAATCATATCTAATATGTATAGATTATTTCCTATTTAATTATATAATTTAAATTATATTCTTTTTAATATATCATATTTATTGCTAAATATTAATTTTTTTTATAAAAAAAATTGACTTGGTTGAAAAACTTTTTCTACTTCATGAATATTTTTTTTATCACTAATAAAAATAATAATATGATCATCTTGTTCAATAACATGATAACCATTAGCAATAATGACTTCATTATCACGGACAATAGCGCCAATTATTGTTCCTGGAGGAAGTTTAATTTTTGAAATTTTTCTACCAACAACTTTAGATGTGTTTTTATCACCGTGAGCAATTGCCTCTATAGCTTCAGCAACACCTTTTCTCAAGAATGAAACATTAATAATTTCTGCTTTACGAACATGTCCCAATAAAGCTGAAATTATAGCCTGTTGCGGCGATATAGCTATATCAATGATATCTCCTTGGACAAGATCAACATAAGCAGAACGTTGAATAAGAACTATTACTTTCTTTGCACCCATTTTCTTGGCAAGCATAGCCGACATAATATTGGATTCATCATTATTAGTAAGAGCTATAAAAACATCTGTTTGCTCAATATGTTCTTCAGATAGCAACTCTTGATCTGAAGCATCTCCATAAAAAACTATGGCATCATGTAATAATTCTGCTAATTCAGCTGCTCTTTCTTGATCATGTTCTATTAATTTAATACTATAATTTTTTTCTAACTGCTTTGCTAAACCAGCTCCAACATTACCACCACCAACTATCATAATTCGTTTATATGGTTTTTCTAGTCGTTGCAGTTCATTCATGACAGCACTAATATTTTCAGTAGCCACAACAAAGAATATTTCATCGCCTGCTTCAATAATCGTAGATCCCTGAGGGCGAATTGGTCTATCTTGACGAAATATTGCCGCAATTCTTGTATCAATATGCGGTAAATGTTCTCGTAAATTTGAAATAGAATTACCTATCAATGAACCACCATAATATGCTTTTGCAGCAACAATACTTACTTTACCATTTGCGAAATTAACAACTTGAAGGGTGCCTGGATATTTGATTAATTTATAAATACAATCAATAATAAGTTGCTCTGGTGAAATAAGATAATCAATTGGTATATGATCAGGATTAAAAAGTTTTTCAGTTTCTCTGATATATTCAGATGAGCGTATTCTAGCAACTTTATTTGGAGTGTTAAAAAGAGAATAAGCGATTTGACATGCAATCATATTAGTTTCATCAGAATTTGTCACAGCGATTATCATATCAGCATCATCAGCTCCGGCTTCCCTTAGAATACTTGGATGTGAGGCATGACCATTTATAACTCTTAGATCAAATTTATCTTGTAACTGGCGTAAACATTCAGTATTGATATCGACAATAGTGATATCGTTATTTTCATAAACTAAATTTTCTGCAAGTGTTCCACCAACCTGTCCTGCGCCTAATATGATAATTTTCATTATATTTTTATCTTGCTGCCAAATTAAGTTTTTATTTAGAATAGTATTCTTAGTTTTTCATTAGAGATGCATAAAAGAAACCATCTCCTCCATCTTTAGATGGTAATATTTGTTGACCTAATTCTGCATCTTTACCTACATATGCCTCTGGATGATAAAAAAGAAATTTTCGTATTTGTTCTTCGTTTTCATCTGGTAAAATAGAGCAAGTAGCATAAACTAGAGTTCCATTTATTTTTAAGTAAGGCCATACAGCTTCTAAAATTTCATATTGCAACTTAACTAATTTATGAATATCTGTTTCCTTTTTTAACCATTTTATGTCTGGATGCCTTCGAATTATACCTGTTGCAGAGCAAGGGGCATCTAGTAATATACGATCAAATTTATCATCTAATATCCATTCATCTGGTTTACGTCCATCACCAACAACAACTCTTGCGTGTAATTTTAATCGATTAAGATTTTCTTTGATACGTTTTATTCGAAATTCATCAATATCAACTGTTAAAACATCAGCCTTTGGAGCAAGTTCAAGTATATAAGTTGTTTTTACACCAGGAGCTGCGCAAAGATCAAGAATGCATTCATTATTTTTTGGATCTAGAAACTCAACACATTGTTGTGCTGACAGATCTTGAATTGTAACCCAGCCCTTATCAAATCCTGGTAACATATTAATTGCGCATGATTTTTTTAATTTTATAGCAAATTTACTGTCAGTATATATACTAGCCTTTATTCCTACTTTTTGTAATAGCATTAGATAATTATGAGTAGAATTATAAAATTTATTCACCCTTAACCACATTGGTGGTTTTTTATTGTTAGCTTCAATAATATATTTCCATTGCTTTGGATAAGCTTTTTTTATTTTTTTTAATAACCATTTAGGATGTAAATAATTGTTTTCATTATTAATTTTTTTATTTAATGTTTCTTTTTGACGTTGAAATTCCCTTAATACACCATTAACTAATCCTTTAAATTGAGGAACATTTAATGTGATTACACCATCTACAGTTTCTGATATTGCAGCATACTGCGGGATGCGAGTAAAACGCAGTTGATAAATCCCAACCATAATAAGATAATGAATAATTTGTTTTCTTCCTTTTAACGGGCTACTTATTAATTCTTGCATAAAGCATTCCAACAAAGGTAATACCCTAAGCACACCAAAACATAGTTCTTGTAAAAGTGCTTTATCTTTACTTGATATATTTTTTTGCCATTCTGGAATAATACTCCTTAAAGATTTTTTTTTATAAATAACCTGATAAATAACTTTGGCACAAATACTTCTAAGATTATATTTTTTGTTCACGTTAAATATAATTACCTAATTAATTGTAAATATAAATAATAAATTTATCTTTAATCTCGTTTAAATTATGAATTTATTATTCTACCAGGAATAAACAAACCTTGCCGAGAGTTTAAAAAATCTCTAACTAACATTATTTTTTTGCCCGGTGGTTGTATTTTTAAAATATTTAAAATATTTTTTGATGTTGCAACTTTAATACCAGTTTTATCAGCACTTAAAATTGTTCCTGGTAACGAATTAATTTTATAATAAACGAGTTCTGCATCCCATACTTTTATATGTTGATTTGCAATAATAAAATAACTTACTGGCCAAGGATTAAATGCCCTGATACATCGTTCAATTTGTTCAGCTGAAAGAGTCCAATCAATCAATGCTTCACTTTTACTTAATTTTTTAGCATAATTAGCAAATTCATTGTTTTGCTTTTCTGGTTTTTCTTGACCAGAAGTTAATAAATCAAGAGTATGAATAAGTGCGACAGGTCCAATTACTGCAAGTTTTTTGTATAGCGTTGCTGCAGTGTCATTTGGTTCAATTGAACAACTTACTTTGTAAAGTATATCTCCTGTATCCAGACCAATATTCATTTTCATAATTGTAATACCAGTTTCTTTATCATTAGCTAAAATTGCGCGCTGAATTGGCGCAGCTCCTCTCCAGCGAGGCAGCAATGAACCATGAATATTTAGTCAGCCCATTGGTAACATATTTAATATAATTTTAGGTAAAATTTGACCATATGCAACAACAACCATAAGATCAGCATTTTGATATTGAATCCAGTATTGACTTTCTTCTATATTTAATGATATTGGCTGCAAAATTGGAATATTCTCTTCTTCAGCTAGTATTTTTACTGGGTTTGATGATATTTTTTGCCTACTTTTTTTTAGTTTGTTTGGTTTTGTCAAAACTCCAACAATTTGGTATTTATCCTTTATATTCAGTAAAGTTAACAAATGTTGTGCTGCAAAATCAGAAGTACCAGCAAAAATAATTCGTAGACATCCTAACACGTAAATATTCCTTATTATAAAATACTCTAAATATTATTATTTTATTTTAGTTTTTAAACGTTTAATCTTTTCTATTTTATTTGTAATTCGTTGACGCTTTAATGCAGAAAGATAGTCAATAAATAATTTACCATTTAGATGATCTATTTCATGCTGAATACAGATAGAAAGAAGATCATCTGTTTCTAATACAAACTCATTGCAATTAATATCTAATGCTTTAAGTTTTATAAACTTAGCACGAAGTACAAACGCTCGTTGTTGAGGTATAGAAAGACAACCTTCTTCAATTCCTGTTTCACCAGATGATTTCAATATCATTGGATTTATAAGTATTAATCTTTCATTACATGACTCTGAAATATCGATAATAATAATTCTTTTATGGATATTAACCTGCGTTGCGGCTAAACCAATACCTCCTTTTTTATACATAACTTCAAACATATCACTTACAATATGTTTTATTTTTGTATCAATTTTTTTTACAGGTTCCGCGATTTTTCGAAGACGCTCATCTGGATAATATAATATATTTAATATCGACATAAATATTCAAAACTATATTAAAATTAAAGTTATTTAATATATATTCTAAATCCTTCTAATTATAATTGACAGTATTGCTTATAAAAATAAAACAATTATTACTAATAAAAATCATAAAATATATTTATGCTTCTAAAAAAATTGATATACACAAAATAGTTTTTAATTTTTTATTTCTTAAAGTTTATTCTAATTATATAGAGGTTTATTTAACTAAATAATATTAAATAAATTGTATATTTAGACTTATGTTATTACATTATTAGTGTACAAATTTTACTAATGCAAATTTATAAATCTATTTATATTAAAATTAGGATTCTTATTAAAGTAAAGAAATCAAAGATAAATTTAATATATTATTATATCTAATATATTTTTATTAAAATATATTAGTAACCAATTATTTTTTAATTATTATTAGTTTGTAAATAAAAATAGATTTTTATACTTAAATTATTATAATAATGTATTATTAATCATTTTTACAATAAAAATAGAGTTAAGTATTTATTAAACTATCAAATTATAAATTCATAATTATCAATTATTCAATCATAAATATTGCTGTCATTATAGCTAAATTTGCATAAATTACAATTGAATGACTATTTGTATATTGTGTAACGTTTATTAAATTATATTCAATTTAATACAGTAATTTATAGTATTAAATAAATGAATAATTTGTATTAACATTAGAGCATTTATGAAACAGAAATCAATTAATTAAAAATTTTATTACTAAACACAAAAATTAATCTTTTAAAAAATATAATAAAATATTATTTTTCTTTTTTTTTATAATTATTAGAAATTTATATCATGAAATTATAATGTTGTTATGTATACTACTACTAACTATGAATAAAGTTTACATGTTTTAGCATATTTTAAATAATTTTTCTATTATTTAAATAAATAAAATAAGTTATTGATCGTTGATGTAAAGATTAATTAATTTATTTAATTACAGTCAAATACGGTAAAATAAAAAAAAGTTAAAAGCTAATATCTAAAAATTATTTATTTAAGATAATTAAAATAACAATATTAGCAATTTAAAATATTTATTATAACATCTAGTTAAGATGTATTTAATATTTTTATCTACTCAATTTATCACAAAAAAGAAATATAATATACAACATAAAAATGTTTTTTTTTTGAAATATTTTAGTAAAAAATAAAATTAATTTTTATAAATAAATATATTTTTTGATAAAAAATATTATAGTTAAAATATAACACAATATAACAACTATTGTCAAAATGATTAGTTTTACTTTAAATGTAAAAAAAAAATTAAAATAAAAATAAATACTTTATTGTTTTTTATTTGTGTTTTTATAAATTCGAAAAGAATTAACAATAATTCTTTTTATATTTTATTTCTCATTAATAATAAAGAACTTTCTTAATCACAATATTTTAATTTAGTATTTTTTTTAAAAATTGATATACACCACCGAATAAATATATATTCACTTTTTAACTTTAAAATTAATATTAATTTTAAAGTTAGGTCATATATCTCATATATTTAATTAAATAATTTTTATATGTAAATTAAATTTTATGATGTTTATATCATGTTATTTCTCAAAATTTAAAGATTTTTAATTTTAACTACATTATATAAATTATATGGCATTATAAATTATTGCTCTGTCATTTAATATCTGATATTAAATATAAGTATATATAGTATTTATAGTTTTATAAGAATATCTAAGACATTGTTATTTATATTTAAATAACTAACATATAATACTAGCTATTTTATTTTATAATATTATTTATGAATTGTTTAACAGGCAATTCATAAATATAAAAAAATATACAAGATTTTAAATTATTTATTTTTATTGATAAAATAATTAGCTCTAATAACTTCATAATTAATAGATTAAGTAAAATAGTGATTTATTTATGAGTATATTAAAAGTTGTTTATAAATTGTAGATGAAATGTATTTAAATATCTTTATTTTTTCTACTTTATAAGCCATGTAATTCATTACATGAAAGAAATATCAGATTAATCCAACAAACTACTCATGCAACATCTTTATTCAATATTTAAACAATAAACAATAATAATATCTAACAAATTATATTATTAATTAATAGATAAATAGATAAATAGATAAATAGATAAATAATATTAAATATACTTGATTTTAGTTATCTATATACGTATAAAATAAAATATCAATGTAATAACAGATTTATATTCTTTCTTTTATGTACATAGATTTATTTTTTATATGTTTAAAATAAATAAATTAGAATTTAACTTTATATTTTATTACTAACGTAGTCTAAAAATTTTTTTATTTATAAAAGTTAATATTATCAACATTATCTTGATTTTTTTATAGAAAAATCTCAGTAAAATCTTCTAGTAGAATTTCTAAAAATAAAGTTATTATAACATTATTTTTTCTTTAGTTGAGTATTTCATTTAAAAATAACATTATTATTTTTTTTGAAAAAAAATAATTGTTAATAATATAGATTATAAAGAAATTAGTTTGTATAAATAAAGATGATATGTTTTATTATTCTTAATAAATTTATGATTTTTTTTTAAAAATTGTAGGTTTTTTATATTTTAAAATAGTTAAATGTTTTTTTATAAAAATCAAATTTAAATTCTTATTAAAAATATTTTTTAAAATACAAAAAAACTAATGTAATCATATATTTGATAAGAATCAATATATATATTCTTTAATGTTTTTTCTTACTAGTATTTTTAATTTTATCTAATATAGAATGTTGGATAATGTCGATACTTTGACTTAATTTCATTAATTTATTTAAAACATTAGAAACTTTATATGAAAGAAATAAATTAGTTTGTTATACTTATATTTATGTTTTATTTTAATATGGAATAGATGTTAATCAACATATAATATACAAATTATTTTTATAGTTTATTTTAAATAATCTCTTTTATCATTTAAACATATTTTAATTTGATGAATTAAATTTTATTGAATTGAATCTGATTGAATACTAATTCAAATTTATGATTTTTAAAAATAAGACAAAGTTATATAATATTTATCAAAATTTAAATTAACTTCATTTAATTAAAAATATTTAATAGTATAAATAACAAATAACCAAACTAGTTTAATTAAAATAACTATATAAATAACAATAATTTCTAACATTAAATATCATTTGTATTTAAAATCAGTAATTATAATAATTTATTTATAGATTCAATTGCTTAAATAATTAGTAATATATGTATTTATTTATAAATGATCTAAGAATTTGATTGATAATTGTAATACATTGTGATAAAAATCATATTTTTATCAATACAAAAAGTATCATACATGATATTCTCTTATTATTATATAATAGTTTGAAATTTTAAATAAAATTATGTTGTATGCATTGATTATTAATAATATAGTTTAATTAACATTATCTTAATTATTCAATATTATCAAAAAAAAGATTGAAATTATGTTTTTATTTATAAATTGGCAATTTAATAGTATTAAACAATAAACTAAAAGTTCTTATTTGCATTTTTATCAACTGAAACATAATGATATAGCTATTATCTGAAAAATTAGAAAATTTAGTTTAGCATCAAAATAATTATTATTTTTTTAATAAAATAATTATAAAAGTTATCACAAGTTTTTTCATTAAAATTATTATACTATAAAATAGACAAATTTATATCAGTATTTTTCCTTCAAACGATTTAATGCATATGAAATATCAGGTAATTTTCCGTGCCACAATTTAAAAGAAATAGCAGCCTGTGCTACTAGCATTCCAATACCATTAGCATATTTCAATACTCCATAAGTTTTAGCTAATTTTAAAAATGGTGTTTCATTTAACTGATAAAACATATCATAACAAAAAATATTTTTTGTAAATATATTTGATGAAATAACGGGAACTTTTCCGATAATACCAGATGATGTTGCATTGATAATTAAATCATACTCATATGAACGAATAAGCTCAATCTTTAATGAATTAATATATCCAATATCAGAAAATCTCCTTGCTAATTTATTTGCTTTACTAAATGTTCGATTCGTAATTGTTATTTTACATCCGCAATTTAAAATAGGAATTATCACACCTCTTGCCGCTCCACCAGCACCAATTATTAATATATGCATACCATTTTTAATAAAATTTAAACGTTTAAGATCTAAAACTAAACCTACCCCATCTGTATTGTCACCAAGCAATCTATTATCTTCTAGCCTTTTTATAGTATTAATAGAACCACATGCTTTAGCTTGCTCAGTTAATATATCAACTTTATAATATGCCAACTCCTTAAAAGGTGAAGTAATATTTGCTCCATTTCCTCCTTTATAAAAAAAACTATCTAATTTTTCATTAAATTTACTTAAAGAAATTAATGATTTTCCGTAATCATGCTTAATACCTGTTTGCTCAGAAAACAATTTATGAATAAGCGGTGATTTACTATGTAATACAGGATTGCCAAATAGCGCAAATTTTTTCATTTATATTAACCTTTTCGATACAAGCGACCTGCTATTATATCTCTGATTTCAGATGGATTTTTGTACCCACCTACAAATCCATCTAAAACAGATACTTTATCATTAAATTGATAAATAACTTCTTCTTTTGTTTTGCATGCTTCTAATCCACTCAAATTGGCACTAGTAGAAATTAATGGTTTGCCATATGAAAAACAAAACTTTTTAATTAACTCTAAATTTGTAATACGAATAGCAAGTGAATTAAATTTCCCTGTTAACCATTTTGGTATATTTGATCTAGCAGGTACAACCCATGTTATATGTTTATATTCTGTTGAAAGAATCATTTCTTTTTGTAAATTACTTAATTTATTATCATCAAGATAAGATGTTAATTGTTCATATTCTCCAGCTATTAAAATAAATCCTTTTTCCCATGAACGCCTTTTTAATAATAATAATTTATTAACTGCTTTCTCATTATCAGGATCGCATCCTAATCCAAAAATAGATTCTGTAGGATACGCTATTACTTTACCTTTATTTAATGCCATAATAATATTTTGAAATGAATCAGATGTTTTATCAAACATTGCAATTTATTCCATATAATAAAACAACTTAAGTTTAATTATAGAATTAAAACGAAAAAATAATATATAATCTACAAAACATTATAATTATCTTTTATTTTGTTTGTATTCATTAAAATTCTATCAGAATAAAAACAAGAAAATAAATAAACAAAGTTTATTTTGATGAATTGTGTCAAACAACGCATAAAACATATAAATGTTTTATGAAAACTAACGTAATCTATAAATAATTATAATTTTATAATAATAAAATTATAATTATTTTGGTAAAAAAGAATAAAAGATATTATTATTAATATCTAAATAAAATAATTACTTATGTATGTAAACTATGCTGCTTCTAGTAAAATAAACATTAATAACTTTATTTTTTCTTTATTTCATTTTTTTATAAAATTTATATAATATAATAAAATTATTTATATAACTAAGTACTGAATAATGTTAGCATTTATTTATTGTGGTAATTTTACTTATGTGTCGCATTAATTACTTGATCTATTATCGCATTATATCCTAATTTTTTAATTATTATCTAATTTATGTATTTCGAGAGGTATAAAGTTAGATTTTATTAAAAATTACAATAAAATTTAAAAAAAATGCATTCAATATTTAAATATAGTAAAAAATTATATTTTCTTTACATTTAATCATAAAAAATTTTTTCATTATAAATTTATCTCATAATAAGTCATATAATTGGCCATATTAAATTTAATTTGAGATAAATTATACCTGTAATTTATATATAGCTTACATATATCTATTAAAAATAGATATAATATTAAAATAACGTTTTGAATTATTTTTGTGTAAACTAGTCTTATTTAATGTGATTTTCTGTAGTTATTTTGGTTAATAATTATTGTTGTACTTTTATAATTTACGTTTATAAATTATCTAACTATTTACTTTAATAATTTATTTTAACGATTAATTTAAATAACTTATGATAACTAAAAAATTGCTATTTATTGATTTTATAATATTTTTTTAAAATTATTATCTTTTTTAAAGTAATTTATTTCTAAATCTACATCTATTCTTTAGTTTTTTACTATTAATTATGCTTATTATTATAAGTTATGATTAATTAAGTTTCATATTAGTTGTTTATAATTTTAATGTATTATATACACAACTTTTATTAATTAATTAATTATTAAGATAATAATTAATTAATCGAGTGTGGCACTTATTTTATAACACTGTCAGAGTAGAGTAGAACGCTTTATTTTTTTTCTTTTTAAAATATAAAATTCCAGTTTATTTTATATTTATATAAAGACTATCAAAGATTAATTAAGTTGCATTATTCATAAAACAAAGATAAATTGGAAAAATTATTAGATGCATTTATTCAGAAATCTTGATCTTTTATAAAAATAAATAGTTTTCTTTACTCAATTTTTTATCTTTAATTAAAATTTTAATAACGAAATTTACTTAATCCAGTATATTTTAATTTTTAATGTTTCTTGAATATTTTTTAGATCAATATATTAATTAAGGTTTTGATTTATCTTATGATAGACATCATTTCTGTTGTATTAAAAAGCATAAATAAGATTTCAAATTAAATTTTACTTTTTTTCAAATAGAATTATATAATATTTATTTTAAATACTTGTTTAAATACGATTAAAATAATATTGAATTAATAATTTATAATTCTATAATACGTCCTTTATTTATATAAATTTAGTTATTTATTTTTAGTAGTTTTATTATTATCAATAATTTTATAATATATTTTAGTTTAACTATCAAGATAATACTTTTTGATAGGTTTCATATTTGAATCAAATTCATAAATAAGCGGAGAAGCAGTTGGAATATTAAGTTTAAAGATCTCATCTTCACTCATTTTATCTAAATGTTTAATTAATGCTCTCAATGAATTTCCGTGAGCGACAATAATTACTTTTTCACCTTTAGCAATTCTAGATTTAATAACTTTGTTCCAGTATGGAACAACACGTTTAATTGTAGTAAATAAACTTTCAGTTACAGGTATGTCTGATGGATTCAAATTTATGTAACGAGGATCATTACCTGGGTAGCGATTGTCATCTTTAGTTAATTCTGGTGGTGAAATTTTAAAACTACGACGCCATAGTTTAACTTGTTCGTCACCATATTTTTTTGCTGTTTTTGCTTTATCTAAACCCTGTAGTGCACCATAATGACGTTCATTAAGGCGCCAATTTTTTTCAATGATTATCCACTGTTGATCTATTTGATCTAAAATATTCCACAATGTGTGAATAGCTCGTTTTAAAACTGATGTATAAGCATAGTCAAAAATAAAACTATTTTTTTTTAATAATTTACCAGCTGCTACTGATTCTTTGCGTCCATTATATGAAAGATCAACATCAGCCCAACCAGTGAATCTATTTTCTTTATTCCATTCACTCTCACCATGCCTTACTAAAACTAACTTAGTCACTGCCATATCTTAAGCCCTCACACTTTGTAACCAAAATATAAATAATATAAATTATTATAATATCTATAAAATTAAATATAAAACATAACTTGAGGTAGTTTTTTTAGATTTTAAAAAAATATATAAATTTAATTTAATGTATGATAACTTAAATTGATCGCTTATCGCATTAAATAAATTATTTTAATATTTATTATTATTTTAAGTTTATCACTACTTGAATAATATTAGATAAATAAATTTTATACTAAAGAATTAAATATAATCAATAAATATTATATTATATCTATATTGAGTTTGCTTTTTGAAGAAAAAAATATTTTTTGTTTATGATAAAGATAGATGAACTTTTTTCTAAAAGATGATTTTTTTTTTGCTAAAGCTTTATATAATAAAAGAAGTAGAGTTTAAAATTTAAATATTAAAAATATTAAAAAATAAATTAAAATTATCTTATTTAATTGATGTGGATGACCCCAAACTCTTAAATAGTAATTTCTATTTTTATGTAATACTAATGTTTGTAAAAATACTATCATTATTTTATATATAAAAATGAATAAAATTTTATAGTTTAGTATTTTAAATAAATAAACATATAACATTACAGAATTTTTTAATATAATAGATTAATTAAGTTTTATTATAGTTTTTTAATATAATTATAAATAAGATTTTTTTGCATAAAATATAGATAAGTAAATTAACATATAAAACTTTGATAATAATAGTGTAAATATAATAGAGTAGTTTTATTTTTAATTCTTACTATAAAACTATTTTATACAATGAAGCTAAGTGGTTTTAATAATATTAAATCTTATAAAAATAAAAATAAAAATAAAAAATAATTTACAACATCTAAATACTTATTATAGAGATTTTTTATAAAAAAAAAGACTTAATTTTAATATAAATTAAATTTTTTAAATTATTTATATTGCAATTAAAAACATAACGTAATTCAATTGTATACAACTATAACATAATTTAAAATATTCAAAGTAAATTAAAATAATTTATTAATAAACAATAATTATAAATTATTATCTTTTTTTATTTTGTGGTTAGATATGCAAAATAAAAACACATACAATCTTACTATTTTTTTATTTTTTAGTGAAGTAATATTGAACCTGTTTCAACTAACAATTTTAATAATTTATTATAGATTTTTAATAAGTTCAGTTCTCGCTAGGCAAATATAAATACTTCAAATTTTTTTACATGAAATATGAATATATATAATAAGAATTAAGTTATTAGTATAAGATTTTTAGACAACAAAATATTTATGATTATTATATGGTTTTCTGGTATAAACTTAAAAGTTTTCTTATATGATTAAAATATCAACCTTAAAGCTACTATACAAATAATATAGTATGATAAATAGTATATCTTGACGTGCAATGTCAAATAATTGATTAAGATCTACATCTATTAAAACACTAAAAATTTTTATATAAAAATTTTTAGTGTTAATTTACTAGAAAATTATCATATTAATCACAATAATTTTAATTTTAAGAAAAATACCAATATAAATTCATAATGATATAGATATAAATAAGTTAATATTTTATTAATATTTCTGTTTTAACTTTTATTATAAATATCGCAAAATAATCTATATATTTTTATTTTAACTAAAATTAATAAAAACTAAGATTACAAATCTCTGCAGATTACATATAAATTATAACAAAATTAATAATTAAATTTTAATTTGGCGTTCTGATTTTAATATATAAAAAAGACACCAACTATTTTTTAATATAAAAAATTACATGTTTTTTAAAAATAAAAGCATCAAAATATAACTATTAAGCAATCTATTGATATAATGTACTACTGTTAATAATTTCCATAAACAATTCTATAATCGGAAATTTTATTAATATTAGAACAGAAATAAAATAGATTATTTTTTAACATTAGTTTAAATAATTATAGTCGTATTATTTTTTTTCTAGAATAATTATAACTAAAAAATAGATCATTGTAAAATTAACTTTTATTATTACTATCAGCTAAATTTTATTAATATTCTTAATTAGTTTTTATTTTATAGTTATATTTTTACTAATAGTAACATTACGTGAATATAATTTAAAATTTTTATAAATAATCATCATTTTTAGTGATGATTAAATGATTTTTAACAAATACAAAAGTAAATTAATTTGTCTATTTTACGATAATATAGATATTTTCATAATTATCTATGATAATGATTTATCAATTTTTGCATACTTGTGTTATTACTGCGATTACACTTTATATAAGAGATGAATATGCTGGCAGAAACAGCTTTGCATAAAATATTAGTTCTGTTTTTTAATATTTAAAATTTCTTTCTTATTGATGGACAAGAAATAGATAATTAAAACATAGTAACTAATTCAGAATTTTTAAAGCAATAAAAATTAATTATTCTACTGCATATTAGAATAATTAACTATTTTATTACATCAAATTACTTATACAATAATTAAAATATGTATAAAATACATATTAAATAGTAAAACAAAACAATGAACTATATAAATTAATAAAAATCTAAGAGCGCTTCATGAAATCAAAAAATTCATCATTCGTCTTAGTCATTGCTAATTTATTAATCAAAAATTCCATTGCATCAATCTCACCCATAGGATGAATTATTTTACGTAATATCCACATTTTCTGTAACTCATCTGGTAATGTTAATAATTCTTCTTTTCTGGTGCCAGAGCGATTATAATCAATAGCAGGAAAAACGCGTTTTTCTGCTATTTTGCGCGACAAATGTAACTCCATATTTCCAGTGCCTTTAAACTCTTCGTAAATTACTTCATCCATTTTAGAGCCTGTATCAACTAATGCTGTAGCAATTATTGTCAGGCTTCCACCCTCCTCTACATTACGAGCGGCACCAAAAAAACGTTTTGGTCTATGCAAAGCATTTGAGTCTATCCCACCAGTTAATACTTTTCCAGAAGAAGGAACAACTGTGTTATAAGCGCGAGCGAGTCGCGTTATCGAATCTAAGAGAATAATCACATCTTTTTTATGTTCAACTAATCTCTTAGCTTTTTCTATTACCATTTCAGCAACTTGAACATGACGAGATGCTGGTTCATCAAATGTTGATGCAATTACCTCGCCTTTGACTAAGCGTTGCATTTCAGTGACTTCTTCTGGTCTCTCGTCAATTAACAATACTATTAAAACACAGTCTGGATAGTTCTTTGCAATATTAGCTGCATTATTTTGCAATAACATTGTTTTTCCTGCTTTTGGTGGTGCAACAATTAAACCACGCTGCCCTCTACCAATCGGTGCTACTAAATCTAGAACTCTAGCTGTTAAATCTTCTGTTGAACCATTACCACGCTCCATACGTAAACGATTATTGGCATGTAGTGGTGTCAAGTTCTCAAAAAGAATTTTACTACGAGAGTTTTCAGGTTTATCAGAATTCACTTCATTAATTTTTAGTAAGGCAAAATACCGTTCTCCTTCTTTAGGTGGACGAATTTTTCCTGATATAGTGTCTCCAGTTCGAAGATTAAATCGACGAATTTGACTAGGAGAAACATAAATATCGTCAGGGCCTGCTAGATATGAGCTATCAGAAGATCTAAGAAATCCAAATCCATCCTGCAAAATTTCTAGTACACCATCACCAAAAATATCTTCTCCACTTTTTGCATGCTGCTTCAAGATAGAAAAAATAATGTCCTGTTTTCTTATGCGAGCTAAGTTTTCTAACCCCATACTTTCGCCAAGAGTAATCAATTCAGATACCAGCGTATTTTTTAATTCAGTAAGATTCATAATGGTGGGTTCTTATTACTAGGAGTATATTTTTAAACTGTAAATAATAAAATAAATAGTATAGTAATCTCTAAATATCTATTTAAATAAAAATACAAAAACATTAAAGATTCTTGATGAACATATCAATTTTATTATTATATAAATTCAGTATGACATTATTAATTTATTAATTTACTACATTAAATGCTATTCGTTAGATAACAAATAACAGTTCTATAAATGCATCCAAAAGCTGATTATAAAATCTTACTTTATACTTCTTATTTCACTACATAAGATGACGAAGCAAATAATAAAAAGAACTGGTCTTCCATAAAAGAATTATATTATGGGAGTTAATAGTATTAAAACCATTGTAGGATATAGGTTATCCAATATATAACAAATATATTATATATAAAAACACATACTACTTAAGTATGTGTCGTAAATTATCATGCTTAAAGTTGCACGTCCAGGCATGAATTACATAAAAGTAAATATTTAATATAAAATTATAAAATATCATCTCTCTAAACATTTATTATTAATCTTTTATAAAGAATTATATGTTTTTTTCTAAAAATTCTTTTAATTTAGTTTTAGAAAAAAAACCAACTTGCTTATTAATTGGTTCGCCATCTTTAAAAAACACCAAAGTAGGAATGCTGCGAATACCATATTTATTTGTTGTTTTAGGATTATCATCAATATTTAGTTTTCCAATAACTAATTTATTTGAATATTCATCAGCAATTTCATCTAAAATATTAGCAATCATTTTACAAGGCCCACACCATTCTGCCCAAAAATCAACTAATATTGATTTTGTTTCTATTAGGACATTTTTATTAAAATCTTCATCGGATAGATGAATAACCTTGCTGCTCATTATTGTTCTCCAAGTATAAGAATTTTATTCTTATTCATTCTAACATTAATTTAAGAATGTTTCCTTTATTTAAATAATCTTATTTTATAAACTAATTATTAATCTATATTCTAATACATCATAAACAATGCACATTTGACATAAAATAAATTTATAGACTTCTTACAATACACTATAAAATTATTTGAGCCATTAATAAAAGTAGCTTTTCATAATTGAATTTCAATCAATAGTCAACATTATATTTATTGTTTATTTCTTATGTGTACTTTGCAAGTGTAAATAGAAATTAATAAACTTAGAGTATTTATTGTGCCTCACGAACCTAAATTAACGATTTATATTTATTAATACTATAAAAATACCACTAGTACTTCTTTAAAATAATCTTAAACTATTACATGTGATTGTATTGAAAGAATTAATTAGATGAACTAAATTATGATTTAGATATTTTTATATAGTACAACTTATTCTTTAATTAGCATACTAAATAATATTATATTTATTTGGTCTTTATTCATACAATTTTAGTCAACAAAAATAATCTAATGTGTTATAAATTTTATTAAATACATCAGTTGATTATTTTATCGAACTACTACAGATCATATACCGATTAAATTTATTCTTAATATTTAACAAAATATTATTGTGATAAAGATTTAAAATTTGAATATATCAATTAGAAAAAGAGGTATTAGAATTAAAGAAAAAATTTTCTTTCATTCCAACGAGTGAAAATATATCTCTTATAAACATAAATCTAGAAAATTAACTACAAATATAAATAATTTTTTTTAACACAAAAAATAAATATGAATATATTTTCCATTACTTTCTGTTTGTTTATAGTATTGTCTTTCTTGATGTATTTAAATTTTTTAATAAAAAAATCGACTACTTACTCTATTTAGAAATTAACTTAATATTATTTAAATATCTTTGTTTTAATAGATATTAATTCAAGGAAAAAATTTTAAATATATTACCAATGTATTTAATTACGATACACAACCTGATGTTTTTCAAAAATATTCTAATTATATATTCTAAACATATAATAATTTTAAAATGTTTGTTAAATAATATTCTTGTTGTGAAGAATATTATTTAACAAACATTTTCTAACAAATATGATTTTTATTAGAAAATAAATGTTAGAAAATGCAACAATTATACATTGTTATAAGACTATAAGAACTAATGTATACAATAAGATACAGACAAACGAAAATCGTAGTATAATAATATAAAGCAAAAAATAAAAAAAATAATTGTAGTAACTATAATAAATATCAAATCTAATAAATATGTTGATAAAAAATCAACATATTTATTGTAATAAAACCATATCATTAACCACATAAAAACTACTAACTATAAATATTGTAGTAGTTGTACTAATTTTTGTAAAAATTAATAATTTAAATACAATCAAATCATTATCTTTAATATATATTGCATTTCCATATTTAATAGTTATTTTAAAATGATGATTTTATTAAAAATTATTTCATATTGAATTTTATAGTTAATAAGGATATTAAATCTATAAAGCTAAATTTTTAATAAAGGTTTAAACTTTATGTTATCAATTTAATGAATGTAGATTAATTAAAAAATATAGTAAAAGTATACATAAATTTGTATATTATATTATATAAATTAAAATTATTAAAAATTATAATTACATTATAAAAGACATAAAAATTTAAAATAAAATACTAACATAAAAGTAAAGTCCATTAATAGAGTTTTTTTAAAAAATTATATATTTTAATCTAAATAATATTTTATGCATTATTTATTTACAAGATTATTAATGTAAATAAACTAAAATACTTAAGTGCATTATATTCAATAATACTCAGAATTATCTTTTAAATTAATAATGAAAAATAAAATTATATAACTAATATTGAGATGATATTTCATTTACAATTAAAGAATTTTATCGTGATAACTGACTATTTTAAGTATTATGAAAGTTTAAATCAGTTTATATGAATTAATTTAATTACTGCTGTACTGCACGCTAATGTTATTAATTTTTAAAAATTTCTATTTAATAATATCAAGATACTTATATTTATTTATCAAAATTAAATTATTTTTTTTTTACGAAAAAAAAACAAAGTATACCATTTTATATAAAATATAAAATATAAAATATAAAATAAAATTAAATATAAATGACCACAAAACATATTTTCTTTAACTTAATTTCAATAATTTCATATAATTTCTATATTCAATTTATTGCTATAAATATTTTATTTTATTTATTTATAATTAGACAGATTTTTTTTAATCTAATCATATAAAACTAATGATTTTTAATCAAATAAATTTATTATATCATTGATATTCATAGAAATAAATAAAATAATGATTTTAGTTATGTATTGTACAAAATAATCATGTTTTTACCTTTTATCTCTATATTAAAAGATTTAATTTTATTTTCTTTCATAGCGGATATATATTCAAAATATTTTTTTGTATAGTGTACATATAAGTACTTAAAAAAATATTAACGTTTAAGAAATAAATGAGAAATAAATATAATAAGACGATAAATAATTTTATATAAATTATGTAAATTAAACTTGAATTAACAACTTATAGCAAATAAAAAATTAATAAATTATTATATAGATAATATAGAGTAAACAATATAGAGATAAATATAAAATAGTACAAGTAGAGAACTCGTTTTATGCTTATCCTAAAATTTATTTTAAGTATTGTAAAATTATACACTTATCTATAAAAATATTTTGTTATATAAAATTTAAAAATTTATAAATTTTTTTTAAAAAAAATAGGAAATCTAATTATTTTATTAAAAAACATATTTTATAATCTTTTTCTAATTAAATAATTTTATTACTATTTAAATTGTTAATACAGTTATTAATATAGAAACTTATTAACCGAATTAAAAATCTATATTATTTATTATTTTTTTTAAAAAAAATAATAAATAAAAAATATTACTATTAATGTTTTTCATTTGTATTTTTTAAATGTATGTTGTTGTATCCTTATTTATATAAACAATGTTAATTTTTATAAATAAAACTAGTTTTATAAACGTTATATTAATTTAATAAGCTATAAAGAAGTATATAAAGTCGAATTTTGTATTCTTATTCGCTTGTGCTGCTATCAACTTAATCGGATATTAGTTAATATAGGCGAAATAAAATAATAAAAATTAATTATTGTGTTTATATCTTATTTCTGCCTATAATCTTTAATCATAATAAATTCTTTTTTTATACAAAATATTTTATATTACTAATTAATATATTGTTTTAAATACCATTATTTTCACAGGTTGAACTCAGTCATAGTTTAAAAAAACAAAATTTTAATAAAAATAGAAATAGAAATAGAAATAGAAATAGAAATAGAAATAGAAAAAATAAAGTTTGTATATAGAAATACAAGATAAAATTATTTATAGTTATTAAAATCTAATTAATCTTTTGTAACTATAAATTCTAAACTATTTAAATTAATTAATTTAATAAATATTTATTAAATTAATTATAATATATTGATATGTTTTTTTAAAAAAAATAAATTTAATTTTAAAATAACAAAATACTACTATTAGTAGTAGATAAACTTTTTACTATCTTAATTTATAAATGAATTTCTGAATTAATCTCGATAAAATTACCAAAGTCAATATTTATTAAAATATAATATTTCATGTATTACTTAGTAAGCATTTTGTTAGTGACCTCGTTTTAAGATTGATTTTAAAAATTGACCTGTATGTGATTTTTTACATTTTATAATTTGCTCAGGGGAACCAGAAAATAATATTTCACCACCACCGCTACCTCCTTCTGGTCCAAGATCAACAATCCAGTCGGCTGTCTTGATAACATCTAAATTGTGCTCAATAATTACAATAGTATTTCCTTGATCACGTAGTGTATGCAATACATGCAACAGTTGTTTAATATCGGCAAAATGCAAACCTGTAGTTGGTTCATCTAAAATATATAGAGTTTTTCCTGTACTTCGCTTGGAAAGTTCGCGAGATAATTTGATCCGTTGCGCTTCTCCGCCAGATAGTGTTGTTGCAGATTGTCCCAAACGAATATATGAAAGTCCAACATCTATAAATGTTTGCAATTTACGCACCAATATAGGGATAAATGCAAAATGCTCATTAGCTTCCTCAATAGTCATTTCTAAAACTTCATGAATATTTTTATATTTATATTTTATCTCTAATGTTTCTCTATTATACCGCTTACCATTGCAATGATCACAATTAACGTAAATATCTGGTAAAAAATGCATCTCAACTTTGATCATGCCATCACCTTTGCAAATTTCGCAACGCCCTCCTTTTACATTAAAACTAAACCTACTAAGTGAGTAACCTCGAGTTTGAGATTCAGGTACGCTTGCAAATAATATACGAATTTGCGTAAATATACCAGTATATGTGGCTGGATTAGATCTAGGAGTTCTACCAATTGGTCTTTGATCAATATCAATCACCTTGTCAAAAAATTGTAATCCTTCGATGTTTGTGTAAGGTGCAGGATTAGTATTAATAGCTTTATTTAATTTTTGATTAGCAATAGAAAATAATGTATCTTTGATTAAAGTTGATTTACCAGAACCAGAAACTCCTGTAATGCATATTAATAAACCAACTGGAAGTTCAAGTGTTATATTTTTTAAATTATTACCTTTTGCACCAATAAGCTTTAGTATTTTTTCTGTATTAATATGAGTTCTTTTTTTAGGAATATGTATTTTAAGCTTACCACTAAGATATTTGCCAGTTAATGAGTTTGGATTATTAATAATATTGCATAATTTCCCCTGAGCAACGATATGACCTCCATATATCCCTGCTCCAGGACCTATATCTATAATATGATCGGAAGCACGAATTGCATTCTCATCGTGTTCAACCATAATAATAGTATTTCCTAAATTTCTCAAATTAAGTAAAGTACTCAACAATCTTTCATTATCTCGTTGATGTAAACCAATAGAAGGCTCATCTAATACGTACATGACACCAACTAAACCGGAACCAATTTGATTCGCCAGTCTAATACGTTGCGCTTCACCACCTGATAAAGTATCAGATGATCTGGATAGCGTTAGGTAATTTAATCCTATATTAACTAAAAACTTTAATCTATTGTTAATCTCTTTAAGAATTTTTTCTGCAATTTGCGCGCGACGCCCACTGAGCTGCAATGTTTGAAAAAATATCATAGAGTCTTTAATACTAAAATCTAAAATTTCAGGTAAGCTAATATTTTCAATAAATACGAAACGAGACTCTTGTCGTAAACGTGTTCCATTACAAAAAGTGCATAAACAATTATTAATATATTTAGCTAGATCATCACGAACAGCAATTGATTTTGTTTCTTTATAACGACATTCCATATTATGGATAACACCTTTAAACGGATGACATTTTACTGTAATATCTCCGTAATTATTTTTATATTTAAACTTAATTACTTCTTTATCAGATCCATATAAAATCACTTTTTTAATTTTTGGATCTAAAGAACTAAACGTTGATTTAATATCAAATTTATAGTGTTCAGATAATGCCAATAGAATCTGAAAATAATAAAAATTACGCCTATCCCAACCATCTATCGCCCCATCAGCTAAAGAAATTTCTTCGTTTTTTATTATTCGATTTGGATCAAAAAATTGTTGCACACCGAGACCATCACAATAATTACAAGCGCCAGCAGGATTATTAAATGAAAATAATCTAGGCTCTAATTCTCTAATGCTATAATCGCAGATAAGACAGGTAAAATTAGAAGAAAAAACTAATTCACTTGCTTGGCTATCATCCATATTAACAATAATAGCAGTGCCGCCAGATAACTTAAGAGCGGCTTCGAATGATTCAGTTATGCGCTGAGCTATGTCGGAACGCACCTTAAATCTGTCAACAACAACTTCAATTGTATGTTTTTTGTATAATTCTAATTTAGGTGGATTGGATAAATCAGAAATTTTTCCGTCAAAACGAGCGCGAACATAACCTTGAGACGAGATATTGTCTATTATCTTAATATGCTCACCTTTACGATTTTTAACTATAGGAGCTAGCAACATAAGCCTCGTGCCTTCATGTAGAGATAGAACGTTATCAACCATCTGACTAATTGTGTGTGCATCTAGAGGAATATTATGATTAGGGCAGCGTGGCTGTCCAACTCGAGCAAATAGCAATCGCAAATAATCATGAATTTCAGTAATAGATCCGACAGTTGATCTTGGATTATGTAAAGTTGATTTCTGCTCAATGGAAATAGCTGGAGACAATCCTTCAATATGATCTACATCCGGTTTCTCCATTAATGACAAAAACTGCCTAGCGTAAGTAGATAATGACTCAACATAACGTCTCTGACCTTCTGCATATAGAGTATCAAATGCAAGAGAAGATTTTCCTGAACCTGATAATCCAGTTATTACAATTAATTTATCGCGAGGAATAATTAAATTAATATTTTTTAAATTATGGGTGCGAGCACCTCTGACTTTAATGTTGCTCATGTAACAAATCTTAGATGATAGATATTTAAATTGATAGATATTTAAATAATAAATAAAACTTTTTATTATTACATAATTTAGACTGAATAAATATACATCATAACACAGATAATAATATTTTTAATTTATTAATTAAAATTAAAAGTTTAAAAAAATTGTAGTATAATATTTTATAGTTATTTAGTTTACACTTAAACATTTTTAATTTTTATATTAAATTATAGAGTTCTCATGTTAAACTAACAATACTTAAATTTATTCTAAAATTAATTTATTAGAGGTATAGAATGTCTAACAGAGGTATTAATAAAGTTATACTTATTGGAAACTTAGGTCAAGATCCTGAAATTCGTTATATGCCAAATGGTGGTGCTGTTGCTAATCTTGCTTTAGCAACTTCTGAAAATTGGCGAGATAAACAAACAGGGGAAATGAGAGAAAAGACAGAATGGCATCGCGTTGTTATGTTCGGTAAGATAGCTGAAATAGCTGGTGAATATTTGCGTAAAGGTTCACAAGTTTATATTGAAGGTTCGTTGCAAACTCGTAAATGGCAAGACCAAAATGGTCAAGATAGATACTCAACAGAAGTTATTGTTAATGTTAACGGCACTATGCAAATGTTAGGTACGCGAGCTTATTTACAAGAAGGAACATCACAAAATAATCCAGCTGGAGAATTTGGAAATATACAGAAAAATAAAAAAATTAATGATAACAATCAGTTGGAAGATTCCTATTCAGATAAAATCAGTTCAAATATGATTAATGATACTTCAATGAATTTTGATGATGATATTCCATTCTAATCTTTAAGAATGTTGATTTTCAATTTTTTAAAATATATAAAATTTATTATAAATTTCTTCTTTTTAAAAAATCTATTTTTTTTATAAAATCAATGAGGTTTTCCTGACTGATATATGAATTATAATTTAATATATAGTTATTAATATAAAAAATAATTAATTTTAATCGTTATAGTTAATCATAAAATAAAAATTCTATAGAGTTTATAATGATAAGCGCTATTAAAACTATAAATTTATTAATAATAGTTATAATTAATAACATTTTATTTAATAAATTACTTGTTATATATGATATGTTGTACGCATAACAACTATTAATCTTAATAGTTCTTTAAAGATGTTAATTTAAAATCAAACTTTGTAATTAAACTCAGTAACAAAAGCATAACTTAATAAAGGCAACAAACATGGCAATTTACATGATCAATTAACTATATATTTTTATAAAAATAATAAAATATTAGCAAAAATATAAAATAACTTACTGAATAAAACATTTATACAATGTTTATTATACTTTTATTGAAAAGTCTATCTAAATATTAGTACAAATATTCAAGAATAATTCATTCATTAATTATTATTAATATTTAAAGAAATTACATATACAAATTAGGAATAAGTAAACTCATTAAGTATTATACTTATACATTAAATGTTTATATTGTATATATTAACATAGAAGAAAAATAACAATAATTTATATTACGTTGGCGTATATATATAAGTAAGAAATCAATTATTATAAACGTCATTTAAATTTAATTTTAGAAACAACATTTCTATATATTAGAATATTAGAAAAAATTATTAAAGATACATTTATTGAATAAAGTTTTTATGTATGAATCTTTATCAATTAATACATTATAAAATAATATATTATATATAATTTTAAATTAATATGGAATAAGGTAATTATAAAAAATTATTACAACTACAATAATAAAAAATATTTAAACCATTTGTTAATATTTTATTATTAATATTTAATATAGTGCTAAATTATTTATAACGAAATAAATCGTATTCTATTTTTAATGCAAACAACTATTTAATAAATATTCATTTATTTTCAGATTATATTACTCTAATTCGATATAAGAAAAAATCAATCTTATTTTTCTAAAATATAACTAATGATTTTATTTTTTTATTCACATCTGAACAAAATTTATAAGCTATAGAACAACAACTTATGCTGAATATAATATCTCTATCAAAGATAATTATAAATTAAAATATATAAATATTTATAAATATTTATATATAAAGTCATTTTATGCAATTGTGATAGATGGATGGCATTAAATAGAATAATAACATTTAAATCTGAATATAATATATTATGGAATTAAAATACTTATATGATATACTAAAAATATAAATAAATGTTTGTTATTTCTAGAAATAACAAACAACGAAAAAAATATTTTAATAACTCATTGTTTTATAAACAAATATCTAATTTTTATCATAAGATAAAATTGATAACTATTGATCGTAAATATAAATGAAGCAAATACAAACCAGTATCAATAAAGATTGTAGGAATTAATAAGTTCACGATTAGTAATTTTAAAAAGGCTATATAATTATTAATTTTTACTGTGATTGTCTTACATTTTATGGTCATAAAAAGTAATAACTTAGTAGCGTTACTATATATGTTATTTGGATGAAATGATAATAAGAATAATTTATCTAAAATTTATTAATTATTGTAATGCGAGTTATATCACCAAAAAATTTAATTTTATTTATTATGCAAGAAAAGACTTTCTAAGTATTGATGAATTTTTAAATAAAAGATATTGAGTGTTTGGCATTTAGTATATGATTTCACAACCATATTTCATCGTAAATTATAAAAAAAGAATATATTATCAAAAATAATATGCATTAAATAAACTTTGATATTAATTTGCGATTATATTATTGAAAAATCAAATGAAATATTTAACTAATTTCATTTTACTAAAATAACAAATTATGTTGTGTTTTTAATGTAAAAATTTATATTATTAATAATATAAAATAAAATTAGTATACTTAATACTTTCAATTTACATAATAAGTCTTGAATTATTTACTAATAATGGTATTTTTAAGTAAATTGATATTATAGAAATATAAATTTTTACAATTATAACATTTATTAAATTTAATATACAGTACAATATAATTGTAACCTTATAGAAGAAATAAAAATAGTACATAAAGATCTTTGATAAACTTTGAATCACTAATTTTTATTTTACAATAAAAATTGTATATAGCATAACAACTAAGTCATTAAACTATATTAATTGAATATAGTTATAAGACAGACATACAAACTAAATATTTTAAAATTAATTCTTGTTATTTACTTATAAATTAAGCAGTTAGCTAGTTTTATGGAAAGTTTTTGTAATAATTAAAAAGTAAATACATTCAATGTATTATGGAATATTATTAATATTAATAATATATTATTTCATTGCTTAAATTACTATAAATCTAATAGATAAAAATTGTCTGAGTGTGTTAGTTAACACAATATATTTGTGACTATTAAAATTATTATATTGTAATTAATATATCAAAAAATAATAAATATATCTTGTCTATTTTAAAAGTATTTATAACTATGTAAAGACTAGAATTTAATTCTATTACATAATTAATATAATTAAAATAAATAACTGTTTTAATGAAGTCGGTGCGCAATATACTTTTTACTAAAAATGTAGTAAATTGATTATTTTATGAAATTAATTTATTTATTAGATTTTCGATGTAATTATTAATTTTTTTTAAAAAAAATTAATAATTAGAACTAGATAATAAGTTATTTTATATAACTTATTAAATTATATTCCATTAGATTAAATAAATTATAACTATATTCTCTTAATAAATTCTACTGAAAATTTATAAATCAAAATTTTAAAATATTTTAAACTATAAACTATCTAGTTTATAAGATATTCATCTTACTTGTTCCAAAAAAATTAAAAATTATTAAAACTTAAAAAAAGTTAATTGTTTGTTGTGTAAATTAATTTTATTTTAATCTTCATCTTGAATGTCATGATTGTTATATAAAATATTAATTGTGTTATTCTTATAATAAGGAATTATTTAAAGGAAATATAGAATACTGATACTGATTAGATTTTAAATTACACATAATAATATTATTTAATTCTAATATTAAGATCAGTATAATTATTAATTAGTTGCTTGACATCTTGTATATCTTATTTTACAAAAATCTAGAATGTTTATAGTTAATCTTGAATTTTATAAACGTAATATTTTTTATAAGATCTTAAAAAAAATCCATCAAATTAAATTTTTAATGTTTAATTGATTTCAATCGCTATTAATTTGATGCATAATAAATTAATGTATATTTAATAAATAAAATTATTGTCATATCGATGCAATATTATTGATAATGTTATATAACTAAAATTAAATTTTTATATAATTAAAATATATTTGAGAATAAAGTAAATGTTGTAAATAGTTTTCTAAATTTTGATAATACTAAAATACGTTGTATATATTAAATAGAAGAAATTCTCTTATGTCAATAAAGATTTAACAAATCAATATTATGACTATTTTATATATTTTACAGTAAAATACACGCTTATATATCAAAATTGTGATTGTACAAACCGTATTTATTATAATACAGAATATGATGAATGTCAATTTTTTATTTAATTTCTAAAATTTATATTTTTTCACTTAAATAACTTTTATGCAATAATATTGCAAATCTTGGTATTATTGCAAACATACATGGTATTTACTAAACAATACATTTACAATTGAATGGTATTACATAATTAGCAACATTAATAATCAGAAAACAAAAAAATAAACTGCTAAATCCAATGATATAACAGATATAAAAAATATCATCTGTTGGAATGATATAACATGATCAAATTAATTGGATTATGTTATTGCACTATAAAATTAATAACAAACTAAATTTTCAATTATAGATTTTTATTACAGAACTATACTATAATGTGTTTTATAACAGTATGTACTATATAAAATATTTACATACCATACGTATCTATTTGATATTTTTTTTGAAAATTAGTGTAATTGATAATAATTAAGTTTGTGTTTTTTACTTTGTTAAAGTAGTTGATGTGTTAAATATAATTAATTTAATATTTAATGTAATTTTATAAAATTTGTAGATAAAATTTACTAAAATACAATTAATCAATAGTATAAAACTTAAAGATAATAGTATTATTATACTCTTTTGAAAGTAATTTAACAACTAATTTTTTTAGAAATATATATTAATATAATAATTAACAAAATTAAAAAACTATCATAAAAAATGTAAATGAAACTGTAGTTATCGTCTGAAGAGAATTAATTAAAATTATAAGTAATTTATGCTATGTTTATTAATTATATAGCATAATATAGCATAAATTAAATCTATACAATAATTCTAAATAAAATTTTAATCGAAAACAACAATCTATTTTATATATAGAACTAGAAATTATCAATAATCATGTAATGCAAAAATAATTGTTCTATAGTACAAAATATGATAAATATGTACAATTCTCTTCAATATCATGAAGTTAACAATAAAGTAATATATAACAATGAAAATTAGTTAGAAAAAATATAACTAATATATTTTTTCTAACACAATTAAAATATTAATTTAAGAAAAAATAAAGAGATATTTTGCTCTTTGATTATTTAACTAAAAATTAAAAGAAATATTTATTTTTATCATAAAAATAATCTTAAAACATCAAAATACTGTATTAAAGACTAAAATTAGTAAATATAAAATTAAACTCAAATATAACATTAACAGCAAACCAATAATCATTATAAATGATAATATTTTATGCAAAGTTTTTGAACAAAAATACATGGAATTAAGCATGCATCAATTAAAACTAGATTAAAACCAAATTTGATAAAATACTAATTACTGCATTTGATTAGCATCAAATGCTAAAAGTAAATTTTTTTTAAATTTATATCTAATAAATAATATAAATTAATAATAATTTTTAAAATCAAAGTATAATTTATAAAAATATTCTTTTTAAGATGTAATATATTTGAAGATTATCATAGTTATATAATTGCTATTAAAATTTGATTATCAAAATATATCATAGGTAAAAAATAAGAATAAAAAAAAGATAATATTAATGAATAAATAATATATAAATTATAGTTATATTATTTATTATTAACTAAGGCTAAATATAATATAAGTAATTTTGTAAACTAATTATTACATCTGATTTTTTAATACAATGTTAATAAGTATTAATTTATATAATAGAATTATATGTTTATATATAATATAGATAGCACAAAACTATGATTTTTATTTTAATTTAATTCATTAAATTATATTAAGGTGCCAAATAGCATAACAAATTAACAAAATTAACTCAAAAGTATTTAATATCTTTTATATAAGATATTATTATTTACATTGATATAAAACTAAATTAGTCAATTAAAATAAATAAAATTTTAATTATATTGAATAATTAAATAATTAAATAATTAAATAATTAAATAATATTGTAATAACACATGATAGTTTATATAAGATATTTATCTTAATATATAACACTAAGATAAATATTATTTTTTTTACTTTAAAATCAATTAAATATATGTAATCTAATTACATTTCTATCAAAGAAATATCACAGCAAAATTTAGTTGCTAAGATACTTTTTTACAAACAATGAAATAAAAATAGAAATTTAGAAATATCTTTATAAGATTAAAATACAAACATACTATTTATATTTTAAAAATATTAATTACTACTGTAAATTATACAATATAATTTTAATTTTAAAATATTCGATTATTTTTATAAATTCGAAAATTATATATATGAAATAATTTATTTTAAATATATTTTTATTTTAACTGTTAAAAGTTAATAAAATCTTCAAATAAATAATTAAAATATTACAAACACTTTTTATATTAGAAGATAATTAATTTTTTTTGAAAAAAGTTATTAATGTAATTAATTTTAAAATTATTATAACTTTCAGACATGATCTATCTGATTATTTCAGATTGATCAATTTAGTATATGTAATTTTTATACAAATTATGGATTAGATATTTAAACTTATAACCATTAATGTTTATTTAAGAAAGAAATTGATATTAAAATATATAATTATAAAAAAAATATTATTTTGATATATTTGTTTAACTTATAACTTTAATTTATTAGTAATAATAATATAGAAATATTTTCTAAGTCTTTTTTTAATTTTACTATTATTAGAATTAGTAATAGTTACAAAAATTATTTTATTTAGTCTATAATTTCCTATAAAACATTATTTATTTATAATGAATAATGTGAAATTATGGAATTATTAATATCACTATAGATTAGTTTATATTTTAACTTTATATTTAGCAAAATTAAATTTAAAGTTATAATAGGTTGTTTTATACATTGTGCAATATTATTTTATGTAATGTATTACAAGTTTTGTTTTATATAAATTATATGAAAAATACTATTTAGGAGTGTATATTAGTAATTAAAGTGTTTATAAAAAAGTTCAATATTTAGTATTTTTTTTATAAAGATAATTATTTTACTTATATTAAGCTTCATTATTTTATTTTTTTAAAGTTGTTCTAGTTGTTGTTAGATCAAGCATAACAAATAATTACTTAAATTTAGTAAAAATTTCTATTAATTGATAATCGCTATTAAGTTACTATCAATTAATAGAAATAATCTTAATAGTTACTATTATTCTTACTTAGTATCTTATTGATTATTATATTAATTTTTCTAATATTTTATTAGTTGATGCACTGTAATTGGATTATTTAAAAATAGTTTTTGTTATATTATAATAAACTTTAGGCGACTCAAGCAAAATCAATATAATAATTGTTTTTACTTAAATTTATTTTTAATATCTTAGCATTATTTTAGCTTTATAATGATTGACTTGAAATTATCTAATCATCTAATGTATTATAAGATTCTATATTTAACTTAAGCTTTAATATTATTAATTGTAATTTTATTATTTTATTATTTTATTACTAATAAAACATCTTTTTAAATTTACTTCTTACACTAATATAAAATTTAGTTAAATTAATTTACTGAAGCGCTTTTTAACATTATGTATATATAACTTTTTGATATATTTTCTATAACATTATTTCTTTATGATATTTTTCTAATTTTGCTATTCTTAATCATACAATTTTATTATTAATGATCGATAATCATAATAATTATTTTATTAGCTAACTAACTTTTATATTTTTCATATCTTAAAATTATGCAAACTGAAAGATATTAATCATGATATTTGAATGGTAAAATAAAGAATGAAAAAATTAATGTATATTCTTGTATAAATATAGCAGAAGAATTAATATGATAATAAAAATTAATATGGAACGAAATAAATTATAAAAGTTTTCTTTAATATGTTACTAAATAATTTACTAGTCGAATCTCTTTTGTATATTTAACTAAATATACTTTGTATACAAAGTATTTATATCGATTTTACAAACATAGCGTATATATCTTATCATCAACAGTTGGCGAAAAAGATCATTAATAAATATATTGTATATTACTATTAAATATTTAATTAAATATAATCTTCATAGATTAATAAGAAACATCAAACATCAAGAAAAGAACTGTATAATTAACATTATTATAATAATGTTAATTATATCATTTTTTGTTATCTGAAACTAACTACATTTTTATTTATACAAACAACTTTATCTCTGAAAATGATTGTAATATTTTAGTAATTATAAATATAAGTGACACAATAACTAAGAAAATGCATAATTTATTATATATAAATTTAATAAAACAATAATTTACGTTCAAGATGCTGCTATGCTAAACTTATAAAAATCTTATTAATTAATGGATATTGAATTTATTTAACAATCTGAGTAATGAAGATAATAGCTTTTATAATTCAGATTTATACAATAAGCTACATATTAATAATTGAAAACAATAAAGATTATACTAGCAACGCAAGAAAAAATCTTTTTCTACATAAGAAATTGAAACAATTATAATTGCAAGTATCACTATCACTGTAAAAAAGAAATACTTAGTAATTAAAACAATGCAGAAGAATTATTGATTGGAACTAGATTTTTAAAAAATTAAGTATAGATATTATTTATTAAATTAGAAAATTTATATATTTAATAAATAAATCGAATGAAATAAAAAAACGCGTCAATTAAATTATTTCTGAATAAAAATAAAAATAAAAATAAAGAATTATTTCTACATTTTAAACCTTACTACATAAAGTTATATAACAAACCAATATATAACACATATTGATTTAAACTTTTATTAATATAATATTATAAAATAAATAGTAAGAACGAGATAATTTAAAATTTTAATTATATTAAACAAATCTATTCATTGGATGGTTATCAATACAATAGAACTAGTTACACTTTATACTTAATAGCAACAACGTATTTCATAAATGTAAATGGCAATATCAAGAAGTGAAATAAAATTTCACTTATTTTAAAAGAATTGATAATGTATGATTAATATTGATATTAAAGTTTAAAAAACTAAACAAACTATACATAAATGAGTATAAGTACAAAACAACCAGCATGAATAATTTGAATAGCTATCATTATATAAACTTGATTGGCATTAATGATAATTGTTGGTATGATTATATAAATGATGATTCAATTCTCTAAATCAGTATTATGTACCAATTACTATAGAATTTATTATTTGATAAATTATATAGCAATTGGTACATATATATTAAAAATAAAAAGTTAAAAAACTACTTAATAACATTTTCTAAATAGAATATAGATGAAAATCTAAAACTGAATATTAATTAACTAATAATTTGATATTCTTACTAACTTAACAATATTTTTTTAGAAAAAATATTATGTAAAAGAAATAAAATTAAGAATTTTTATGAATCCATATAAAGTATTGAAAAGTTTATTTAAATAAAACATTAATACAAAGAAAATTCTATCTTAAAACAAACTATTTGTTAGTTTAGAGTTTATATTTAATATTTATTAAATAATCATTGTTTTAAAATTATCAATAACTAAGTATATGACATGATAAGTAAATTAAAAGAATATCTAGTATAATATTATAAAAACAATGCAAAATATGAAAGAAAACAATACAATTAACTCAAAATAAGATTCGTTTTATAATCATGCTACCAGAATAATAATGTGTCATCAGCAGTAATTATAAGTTAGTTAATATTAAATACTATTTATAATACATTTCTTATCAAACTGATAAAGTTGAGATACTTATTTGTTATATAAAACGCTAGATATAAATATATTTTAATCTCTGCATAAGGCCTTAATGTGATGTATTATATTGAAAAGATAATATGTAAATAGTACATTACTAACATTAATTATCAATGTTAGTATGATAAGTTAGTAGTTCTTGTTTTGGTACAATTTTGTATAAAAACAAGAATTTTAAATTTAAATATTATTAAATATTTTAATTAAAAATTATTTAACTTAAATTATTGTTATTTCTGCAATTATTAATTATATATTTATTCTTTTTTTTAAATAAATAACCATATTAATAAAGTATAATTTTTATTTTTTTGTTTTTAAATAAAAAGAATTAATTTTAGTTACATAATTAAGTATGATAATAGATTGCTATTTTTTCGCTAATTTTAGGTCATTTGAAATTAATGATATATAACAAGTATATCAAATTTAATATGATATAGTTATTTTTTTAAAAAAACATATTATTGCGTTTGTCAACATAAATTATAGATAATGCTTATAATTTTTATTATATGATATTTACAATATTTTCATTATAGCAATAAATAAAAACATTGCTACTAGTATTTACATTAATAATTTTTCTGACATTAAGACTACTATGGAGAATGATTGATAATCATTAGTTCTTACTTTATATATTCCAAATAGTTATATTATGCTAATATTCTAAATAAAATATTTGTTTTTTATTTTAAATAAAAAACAAATATGTCTATATTTTCAAATAAATAACTAAAATACTATATATTATTTATATTTATATAATTCTGTTCATAAATGATAAATAGATCACATATAAATATTTTATTAAAAATTTAAACTTGATGTCTGCTTCATTATATATATTAAAATTTAGCACAGATTAATTAATAATCTTTTAGATTAATTTATTTATAGCAATAAATAATTTCAACCTAGATCATTATCATTTATTATATTAAAAATATACTGGTTGAAAATTATAGAAAATGTAATTTTCAAAAAAAATAAAATATAAATCCTTATAAAAAATATTATTTATAGATAACGGCACTAAGTTTAGTGATCCTTGTTATGAAATAATAATTGCAATCACATAAACTAATTTGTTTTTTTTAAAAAAATATTTTATATTCTATAATAGAAATATACAAATATACATTGCATTTGAAATAGATACACGATATAAAGTATCAGTATTAAATATAATAAGATACAATATAATTTATGAGTTTTTTATGTTAATTATTTATTATAATAAAAACAATTCATTTTAAGTTATTTAACGCTTTAATATCACGCGCATATATAGAAATTTAAAATAAAATACAAATATTTCTATATATATTGGTATCAAATAAACATAACAGTTAAAATTAATATAATTTAATTTATATATAATTAAATTACTCTATAAGTATGTATTAGCAACAATGTCTTTTATATTAATAAATAAGATATCAGAAATTTATTAGTAAATTTATAGTTTATTTAAATATTTAATAAATTAAAATGATTTATTTTAATACAGGAAAATTATAGAAGTATAAAATTATTTACACAAGTCTTTTATAAAATATGCTAAATACTAAAATAAAAATTCATCTAATGATATTATATTTAAAATACGACACAGAATAAATATAATTATTTAACATTATTATGAAATCAGACGAATTACATTATTCTTATTTAACTATAATAAATTGAAAAGTTTGAAGTTGATATTGAATAAAAATTAATTTTATGGATTATAAAATTAATTCCAAATAGACATTTTATAATGTTTTATTATTTTAATGTTTTAATTAATGATAAAAATTAAAAACTTTCACATAAACTATATGGCAATATAATAAATTTTAGATAATGATTTGTTTCATAAATTTTTTGTATATATTAAAACAATATGTCATTTCATTTAAGAAATGATTTTTATTTAATTAATTAATATTCAAAGTTAGTTGTATTAGATAACATCTTTTTTATAAAAAGATTATAAAAAACTTGATAAGTTGTGAAAACTTTATAAAAACTTACATTTAAGATATAAAAATATTTTTTTCATAACACTCGCAAATAATATGATAAAAATAAATAAAGTAATACATTACATGCGAAATTTTATTCTAAAAATATATTACTTTTACTAAGTTTATTTTAAAATTCTTAAAAGTGAAATATGCACCAATCTAATAAAACATATTAATAATTTTAAATATTTTTTCTGATACTAATTTATTAATATTTTTATTATGTGAATTCTTTATATTAAGATTAACTTATTTAATACTGTTAAATAATAAGCAAAAAGATGACATATAATAATTTTTTTGATTATTAATCTCTATTTTTTAATATATAACTATATTTTTAAATATTTTAACTTGTTCATTAAAGATCTTAATATTTAATAGCTTCTTGGATTGTTCAGTATTTAATGATCAATATAAAAATATAAAAACGTGAAAGATTAATTATAATATTAAGCAAAAATATTTTATTATGTCTTATAGTTAATTACTATAATCAGATATGATCACTTCTATTGTTTTAATATTGCACAACAAGAAACATTATATCAATACTATCTGAAAACTATAATATAGATTATTAATATATATTAATAATCTATTGCAGCAAATTAAATTAATAAACATTTTTTAAGCATTTTCGATTCATTAAATTAAATTGAATACCAGTATTTTTTTTATTTAATTATCGTTTTGTTTGTCTTAAATAATAATTATTAAATTTTATTTAATATTTTTAGTAAAAATTAATGACATTACTAGTAATGATGTGTATAAATAAATTAAATTACTTAATAAATCTAAACTTATCATATTATTTATTTTAAACCAATAACAATTTATATAATTAGTTTCATAATAACTAAAATTTAAACTAAAATATAAACAATAAGTTAATATTGTTAGTAATTTTACTATTAACTATTTAATATTAAGTATTTTTATTATTTCAATAATAGTCTTGATTTCTTTATTATTACATTCTTTATTATTACATAATATATTGATTTTACTTGATTTAATATATTGTCATAATGACAATAGATTAACTTTTACAAACTATTTCACTGATATCAGTTAATAGTTATTTTATCTAATCCATTATTTTATTAATGTAACTTTTATTACAATAACTTATTAGGTTATACGTATCTAATTTATAAATTACATAAATCAATACAATAAAATTTTCAGTTTTAAAAATATTATAAATAAAAGATTTATTGATATATATTGTTAATTAACAGTGTCAATTTATTTAATAAAATATATTTATCATATATATATTCATTATTATATGAAGCTAATTTATTTTTTTTAAAATATAATATGTAAATTTAATTTATCTTATTTTATTCAATGTAATAATATGAATAACAATAACTAAATTTTATATAATGTTGTTTGTTGAGTATAATAAAATAAGAAAACTAAGTATAAGTATTTTATATAATGTTACATACTGATAAATTATTCATAATAATAAATAATATTTTAAGGAAACAAAGGTGAATATTCAGTTATTATATACAATTATTGGATTTCTCACCGGAACACTATTTGGTGGTAGTTTAATATGGCTATTAATCGGAAAAAAAATAAATAAAAAAGAGTCTGAATTGAATAATATTTACAGTATTCAAGCTAGCTATGAGGAAAAAATAAATCATCTAAAATATTGGAAGATTGAATGTGAGAAACGAGAGCAAGAATTAAGATTTCAAAGAGAAGTTAATAGCAATCAAGAAATTAAACTATGTGAATCAATAATAAGACTTGAAGAAGCTAAGATGGCGTTCAAAGAAAAACAACAATTAATGCTTAATAGTGAGCAGCGTTTGAATATTCAATTTGAGAACTTAGCTAATAGAATTTTTGAAGAAAATAAACGCAGAGCTTTTGAGCAGAACAGACATGATTTAATCGCACTATTAACACCTTTCCGTGAACAATTGGATAATTTTCGTCGTCAAGTACATGAAAATTTTACACAAGAAACACGCGATAGAAATACTTTATCTCATGAAATTCATCAACTTCAACAATTAAATGCAAAAATGACAAAAGAAACAATTAATCTAACAAAAGCACTAAAAGGTGACAATAAAATTCAGGGAAATTGGGGTGAAACAATTCTCTATCATATATTAGAAGCTTCTGGATTAAGGCAAGGGCATGAATTTGAAACTCAAGTTAGTATTAATAATCAAAATAGTCGTTATCAGCCAGATGTAATTATTCGCCTTCCACAAGGTAAAGATGTTATTATTGACGCCAAGATGTCATTGACAGCATATGAGAACTATTTTAATGCTGAAGATGAACAACTTATATCAACTGCATTACGCGGACATATTAATTCTGTGCGTAATCATATAAAAGATCTTGGACGAAAAGATTATCATAAGTTAAATGGTTTAAGGTCATTGGATTATGTATTAATGTTTATTCCTCTTGAACCAGCTTACTTAATCGCTTTGCGAGAGGCTCCAGATCTTATTGATGAAGGTTTACGAAATAACGTTTTACTAGTTTGTCCTTCAACATTGTTGGTTGCAGTACGTACTATTAATAATTTCTGGCGTTATGAACGCCAGAGTCAAAATGCTCAAGTAATTGCTGATCGAGCTGCTAAAATGTATGATAAAATGCGATTATTTGTCGATGATATGCAAATTTTAGGTCAAAGTTTAAACAAAGCACAGTTAAATTATCAATTGGCAATTAAAAAATTATCGGATGGAAAAGGGAATTTGATTAGTCAAGCTGAAAGTTTGAAAGAATTAGGAATAGAAGTTAAACGTCCTATTGATACTAAATTTATCAAGTAAACAATTGTATCATAATTAATAAAAATTGATAATTTATAAATATTTTTTATAAATATTATTATACTTTTTATTATTTTAATAATTCAATGAGAATCTATATGGCAAATTCAATTAAAGAAACCACTGATTTTGGATTTCGCAAAATAGTTAAGAATGAAAAAGTAGATATGGTTGCAGCTATTTTTCACTCAGTGGCAAAGAAATATGATCTTATGAACGATATTATGTCACTTGGTATCCATCGAATCTGGAAACGTTTTGCAATAGAATATAGTGGATCCCAAATTGGGCAAAACATTTTAGATTTAGCTGGAGGAACTGGAGACTTGACAGCTAAATTTTCTAAAATAGTTGGCGAAAAAGGTAATGTTATCCTAGCCGATATTAATAATTCTATGCTAAAAATTGGGCGAGACAAGCTACGTAATCGCGGAATTGTTGGTAATGTTAATTATGTCCAGAGTAATGCTGAAGAACTTCCTTTTTCTGATAATTATTTTGATTGCATTAGTATTTCTTTTGGTCTGCGTAATATTACTGATAAAGATAAAGCTCTTAGATCAATGTTCAGAGTATTAAAGCCAAGTGGTCGTTTATTAATATTAGAGTTTTCAAAACCAATTTATTCAGTATTAACTAAAGCTTATGATATATACTCTTTTCATGTTTTACCGCTAATTGGTCAAATAATACTAAATGATGCTTATAGTTATCTATACCTAGTTGAATCTATTAGAAATCATCCTGATCAGGACATTTTAAAAAAAATGATGGAGTTAGTTGGATTTGAAAAAGTTTTCTATACTAATATGACAGGCGGTATTGTTTCTCTACATATAGGATTTAAATTTTAAGATGAATATCAGATTAACTGATGGCTATTTAAAAATCTCACTATTTGAGCCTATAATTGTTTCTTTTTTGCAGTTTATATTAAATAAATTTTTCTATCAGGAAATAGCATTGAAATCAGTTAGAATCAAATTGATTAGGAAAATATTGTCAATTGATTTAAAAGAATTATCTAAACCATTAATTCTTATATTCTCTGAGAAACGAGTTGATATAGTAAATAATCATACTATACCGGCAGATTTTACAATAAAAACTACGTTACTAACATTAGTTAGTATTGAAAATAAACAACAGATTTCAGCGCTTATTAATGATGGGAGGATTGTTATAACTGGTGATATACAAGTTGGTCAGAATTGGTTTGCATTACTTGATGCTATTTTATGGGATCCAGCTCATTATATGTCTCCTTATGTAGGCAATATTATTGCTGAAAGTATTAATAGATTGGTTAAAAACATTTTAATTAAAATAAACAGATTATCAAACAAAGAAAAAAATTTTCTTTGAATATATATTTAAAGAAAAGCTGAAAATATCTACTAATATAGTTAGAAACATTAAGTTTTATTGATAATGTTTATTGGATCATAACAAACATATTAAAACTAGAGAAACGATTATCTAAGTTGGAGGAAAAATATGAGACCGGAAGAAATTAAACGGCTCTATTTTATCATTCGAGTATTTCTAAATTATGGCTTAGATGAACTAATTCCAAAAATTAAATTTACTTTTCCATTAAGGGTTATCCGTCGTTGTTTATTTTGGTTATCAAATAAACATAAAGATAAATCTATTGGTGAGTGTTTGCGTTTTGCTTTACAAGATTTAGGACCAATTTGGATTAAATTTGGTCAGATGCTATCTACTCGTCATGATCTTTTTCCAACACTAATTTTATCTCAATTAGTGTTATTACAAGACAAAGTTATTAGTTTTAATGGAAAATTAGCTCGCGAACAAATTGAACAATCATTAGGTAACTCTATTGAAACTTGGTTTTATGATTTTGATGAGATACCATTAGCTTCAGCATCGATTGCCCAAGTACATACTGCAAAATTAAAACAAAATAATAAAAAAATTGTGATTAAAGTTATTCGTCCGGATATACTTCCTATTATTAAAGCAGATATAAGCTTAATGTATCATGTTGCTAATTGGATGCATCTTTTACCAGATGGAAAACGATTACGTCCTATAGAAATCGTTAAAGAGTACGAAAAGAAAATAATTGATGAATTAAATTTATTGCGTGAAGCAATAAATACTATCCAATTGAGAAAAAATTTTGAAAATAGTTCACTGCTTTATATTCCTGAAGTATATATAGAATATTGCAGTAAGAATGTAATGGTTATGGAACGAATTTATGGTATTCCTGTTTCTGATATTAATTCCTTAAGAAAACATGGAATTAATATGAAATTATTAGCTGAGCGAGGAGTAAAAGTTTTTTTTACACAAGTTTTTCGGGATAGTTTTTTTCACGCCGACATGCATCCAGGTAATATTTTTATTAATCGAGAACATCCAGAAGATCCGCAATATATTAGTATTGATTGTGGTATTGTTGGATCATTAAATAAAGAAGATAAACGCTATTTAGCCGAGAATTTTATTGCTTTTTTTAATCGCGATTACAGAAAAGTAGCTGAATTGCATATTGATTCTGGATGGGTTCCACTAAATACCAATATAGAAGATTTCGAGTTTGCAGTTCGAACAGTCTGTGAGCCTATTTTTGAAAAAAAACTAGCAGAAATTTCTTTTGGTAGAGTTTTATTTAATTTATTTAATGCCGCCCGCAGTTTTAATATGGAGATTCAACCTCAATTAATCTTACTTCAGAAGACATTGTTATATATTGAAGGATTGGGAAGACAACTTTATCCGCAACTAGATTTATGGAAAACAGCTAAACCTTTTCTTGAAGATTGGGTGCATCGTCAAATAGGATTATCTGCTATTATTAATGCATTTAAGGAAAAAGCTCCTTATTTGGTAGAAAAAATACCAGAAATTTCCGATCTTATTTACGGAACACTTAAACAACATAAATATTTACAAAACAATATTGAAAAATTTTCAATTAAATTAGAATGGCATCAACTAAAACAAAGACAATGTCAATATTTACTAAGCATTGGAGCGACTTTCTTATTATGTGGTAGTTTATTTCAGATTTTTGATTTAAAAATTTTATCTATTTGTTTTATATTTTTTGGAATAATTTTATTCATCGCTGGATGGTATCAAACAGGTAGAATTTGATAAAATTTATTTTTTTAAATAAATATATCTTATATTTTATATGTTTTTGTATAGAGTTAGTTATATGTAATATAACTATGCATAATTAAATCTAATTCATTAAAGGTATATATCATGGAAACAACAATTGCTATGGCTACATTTGGTAGCCCAAGTCAACTTTTTATTATTGGTTTATTGGTCATTCTAATATTTGGTACTAAAAAGCTGAGATCACTTGGTTCTGATTTAGGTGAGTCACTAAAGAACTTTAAAAAAGCAATAAATGATGATCAAAATAAAGTTGATAATAATAACAATGCAGAAAAACATTATACAGATCTTGATTTTGAAGCAAAAAATATTACTGAGGAAATGTTAATGAGTAGTCAGGAAAAGAAAACTACTGAAAATAAAAAGTAGGTATTAACTGTGCTTGAAATTAGTTTTAGTGAAGTATTATTAATTGTAATTATTGGACTTATAGCCCTTGGTCCAGAGAGACTGATAATATCTATTAAAACAATATCTAGTTGGATACTTACATTGCGCTTGTTGGCTGCTAATACTAAATACAAACTCTTAGAAGAATTAAAATTTCAGAAATTTAAAGAATTTGAGGAATTGCAGGAGTTATTAAGTAAAATAGAAAAAAAAGCAGGATTACAAATTTTTTCAGATGAACTTAATCAATCTATCAAAGAACTAATAGAATATACCGAGTTACTGAAAAAAAAATATCAATTTTCGAATAATTGTATCGAAAAAAAAATGAGTACAGTAAAAAAAGTTACCACTAATCTTGATGAAGATAATATAGATAAAGTAGATTAAAAAATTCTAATAAAAAACGATACTAAAATAATTTAGTAAAACATCTATAAATTAATTATTACAATAGATAACATTAGTAAAAGTAAAATGTACTCAAATATTTATCATAGTAAATAAAATATCTGATAAAACTAACAGTGAAAATAACAATATGTCTATTGATAATCATCAACCACTTATTAGCCATTTAATTGAATTACGTAGACGTATTCTTTATAGCTTATTTACTGTTGCATTAGTTTTCTTTGCACTTGTTTATTTTTCTAATGATATCTATACTTTAGTTGCCACACCATTAATCAATCAGCTACCAAGCGGTTCTCGTATGAGTGCAACTGATGTGTCATCATCTTTTTTTACACCAATTAAACTAACTCTTATAGTGTCAGTATTTATTTCTGTTCCAGTAATATTATATCAGTTATGGGCTTTTATTGCCCCAGCACTTTATAAACATGAACGTCGCGTTATATTACCTTTACTAATTTCCAGTATCGTACTTTTTTATTTAGGAATACTATTTGCATATTTTATAGTTTTTCCTTTAGCATTTAATTTTTTTATAAAAACTACACCAGAAAGTATTAATTTTATTCCTGATATAACTAAGTATCTTAGCTTTGTTATGACACTTTTTATGGCATTTGGAGCAGCATTTGAAGTTCCTGTTTCAATTATTTTACTTTGTTGGACAGGGATTACAACACTAAATTCTTTAAAACGAAAACGACCTTATATTATTGTTTGTTCATTTATTATAGGAATGTTTTTAACTCCACCAGATATTTTTTCTCAAACTTTATTTGCGATACCAATGTATTTATTATTTGAATTAGGCTTGTTGTTATCACGATTGTATTTTAGTAATAAGCCTGAAGGGGAAAAGAATAAAAATTCTGATATGATCTAATAGAATAAATTCAATTATTTAATAATAGTTAATAACTTTTATTAAATTGTTTGTTAGTTATTAATTTAGCTACATTGTGATTTAGTCTATTAAAATAACAATTAAAATATTTTTGTAATTAATCTATAACTATAACATCAATGCATAATAATTTGATTTGATGTTATAATTTAAATTTAAGTTTAAATTATATGTAATTAATAACATCATCTGATATTATCGTTAGATAATTACATGATTAAAATATATGATGTTTTGGTTAATCTTTTTTATAATATAGATTTTTAGAATTAAATATAATAAACATATTCATGTTATAATAACGCATTAATAGTTCTATCGAGAAGCTTACTTGAAACATCTTTTTTGTATTTAATACTCTAATTTACAAGAGATAATATCATATCTTTTATATTTTAATACTTCATGTGCATATCCTTCTACATTTTAATTAAATTTAACATCAATTTAATTATTATGGATCAAAAATAAAATTTATTTTATTATTACATCAAATTTTAACTTATTAAAATATTTAATTAATCATAACATAATTAATTTGCTGAAATTCAAATGATAAAATTTTATATAATCATCTCATACCAATAATTATAGATTTGTCTTTTCGATTGAGTTAAGTTAGTTAATCGCGAATTATAAGTATGTAAATTATATTAAAATACATTTATATATATAATATATTGATCTTTTTTTTAAAAAAAAGTATTAATTTTTATCATTCTTTATTATTATATTTTGTAGATGATTATTATCATTTACTTTCTAAACATAATGAATAATTATGTATTGATTGCAAGATTTAAATGTGTAGTTAAAACAATTAAGTTAACTAAACTCATTTTATTTATATTAAAAAATGCTTGATGGTTGAATAAATATCTATCTGATAATTAACAGATAGTAGTAATATAGAAAACTATTTTTAATAAAATATTTTTAATATTGAATTAATTTCTATATCTAACATTTCACAATAGTAGAAAAATAATAAATTATATGACTACAACTAATTTTATTATGATTACATCGTATATGTATATTCACAATAAAATTAAAATATATTACATTAATACTCATTTTGATATTAATACTCGTTTCTGTAAAAAATTAGCTTGATATATTTCTAATTTTTTTGTTATAAATTAAGAATAAAATTTTATCCCTTCGAGCAAGATAATGATTTATAGATTAAAGATATATAATTGGATAATTTTAATATTAAAATTAATAGTTTAAATTTTTCTAAAATTGTTACTATTTCTAAAAAAAATATATATTTAAATATTAATAATATATATTAATCTATCTTATTTATAGGATTTATAGTTAATCAAAGATTCACTATATAAGTATAAGAAAGTTGAACATTTGTTTTTCTAATCTTTATGAAATAATTTAATAATCAAATTCTAATAAACTAAAAATAGAAAATATATGATGAAGTATCATAATCTCAGAGATTTTATATTGTTTCTAGAACAGAAAAAAGAATTAAAGCGTATCAGTTATGAAGTCGATACTTATTTAGAAATGACAGAAATATCTGATAGGACTTTACGTGCAGGAGGACCTGCGCTTTTGTTTGAAAACCCTAAAGGTTTTAGTATACCAGTTTTATGCAATTTGTTTGGCACTGCTGAACGAATTATGATGGGAATTGGACAAAAAAATATACAATCATTACATGAAATTGGGAAATTATTAGCTTTTCTTAAAGAACCAGATCCACCTAAAGGATATGTTGATTTAATTGATAAACTGCCAAAATTTAAACAAGTCCTCAATATGCCAATTAAAAGGAGGATCTCCTATTGTGTATGTCAAAAGCAAATTTATAAAGGAGATGATGTTAATCTGTTTCGTCTTCCTATAATGCATTGTTGGCCAGAAGATGTCGCGCCGTTAATAACATGGGGATTAACCATTACCAAAGGTCCAAACAAAAAACGACAAAATTTAGGTATTTATAGACAACAACTTTTAACTAAAAATAAATTGATCATGCGTTGGTTATCTCATCGTGGCGGAGCATTAGATTTTCAAGATTGGTGTGATAAATATCCAAGTAAACTTTTTCCTATAGCAGTTGCTTTGGGAGCCGACCCTGCTACAATTTTGGCTGCAGTTGCACCAATTCCAGATACACTCTCTGAATACGCATTTGCTGGATTATTGCGTGGAGATCGTTCTGAGGTTGTGAAATGTATCTCTAATGATCTTGAGGTTCCATCAGGTGCAGAAATTATTCTAGAAGGCCATATTGATCCTGAAGAATTTGCACAGGAAGGGCCTTATGGAGATCATAGTGGATATTATAACAAAGTTGATAAATTTCCAGTATTTACCGTTACACATATTACTCAACGCAGCGATCCTATTTATCATTCAACTTATACAGGTCGCCCTCCTGATGAGGCTTCTATTTTAGGCGCTATGTTAAATGATATTTTCATTCCTATATTACAAAAACAGTTTCCAGAAATAGTTGACTTTTATTTACCACCTGAGGGATGCTCTTATCGACTTGCCGTAGTAATAATTAAAAAACAATATCCTGGACACGCTAAGAATATTATGATGGGGGTTTGGTCTTACTTGCGTCAATTTATGTATACAAAATTTATTATTATTTGTGATAAAGATATCAATCCTCGCGATTGGAATGATGTTATTTGGGCAATAACAACAAGAATGGATCCAGCACGAGACACAATTATAATAGAAAATACACCAATAGATTATCTTGATTTTGCATCACCTATTTCATGTTTGGGTTCAAAAATAGGACTTGATGCAACCAATAAATGGCCTGGTGAAACACAAAGAGAATGGGGTCGTCCAATAATTATGTCAGAAAAAATAAAAAAACGTATAGATGAAATTTGGAAAGAATTGAATATCATAAAATTACCTTAAAATATAAATTATAGCAATAAATTATAATACGATTTTTATTGAATCTGCTGCAAACATATAGTATAGAAATTATATATTTTTTTTTAAAATCAATTTTTATTCTAGTCTTCAAGACTAATGATTATTAGCTATAAACTTGATTGACATTAATTTTCTTGTATTTAGTTTTTTTAAAACTAATTTGTTTTCATATTTGCGTAATGGTTTAATTTAATTCATATTATAAATTTGATTTAAAAGTACTCTATTTTAAAAATATCAATACTAATATTAATTAATAATTTAGTTTTTTTATATAAGATAATTTCATTATAAAGTCACTATTTTATATTATTAATTGAAAAGAAATAGTATTAAAACATTACGTTATCATTTTAGATTAATGTTGTTATAACGCATATAATAAAAATACTTTATAACTTATTTTCGACAAGATAACTAATAAAGTTATCAGTGTTTAAATTATAATTTGTTATTTTTAATAAATTAAAATATGACAACATCTAAATTATTTTTATTTATTCAAAAATAATTGAAATTTATCTTCGTAATTTATTATAACACCTAACTTGATATTTTAATTTAAAAGGTATTTGTTTTATACGATGCATAAATAAATTTAATAAATACTCTATTTAATATAGTAGTCAAATGTAAATTTTTATATTAAAAATAATAAATTTATATACTTTTTGTTGAAAACAATTAGAATACAATTAAAAATAAATCAATATAATATTTGCATAATCTAAATCAAATTATACAATTTTTATTTATTTTCTAATTAGAAAATATTTACAAACAAACATAGTGTGATTTTTATAAATCTTTATCATTAAGTAAATAAAAATATTATTAATCTAATCAATACCAAAGATTAAGAGTTAATATTAAAATATTAAGAAAATTATTAATCACAGAGTATAATTATGATTTGCCCTGTTCTTGAGCTTGCACAACAACTTATTCGACAACCATCTGTTAGTCCGAATGATCATGATTGTCAAAAAATTTTAATTAATAGATTAAAGAAACTTGGCTTTTCAATAGAGTCCATGCCATATTCTGATACAAGTAATTTATGGGCATATCATGGAGAGCATGGTAAAACACTAGCTTTTGCTGGACATACAGATGTTGTTCCTGCTGGTGCAACTAATGATTGGAATTACCCTCCTTTTACTCCAACATTAAGTAATGGGCTACTCTATGGTAGGGGCGCTATTGATATGAAAGGTTCAATTGCTGCAATGATTGTTGCAGCCGAGAGGTTTATTGCTGATTTTCCAAAGCATACTGGACGATTAGCTTTCTTGATTACATCTGACGAAGAGGATAAGGCTAGTAATGGAATGGTAAAAATTGTTGATAAATTAATGAATAGAAATGAACGAATTGATTATTGTATAATAGGAGAACCATCAAGTCATGTTAATCTTGGTGATACTATTAAGAATGGTCGACGAGGTTCGCTGAGTGCAAAATTAATTATAAATGGAAGTCAAGGGCACGTTGCTTATCCACATTTAGTTAATAATCCAATACATAATTCATTGCATTTTTTAAATAAATTAATTAATAAAAAATGGGATGTAGGAAATGATTTTTTCCCACCAACCAGTCTACAAATTTTTAATATTTGTTCCAGTTATGTGAATAATAATATTGTTCCTAACGAATTAATTATACAATTCAACTTTCGCTTTAGCTCAGAGATTGCAGATAAAGAAATTAGACATGAAGTCGAAAGAATGCTAAAAAAATATCAACTTAATTATAAAATTGACTGGTTATTATCTGGTAATCCTTTTTTAACAAAAAAAGGAAAATTAATTAATATTGTTTCTCAAATTATAGAAGAATATTGTTTTTATCAACCTAAATTATCGACAGATGGAGGAACGTCTGATGGTCGATTTATTGCTAAAATGGGAGCTCAAATTGTTGAATTAGGTCCTTTAAATAAAACTATTCATAAAGTGAATGAATGCATTAGTATTGTTGATTTACAGAGATTATGTCTTATTTATCAGCAAATTATGCAAAAAATATTATTTTAATTATAAAATTTAACTTAACTATTTTATTAACAAAATTTTAATATTAATACGCTAATTTTCGCATTTAGTTAAAATGATAAATGAAACAATAATTAATCTAATTTAAATATATTTATATAACTATATATTCTATCTTTAATAAATAATAAATAATAAATAATAAATAATAAAAAATTAATGAAACATTATAAAATAATTCCTAAAAAATAAAACAAATAATAATTATAAAAGTAAAAATATTTACTAAATTTTAGTATTTAGCATAAAATAATAACTAAATTATATATAATATATATTAATTTTAATATATAATATTATTTATTAGATTTGTTAAAAAATATATATTAGTTAACTAACTATATTAAATAAATTACTTTAATTAAAGTAGCTATATAATCTACAATTTAAATTATATTAGTATTTATAAAATTTTCAAAAAAAATCAAAATCTTAAAGTGATTCAGTATAAATAGTAAGAAATATTATTAGTATAGTTACGTCTATAAAGTTTTTATAAATGGCTATTTTATGTTTTCTAACCGAACTAGAAATAAAATAGTTTCATAGTATTTAGAACACTTGACCTTAAAAATAAAAAAAATACATACTATATACATTGCATTAAATAATATTTATATCAGAATTAAATTAATTTAATTGTTAATTTATTGCAATAGAGATATGTAATAAAATTATAATAAGATAGTATAATTTGTTCCGTTTATTTTACTTAATTAATTTAAAGTTAAAATAAACAAACAGTGTCATTATAAAAAATATTTTTTTGTAGTAAAATTATTAATTTGCTAAAAATATAAACTTATTTTTACTAAAAAACTTACTAATCCTAGAATATTTATTTTAAAAAATTAATATATCAATTTAGTATAAGTATTTTATGATTAATTCCTAAAATATTATAATCTTTAATAAATTTAATTACATTATGAAAATAGTTATATAACATAATAAATTTATTATTATTTAGGTATAAATAATAATAATGATTCTTGTATATTATATACAAGAATCAAAAAATAAGTTTTAATAATTTTAGAAAGAATTTGTTTTTTCTTGATAAGAAAAAACACTTATAATATATCGCAACAAACAATTATAAAATATAATAAAAAAATATTTTTTTATTTAAACTAGACAAAATTTTATATATAATGCTTATATAAATAATTAAATAACGCGTAAAATCTCTTTAAATAAAGAGTATAATATTAATTATATTTTTATAATATAGTAAAAATATTTAACATGGACGCAAAATAAAATAAGCATAAATTCTTTTAACAATATATAAATAATCATATTACTCTTAATATTTATCTCAAATAATATCAATAAGTATTTAGATAAAGACTTATTGTAACTACAATCTACTAAACTATTTGAATAATCATAATAAATAATAAAGAAATATGACTTGATATATTCAATAAACATCTTTGTATTATTAAATATATTTAATATTCATTTATTAATTTTTATATTGCAACCTATCTATTGATTACAATTTACTTAATTTAGAAAATATAAATAAAAAATCAATATTAAACTTTAAAAAAAATATTTATGATACTCAAGTTTTTTTTGTAATAAATTGTTTATACATAAAATTTAATAAAAATTCAATTTAATAATGTAATTAAAATTGAAACTTTCACTATTTTATAAATTTCATAAATTTTTAAATTATTAATTTTTAAACTAAAACAAAATTATATAAATACAATTAAATTAACAATTGATTATATAAAATTATTTATTTTTTTTAAAATATATATTTAATTTTTATCAATTACATTTTATTAAATACATATATTAATAATATATATAAATAG
>JBHEQS010000004.1:0-153149 GCA_046530765.1 Arsenophonus sp.
TAAATAAAGATATTTATTATTTATTAATATAAGAAATTATAGTAATATATATAATTTCTTATATTATGCTTTATTTATATAAATAAACTATTTTTCTTAATTAATAATATAATAATATAATAATATTAATTATATTTAAGATTAAAAATTTTAAAATAAGTTTAATTAAAAATTAATATATATTAAATAGAATATTATCAGTAAAGATTATTGTTATATTTTAGTTATCTGTGATATTTATCAAAAAAATGTCATTATTTTTTTATGAAAAATAAATAAATGTTGCATAATTTAATATATATTAATTGAGTAAGATACAATTAATTAATTCATATAATAAATAATAGTATATCTTAAAAAAAATAATCTAATCATATAAATATATAAAACATTTCATTATTGTTAATATGATAATGAAATGTTTTTTTATTTTAAAGAATATCACTCTAATTTTTAATAAAATAGCAATTTTAACTTTTGGAAAAAGATAAAATACTCTTCTAATTAAAAAAGATTTTTTATATATATTTTATTAAATATAAAATTAGTTTTTTATATAAATATAAAGTTTATGATAAACATAGATTTTAAAAAAAAACATAATGTAATATAATTAATTTCATAAAGCACATAATTTTTAAAACAATTGTGAACAATTCTCAAGCAATTATTCAGATATGTGCAACTTTATATAATATAATATAGATTTTTTTATAAAACGTAAATTTAAATAATTTACTAATTTTATTTATTTATTTTATTTAATTAATAAAAAGCTATTACTTACTGCTAATCACAATCTTTTAATATAGTATTAATTTTTAAATATGTACACCTCTTCTGTATGGAAATAGGTGCATACATTTAACATTTGTGTTTTTACACTTTAAATAACTAAATTATATTAATTAACTCTGTTAATAGTTACTGATATTATTTATATATAATAAATGAATATAATGTTTAAGTTTAGGTCTTAAATATTATAGATATAAGTTTATAAAATTAATATAGTTACTATACTTCCTATACTAAAGAGAGAAAATTATTTGTATTAAAATTAAATAATTTTTATAACTATACATTAACATTTGAAATATGATTAATTATATAGCATTAAAATATATAATGGTACTACTTGATATATAATAATATATTAACTATTTTGTATATTTTAATAATGGTGTATTTTTTAGATAAGATATATAACTTTAACACTTGCATCTAAATTAAACTAATTTAATGATCGCAAATTTTTCTCTAATAATCATTACAAAATTATTTTATAATTTTGTAATGATTCGATATATTATTAAAATTTATATTTTATATACATTTAATAGTTACCTTTTGAAATTTTTACTCACGTTTTTTCAACTAAAAATATAATTTAATAATTCAGATTAATTTTTTTAGTTATAAATTAATTGAAGTTAAAATAATTGAAATTATTTAAGTTAACATATTTAAATGAGTATTCATGAATGTAAAGTATTTTACACTATAAATTTACAGGCACATGTTTATTTATTCATTTATCATTCATTAAATAAAATGTGTTTCTACATTATATTTTTTTATAAAACAAAATCATTTATTTTTTAAAACTGAATAAGTGTTCTCACTTTAACTTATTTTGTAATATTAAATTTCTATATTTAATATTATTATAAATAATACCACATTTTATAAGAATAGATTTTAAGATAAGTATGTTTAAATTAAAAAAAAATAATTTATATAAGTTATTAACTTTTTCTTTTATAAATAAAAATAAAATTAATAGAAATAAAAAATAAATTAAAATAATTAATATAAAATATAAGTTTTTATATATGATATAGTAAGATTCTTGATCTTGTAATAACTATTTTAGTGGTTCTATTTAAAATAATTTATATTATAGTTTTTTATTTTAATATTAATAATAGATTCTAAATAATTGATTCTAGATAAATTTGTTGATTTTTTATCACTAAATAGTTAAATTGAATAATAATCAATTTCACAAAAAGTAAAACTTACATTTATTTTTAATATAAAACTATAATTTATTCAATAAATATTTTACGGAACAACATAATATATGAAACAAATCAAAAAACCTAAAATAATCAATATAAAAAATATTGCTAAATCTAAACTTTTTTGTATTCAATCTATTAATATTGAATTTAGTAATGGCGTTAAGTGTTTTTATGAACGAATGCAACCGTTAATAAAAGAAGCAGTACTAATTGTTCCAATCATTAATAATGAACTAATTTTAATTCGTGAATATGCTGTTGGTATTGAAGAATATGAATTAGGTTTTCCTAAGGGAGCAATTAATAAAGGAGAAACTGCCATAGAGGCTGCTGTAAGAGAATTAAAAGAAGAAATTGGTTACGGAACAAAACATATTGAATTATTAGCAAAATTAACTATATCACCAGCATATTTTTCCAGTAAAATAAATATATTCATTGCACAAAATCTTTATGAAGAAAAATTAAAAGGAGATGAGCCAGAACCACTAGAACAAATTCGTTGGCCAATTAAAAAAATTCAGCAACTCATTGATGTAAAAGATTTTAATGAAGCAAGAAATATTAGCGCTTTATTTTATACACAGTGTTATCTTAAAAAGATTTTATAATTTAATTATATTTTAATTTTATAAAATATAATATAATTTCTACAATAACTTTAATGTCAAATATAAAAAACAAGTAATTTTTTACTTTTTTAAAAACTTCTAACTATTTCTATTTTGAAAAAATAAAGGTTTTACATATCTTAGATATGCACATGTTATTTTATATTAAACTTTTTAAGAAAATATTTTAAATAAGATAAATACTTTTACTATATATTTTATCATTTGAAAATAGTTTAATTTAAACTTCGTTTATCATAATTAAAATTTATTAATGCTATAATAAAAATATTTGTAAAATAGCGATAAACTAAATATATTTAATCTATTGTTGTTTATGTATTTTTTTTCTAACATATTGATATTTATAGTATATTTTATACTAATTTATTTTATGTAATAAATTTATAGATAAATATTAATATTTATTGCATAATTAAATAAAATAGACTGCAGCTTATTAAAAAATAAACTCAAGTATCTAGTAATTTTCCTAATGCTTTCCTATATTATTATCCTGTATTTTACATGTTTATACAAATAAAACTTAAAGTAGATGTTTTAATAAAAAATTTATGCATTAGTATAAAAAATATTGAATAATTATAAAAAATATTGAATAATATTAAAATCCATCAAATATGTAAACTTTGTTAATTTTATATGTATTAAGAATTTTTATTTTGCAAAATATTAAAACTATCTTTCATATATAAAATATTTAATTATTAAAAATAATGTTATTTGAAATTTTCAATAAATAAATATATTAAAATATACTTATTATTAACAATACAATTAAATTATTTCATGATCTTGTATAAATTCATTACTATATTACAAATATTAATATTCTTATATTTGTATCAATTAGTTGATTAAAATAAAAATAAATGTTATTGACTATTTTTTAATTGAAATTTATCATCTGACAAAAGAACTATTTAATAAAAAATAATTACAATAATCTATTTATTTATTAAAATCAGAAAGATTTATTATTGTAATTATATAAAATAATAATATTTTATATATTCTCTTTATCATGCTTTAAAAGAGATAAATCAAATATGGAAACTTTATTTTATTTACTATTAATTTCAATAGAAATAGATAAAATAAATAAAATAAAAGAAAAAATTTAATTTTAATACTAATGTATTATTTATATTTATTTTCATAATCAAAATTAATTTATTTTACTAAAGATTTTTTTTTATTTTAGTAAATATATAAAAAAATCATTTTTACTTGATCTAATTATATTTCGATATGAGTACATCAAAGTATTAAAATATTTTTATAATTTTGTAATTATACATAAATTTATAGATTTTTTAATAAATTATATAATATATTAAATTAACTTTATAAAATAACAAGAAACATATCAAATAACACGGTTTTTATGCTGCTTTCTTATTTATTTTTATTTTTTTATATAAAATGTTTTTTTAAAAGTGACTTCTTTAAATTAACAATAAAAACAATTTATTTAATTAATTCAATAATTAAATTTTAACTAAAATTACTATAAATCTTAAATATTCTAGTAAAATTTTCACTTTAAGATATATTTACGAATTAAATTAAATAGATTAATAATTAAAGCAATAGTTATTATTATGATATAATTTGTTCTCTAAATAATCTGACAAAATCTAATAACAAAAGTATATGTTATAAACAATACAAGTAATTTTACAAACACTTAAAAACTATATCAAACTAAAACTATCTATTTTTTTTAAAAATGGCATGATAAAAGTAAAATATTATGAATAATTTTACAGAAAGCAATGAAAAAATTTTCATAATAATAGTTTTACTTATTATATATTGTATATTTTATTTTAAAAAAGAGTTTATATAAAATAAAAATTAATTAAAAAATCAATATAAAATATAAAATATAAATATAATATTTACCTGTTTTAATACAGAGAACAATCTAGATATTTATTAGTAATTTAAGTTTATTCTATTATACTTTATGTAAAATTTATATACTTATAACAACAAAATTAAAATAATTGTATAGATTAGTTTTTTTATAATTATAGCAAATAATTATAATTTATAATAAAAATCTATACATTACAAATATTATATTTTAGTGAATTTTTCGAGAAAAATAAAAAAATAACAACAAAGCATATGTGTTATTTATAAAATCTCAATTAATTAATATTTAATAAAATATAGAAAATAATAATTAATTTTTTATTATATAATTTTATAGTATATAGTATGTAAAGTAAAAATAATCTTATTATCATCCGTGATTAATTATAAATCTTATTATAAGAAATATTTAACTTATATTGCTATTTATTACATAAATGAATAGAAATATTGACAGAAATATAATGGTATATTATACATGTTATTAAAGTTATATTTTCTTTACTCAATTAGAACAATTTTAGTATATAATTTAATATTAATTTATAATTGACAAAAATAACATATTGTTAGTAAATATATCGAATTAGTTTAGAAATCAATTAATTTTAAACTGAGTTCGAAAACAAAGTTAAAATAAAATTCTTGATATTACTAACACTTTATACTATGAATTATGAGATATTTAGAATTTTAAATTTATTAATAAACTCTGCTATTACTTTATGTTATAAAATAATTAATTTTGATATAATTAATAAAAAATTAAATATATTTGTTTTCTTTATATAAAAATAAAGATGGTTAATAATCATAAAATTTTAATTTATAGGTCCCGTTTTTAATTCAATTAACAAGTCGGGTTATTATTAACGAATAATATTAGTAATATCAAAAAATGGCAGAAAAACGCAATATATTTCTTGTTGGTCCTATGGGCTCCGGAAAAAGTACTATTGGTCGTCAGTTGGCGCAGAAACTTAATATGGAGTTTTTTGATTCTGATCAAGAAATTGAACGACGCACTGGTGTTGATGTAAGTTGGATATTTGATTTGGAAGGTGAAAATAGTTTTCGAAAGCGTGAAGAAAACATTATAAATGAGCTTACAGAAAAACAAGGAATTGTTCTAGCAACAGGCGGAGGATCTGTAAAATCAAAAGAAACACGCAACCGACTATCTGCTCGCGGCGTAGTTATTTATCTTGAAGCTACAATTGAAAAACAAATTATACGTACTCAACGTGATAAAAAAAGACCTTTGTTAAAAGAAGGATGTCTTGTTCGTGAAGCTTTAGAAAAGCTAACTCATGAGCGCAATCCACTTTATCAAGAAATTACAGACATTACTATTTATACAAACGATCAGAGTGCAAAAATGATTGTTAATAAAATAATTGGGTTATTAGAAAAGGTTTAATTTAGATAAATTAATATCAATGACTAATTTGCATATTACTAAGGTAAATTAATATGGAAAAATTGACAGTTGAGCTAGGTGAAAGGAGTTATAATATTAATATAGGCTTTGGTTTACTTAACTCACCTGATGCATTTTTCCCGCTTAAAAATGGCGAATATGCAATGATTGTAACAAATAAAACTATACATTATATCTATTCTAAAAAAGTAAAATCTACTCTTACAAAAATGGGAGTAAAAGTTGATGAGATAATTCTTCCTGACGGAGAGCAATATAAATCATTAGATATTATTAATTCTATCTTTACTGCTTTATTAAAAAAAAACCATCCTAGAAGTACAACGCTTATTGCACTTGGAGGTGGTGTTATTGGTGATTTAACAGGATTTGCAGCATCATGCTACAAAAGAGGCGTTCGTTTTATTCAGGTGCCAACTTCGCTTTTATCTCAAATTGACTCATCTATTGGAGGAAAAACAGCTGTCAATCATCCACTTGGGAAAAATATGATTGGTTATTTTTATCAACCAGTATCCGTTATTATTGATTTAGATAGTCTGAAAACATTATCAGTTCGTCAGTTTTATTCAGGGTTTGCTGAAATTATTAAATATGCTATTACTCTAGATTATGATTTTTTTTGTTGGTTAGAGACTAATATTAACAAAATATTTAAATTTGAAGAAAAAACAATAATTTATTGCATTAGATATTGTTGTAAATTAAAAGCAAAAATTACTGTTATAGATGAAAGAGAAACTAATGGACAACGTATATTGCTAAATTTAGGACATACATTTGGTCACGCCATTGAAACTGAATTAGGATATAATTCATGGCTACATGGTGAAGCAGTTGCTGCAGGTATAGTAATGGCTGTAAAAACTTCAGAGCTAATTTGGCAATTTAATAAAAATGATACACAACGAATTTTAAATTTATTTAAATTAGCAAATTTACCAACTAAAGGACCTGCAAAAATGACTGCTGAGGATTACTTGCATCACATGATAAAAGATAAAAAAGTAGTTAATAATCAGTTGAATCTAGTTCTACCTAAATCTATTGGCAAGGCAAAGCTATGTTCCAATATAAGCCATTGGATTATCATAAAAGCAATTAAACAATGTTCATTAATTTATTAACATATAATTGATTATTGCAGTCTATACAATAGTTGCAACATAATAAATATTTATATTTTACAAATTAAACTTCATAAGAAACCACATTATTGATAAATAATGTGCAGTTTACTTAAAAATTATCAAAAAAAACAAATAATTTAAAATAGAAAATAATTATTAAGATTAGAAAAATAATTATTACTTAGATGATTTGAATGTATCATTATATTTACTTAAACAGTTATATAAATATAATTTAATTTTTTAAGTAAAATGTTATAACTTATATTATTTCTTATTTTTTATAAGAAATTATTACTATTAATTAAAAATTAATCATATTGTTCGACAATGATAAACAATATATTTATATAGTAAGTTCAGAACTATAACAATGATATTCTAAAATCAATATCATTTTTAATAGGTTTTATATATGATAAAAATAAAATAAAACAAAATATAAGTTTTTATTTGTCAAATCAAGCAATAACTAAAAATATTAAATTTTTTGTGATATAATTTATATTTTGCAGAATGAATAATGGCTAAATAATATAAATAAACAATTTATTAAAAATTAATATCAAGACAATAGTTAAGAACGCCTCTTCTATTTCATCAACTAAGATTGTTGAGATAATTAAAAATAATCTTAAAATAAAATATATATCAAATATATAATTTATTATATCAGCTACAACAAATAATTATGAATTAAAATTAAACGCTAAAGCTAGTTATAACTTTATAGAAATATTGCTAAATAATTACTTGACTAATTATAAAATCATGCTAAATAAGCAACCGTGATATAGTACAGATCATAATAATTAGTATTCAGTTTAATAAACAATTTTAACTTTATATATTTTTTGCTTAATAGCAAACTATTCTAGTTAGAAATTTTAATAAAACAATAGTAAAATTGAATCAAATAATAATTTAACTAAAAATGCAATATTAAAAATATATAGCAATATTTTTAATATTTAGATAAAATCTTGTTGTAAAAAAAAATAGTTTTTATTAGTCTTTAAGTAAATTATCTTCTAATTAAAAATATTTCTTAACAATCTATTACCTACTAAATTAATTTGTATTTTCATAATTAATATTTAAGATACTAATAACAATTAATATAATTTATCTGATATTAGATAATCTCATTAATTTATATTAATACTATAAAATAGTACACTATTATATTTTTATAAAATTTACGTATGTATTTTTATTACGCTTATTTAAATATATTTTAAAGTATAATATAATCCTTTATGCATTAAATTTATCTAGAAGAACAATTCTTAACGTTACGGATAATTATTTTATATCTTAATTATTATATGAATAATAATATTTATCGTTTTAATTAAAAAAAATAATTTTATATCACATTATAAAACTATAATAAAAACATTATTTACACTAATAATAAATCTATTAGGTTATTAACATTATAAAATATATTTTTGTTAAATTTATAAATAAATATTTTATCATGAAATATAAACATTGTTATTTAATATCGTTTAGCATAAATACTTCATAAATAAATAATTTATATTATTTAGACAATATAGATTATTTATTATAGTAAAGAGGTGTAATATAAGTGTTAATATTAAATTATGATATACTAAAAACAAGAAAGTTATATTTTGCGTTAAATTAATTGTTCTCACAATTATGTAGAACTATTAGTAGCAACATCTTTTTAAGATAAAAACTGATAAACTTTCAACATTATGTAATTTAATTTTTAAAAACAAATCGGATATAACAATGAAAGATTTTCTGATTGCTCCATCTATTTTATCTGCAAATTTTGCATGTTTAGGTGAAGATACTGAGAAAGTCATTAAAGCTGGAGCTGATATTATTCATTTTGACGTTATGGATAACCACTATGTTCCAAATTTAACTTTTGGACCAATTATATGCAAAACATTGCGAAATTATGGTATATTGGCACCAATTGATGTTCATTTGATGGCAAAACCAGTAAATCGACTTATTTCCGACTTTGCTAAAGTTGGTGCAACATATATCACATTTCATCCTGAAGCAAGTGAGAATATTTATTATACATTAGAATTAATCAAGGATAATGGATGTAAAGCTGGTTTAGCTTTTAATCCGAACACACCATTAAGCTATTTAGATTATTCGATAGATAAGTTAGATATTATTTTAATTATGTCTGTAAATCCTGGATTTGCTGGACAATCTTTTATTCCGCAAACATTAAATAAATTGCAACAAGTTCGTAGAGTAATTGACAATAATAATTATAATATTCACCTAGAAATTGATGGCGGAATAAATATTAATAATATTGTTAATGCTGCAAATGCAGGGGCTGATATTTTTGTTGCTGGATCTGCAATTTTTAATCAACCAAATTATAAAATTGTTATTGACTCTATGCGAAAAAAATTAACAGAGGCAATATAAGGATTTACAAAAGTAGTCTATAATCATGTTATTCTATTTTATTTATTATATTAAACATTAGTTGATATTATTATACTAAATAATTAATTTATTAGATTTTGATTAAACTAAACAACTTTTTATACTAAAGAAGTAATTTTTTATTTGCTTTATAATAATTCCGATGATATATTAAAATAATTATTTTTTATAAAATTTTTAAAACTAAAAAATAAAACAATATTAATTATATATTTATAATATATGCTCAATAGCAGAAACATTATATCGTTAGTTTTATTAAACAATACTTATTATAAACCTCATTAATAAAGTAGTCATTAATAGACCTATGTTATTTATTATAGTATTGCATAGTAATAAACTTTTACTTTTAATAAAATATGCTAACACAAAAGAAAAACATTCCGTTTAACTATATATTATTCTAATAATAATTTAATAAAATAAAAATGTAAATTGTTATTTATCAAAAAAATATCATAATAGTATCTTATTTACTAAATCTGTAGGTTTTTCTATAACTTTAAACTCAAAAAAAACATAGATACATGTAATTTATTGCATCAAGTAAACTTAGTATGTATTTAAATAATTTTATAGATCAATCCTTTGATTTAGAAGTAACAACCTTAATGATTCTGGAATAATAATATGAATAGACCGTCGATAAAAATTACTAGTATACAAAAGAAGCCTATTCTATTCAGTGGTACTCAACCATCTGGTGAATTAACAATCGGTAACTATATCGGTGCATTGCGCCAATGGGTTAATATGCAAGATAATTATGATTGTATTTATTGCATCGTTGATCAACACGCAATTACAATTAGACAAGATCCCATGGAATTAAAAAAACGCACGCTTGATACATTAGCTTTATATCTAGCTTGCGGTATTGATGCGAAAAAAAGTATTATTATTGTTCAATCACACGTGCCTCAACATGCTCAGCTTAGCTGGATACTTAATTGTTATACCTACTTTGGTGAATTAATGCGTATGAGACAATTTAAATATAAGTTAACTACTCATGCTAAAAACATTAATACTGGATTATTTGATTATCCGGTATTAATGGCTGCTGATATTTTGCTTTATCAAACCAATAAAGTCCCTGTTGGTATTGATCAAAAACAGCATTTAGAATTAAGCCGCGATATTGCTAAACGATTCAATTCACTTTATGGTAAAATATTTAATATACCTGATCCATTTATTCCAGAAAAAGGAATGCGAGTTTTATCTCTGCAAGAACCAAAAAAAAAGATGTCAAAAACAGATCTCAACAGAAATAATATAATAACATTATTGGAAAATCCTAAATCAGCATATAAAAAGATAAAACAAGCAATTACTGACTCTGATAAACCACCTAAAGTTTATTATAACTTAAAAAATAAACCAGGTATTTCTAATCTTATAGATATACTTTCTAGTATAACAGATATATCAATATCAGAAATAGAAAAACAATTTGCTGGAAGATTATACGACGATCTAAAAAACACAGTTGCTGAAGCTGTATCGGATATATTAATAAATATTCAAAGTCGTTTTGATGAATTTCGTAATAATGAAAAATTATTAAATGATATTTTATCAGAAGGTGCTAGTAAAGCAGTTGTTCGCGCTCAAATAACGCTTAGTAAAGTTTATAACGCCATTGGATTTATTGATCCTATAAAAAATCAATCTCCCTAATGTTCTAATATGGGAGATTGATGCTAATATATATTTTATATAAAAACAATAATTTATATTACTATATAAACAATTAATAAATAAGCAATATTTTATTACAAATTATAATAAATAAATAAATAGACAGCATAAGCATTATTTTGCTTTCTCTATAAAACGTTTAGTTGCCTCATCCCAGTTAACAACTGACCAAAAAGCTCTAATATATTCATTGCGACGATTTTCATATTTAAGATAATAGGCATGTTCCCAAACATCAAGACCTAAAATAGGATAACCGGAAACACCAGCAATAGCTTCACCCATTAAAGGATTGTCTTGATTAGCTGTTGAAACAATCTTCAGGTTCATGTCAGGTTTTAAAATTAACCATGCCCAACCGGAACCAAATCGAGTTATTGCTATTTTTTCAAAAATTTCTTTAAAATTTTCAATAGTATCAAAATTATCTTCAATTGCAGATTTTAGATCACCATGTAGTTTTGTTCCTATTTTTAAACCATTCCAAAACATGTCATGATTAGCATGACCTCCTGAATTATTGCGCAAAAAAGTACGCCTATCAGCAGGTACTTTATCTAAATTTTTAATTAAATCATATATATCAAGTTTAGAGAGATCATAAAAATCTTTTAATGCTTCATTTGTATTATTAATATAAGTTTGATGATGCTTTGTATGGTGAATTTCCATTGTTCTTTTATCAAAATATGGCTCCAATGCTCCATACCCATATGGCATAGGATGTAATGTATAGCTCATTATGTTACTCCTGTTTCTTACAAATAGTTAATAAATTTATATTTTACAAGTACATTATATTAAAAATAATTATAAACAATATATTTTAATTTTTTATAAAACAATCATTTAAGCATTTAAATATAAAAATTAATAAATATAAAAATATTATGATTTAGATTATTATGTACTATCGAAATTTTAAATAATTAGTTTATTTGCTATTTAAAATAAAATTAATAGAATTAAATAGAAATATAGTATAAATAATAAAATTTATAAATATCAATAAAATAATCTATTATGCTTTATAATTAAAGAAAATAGAACAACAACATTGTTAATTATTATTTAAATATCTTGATATATTTCAGCAAACTATTGACTAATAAACATTATATAAAATAAAACACTTAATATAACTAATGTTACATTAGTATAAAATTATTTAAAGTCAAGTGCTTAAATTAAAATACTATATATTTAAATTACCATTTAGACTACACAATTACATTAAGTAGTATTTTTTTTGAAAATTAATAATTTGTTACTAACTTATTATATAAATTACTTCTTAATTAATAATATATATTTATTTAAAAATAGTCTTTAATAAAACATTAAATATATCATATTGCTATTTGTATAAAATTACATCTTAATTTTTAATTGTTATATTACTGTTTTATAGTATAGATATTACTTACAATATAATCTTTTTTTTGTTTTTTAATTATAAATTATTCAAGATGCAATATTTATCAGAACTCTAAGTTTATAATAAATTCAATTAAATTTTATTACATAATATCAAATAAAATATTTATTTTACTATAAAATTTAATTTATTTTTTATTTATAACAATTTTAGTTTTATACTAATAATAAATTATAGTAATAAAGAAAAATTCAGCTTTATATTATTTTATTTAATAATTTTACTTCTAGTAATGTTTTACGCATAGGAATTATTTAATATTATTTGTTATTTTTATATAAATAGTATTTATAGTTGCAATGTATTAACATTCTGTTAAATAATTAATATTATGAAAAAATAATAAAAAATTACTTTCATTATACTAACTGCGAACTTATTTTTTATTTGAGCTTAAAATTACAAAATTAATATATTTTTAAATATAAATGCATAACTAGAATATAATTTTTTATTATATATAAATAAGATTTGTAATATATTTATATTATTATTTATTTGCAATCTAAATAAAATTTGTAAAATCAAATTCCTTAAAATGCAATCTTTATTGCTACAAAAACTAAGATGGAATATTCTAAATATTATATATTATTTTATAAAAAATAAATAAATCAATATTTAAAACTGATAAATATGGTGCTTTTAATATTAATTTTAGTATTTTATTTTTAAAATATTTAGTTAGTAGTTATTAGAAAATTCTCGATTTATTAAAAAAAAATAAAATACACTGATCTCCTAAATATATTTCTTATTAAATCCTATTAATTAATAATCTCTAAAATTTATCATTGTCTAAAGTAACTTAAAATTTTATAATAATTTGTAAAATTCAACTAAATACTACTATATTTATCTTTATAATTAATAATTATATAAATGTAATTATGTTTTTGTAGTTAATAACTTGATGATTTATCGTATTTTAGTATTTGTGCTTCATTTTAAATAAATAATACAAGATTTTTCTATTTTTTATTTAATATATATTGAAAATAATTCGGTTATGACTATATTAATATTTTTGTATAAGTAGATTTTTTATTATTTATTTTTATATGTAAATAATGTTATAAATAGAATTTTATATTTAATACGATACAGACTTAAATAAAGAAAATTTTATCAAATTTACTGTTTTTATTGTGTATATTTTCAACATTGTTGGTAAAAAATTAATATAGATTACCAAGTTTATATACAAGCTATCAGAGTCTATAACTAAGAAAATTTATATACTTAATCAACTTTTTAATTCAAACTAAGTGTTTTCTTAAACTTTAAATATTTTATTTCCAATAAATAATTAGTATAAAAAATATTCAAGTAATGTACATAATACCATAAATAAGCTGTATTTAGATTTAAGATCTATATGCACTAAATAGCACAACACTATTTATGTGTTAATAATTTTATGTGTTAATAATTTTTTTATAAAAAATGTGCAGTAATATTGTGATATTGCATATAAAAAATAATTTTGATGATAATAGTTTTAATGATAATAATTTTCACGAAAATCCATATTGAATTTTATTAAGTCACATAATATCTTTATAGCTATTTTATTCCAATTTACATAAATTTATAGTTTTTATAATCGGTTATCTGAAATAAGTCTATGCAAAAACAATTTTAATAACATTGATTTAAAATTTATTTACATATTAAATATAATTTAAATAAAATATTAAAGTTATGATTGTAAACGTTTATTAATTGTGTAACATTAATTTATTATTAATATGTAAAGTAAAAGCTTTTTATATTTCTATATTAAATTTTAATATAGAAATAAGATGTTATTCAGATTAAATTTATTATGGATAATTTAGGAGAGTTTTCTAAAAACATGAATAAATAATATTTTAAATTATTAATTTCAATTATAGAACGCAATTCATTTATAACTTTATTGTTTTTACTGAAATGAATACTAGTAATCTTTGTCTTCTTTTAAACTATAAAGTGTCTTTATATGTTATTGTTAATTTTTAAATGCTTAACAAATACTTTTGCCTGATGAATAAATTACTGATTCACTATTTTTTATATGTATTTATATTCTGTTAGAAATCATTTGTAATGATAGTTTATTAATCTTATATGCGCAAAAGATACTTAATTTTGAATGATTTTATAAATTTACAAAATATAGTTACAAGACTATAAAATTAAAATAATAAAAAATCTTTTTTAAGGTTTAATTTCTTTATTTTAAAAAAAATCTATATACGTTGAGATCTAATTAATAATTTATTTATATAATAAAAATTAACTCTTTTCTATTTAATAGTTTACGACGTAATTTTATTTATATTGTTAAATTAGTCACAAATCATATAATTTATAAATTATTTAATATAAATAATAAATCTACTTTTAAAGAAATTAATATTTACTTTTTATTTAATGTTGCCAATAAAAAAATAATTTTAATTTAACCACATTCTCAATTTTAGTAATTTTGAAATTTGAGAGATTATTTATTGATAATTTTAAATTATGAAAGAATCAATGATTAATGCATTGAAATAATAACTTTTACTTTTAAAGTAAAAGTTATTTATCTGTTATTAATTTTACTTTTAATTCTAACTGACCATAAATACATCGTCCTGATTCAGTAATAAATACACCAATAGCTGCAATAAGCTCATCATTATAAAAAATTAAAGGAGTTCTATCTCTTAGCCATGGTGGAACACCTAACTCCTGCCAAAGTTTTTTACTTCTTCTAGAATGTTGTCGACCAATAATTTTAATATTTCCTTTTAATCCAAATCTAACAGTAACGTTTTCATTTTGTAATGGAGCACGAAAACCTTTTATATTATCTGAAATATCTGAAATCATTAAAGAACCTAAATTATCTGGTAATTTAATTACTTCAGGTATATGCCACGTTAAACAAATTTCAGTTAGATTATTAAATTGTGGAACTATCCAAAGTTGTTGTTTAAAACGCCTTATAACATTCTTGTTACTTAAAACAAATTGTGGATTTGCATCTTGTTTTGCACAAATAACGTTGTCCCAAATCTGTTTTAATTGAGCACGAGAAGGCATTAGAATATTATGTATACTTAACCAACGACGTAATATTGCGTTACGTTTCATTTCAGAATAACTTTCTAAAGTATGAATTTTTAAAGATCCTTTCGTAGTTACTAATTGATATAAATAATCATGTAATAATTCATCTAACAAGTCTTCTTGTTCTGCACATAAAGTAGCGCTTCTTGATACTGATTGCAAAAAATGTGGCCATCGTTTATTAAAATGTGGCATTATAATTAAACGTAAAAAGTTACGATCATAACGATGATCTTTGTTGCTATCGTCCTCTATCCAAGAAAGAGATTTTCTTTTAGCATAAAAGAACAATTGTTGACGGCTAAATGATAATAGTGGTCTAACTAAATATGTGTCATAAAATTGAATAGAAATTGCCATTGCAGATAAACCTAAAGGACCACTACCGCGTTTTAATCTTAATAAAAATGTTTCTGCTTGATCATTTAAATGTTGAGCAATAACAATAATTTCTTTTGGTAATAACATTTCACGAAAAGCTCGATATCTAGCTTCTCTTGCAGTTGCTTCTATTCCATTTTTAGTTCTGCTAATATAAATATTATGTAAATAAAATTCTACCTGTAAATTTAAACAAACTTTTTGACAATGAACAGCCCAATCATCAGATTTGTCATTAAGTCCATGATTAATATAGACAGCGCGGATATTAAGGTTTTGTATAGTTGTTTGACGTAATATTACCAGTGTGTGCAATAAAACTGTTGAGTCTAGACCACCACTGAATCCAACCAATATTCTCCGCGAAGACCCGATAGTTTTTATTATTTGATTCAATAATGATGATTCATCAACATGCATAAGTATTATTATCTGATCTCATTAGAAATATTATTTAATTTATTTTTAAATTATTTTTTCACTAATATTAGTGAAACTAAGCATTCAAATAAATATAGTTAAAAATAAAAATATATAATGAAATTTAACTATAATTTATGATAATGCTTATATATGGAATATTTTATTTATTAGTTATCATTAAATTAGTAGTAACCAAATTCCATTAATCGTTTATACCGTCGATTTGTTAACTCTTCAGTACTAAATAAATCTATATCACTTAAATCATTTAAAATACGTTGTTTAAGATTATCAGCAATCTGTTCATAATTGCGATGAGCCCCTCCTAACGGCTCCTGAACAATATTATCAATTAAATTAAGTGATTTTAAACGACAAGCTGTTATTCCCATTGCTTCAGCAGCTAATGGTGCCTTATCCGCACTTTTCCAAAGAATAGAGGCGCACCCTTCTGGTGAAATGACAGAATATGTACTATACTGTAACATATTTACTTTATCACCAACACCAATAGCCAATGCACCTCCTGATCCTCCTTCACCAATTATTGTACAGATAATTGGAACAGAAATCCTTGACATTTCACGTAAATTATGTGCAATAGCTTCGGATTGTCCACGCTCCTCAGCTCCAACACCAGGATATGCTCCAGGCGTATCGATAAAAGTAATAATTGGTAACTTAAAACGCTCAGATATCTTCATTAGTCGTAAAGCTTTACGATATCCTTCTGGAGATGGCATACCAAAATTTCGTCGAATTTTTTCTTTTATTTCGCGTCCCTTTTGGTGACCAATAATCATTACCGGGCGCCCGTTTAATCTAGCTAATCCTCCAATAATAGCTTTATCATCAGCGCAAATCCTATCACCTGCTAATTCATGAAAATTAGTAAATATATATTTAGCATAATCTAAGATATAAGGTCGCATTGGGTGACGAGCAATTTGCGCTATTTGCCAATCATTTAAATTAGAAAAAATTTTGCGCGTTAACTCTAAACTTTTTTTGCGAAGTTTAGCTATCTCATTATCTAAATTAATCTCTATATTCGTATCCTGACGATTTACTTCAGTTAGAGAACCAATTTTCTCTTCAAGCTCTGCAATTGGATGTTCAAAATCTAAAAAATTAAGACTCATAATATTCCTATTTAGTCAAATTCTAATTCTACTTGCTGATTACCTAGCAAAGTTCGCAATTCACTAAGAAGATTATCTGTAGGAGTAACTCGCCAAGTGAGGCCTAATTTTAATTTAACACTAGCATTCTTCTTGTGATAATAAAAATAAACTTGTATCGATCCAGATAGGTGCTTGTTCAATATATCACGAATGCGATTTAATAATTCTTCATTAATTTGCTTGTCTATCAATGAAATCGCAATGCCTCGAACATATTTTTTTCGTGCCTCATTAAGATCCATTAATTTACGAACATACATTTTGTTTGTTCGATTAAAATCGTCATATGTTATATGCCCTGTAGCAATTAATATTTTATCTTTTTCTAATAAATTGTAGTACTTTGCCAATGTATCGGAAAATAATATTATATCTAAACGTCCAGATCGATCATCTAAAGTGCATATTCCCATTCTATTTCCACGTTTTGTAGTTATTATTTTTACTGTCATTACCAAACCAAATATTGTTGACATTTCTCTATTGTGACTTATACTTACATCCTTTAATCTCAATCCGTTAGTATAATGTTTAATCTCAGATAAATAAGCTGTAATTGGATGTCCAGTTAAATAAAGACCTAACGTTTCTCGTTCACCTTCTAGTATAAGATGTTCTGGCCATTTATCTATATTAGCATAAGATTTTTTAACTTTCTCAGGATCTTCAATTAATACTCCAAACATATCAGTTTGACCAATAGCTTCAGCTTTAGAGTTCTGATCTGCTGCTTTTAATGCATTTTCTAATGAAGACATCATTGCAGCTCGATGTGGGCCTAAATGATCAAAAGCACCGGATATAATTAATTTTTTCATTACTCGATAATTAAGTTTTTTAGTGTTGACTCGTGCGCAAATATCAAAAATATCTTTAAAATAACCACCATTTTGCCGAGATTTAAGGATTGCTTCTATCGGACCCTCTCCAACACCTTTAATTGCTCCAATTCCATAAACAATTTCACTTTTATCGTTTACATGAAAATGATATAATCCACTGTTTATATCTGGTGGTAGTACTCTTAAACCCATATGCAAACATTCATCAACTAAAGCAACTATTTTCTCTGTATTGTCCATATCAGCTGTCATAGTTGCTGCCATAAACTCTGCTGGATAGTGTGTTTTTAGCCAAAGAGTTTGATAAGAAACCAACGCATAAGCAGCAGAATGTGATTTATTAAATCCATAACCTGCAAATTTTTCTACCATGTCAAAAATTTTCATACTTAACTCAGCGTCAATTCCATTCTTAATCGCTCCAGCTTTAAAAATTGAACGTTGCTCAGCCATTTCTTCAGGCATTTTTTTACACATCGCTCTCCTTAGCATATCTGCTCCACCTAATGTATATCCAGCAAGAACCTGAGCAATCTGCATAACCTGTTCTTGATAAAGAACTATACCATACGTATGTTCTAAAATTGGTTGTAATGATTCATGATGCCATTCAATATCAGGATATGAGATAACTTCTCTTCCATGTTTACGATTAATAAAATTATCTACCATTCCTGATTGCAATGGCCCTGGGCGAAAAAGTGCAACTAAAGCAATAATATCTTCAAGACAGTCAGGACGTAATCGTTTAATTAAGTCTTTCATACCCCTAGACTCTAGTTGGAATACTGCTGTAGTTTCTGTACGTTGCAGAAGTTCAAAACATTTCTGATCATTGTGTCGAATAGTAGAGATATCTATAGGCGCTAAATTTTGTTTTTTTCGATTATGATTAATCATATCTAACGCCCACCTAATAATTGTGAGAGTCCTAAGACCAAGAAAATCAAATTTAACCAAACCAGCAGATTCAACATCATTTTTATCAAACTGTGTAAGTGGATTTTGACCTTCAGGATCATAATATAGCGGTACAAAATCTGTTATTTTAGATGGAGCAATCACTACTCCACCAGCGTGCTTACCTACATTTCGCGTAACACCTTCAAGTTTTTGTGCTATATCTATTAACTCTTTTATTTCTTCATCAGAATCATAAATTTCTTTTAGCTGTGGTTCTATAATAAATGCTTTATTAAGAGTCATACCAGGATCCGGTGGAACTAATTTTGATATGCGATCAATAAATCCGTAAGGATGACCCAATACCCTACCAACATCTCGTATAACAGCTTTTGCAGCCATAGTGCCAAAAGTAATAATTTGTGAGACAGCTTCACGACCATACATTTGTGCTACATGATCAATAACTTGATCTCGTTTTTCCATGCAAAAATCAATATCAAAGTCAGGCATGGATATGCGTTCAGGATTAAGAAAACGTTCAAATAGCAAATCAAATTCAAGTGGATCCAAGTCAGTAATTTTTAATGCATAGGCTACAAGTGATCCAGCACCTGAACCCCTACCAGGTCCAACTGGAATAGAATTATCTTTTGCCCATTGAATAAATTCCATAACGATTAAAAAATAACCAGCAAATCCCATCTGATTAATCACTTTTAACTCAGCATATAATCGTTCATAATATTCTGTTTGTCGTTTAATTCTAGTTTCTTTATTTGGATAAAGAAATTGTAAACGGTATTCTAGACCAGATTTAGCATATTTAATAAGAAAATCTTGCGGCGCCATTTTTCCTGTTGGAAATTGCGGTAGAAAATAATTACCAAAATGCATAGTTACATTACAGCGTTTAGCAATTTCTACACTATTCTTAAGTGCTTCAGGAATATCAGCAAATAATTCAACCATTTCCTGCTCACTACGTAAATATTGTTTAGGGCTATAATTCTTAGGTCTTTTTGGATCGTTAAGTGTGAAACCATCGTGAATTGCCACTCGTATTTCATGAACGGAAAAATCATCACTATTAATAAATCGTACACTATTTGTTGCTACAACTGGCAGATTTTTTTTGTGTGCTAATTGTACAGCTGCATCTAAATAATTTTCTTCATCAGACCGACGATGACCTGTCCTAATAAACTCTAAATAATAGTTATTAGGAAAATGAGTTTGATAAAAATTTAAAGATTGCTCTGCAAGTTGATAATTGCCGCGTAATAGAAATTTACCTATATCTCCCATGCATCCACCAGATAATAATAATAGTCCTTCTTTGTGGGTTATAAGCCATTCTCGCTTGATTGTTGGACCTATAGATCCATAACCCTTTTGATATGCTGCTGAAATAAGTAATATCAAATTATGGTAACCTTTATTATTTCTGGCTATAATTGTTAAATGAGAAATTTCATTACCTAGTAATTCATTTTCTAAATAAAAATCTGCACCAATAATAGGCTTTATACCAGCGGCATTAGCTGCACAATAAAATTTTATTAAACCATAAAGATTAGTAAAATCAGTTATTGCCAGTGCTGGCATACCTAATTCTACAACTCTATTAACAAGTAGATTGATTTTTTCCAATCCATCAATAATAGAATAGTCACTATGTATATTCAGATGTATGAAACGTGGTTCTGCCATTTTCTTAGTTATGCTCTTTTGAAACTAGTATTATGTGAATATTTAAAAACTTTTATCATAAAACTGCTATACTCACAGTAGAGTATTAATTTTTTATAAAAAAAATACAATTGATTAACATTTGTATTGAATAAAACTATACTTTATATAAAAAAATATTTAAGTAACGTATTTTATATCTTGTTGTTTTCAATGCTATTTATGTAGTACTAATTTTATTTATCAGAATATCACTTTTAATAACAAGATTATATATTATGTAATAAATATATTATTTTTGATGTTAAATAAATAATATCAAACTACTTGTAAGTCAGAAACCGCTCTTGGTATTAAAAAGTATTTTATAATATATTAATTTTTGTAAATCTTATTATGTTTTATGATTTTAAGAAATTAACATAATTTATTATGTTAATTGTGTTATAATCAAAATCTCTCTCATAACCAACCATACAACACTACAGAACACCACTAATAAATAATTTTATTTTTAATAAATAAAATTATTTATTTTTACTTATTTAAAATAAAAGATAGACATCTTAAATCAATAAATTATCGACTTTTTTATGCAATTACAAAAAAAAGATCTATTTTATATATTCAATTTTTATATATTAATATAGGTATAAGCAAATATTAAATAATAGAAAAAATAACTTAATCATTGGCAACCAAATAAATAAGTTACTTGTTTTACTCGAAATTAGTTAAACATAGTTAAACATATAATATCCTAGAACTTATATTCTAATAAAATATATCAACTATAATCCATTATTAATTGCTTGACTTTTTAAAATTCCATAATTAAGTGTAAAAACTATAAATAAATTACTATCAATATTCTTTGTTATCAACAGTATGTAAAATATTTGAATAATAAAGATTTTTATCAAAATTTAGTCAACATGATAAATAGTTGATTAATATTTTATCTTAAGCGCAATTTTATTATATAAGATAATAAAATATCAATGTATTAGTTTTATTATCTGACAATCTATTTATTAAGATATAAATAGCATGACGTATTTAATTATATGACTAATTAAATAATAAATAATTTTATAACTATTATTAACTAATAATAAAAATTAAATAATAAGATTATTCCTTATCTGTATATTTAAAAGGCAATTTTATCTACTATTTATAAATAAAATGTATATATTTAATAAATATCTTCTGTCTCTTAAATTTAATTTCTTACAAAGAGAGTTATATTGATAACATGTAATTTATACAAATAAATTAATTGAGTTATAATTTAATAAAATATCATTTTTGATCAAAAATAGTTTTTAATAATTACTATAGTTTACATAAAACTTTAAGAATATAAATAACACAAAATACTTAGATTCATACAATATTTTATGTTTTTTTATTTAAAAAAATAAACATTTAATACAGATAAATCATCAACTAAATCATTACTATTATAATAAATAATTAAAACATATATTAAATATGTTGTCTGATATGTATCTTTGATAATAGTATATTGGTTAAATATAGATATTATAAATTATAATTTTATAACTGTTATTAAAGATTTGTATTATTTGTTCTTCTTATTAACGAATAATTCCACGATTAGATTGAGCTGAGTTTTCTAAAAAGTCACTAAGTATTTTTACTTGTCGATTCTTCTTTCCAAGAGTTACTAATTCTCGCCTAGCTTCGTCTAGTGTTTTGCCACAACGATAAAGGATTTTATATGCATTTTTGATGGCATATAGTGATTCTTTATTGAAGCCTCTACGTTTTAAGCCTTCAATATTTACACCATAAGGTGTTGCATGATTACCTTGAGCAATTACATAAGGAGGTACATCTTGAGCGACACCTGAGCAACCGCCAACCATCACATGTGCACCAATTTGACAAAATTGGTGCACAGCACTCATGCCTCCAATAATGGCATAATCACCAAGCTTAACATGTCCACCAAGAGTTCCGTTATTAGCAATAATACAATAATTACCTAAAAAACAATCATGTGCGATATGTGTATTAACCATCAATAAATTATCATTACATATTTTTGTTAATCCTCCACCCTGTATGGTGCCTCGGTGAATTGTGCAGCTCTCTCTAATACAATTTCTGTCACCAATTTCAACTCGAGTTAATTCTCCTTGGTATTTTAAATCTTGATTAATTTCACCTATAGTGACAAACTGAAATATTTGGTTATTATAACCTATTTTAGTGTTTCCATTAATAAGAACATGAGATTTTATTGTTGTATCTGCACAAATTTCAACCTTGTAACCAATATAGCAAAACGGACCTATACGGACATTCGCACCGATAATCGCGCCCTCTTCAACAATAGAAGAGGGATGAATAATCGCTGTTTTATTAATCATATCAGCCCTCATTTTATATTTTGGCTGCGAGCGTACATTATTGTTGATTCACAAATAATTTTTTTGCCAACTCTTGCAAGACACTTTAAACATGTGTAATCTCACGTTTAGTTTTAACGAATCTTATCTCAAAAAACATTTGCTCACCAGGATGTACAGAATGTTTAAATTATTCTTTATCATTGATAGTAAAATAACAAAGTTAAGTAGACTATAATTTTACAATACATTTGGGGAGTAAAATACCAGCAGATTAAGACAATAACTCAAAAATTAATGCACCAGAAATATTTATTTACTAATAAAATGACACTTAATATAATAGTTAGTTAAAAGTAATTTTTTACTGCGCTAAAAAATACTTTTTTTTAAAAAACTAAATGCACAATCAACTAATAAAAATGATAACAATTGGCAGTAATAAAATATTTTTTATATTGAAAGCATGTTTATTTTTGTCAAAAAAAACTCTTTTATATAAATTTTAAAATTTAATAATATAACCAGATTTTAACCTCAAACAACGTTATTTTGCAGGTCAAAATTAATAATTTTATATGGTTATATTTAGTTATTTTACTAAATAATTTGCGTTATAATATATTTATATGTTTAGTCATTTCATTTTATTAACATATATAATTAAAATCGATAGTTTTACAAAACTATATTAAATTATAATAAAATATTAGAAAATACATTACTGATCATTTTATACCTAATTATTATATTTGTTTCTATTGCAACAATTTTATTAAAATTTAAACACATGCATTAATCATACAATGTTACTCTAGTTTATAACTAGCTGCCATAATAACTACATAAGCAATAGTAATATAAACTATGATATATAATATTGTAAGTAATCTAATATGAATTATGAATTATGAATTATGAATTATGAATTATGAATTATAAATTGTAGCATCTAGCAATTTCTATTAATTATATCAAAATTTAAATTTTGATATAATTATATTACATCTCTATCTCTAATAGAGATATTTTTACTATTACTCTTTTATTTGTATAGATAAAACTACTTTAACTAATAATTTTTTATATTGGATTGTTTGCTGTTTATCTATATTGGCAGTAAAATAACCTATATATATGACGAGATTGTTATCTAATAATTTTTTTGATTTATAATTAACAGTATCAGCGATACGAATATTATTATTGATACATGTATCTCTTTTAATAATAAAAAGAGAGTGATAATTGTATATAGTTTTATAGGTGTAGTATTTAAAATTTTAATTATTCGATTATAGATAGAATAAAAACATTAAATTATAATTTTACTAATTCAATAATAATTATTTTACCTCAATAAATTAATTAATTGATTATAAACTATTTTTATTCAAAAATAGTTTATAATCAGATCTTAGATATTTTAAAATTTAATTTGTTTTTTATACATAAACAACATTTTACTCAAAAATTAATATTATCACATTCTTTTAAGTAAAGATTTTGTTATTAAATAAAATTTGCTATATATGATGGCGTCGTCGTTTTTTTGATAAAGTTAATTATCTACTTAAATTTCTTATTGTTTTTTATTATTATATTGTTTATTATAATTTTTTTATATGTACAGTATGTTCTTTATATTTATATATTTATTGAAAATACTTTTAATTGTTTCAACTTATTATATATATAACTTTATTTGTAACTTTTTTCTAAAAAAAAGCATATAGGTCTTATATTCAGTAAATATTTAAATGTTAATTATATTAAATATATATAAGAATATAAACTTTATATGCATAATATATTTTATATTAAATTATTTATCTATTATGATTATGCACATAATAGAAATATTGTTAATTAATTAATATTTTACCACGTTCGGCCTATATTAAACTGAAATTCTTCAGATTTATCTCCTTCATAATTTTTTATTAACTTACCGTAAGAAAAGACTAGTGGGCCGAGTGGTGACACCCATTGCAATGAAATTCCTGTAGAAATTCGTATATTAAATGCTTGACCGTAATCAGGCATTCCTGTTTTCCAACTTTCTGGAACTTTATTCCAGTTTGAATCCCAAACAGTTCCGGCGTCAATAAATAAAGAGGTTCTTACAGAATTAACATATTTTTCATCAACAAACGGTGTTGGTATAATTAGTTCCAATGAGGCTGCTGCCATTGCATTTCCACCAATAGCATCAGTTGATGGACTACCAGATTTTGGACTTATTATACTATTTTTTTCTTCAAGATAAATTGCTTTAGGACCAATATTGTTTGACCTGAAGCCTCGTATTGTGGTAACACCACCAGCATAAAAATTTTCATAAAACGGTAATTCTTTACTACCATTACCATAATTCAGCTGTGACTTACCTAAAAATACCCATTTATTTTTGCTGTCAATTGGATAATATTGTGATGTATTGAATCGCATTCTATAGTATTGGTTATTAGATCCTGGAATGGTTATCTTTGTATTTATTGAAGTCTTATTTCCTTTTGTTGGAAATAAAGCTTCATTCAAATTATTATAAATCCAACCAAAAGTAAGAGTAAAATCATTACTACTATAATGCGCTTTATCATTAAAATTAAGGTTTTCTCCCATTCGCTGCAAATATCTCCACATCCCAATTTGAGGTTTCATATCAGATAAAGAGTTGTGAACAAAACCTGTGCTAATTTGAAATATATTATTTTCATTATAAGGAAAACTCAATGTACCACCAACGCCATAAGTTTTATTATTATAGCGTGAAAGATCAGCATCCATAGCACTAAAATCATTGTAAAATAATTGCCCACCCAAGCTAATGGCGTTAACAGTAAAATAAGGATCAGTTAATGATAATTCAGTATAAGTTGAATAATCATTTTTGCTTGCACTAATACTAACTGCATTACCTGTACCAAGCCAGTTTTCTTGTTGGACTGCTACTTGGAAACTAATACCACTTTCAGTTCCAAAACCAACACCAAAATTCATTGAACCTGTATTGCGTTCTTTAACTTTATAGATAATATCAATTTTATCATGTGTGTCTGGTACGCGCTGCATTTCAACATCTACTCTTTCAAAAAAGTTAGTACGATCTAATCGTTCTTTTCCTAAATTAATCAAATTGTTACATAACCAAGCACCTTCCATTTGTCGCATTTCGCGACGCAAAACAGAATCTTTAGTAATACTATTTCCGACAAAACGTATGTTACGAACATAAAAACGCCTGCCTGCATCAACATTTACGTGGAGTTTAATTGTTTTATCTTCATCATTAATTTCAGGTTGAGTAACAACCTGTGAATATGCATAACCGTAACTGCCAAAGAGATTTTTAATTTTATTTTCCATGTTAGTTACATCGGTTCCATTATAAATAGAAAATGGTTTAATAGTAATTAATTGTCTAATTTCATCATAATGACCAGCAGCTTCTCCATTTATCTCAACATCTGATATTGTATATTTATTGCCTTCTGTAACATTTATACTCAGGTAAATATTTTTTTTATCAGGCGTTAAGCTTATATTTGTTGAATTTATATTAAATTTAGCATAACCATGATCAAGATAAAAACTGCGTAGAATTTCTAAATCACTATCTAGTTTTTGTTTTTGGTATTTTTGATTAGAAAAAAAATTCCACCATGGAACACTATCGCGCAATTTAAAATAATTTACCAACTTATTAGTAGTAAATTCTTTATTACCAAGGATATTAATCTGTTGAATTTTAGCTGAAACTCCTTCATTAAAAATTAACTTTAATTCAACTTGATTATTCTGAATAGGAGTTATCACGGTTTTAATAGTTGCATTATACTTGCCAATGTTATAATAAAAATCTTTAAGATCCCTTTCAATATTAATTAGTTTTGTATGAGAAATGGTTTCGTTAACTCTAATATTTAATGCCTCAAGATTTTTTTTTAATAAATCATCTCTGACTAACTTATTACCAAAAAATGTAATACTTGCAATTGTTGGTCGCTCTTTTACTTGGACAATCAGATTATTTCTATCACGCAAAATTCTGATATCTTCGAAATTGCCAGTTGAAAACAAAGCTTTAATAGAGCTTCTTATGTTATCACTATTAATTATGTCCCCAATTCGAATAGGCATGTTCAATAGTGCCGCAGTAACAGAGATTCTGCGAAGACCTTTAAAATAAATATTTTGTACTACAAACTCTCCTGAACAGTATGTAGTAAAGCTACAAAATAGTAGAGATATCAGTAGTAAATTTTTAATTGGCATTGTTGTTATAAGTATTCCTAATAAGTTTCTATATTAAAGACGAGAAAAATCATTGAAAAGCGCAAGTCCCATTAACAATATTAGTGCAATAGCGCCAATACGATAGCTAAAATCTTGTACACGATCAGACACTGGTTCTCCTTTAATTTTTTCGATTATCAAGAAAAGCAAGTGCCCACCATCTAATACAGGCAAAGGAAATAAATTTGTAATTCCTAAATTGACGCTAATTAATGCTATAAACATTAGATAATAAACAAATCCAGATTCAGCAGAAATACCCGCCCATTTTGCAATAGAAACAGGACCACTAAGATTATTAAGTTTAATATCGCCAGTAACTAATTTGCTTATCATGCTTACTGTTAACTTCATTAACTGCCAAGTTTTATCCATTGATTGATATAACGCATGAAACGGACTATATTTTTGAGTAATTTTGTATTTATCTGCAACTGGTATTACTGATAATTCAATTCCAGCAAATCCTATTTCATGATTTTTAGTTATTTTTTTTACTTCCGGTATTAACGTTATTTTCTGCTTTTTATTTTGTCTTTCTATAGTTAATGACAATGGTATATTAGGATTTTTTTGAATAAAATATGTAAATGGGTGCCAAACATCTATTGCTTTATCTCCTACTTTTATAATTTTATCTCCTATTTGTAAACCTGATGAATCAGCTGCTGTGCCAGGTTGTATGTTTCGTACAACAGAATCTTGTCTGTCGCTGACAGGCATAATCCCTAAAGACAAAACCGGATCTTGTATTTCTGGATTAAATCGCCACTCTCTTAAATTAATTATTTTTTCTATTGCCGTAGAATGTCCAATAGGTAAAATCTTTACACTCAATTCTTTGTTACCAATTTTACTAATTAATAATAGACGAACAGAATTCCAATCTGGAGTTTCTATACCATCTATTGACTTTAATTCCATTCCTGCAGAAATATTTGATTTCTCAGCAATTGAGTTTGGCTGAATGTCTTCAATAACCGGTCGAACAGAAGGTATACCAATGACAAAAAATAACCAACAAGTAAATATTGCTAATAAAAAATTTGCTATTGGCCCGGCACAGACCACAGCAGCTCTCTGAGTTATTGTTTTATTATTAAAAGCAAACTTTCTATTTTCTTGTGCTACAGGTGCAATCCTTTCATCTAACATTTTTACATAGCCGCCCAATGGGATTATGGCAATAATAAATTCTGTACCATGACTATCAACTTTGCGCCATAAGGCTTTCCCAAAACCAATAGAGAACCTCTCAACATAAATATCATATCGCCTAGCTGCCCAAAAATGACCAAATTCATGTACAATGATTAGAATACCTAATGCAACAATAAATGCAGATAAATTCCAAAAAAATCCCATTATTTACCTTAAAAATTAACAAAATAATAATATCAATTCTATAAAAATATATATTCCATATTTAACCATTAACTATATTTAATACATAACTACACGATAGAATTGAACAAGCACTATCTTTAATTTTAAATTAATTTTAAAGATGTTTTATATTAAATCACTAAAATTAATTAGTAATTATAACAATAATAGAATAAAGTAGTAAACACTTGTATAGCAATAAACTAGAAATAAATAAAATGATTAGCTAATAATTCGTATTATTTAAGATACTAACAAACAAATTTTATAATTTTCTATTATAAAAATTTAGGTTTTAATTTTATTCATCAGCTAAATAACAAAAAATAACTAATAATATCTTAAATGTAAAGTAATAACATGATACAAATGATAGATAAACTTACATATGGTAATTTATATTTTAATATCAAAATTCTATTTAATATAAGTATTCTACAGTGAAGATATATAAAATAGTAATAGTATTAATATTACTTGTCTATCTATGTGATCAAAATCTATGTGATCATAATTGAACTGTTGTAAAAAATGAGAGATATAATATTATATTATTAATAGTAATCGCTAAATTAATTATATCTATAAAATATGAATAATTAAAAAATTTGTTGTTAATTTAATTAAAAAAGTGCATGCAATTCATAATTAGCTAATAAGTAAAATAAAAATAATAACCAAACCAAACATGTTAGATCGTAAAATATAATTATATAATTTACGAAAAGAGTTCTATATGATGTAAAACTACGTTTTTTTTAAAACTTATTTATAGAAATTTTCTTAATAGATAATTAAGTACTATAGACAAAATAAAATTCAGTATAACAATCATCTGTTAATAATAAATTATATATGCGATATTTTTTCATATTTTTAATAACTATATCAATATTATTTGATACTATATAATAGTAAATTAATTTATCCTATATTAAAATTGTTAATACTTTATTTGTAAGTAAAATTTAGTTTAATTCTCAACAATAACTTCTATTTTATTTCTAAATCATTGCAAAAATATACTAAGAATAATTTATTATTATATTAAGTTATATTTAATATTATTAATTTAACTAACTAAATATTTTATACAATTTTATAATTTAATTTCAAATAGATTCTTATTTTTGATGATATCATTATGATTAATTTAATATTATTCATGCTGAATTTTTAACTTCATTATTTAGAAATAAGCTATTAATACTATAAATAATTGTTTCTTGTCGAATATAATTTCGCATAAATAGTATATATAATTAAAGATTTAATCTTATTTTAAACTAAAAATTAATAATTTTTTATTACCTATACCACTATTTACATTTATTTAATTATTAGATTTCTATATTTTTATTTAAAATTTATTAACATAAATAATAACAGAAATATTCTTAGAAATTTGATCACACAAACTATATTTAAAAAATTTTATTTACAAAAGATTAATAATTATAGATTTGTTGATTTTATTAACTTGTTACAAATTTATAAAAGTTAACCAAAATAACATAGCAATATTAAAATATTTAAGATTATTCATTAATAGATGTTTGCGGTATTCAATATAATTAATTTATGTTTAGTGTATTTGATTATAATTTAAAAAAAAACTAAAGGTTATCCTGGTTTATTTATTTAAACTTAATTTTTATGTTGTATATAAACTGATTCATTTAATATTAACAAGTTGAAGTTGGTTAATTTAAAATTATATAATGGAATTTAATAATAATCATATAAAATTGTTATTGTTGATAATCGTGACAATTAACACTAAACAACTATAAGGTTAGTAATTTAGAAAAATAAAATATTAATAAATTTAATTTTTTACATTAAATCGTAGTTGCACTTAAAAATAAACGTAGTGGCACTTTAAAATAAATGTTATATAAAATGTTATATAATAAGATACGCTGAGATTTTTTATTCTAATATTATAATTATATCATATAATTAAGTAATCGTAATTTTACGTTTATCAATCTAATTAAATAAATGATAGATTTTTAATAAACTATATCTTATATTTTATATGTTAAACATTATCCAATAAATAAATTATGCGTTTTAATTTATTTAAATTTTTATTCATAATTTCTAGTAAAAATCATGGTTTCTGAATAAACTGAAATCTTATATCAAATATATAAATTAAAAAAAATCAAACAACGTTTTATTAAAAATTTTATTTTTTTTAAAAAAAAAGTAAGCAAATTTTACTGAAGTTATGTTTTTTTAATTCTGATTAATTATATTACGTTATTTATAGTTATGAAATATTTTAAAAAACTAAATCATTATGTGTCTTACCATTTACAAATTTTAAAATATTTATCTAGGTTTAATTATTAATAAGTAATATTTGAATAAGTTTAATATGCATATTACAACAAAACTCCTTTAAAATAGTATTAATATAAAATATTATTTTTCTATTTTTTATGCAAAAAATAGAATTAAATGTCACTAAAAGTATTAATATAAAATAAAAAAATAATTATTATAAAAATATAAGTAAGATAAATTAAGTAATTATTATATTTAAGTAGAATTTTAATTGCACTTGTAAAAAAAAGTAAAAAGATAGATTCCTTTTTTAATTAATATTGTTTTACAGAATTGATTAGATAGTAAATTTAATATGTTTTAATAATATGAAATAAAATAACAATTATATTAGCTTTTAGTGTATAATTAATATAAACACTAAAAGATAATTACTATAAAACGATATAAAAATCTAAAAATGTGAACAAAAAAACTTGAAATTATAAGATGTTTTCTAAAAAAATATTACTCTCTAAAAAGAGATATAAAGTATAACTTGTAATTTACTAATATAATTCATTATTAATTTTTTAAATTAATTTAAAAAATTAAATTCTCTGTAATGAATCTAATTAAATAAATTAAAACTATAAATAATTTAAATAAAGATATACCAAGTATAATGGACAGGCGCAATGTAAATTATTAATGATTTAAGAGAACTCATACATATATCATCATTAACTAGTGACTTGCATATATCTATAAATTTGTAAAAGCTTATGATAAAATATAGTTTATAACTATCTTTTTTGTTTTTATATTGCGGATTACATAAGTTAGTTTTAGTAAAAAAGTTACTATACTAAATAATAAGTCAATGAGTAATAATGAATTATTTGAATATCTTTACTTTATAAGTTATTAAACGAAACAAACAGGCAAGGAAAAGAAAAAATGTTATAATATCCAGTAAATTTATATATATGTAAACAATAATAAAATATCATTGTTTCAAGTTTAACCATTATTATATGTCATGTAAGTCATAGTTAGATAATCAATAGAATTTTATTAGTAGTCAAAATTTAAATTGATACTTATAAATTAATATAATAAGAAAAATGTTTACTATGTAATTCTAAAATTTTCATACAATTTCATACAATAGTAAATGGCACGGAGAAGTTGTTTGATATTATATGAATACATTAAAATAAGAAATTTAAAAAAAATGTCAATAGATTACACAGAAAATTATTAATATTTATTAAAACTTTAAATACATAATATTTGATTTGTATATAAAATTTTGTTAGTCTTTTTAAGTAAACATTGTTGACTTAATATTTATGCAAATATTATATTTGATGGATTAAAATAATATTACATTTATTATAAAATAACATACTAATAAAATAAAATAACCTTCTTTTCTAGAAGAATAGGATTTTTTTTATTTATAAATTTTGTTAAGAATCCAATAAACAATTCAAAAAAAATAAAATTGCAAATTAGTTATAGTCGACTTAGTTATCTTTCCTAAATATAAAGAGCTACAATTTTTAAAAAAATAAAAAATTATTTTTCTTATTAAAATAAATATTAGTCATTAGAAGTAATCGATACGTAAAAAAATATCTTAATTACTAGTAATTATAAAATGAATTAATTAATATATATAAATAAAATTACAATTTATTGAAAGCGTCATTAACATACATGTACAAATAAGAAATAAAGCAAGTAAATACAAAAAAACAATATATGTCCATTACTATTATATTTGAATTATAAAAGCGTATTTATCAGGATAATACAATGAAAAGTAAATAACACAGATATTTATATTATTTTATCTAAATAAATACTGATTAAAATAAAGCTTAATATTTATGCAAATTTATCAAATTTTTATTGATAAGCCGAATTATTTATTTCATATAAACATACATAAATACAAGTATATTGTTAGACACATGAATATTTTAAAAAAAATTTTTATGCTATAATTGTTTAACGTGATATAAAAATTCTTTTGTTTAGTTTATTAAAAAAATGATAAACATGTAATTATTTAATTTTTAATAAAATATCGAAATGTTTAATTAAAATAATATATATAGATTAAAATTATTGTTTATAATTATTTGCATCAATTAAACAAGAAAATAAAATATTATTATAAATAAGTTACATGATGCATATTCTTTGCACTAGAATGTAAACTTTTTAGCAAGCTGGTACTATTTATAACTATGAACAAGTATTTACTTAATCATATTTTAGTTGAGATAATTATATGTTAGTAATTAATCTTTCTATTATTAATAATAGAAGTACGTTATATTATTAATATAGTTAATCTTATTATTAAATTATTTATTTATATAAAAATTAGTGTAATTTAATAAAATTAAATTTAGTTACTATAAAAAACTTTTTTTTGATTTTATATTTTTTAGCTACATATACTTATTTATTCGCTATAATTCTTATATTATTTAATTGTTTTAAATCTAAGATAAAATAAAATTACTTTTAAAATTTTAATAAAATATATACAGCATGGTATATATTTTATATTAATTTAATAAATTTAAATTCTGTTAAGTTTTCTTTAACTTATGACGATAAAGTAATTAAACTAATTAAACTTTTATATTATAAAGTTATTTGATGTATTATTGTAATATATATTCTTTAATTAAACTAAAAAGAATTATATTTAACTTAATTTTCAATAACATTGAATGCAATAAAAAATATAATTCTTTACTATAAAATTTAAATTAAATTTTTAACAGAATTTTTACTGTTTATAGTAATTATATTCACTAATTTATTTATTATTAATATCTTATTTTATTATTTACTTAACACAATGTAGTATAAAAAATATAAGCAATATTTAGTATTATTAAAAATCATTTTGATCAAATTATTATATATTTATTTAGTTAATTGTGATTAATATCATATATTATTATTTGACTATTACTAATTTATAATTCTAGCATAAGAATGCATTAATTGTGAATGTACATGAATTACAAAACAACAGCAATGATTGTCAACTAAAGTAATAACCTTTTGCTATAAAATATTTTTTATACCAATAAACTTATCATATGTCTTTATAATAAATTTATATAAAATTGATCTATTTTAAAATACAATATAGTCTATAGAATATAATAATATATGTGCTATTTTATTTCGCAAAAAAGTTTAATTATTTTATCAAAAATATTAATAAATTTATATAATTTATTAAACTTTAAGTAAATTTCTTATAACAACTAATTGAAATTTTATATTTTCTAATTAAAAGAACAAATAAATTAATTTATCAATTATAGTTATTTAATATTGATAAAAATCAATATAATATACAATTCGATTATAAATAACATAATATAATTCAATTATATACAACATTATCTTTTGATATTTAGTGTTACTTTACTAAAGTAAAAATATAAATAATTTTGCTTTTTATATTATTCCATTCATTAAGAAAAAGAGCCTTCTTAATTATAGTTTTTTGATGTTATATAAATTCAAGTAGATGTATTTCCTGCAAAGATAAAATATATAAATACTGAATATTACATATACTACTAAACTCTTATTTTAACAACTTAAATTGTATTTATTTTACTGTTTATTATTATTTATAGTAAACACTACGTATTAAATATAAATAAAAGGTATTCAATTCAGGCATCAATATATATAGTATTCCATAAATATTCATTATTGATTCTAACTTATTCTGCATAGAATAATAATTATTTATTGCAAATTAAAATAGTTTTATTATGTAATAATAATTAACATTATAATATATTTAATAAATAATCTATCCAGTATCGTAAATATCTTATTATACTCACTAAATATTTAGCAATCACAAATTATGGTATTAATTTAAATATTCACAAATTTTTTATAAAAAAGATAAATAATTTTAGTATTTATAGATATAATAAACTAACTTTAATATCATAATTTTTATTTTTAGAATGATATGCAAGAAAACTTATAGTGTATATGTAAGATCAATACAATATTAATTTACCACTTTTATTTAAATTATTTTAATTTAGTAATTTACATAATTTTATACAGCTTGCATATTTAAATTAAAAATTAATTTTTAAATTGAAAAATTAAAAATTAATTTTTATCTAAAAAGCTTAATTAAAAACAATTAAAATAACTAAAGTTAATGGAAGTTAATTATATAATATAAATTTTTCAAAAACATAAGATAAAATCTACATAATTTCTCTGTATTAAACTTTAATAAATAATTAATGGTGCATAAATATCTTAAATTTTTTCATATAGAATTGCTATGTAATTTATGTATCAATATAAATGAATAAATAAATTTCATTCTTAAGCTAATAGTGTGCAGTATTATAACATATATAAACTTTACTAATTTAACTTTTAAAACTAAAAAAAATTCTATAAATTATTATGTATTTCAGTGTTATTATTTTAACGATAATAATATTTTTTAAAAAACTATATGCGTTTCTCAAGAAATTAATCACACGATATTAACGTTCCTTCATTTTGACCCATAACAATTCTACGCAACACGCCTGGTTTGTTTATGTTGAAGATTCGAATAGGTAAATTGTGGTCGCGAGCTAATGTAAATGCTGCTAAATCCATAACTTTTAATTCACGATCTAATACATCACAATAAGTTAATTTATTATAAAGAAAAGCATTTGAACTTTTTGACGGATCTGAAGAATAAACACCATCAACTTTTGTGGCTTTTAAAACAATATCTGCTTTAATTTCTATGCCTCGTAAGCAAGCAGCTGAATCTGTTGTAAAAAAAGGATTACCTGTTCCAGCAGAAAAAATAACAACAATACCGTTATTAAGTAAATTAATTGCTTCAATCCAACTGTAATTGTCGCATACACCATTTAATGGTATTGAAGACATTAGTCTGGCATCAATATATGCGCGATGTAAAGCATCACGCATAGCTAATCCATTCATTACTGTTGCTAGCATTCCAATATGATCACCAACGACACGATTCATTCCTGCATCAGATAGCCAAGCTCCACGAAATAAATTGCCACCTCCAATAACTACACCAACTTGTATTTCTAACTGAATTAGCTCTTTAATTTCTTGTGTAATCCTATCTAAAAAGCTCGCATCAATACCAAAACTCTCTGAACCTTGCAGAGATTCTCCGCTAAGCTTAAGTAAAATGCGTTGATATGCAGGTTTTGTATTAGTTAACATGATGTTTATTTTTAGAATATAAATTGTTAGATGATTTAAACTTTAAATTTAAAGTTTACATAAAGTATCTAATCTATTAATTATTTTTCTTTTTTTTTAAAAAAATAATTTAGTCTAAATACAATCCTAATTTCTTTAATTAAATATATATAAAATAAAATAACTTAATTAGTATGTTGAATTATAAAACTAATAATAATTAATTATTAAATAAAAAAAAATAAATTATAATACATAACATTGTTTTATTATGCATGATATTTAAGAAATTTAGTCTAGATTTTTTCGATATATTCACCAACTTCAAAACGAATAAAACTAATTACTTGTGCATTTTTATTTTTTAATAGTTCACCAACCGTTTCATTTGGATTTATAATAAATTGTTGACCAGTTAAAGATATCTCATTGATAAATTTATTCATTCGTCCAGTTACTATTTTTTCAGTAATTTCAGTAGATTTTCCAGCTTTCATTGCTATATCTAATTGAATTTGATATTCATTAGCAATAACGTCAGCTGACACATCTGCTGGAGTGATATATTTAGGTTTACTTGCTGCGATATGCATAGCAATATATCTAATAAGATTATCATCAGCACCTTTAGCAGAAACAAGAACTCCAATACGAATACCATGTAAATAGCAACCAATTTTTTCACCTTCTAGTATTCTAACTCGTCGAATATTAATATTTTCACCAATCTTAGAAATGATTGCTGTGCGTTGTTCTTCAAATTTTATCTTTAATTTATTAATATTTGATATTTTATTTTCGACAACAAATTTTAATACTTCATTACTAAATTCTCTAAATATCGAATCTTTTGCCACAAAATCTGTTTCACAATTAACTTCAATCAATGCACCAAATTTTCTATCATCTGAAACAATTGCCATTACCATTCCTTGATATGTAGCTTTATTTGCTTTCTTTTCAGCTTTTGATTGACCTAATTTACGAATATTATTTATAGCTAATTCAATATTTCCATTAGTTTTAATCAACGCTTTTTTGCATTCAATAATACCTGCTCCAGTCAGTTCGCGCAGTTCTTTTACTAAAACTGATGTAATTTTAGACATGTTATTTATACCTCAATGCATCTGATAAAAATAATTAAATTAAGACAATTATCACACTAATAAATAATAATTCAATTAGACCAATATTACTATATATTACAATATTATAATAGTTTTATTATGATTAAAAAAAGTTTCGATTGGTATTAAGACTTTATTAAGTTTCTTTTATTTTAATTTTATTATTATGATCAGTTAATTAATGAAAATTAATATTAATATTATTTAATATAGTTTAATTTTTCTAATTGCATAATCATTTAAACGAACGATGCAATACACACTACATGGATAAAAATTAATATCAATAATTTCTATATTGTGTTCTGTATAAATAATTTAATAATACATTAAGTATGCTTATATATATTTTGAATCAAACTTAAACTATTTTCTAATTTATTAAATTTATATATACACACTAATACTTTCAATAAATTTCTTAAAATTTTAATATTTAGATCTCATTTATGTATTTTATACATATTAATGAGATAATAAATAATTTTCCAGTTATTAACTGTGTAAATTAACTAATATCTTATTATAAGATATTAGTTTTAACTTTTGTTAATTAGTTTTTAAAAATTAATTATATGCAATTTATTACAAGTAAAAAATATAAATTTTATTTTTAAATTTAAACATTTAGTTTGTTGAATAAAATAAGAGTTATTTATGAATATTGGTATGACATGAATTGATATTTCTGATAATTAACTTTGTATCTTCCTGCATAATATTCTATTAAATGTCAGTATAATGTATATTATACAATATTAATTTTATGTTAAAACTAATATCTATTTCAAATATTTAAATAATTTTTAAACAGTATAAAGTTATGATTATATTATGATATAATATAAAATATCAACTATAGTCATATTATTTAAGTTTATTTAGATTGATCTAACGAAATATAAACATTAATTTCATGTATTGACTTTGTAGAAAAAAATAATATTCATATATAAAAAATAAAATTAATTTTTATAATATCTTATTGTTTCATTATTAATAATATTTTTTTGTAATTTATTGACAATAGTTATTATTTTAAATAATAAAGCATTATCTATTAAATAATTTTTATCTTTTTAATAAAGTTGATATATTAAATCATTAGTTAGTCGAACTATTATTCTATAATAACATAAATACTGTATGTTTTATATTTATCTTAAATTAAATTAATTGACTTATAAGTGTATTATTTACTTATTTTAATTAACATAAATAGGCTGAGCACATGACTATATCAATTAAAACGGAAGAAGATATACATAAAATGCGTATCACTGGACATTTAGCGGCAGAAGTATTGGAAACTATTGAGAGTTATGTAAAACCAGGTATTTCAACAGGTGAACTTGATAGAATCTGTCACTCCTATATTGTTAAACAACAAGAAGCTATTCCAGCTTGCTTAAATTATCACGACTTCCCTAAGTCTATTTGTACTTCTGTTAACAATGTTATTTGTCATGGTATTCCTAGTGATAAAAAACTCTTAAAAGAAGGTGATATCATTAATATTGATGTTAGTGTTATTAAAAATGGTTTCTATGGCGACACCTCTAAAATGTTTATTGTTAATAAAACAAGTATAAAAAACGAACGATTATGCAAAGTAACACAGGAAAGTCTTTATATTGCTTTAAAAATGATTAAGCCTGGAATTCGTTTACGATTAATAGGTAAAGCAATCCAGGAATTTATTGAACAACATAATTTTTATATTGTTCGAGAATATTGTGGGCATGGTATTGGCAAAGTATTTCATGAAGAGCCTCAAGTATTACACTATGATGCTGATGACGGAGGTGTAATGCTGCAAAAAGGAATGACGTTTACTATTGAACCGATGGTAAATACTAGTAATAATAGTATAAAAATAATGAAGGATGGATGGACTGTAAAAACAAAAGATAGTGGATGGTCAGCGCAATATGAACATACTGTAGCCGTCACAGATAATGGATGTGAAATTTTAACTTTACGAAAAGAAGAAGAGCAATTTATCTCGTCTTTATTGGTTAATGTATAATTTTAATCGTTAATTATCATTTAAGTGATTTTGTATTAATTATAATATTTTAGTATTTTTATTGCTTATTAATGATACGCATGGTGATCTCGTAATAAAATCTTATAAATAAATTTTAATTATAATGCTTTGTAAAAAAAACAATAAGTCTATCGATATATGTCTATTACTTTAATAATATTATCTTAAGATAATATTATTAAAGTAATAGACATAAAAATTACAAAATAACTAGAACGATTTTAAAATAGTGAATAACTATTTTTAGATTACTACAATTAATAATTTTAAGGTATTTTATAAAATGTATGTATTTCATTCTGATAATAACAAGAATGAAATACATACGCTTTATGTATATTTATTAATTTAAGAAAGCGACTTCTATATATCAATATATACACTAAGATTAATTAGATTATTATCTTGAAATAATATTTATATTTATAGTACATGTAAATCTATTGATTATTATTAATATATTAAATCAATACTAATTTGTAATGATCAATTTTTGTTTCTATGATTGCAAGAAAATTGCAGTCGATAATTTTAGTTTTAAGATTTTTTTTAAAACTAAGATAAAAAATAGAGATTAAATATATAAAATACTAAAATAGTTAATAAAATATACACTATTAAATTATTATGTCACAAATTATAGACATAGATTTGAAAAACTAAAAAAAATTAGTCATTATCCTTGTGAGTTGCATAACATTTATATATTATAATATATTTTTATATTTAATTCTTAATTAAATGCTTAATAAATATCGCAAAGTAAGAAAGTTTATTTCTGTTTTCTAATACAAGTAATATTAGCAATTAATACTATATATAAATATTTTAGTTAGCACTTAATTTTTCTTCATTTAACGATAAATACCATATGTACTTTTTTATGATATTTAATTTAAATAAATATGTAGTAAAAATTATATAGCAGAAACATTTAAATACATATATAAAATTAATTCTAAATATTTTTGTATTTATCGTGTAAAATTCACTATCTTTTGTGTCGATTAAGCAATTAAATATTAACTACAATATTAGTTTAAATAAAAATAAAATCCACGTAATTATCTGAATAAAATAAAAGTTTATCTATAGCAGTAGAAATAATAAAAAAAGATTTCTTCTTAATTTACAATACAGTTAAAATTGTTTTAATTAAAATATATATAAATAACCTATAAATTTCAATTATGTGGAGTATTATAATTAATTTTTTATTATTCATATAAATATTATATGAATAATTGATGTAATATATTTTGTAACTAGAAACTAATTTAATTAAAAACAAACTATAGATAATAATAAGATTTATATGAGGTAGTAAATATTTAATTTTAAAAAGAAATTAACTAATAGATGATAATTTACTCATAGAATTCTTTATTAAAACTACAAATTTATTTAAAAAGTTATATTGTTATTTATAGTTTAAATAAGTTTAAACTATAAATAACTTAAATTAAATGCTATCGGTAAACACTCATTTCATCATATAATTAATAATCTAAATAAAATTATATTATCACTTAAAATCAATATTCGACTTAATGATAAAGATAGAAATAATTTATAAAAGATTGTTATAAGATTAATAATTAATCGCCTTTGTATTTTTATAAAATATACATAAATTAATTGAAAAAAAATAAATGCCTTTGACAGATAATTATCTAGTTTTAATTATAAAGATATTTTTAATAAAACAACTCTTAATAAGAAAAAGAATTTATTATTCATATATTTGATTGTTTTATAGCTTTAAAACAGATCACATAAATTGCAATTAAATAAGCCATTTAATCTTACTAGAAATAAAAAAAATTAAACACAAAATTACAAATATAAATTAGAATAAAATTTCTATAATAAAATATAGAATAAGCAGTGCATTAAATTTTGTATAAAATATATATTATGTAAAATTTAAAATACACACAAAATTTACAGTTACTCAAAAATAAGAAAATTACTGAATATTTAATATTTAATATTTAAAATTTAAAATTATACAATTATTTACTTTTTTTAAAAAAATAGTATTTGTTTAATGTAATAAATACAATTAATTAATAATTTTAAATATCTAAAATAAAATTATAAATTTGCTTACTAAATCCTTGATTATTTTTTAAAAAAAATAGTGATAAAGCACTTGAAGAAAAAAAAATTGATTTTATGTTAAATACAAAGATAGTCTTTTATTAAAAAATTAATAAAAGACTTAATTAAATATACATCTAGTAAATTACTAATTCCAATGAAAATATAATTTATATGCAGTAGAAAGAAAGAATTTAGAAAATTAATCTAAAATGATATAATTATATTATATTTTACAGTAACAATATTTTAAAAATAATATTTATATGTAGTACAGTATGATTTAATGTGCTAAATATTTGCATATTTAAATAAACACTTTTTAGATAAAAAGATACTATTATATATAAAATTTAGATAGTTTTTATAAATATATTAAATAGTATATTGTACATAAATCATAAATAAATAAAAAAATAAAATATTTCAACTGGTAATAAAATTAAAGTATATTAGATGGAGTATCTTTTATTTATTATATAAATATCAATTAATATAATAAATAAGGATTATAAACTTTCTTGTGTAATCATAGAAATAATATAGACAACAACATAAATAATTTAAGATTATTAAATTCTAATTTGTACTGATAGTTATATAAAATATTAAATCAAATTAATTAGTATAATTTAGTAATAATACACAGTTTTATTTATTGTATTTTTTATATTTATGTTTTCTTAATAATATTTTAATTGTGTCATAAAACATTTGTATGAAGCTAATCAAAATTATCATTTGTATGAATTAGTTCATAAAATCTATTTTCTTGTTAAAGATAAAATTTCATAAACTTTATTTATATTTCATATAAAATCGTATGGTTGAATATTGATCCATTAGAATAATTTAATTAATTTATAATAATAGTTTTTTTATTATAATGGCATTGTATGTAATTGTCTAACTAATTGCGATATTTTTTGGTATAACCTAAAATTTAAATATTATATTATTAGTGATATGCTTGTAAGCTTAATAACTAATTAATTTATAGTGATATTTATTCAAAGTAATATGAAATTAAAAATCATTTTAACGATACAGAAACAAATTCAGCATATGAAAAGTCAGATAATATCTGTAAACCATAAAGATCAATATTTATATGTAATACTGTTATCAAAGCGATAAATACAATCAAGAATATTATACAAGTTACTATAATATTTTCACAATTATATCATATATCTATCTTTTTTTATTATATGATATTGAATATAAAATAGTAAAAACTATATAGGTACATCAGTATTGATTAGTTTACTGCGCAATATATGAAGATTACTAACTTGATTGATAGTCTGATATATTGTAATGACAATATGATGTAAGTATGAATAATTACAAGCTGCAATTACAGAAAGTAGAGATGAAAGCTGTTAATATCGGATTAAAGTTCTAAAATAAACATGATGATTTAGTTAATAAACAAAGGTAGAAATGTTATTGATTATGAAATAGTAGTAACTAGAAGCATATAATTCTAATCTGACTAATTTGCTATGATGAAAAATATACATATTAATAAAAATACAAACTGAACGTAACTTCTCTTAATTTGTATTTAAAAATAAAGATGAGATGTATTTAATAAAATACTGTTATTACTTAATTGCGCAAAACAGTTATAAATATGTATAGTGAATTGCACTTGCAGTCTAAATGATTTAGTTATTAGGGATTACCATGACTTTAGATATAACTTATTAATGGTTAATTATTGTAATCTTGTCAAAATTTCTGTTAACAAGTAAAATTGCTATATACAATACATAATTTAACAGAATAACGAAAAATAAGTTGTTACTGAAATAAATTTCCTCGAATTTTAGGTAAAATTATTAATACAACATAAGTGTAGTTACTAACAATAAGATCGTACTGATTCGTATAATTATAATTGATATATTGAATATAATACACTATAATAAATTGAATTCTAAACTAGATTGTTATGAATATTGATTTTGTCGTTATACTGATTATTGTAACATCTATGTAGGCAGCCAAAATTAGGCAAGATATTTAATAAATCAATTAACGAGACTTTTAGTCATAAATAAAATTAAGAATAAATTAGAAAAATAGTTTAATTTGTACTGCTTGTTGATGTGCAAGTTTTTTCAACTAATACTAGATTAAACATAATATACGTATCTATAATTTTAGTATTCGGATAGGATAAATGATAAATTCAATGAATGGTACAATAAATTAGTTCATAACAAGTTACTTAGGTAAAATAAATAAAAATTAATACTAAAAGATTTAAATATATCTCAAATAGATAATACAAGTTTCTCATTACAATAAATCAAAAACAATAATAACAGAAAGCCCGTGGTACACAATGTAATATATATTTTCTAAAGATATACTAGAATTTATGTCAGTAAAAATATAATGCTTAATATGTTTAATGAATAATTGTATGAATTAAAAATAAAATATAGGTTTTATATAGATTTAGCTCGATAGTGATATAACTGATATTTAGACATAAATTATTTACTAATATAAAATTATGTATTTTAAATGAATAGTGCTATAAAATGTAGATATATAAACACCACTTCATTATATAGTGATATTTATTAAGTTATTTTAATATTATTTCATATTATTAAAATAACTATACCTATAAAAAAAATCATGCTTCCGAAGTATCAACATGCACTTATATTTGATTAATCTGAAAAATAATTTGTTACGATAAAACTTAAATTTTTTCATAACATTAAATTGTATTTCTCAATAAATAGAAAGAAATATAATGTTATTTTATTTTAATAAGTTGAGAAATATGTATATAAAATATACAACAATCAAGTAATATCATTAATAGATAAAATAGTAAATTTGTCAGATATTTAAGTTAATAGTGATAGCTATATATAACTTGGACATATAAAATACTATATATTAATTTATTAATTATACAGTCAAGTTCTGATTAGTAAAGTAAAGAAATTACTATATGTTATAAAAAATGACAATGACATAAAGGTATATAACTATTCTCTAATGTAGTGTTAACTGTTTCAATTCTAACCAATAAAACTACAACATCATTATGGTTAGCATATAGTCCTTATGTTTACATATAATGTAAACATATTTCTTCAAACTGCGCGCATATATCTACTCAAAAACATATCGTTATGTAAAAATATATTATAATTTTTTAAACTAAAAATATGAAAAAAATATTAAAGAAAGTTAATGTCAGTAAGTAGTTAAGGCATAAACAGAATAGCTATAAAATAATTAATTATAATCATATTATTAAATGTTATGTTATCTAACTACAAATAAAATTCTGAAACGTATATATTAACCTTAATTTATATTTAATGTTTAGAATCAAAAAAAACAATGCATGAAAATATAATAATTTAGAATTTAAAGTTCACTGATAAACATACTTTTAGAATAATTATACTAGTGTTAAAAGATTCTTAGATTTAACAGTTAATTAAAACATATATATACTACGTCAATATAGGTTAACAAATCAATTGATTTATCACGTAAAAGTTATTTTCGATAATACAACTAATATGTAGATAATATCAATTATATTTTTTTTTAATTTAGCAAAAATAATATTTTAACAATAGGAATTACAAAGTTAATTCTTTGCGCGTTTATATCAATATTTTATAACTTTTATAAATTAAATAATATAATACCTAATCTAATACTTAAAATAAAAACTAATATATTACTAATCGCTACTATATTGCAGTTATTATCAAACTTATTATTTAATTAATTAGATTGTGAATTAAATAAGTTAAACATTAAGCAGATTAGTTATGTGATTATTGCAATACTTACATATAATATGAAATATATATAAAACTAATTAAAAAAAGCATCTTCTGGTTAAATAAGAATCATAAGATAAAAGATTAATAAATAAATTATTAAAACACTATTACAATTATGAGAATAATTTTTTGAATATAAGATTTTGTTGTTAAAATAAACTTGCTATAAATAATTTATCCTGAGCACATAAAATAGCAAAAACGTATCATTGAATAAATATATAAATCATAATTAACAGATTCAAATAGATTATCTGTAAACTTATATCTTACTAAGAGTGGTTAAAGTATTATCTACTAAATTAAAGAAATATTTATAACTAATTGATTTAGCTTGTTGATAATAATTGTTACATGTAGTTTTGTACAAAAATAGTTTAAAATATTAAAAATAAATAGAGAATTTAATAAAATAAATATTCTTTGCAATATTTCGTTTTTATATTAAGAGGATAATACAATAAATAACTAGTTATTTATTTTTAATATACGCATAGATATATCTAAACAAGTTATTTAAAATAAGAATTATTGGTTACGATAGTAATACAATAAACAATAAACAATAAAGATAAATTACTTATGTCATATATTGACAAATATGTACGATTATTAATAAATATGTATTTTATTAGTAGTTAATCTATTTCGATATAAAATAATTAAATATATAAATATCATGTGAATGTAATATTTGGTTATATAACAACAAAATATTTGTTTTAAATCTAAATTACTAGTAATATTTTTATATTTTAATTATTAAATAAAATAATATTCATATATTATAGAAATTTTATATTATTACTAATAAAAAATTAGTAATTAACATTTCTAAATGAATCAGTCTACTATTTTATGTTAAGAAATATGATAAATAAATTTTATTTTATATACTATGTTTATAATTTTGCTAGATACTAAATCTAAAAAGCAATTAGCTTTTTACTTGAAAAAGATGTTTATTTTAGTTTATAACTATGATTTAACATGGTTTATCTTTAATTTAACAAAATTGTTTATTAACACATATTAATTTAGTAGTATCTTAATTTATATATTTTAAATATGCAAATATTTAAAATATATAAATTAAACAAAATAAATAAACTATTCAGATTATCTTTATTATTTGTTGTTGATTACATATTATCTACTATTAATTATATATACATATAACATAAGAAATATATTTTATTTAAAGTTGCATTCTTTAAGAAAAAATAATCAAACAAATGTTGGAAAGAGATTTCAATCTCTTATATTAACTAACTTAACTATACAAGATCAATAATTAACAAAGTAATAAAAATTATTGATTAAAGTTAGCTGGAATTATTGGTACTATACAATTATAAATAGTTAATAGTTAATAGTTAATAGTTAATAGTTAATAGTTAATAGTCACTTATATATCAGACATATATCTTAATTGAAATTTATTAATAATATTACTGAAATTTTCTGTTGTTTATATAAATAATTATATTTATTGCTCTTTCGTACAGAACAGATTAGATCAATATTCATATTCATCTATCAAAACATTTTACTAACAAAGATAATGTGACTTATGTATATTTTATGATATTTTATATTAAAAAAACTCTTGCTGGAGAGCTGCAAAAAAAAGATATTTTTCAATGTTTTAAACTTATCTAGACTCTATATAGAAAAATAGAAAAATAGAAAAATAGAAAAATATAATATTATATTATGAATTCTATATTTTATAGATATTAACTAAAATTCATTTTATCAAAAAAAACATCTATAATAAGCTTTAATTAAACTTGTTGTATTCAGCGCAATTGATTTATTTGCTCAGATAAGAAATTTTTTACTAAAATAATTTAGTTTTTTTATAAAAAATAATAGTAACTTTTTTTATACAGTATTAACAATTTATTTGTATTTATTAATAAAAACATAGAATAAAAATTATTATAAAAATTGATATAGACATTTTATTAAATAAATAAAAATAAAAATATTAAATCATTAAAGCACAAAGGATAAATAATTTTATGGAGAAACTTAAAAGTATTATTGAAAATTCTTTTGAACATTGCTCTAAAATTACACCAGCAACGACGAATATTCAATTAAGTGATGCAGTTAATCAGATAATCACTCTACTCGATAATGGACAGCTAAGAGTCGCTGATAAGATTGATGGAGAATGGATAACTCACCAATGGATTAAAAAAGCTGTATTGCTTTATTTTCGTATTAACGATAATCAATTAATAGAAGGTGCAGAAAGTAGATATTTTGACAAAATAGTCATGAAATTTTCTGGATATGATCATAATCGTTTTCAACAAGAAGGGTTTAGAATTTCTCCGCCAGCAACTGTCAGAAAAGGTGCATTTATCGCCAGAAACACAGTTTTGATGCCATCTTATGTTAATATTGGTTCATATATTGATGAGGGAACAATGATTGATACTTGGGCAACTGTTGGCTCTTGTGCGCAAATTGGTAAAAATGTTCATTTGTCTGGTGGTGTTGGAATTGGTGGAGTTCTGGAACCGTTGCAAGATAATCCAACTATTATTGAAGATAACTGTTTTATTGGCGCTCGCTCTGAAATTGTTGAGGGAGTAATTGTTGAAAAGGGTTCAGTAATCTCAATGGGTGTTTATATAGGACAACATACTAAAATTTATGATAGAGAAAGCGATAAAATTTTATATGGTAGAATTCCAGCTGGCTCTGTTGTCGTCGCAGGTAATTTATTATCTAAAAATAATAATTATAGTCTATACTGTGCTGTTATTGTAAAAAAAGTTGATGAAAAAACAAGAAATAAAGTTAGTATAAATGAATTATTAAGAACAATAGAATAAGAATTGTGATATTGAATTATAAATTATATTTTCCATTATTATAATAATATATAAATTATTAAATTTTTTATTACTTTTATTTTTACAAAAAATAAAAGTAATTTTATATTAAAATGTAGATATTAAAAATTAAACAAAATTAATCTCTATATATTAGATGAAATAAAATAGTCAAATCATTTTTGTTAAAATATTAATACTAAGCATTAATTAAAATGTAAGATATTAAATTATTGTGTAATTTATAATATTTAATATAAGTAAAATACTATATTTTATATATATAGCATAAAAATAAAAGTAAGACATAAATTTTATAATTAATTATTTGTTTCTTTCATTTTTTTGTGTTGATTGAGATCTTATTAGACTTAAATAGAGCGGATAATGTATAAAATTTAACTTAATGTTTTTTTATTTTTTCTATTTAAAGTGTGTTAATTTTATAATTTATGAATTTATATATTTATCAAATAACTATATAAAAATTTTTTTGTACATAAGCTAAACAATATAGTTAGTTTTTTCTTTATCTAATAAGTTTTTACATATATAACAGTATTTTATATTTTAAAAAATAATAATAAATATGAAAAAATTATAATAAATTTACTTACATTATTTAAGTTAATATAATTTACTCGTTATTTACAAGTTTTATTTTTTTTTAAAAAGATTTCTATAAGTTTTAGTTGATTTTGTTATTAAAATTTTATAGTTAATTCCTTATTTAAAGTATTTTAAAAAGTTTTTAAAAACAATGAATATTACACTTTTCTATTTTTTAAACATTTACTCCAATGCACTTTATTTTAAGTATTAAATTATTATTTTTTTTATACGCGAGCTATTAATAAATTTAGTTTGTTATCAAATAAATGGTATAATATGAATTTAATTTATATAAAATACATATAAATTCCTAAGAATTAACATTTTCTATTTTAACAGTAAATATGTTTTTACTAATAAAATATAATAATAATTAATTTGACGATCTTTGATGTTTTTTACTTAATTAAATAAAATATTTATAGTTCATATATACAATAAAAAACGTATAAATTTTATTTATTAAAAATAAATAAATAATTAAGATATTTGTAAATAAAAATAAAAATAAAAATATTTTTACTATAAAAAAATTACAGTATAATAAGTATTATTTAATTAATTCTTAGTAAAAATTATTTTTAAACTTAGCATAAACAATTAAAAGATATAATATATCGATCAGAAAATAAATAAAATACTAAATAATTTAAATTATAATATAAACAAAATATTCTTGATAAGAATAATAATATAATATAGTTATGTTAGAATTATTGTTTTATTAAAAAATTCAATAGTATGTAGTGCTAACTAATATAAATTAATATTAATTATAGTAATTATATTGTATATTTTACCTTAAATATATCAAACTTATTTGTCATAAAGCTTGATATTTGTAAATTATTTTATAATCTTTTCAATGGACTGTTATGTTTAATGTAATTTCAATTAATAATATGGTAGTGATTAAATTTAATAAATTATATATTTTTTAATTTTACTTATTAATAGAGATATAAAATATATACTTAAAAATAACTTGATATTTTACAGTTAATAATGGTAATTAATTAATTTTTGATTTTAGAAAATTAATTAATTCATTAATATTAATAAATTCATTATTATTATACCGACGCTGCTTGTATTCAACTTTGTTATCATTTAAATTACGATCACCTATAACAATCATATGAGGTATTCCAATAAGATTCATATCAGCAAACATCACGCCTGGACGTTCTTTTCGGTCATCAAAAATAACATCGATACCATTTAATTGTAAATCATAGTAAAGTTTTTTAGCAATCATTTTGACACGATATGATTTATGCATATTTATAGGCAAAATAGCAACTTGAAAAGGCGCAATTGCATCAGGCCAAATAATTCCTTTATCATCGTGATTTTGTTCAATTGCTGCTGCTATAATACGAGTAATTCCAATACCATAACATCCCATTGTTATAATTTGATTATGACCGCATTCATTTTGAACAGTGGCTTTCATGGCTTTAGAATATTTGGTGCCAAGTTGAAAAATATGAGCAACTTCTATGCCTTTTTTTATCTTTAGCGTTCCATTACCATCTGGGCTTGGATCACCATCAACAACATTGCGTAGATCATAAATATCTGGCAAAGGCAGATCTCGTTCCCAATTTATACCAAAATAGTGTTTATAATCAATATTAGCGCCAGCACTAAAATCACTTATTATAGCAACACTTCGATCGATAATTAAAGGAATTGGCAAGTTAACTGGCCCCAATGAACCTGGACTAGTTTGTAAAATTTCATATATTTCTTCTTTTGTTGCGAATCTTAATGGACTAGATACTAAAGGATGTTTTTCTGCTTTTATTTCATTCAATTCATGATCACCACGAATTAATAATGCAATAAGTTTATATCCACTTTCTTTTGTCGCACCAACAATTAATGTTTTAACAGTTTTTTTAATAGATAAATTATATTGACTAACAAGTTCTGCAATTGTATTAACGTTAGGAGTATCGATAATTCTCATATCTTCAGTTGGAGAATCGCGGTTTTTTGTAAGACAAATAGCTTCCGCCAATTCAATATTAGCTGCATAATCTGAAGAAATAGAAAAAACAATATTGTCTTCACCACTATCGGATAGTACTTGAAATTCATGTGAAATATTGCCACCAATAGATCCAGTATCCGCTTGAACTGTCCTAAAATTAAAACCGATACGTTTTAATATTGTACTATATGCTAAATACATTTCTTCATAAGTTTCTTGAAGAGAGTTTTGATTGCTATGAAAAGAATATGCGTTTTTCATAATAAATTCACGTGAGCGAATAACACCAAATCGTGGTCTTGCTTCATCACGAAATTTTGTTTGAATTTGATAAAAATTTAATGGAAGGTGCTTGTAAGAAGTTATATCATTTCGAATAAGATTTGTAATTACTTCTTCATGTGTTGGTCCTAATACAAAATGTCTCTCGTTTCGATCAACAAAACTAAATAATTCTGGACCATATTGATTCAAACGACCGCTTTTTTGCCATATATCTGCTGGTTGAACTATTGGCATAAAAATTTCAATTGCACCTATTTTATTCATTTCTTCACGTATAATTCTTTCAACTTTTCTTAATACACGAACACCTGTTGGTAACCAGTAGTATAGCCCTGAAGAAAGCTTACGGATCATGCCAGCGCGAATCATTAGTTTGTGGCTAATAACTGAGGAGTCTGTTGGAGTATCTTTTAAAGTAAAAAGAAAGTATTTACTTGTACGCATTATCAGTTTCCAAAAAAAATAATCTCAAAATAGATAACTTAATTTTTAATAATATATAAAATAAATAACTACTAGAATATGTTTCAATCTAAATAATCTAAAATTAATTAAATACTAATCAAAATTTATAATCTAGCACTAAACCTTGTAATAATAATTAATTTAAAATTATTGCAGTTACTATAAATCAATGTTATTAAGTTTTCGATACAAACAATATTTTATTAATATTAATAAAATATTGTTTATTTACATATTTCTTAAAATCTTATCATTCTAATTCATTTAAAATTATATTTTTATTGATAATCTAATTTTTATAAATATCAAAATATCTTATTTGTTTCTAGATTATTTAAAATTAACTTTTAATTTATTATAATACATAAATTATGAAATTCTAAAAACTACTTTTAGTAAACTCTTAAATAAATAAGATTTTATTATATATCAATATATTATATAATATAAATTAAATTAATAATAGATAATGTTTTGTTTGCTTGAATTTATCATGAATTATTAAATTTTTAAATTTAATTAAAATATATTTATTAAAACATTTATATTACAGACAAACATGGAAATCTTTATATTTTAGTAGAAATACTATTAAGTTATTTTATCAAAAATCAAATAATCTAAAATAAATTAATTTTAATCGAAAGATTAAAATAGACATTTAATTATAAAACAATAATTAACAATAAATAAATATTTTCATAATAAATAAAATATTGATTATTTTATAATTATAATTATTACTATTAATATTAAATTAAAATTATTTAAGTTAATTAATTCAATATTAAATTAATATTTTTATTACTTTTGTACAGTTTTAGTAATTTATAACTACGTGTATTATATACATTTACTTTGATTATGTTTTTTTTGTTTTTTTGTAATAATTTATTGAAACTATTCAAAAATAATATATTTAATATTATAGTAAAATAAGTTATTTTTATCTTGATAACATCATTAATTCTTTTTCAAAATTCAAATAATATTTTGTTTTAAACTTTTAATAGTAATTTCATCTACATTATTTAGCATATAATTATCAATAAATTAAATGCTAAAAAATAAAACAATCTATAATTTTAATTGTAATATTTTACAATTAAAAAACTTGATCAAATATAACATAACTAATCATGTATTGTTTTGAAAAAAAACAATTAATATAATTAAAGCAATTGCTAGTTAATTAATAAAAATATTCAAATAACAAATTTTTCAACAATTGATAATGACGATACATCTGATAAGATATTTAATTAAGAAATTTATGATATCTAAATTATATTTTAAACTAGACTGATTATAGATAAAAAGATGTAATGCAAAATTATTACTGGAAAATTCTTGTTATAAATAGTTATAAATGTATTATAAATGAATTTATTTAATCAAATAACCTAAATTAATAAAGTAATATATATAAATTTAATTAATTATATTAAAAACGTATAAATTATAGATAAGTTATTAACTTTTCTATAATTTGCCAGTAAAAGTATCATACAAATTAATATCAAAATAGAATTGAAATTAACATATCTATACTGCACTTAGTATAAGTGTGATTGTATAATTATAAGTTTTATTTAATAAAATAACATAAAACTTTTTTAATACATTTATTAAATTATAAAGTCTAGAGATCATAAAAGTAAATTTAATTTTATACTCATAATTTATTATTAGTTTAATATATTAATATGATATTAATCTTATTAAGAATTATTTTATATTTTATATATTTTAATAATAAAATAAATCTGTAATATTGATTATATATGAATATATTTAATAAAATTTTCGTAATTAAGATTCATAGTATTATAAATAGTTTACTGCTATTATTTTATTCTATTAAATATTCTTCATTGCTAATGATAGCTTAATTGAATATATATTACAAGATAAATCTAGTAATCAATATGGTAAAATAATTAAATATAAATGTTAATTACTACATTTAATGTAGTAAGAATAAATTATTGATTTATTAATTTAATCTATTTTATTTGTTAAACAGCATATTAATTAAGTATTATTTAGTTTTTAAGTGTTAATAAATTTTAATTACCAGTGTGTTTGGTATAAAAAGATACTATGATACTATAAAATATTTTGTAAAAATATATTGAGATGCCATCAGGTGGTTGTTTTGATATAGTATTGTATAAATTATTTTTTTTGAAGATATATGCAAAAATTCTTGCATATTAATAAAATTTTCAGAATGTAATAATCAAATTACAACAAATTACGTTCATACAGTAAATTTACATTATTTTCTTGTACTATACATTACTAATTATATACATAATACAAAATTTATCAATATAAAAAAATAATATTAATTAATAAATTATTATATATATTTTAATAAAAAATCTTTTATGTTATAAAGTTTTCTTATTGTTACTCTGTAAATAAGAAATATAATGTTAATGGCATTAACTATACTTGTATATGTTGTAATATCTTAATAATTAAATTTTTAAAAATAAATATTGGTCTTCATCTTATTCTCATTTTAATTATCATTTATATAATTAGCAAAGTTAAATTTAGTGGAGTAATGTGGTGTGAATCAAGGTATTCCGGCAATTTTTCTAGATCGGGATGGCACAATCAACCAAGATTATAAATATGTTTGGAAGATAGATACTTTTCAGTTCATTAATGGTTCAATTGAAGCAATGTTTGAATTAAAAAAAATGGGTTATGCTTTGATTATTGTTACTAATCAATCAGGTATTGCAAGAGGATTATTCACAGAAGATCAATTTATTGATCTTACTGAATGGATAAATTGGTTTCTTATTGATCGTGGAGTTAAACTTGATGATATTTATTATTGTCCTCATCATCCTGATGGAATTGAACAAAAATACAAACAAATATGTAATTGCCGCAAACCTAAGGCAAGTATGTTATTGGAGGCTCAGAAACAACTTAATATTAACATGAAGGCTTCTTATATGGTAGGAGATAAAAGTTCTGATATGCAAGCCGGAAAAAAGGCATATATTGGAACTAATGTATTGGTTACTACTAGAAAATTTCTCACAGAAGATGATAAAAAATATTCTGATTGGGTTATAAATAGCCTGGCGGATTTGCCTGATAAAATAAAAAATCGTAAATAAAAATAAAATATTTTTTAGAAAAAAATATTTTATTAAAAAATAGCTTGTACAAAACTAAAATTAATTTATAATAAAATTATATTTTGTTGATAAGTATAAATTAATTAAAGTAAAAATAAAATATAACTAATATTACTTCATATTTATTTTAGTCCATTTAACAATCAATTAAGAATTTTTAAAAAAATAATTATAGGATTAAATAGTAAATTTCAATTAAGAATACTTTAATTAGCAACAAAATATGTCTCATTACTTTATAATTTATGGTTACTATTATATATAAGATTAGTTAAATATGCTATAAAATCTCGCTTATATCCTTATATAATAGTTATTGGTAATATAAAAGTAAATGTTGCATTAGAACCAAAATTCATATGAAAAATCAGAAGAGTATGTAATATAGAAATAATGATTTTGTTTACAAAATATTTTGAGTTATGAGATTAGTTGGAATGGCAACATAAGATATTTTATTAGTAAATTATAAAAATTATGTATTTATAGAAATCACCAGAATAAATATTATTTAAGCAATTAAATTAAGCTTGATATATTTTTTTTAAAAATTAATTTATAATAACACAAAAATATTGACTAGAATTTTTTCCATAATACAGAATATAGTAATGTCAACAAATAGACATATATATAGTATAGACTAAATCTTTTCACTAACAATATGAACAGAATAAATAAATTTTTAAGTTTATTTATATTTCTTATTATATTAATTTAATTGGGGCTATAGCTCAGCAGGGAGAGCGCCTGCTTTGCACGCAGGAGGTCAGCGGTTCGATTCCGCTTAGCTCCACCATTTTTTTAAATTAAGAATTTTTCAAAGAAAATAAATAAAATATGCATTACTTTTGCATTGAAAATATAAATATATGACACTAACAAAAAAATAATTTTATAAGATATTTCTATAAATTATGTTATATAATCTAAATTGATTTCTAATTTTTATATTAACTCAGATAAAGTTATACAGTGAATGTAAAGAAAAGAAAGTAAAAAAAATACAATACTTTATAATTTATATTCAGTTAATATTTAAATGCGACACTTTATATTTAATTTTCTAATATAACTTTACTTATATAAAATAATTATTACTACATGTCATCACAAATATTTATATATTAATATTACGATTTACTATAAAATTTTAAAAAAAATAACTCTTCGAGATAGTTGTAAAGAAGAGTGTAATTTATGAGTATAGACTTCTAGTTAAAATATAAAAATAGTTGGCAATGAGATAACTTTTATCTTAGTTGTTAATTTCATTAATATCATTAATACTTAAATAATTTATTATTTAAGTATTAAAATATGCTTGTGATGGAATCATTGAAATATTTATATAAAAAATAAGAGGTAAAAAAAATAAAAAAACATTGTTTAGATATCTTTATAAAAAGCTAAAATTGAATGTTAACTAGCTAATTTATTTATTATAAATAATCAATTACACGTAAATATCTCAGATTAAGAATTATATTCTAAAATTAAGTTTCAATCAGTAATTTTAATAAATTTTGTAAATTGCATAAATCTAATAAAGTATATAACCATAATTAGTAAATGTATTAAATTATGTCTGACTATCAATAAATTTAAAATTTTATATGATAAAATCATTAATCTATTGCTAGTTAAATAAGTAACATTTTATAATCAGTCTAAAATATGTATAAAAACACTGCTTGTTGATTATCAAGTTACTATCAATGTATAATCAGAAATAATATTAATTTACTCAATATTAAAAGATAAATTTATAACATATAAATATATTTATGACTATGTTCATGCTTATGTTATATATGATATATAAATATATCATATATTGCTTTATTATATAACTTTGCTGCGATGGTCTAGAAGAAAGCTTTTAATCATATGTTATTTTTTTTGTATTTTATAAATGTACATGAATCTTAATTCCCAGTTATATAAGATTGAATTTCAAAATCACTATGATAACATTCATATTATCATAAACTTGAAATTAATTTTGTACCTTTATTGCTAATAAAGTAATATACTATTATTAATTAATATATTATAATGATATTAGTTTTATTAATAAATTTAATATTTATTAGAAGTTGAATTTGAGAAATACATTATTTGTAATAAGTATTGTATTAACACTTCATACACATAGTCTTAAATTATTAGCGATAATGATATACTTTTACATTATTTATATTTAAATAATGTAAATTTATTACATTAAGCATAATATATTAAGAGTATATTGAAAAATGATATCGATTCAATTTTTTAAATTTAAATATATTTTTATATAAATATTAACTAAAATTTTAGCAAATATATTTAGATTTATTTAATCCTATGTTAAATATTTCTATAAATGTCTAATTTTAAAGTAATTTTTTATTAGATATAAATAAAACTAATTTCTTCTGTTAGTATTTTATTTTTTTTATTTATATGAAAAAGTTTATTTGAAACATCTCGTATATAAATTAAATCTATTATTTAAATAATACTTAAATATAAAGTATTATTATATACATCAGTATTTATACTGATGTATATAATAATATTGTTCACTATTTTACTACATAGAAAAATTATATTTATTTAAAAATTAATATACACGTAGATAAATAGATCTCAAAATAATATTTATAAAATCTATTTATTTTTTGTTTCATTGTTAAATATTTTTATTAAAGTTAACATTAAACGAATATTACAATATTATTCTTATTTTATAAAGTTTGCAATATTTATCTTTTATATGACACAAGTATCAAATTATATTGCCATAAAAAACTATTTTATCTATAAATACATCAACTTTCTTATAATAAGAATTCCTATTTTATTTATATATATACAAACTGGTGTTATCTGTATAATTTAATTTTTTAATTTAGTTCTATTTTAAATTAATGTATATATGTCGTAAAGATAGTTATTAATATAAAAATAGGAGCGTAATATATTATTTTATTAGTAATAGTTATTTTATTGGTGCTACAAATATATATTAATGCAAACTTATTTTATTTTTAATTTACTATTAAATTAAAAATAAAATAAATTATTCAACCTTTATTATATAAAAAATGCAATCAAGAAAAATTATTTAAATTAAAATTATAAGTATGATAACTGAATAATATAAATTTAAAAGTATTTGATTAATAAAAATAAAATTTTGGATATAACTGCAGCTTACTTTTAATTATTGCTTTGATTAATAATTTTATTTATACATTATTTAATTATTTTTATATATCTTATTTTAAAATAAAATATAATTGCTATGAAATAGGATGCATATATGGGTCAAGTTCTATTTGTTGTTTGGCGCGAAAGCTTCGAAGCGCTATTAGTTATAGGCATCATTTATGGTTGGATCAAACAACATCCAGATGCACGAAACGGAATTAAATTTCTAAAAATAGGCGTTTATTTAGGTATAGCCGTTTCTATTTTATTAGCATTGTTAATATATGGAACATTCAATGTTATTAATGATATTAGTAAATCGCTATTTATAATTTTAATGGAGGTTGTTGCATGCATTTTAATAGTTCAAATGGTTTGTTGGATGAGAAAGCACTCCAATTCAATAAAAGATCAAATCGAATTTAGAATTAAAGGAAATATAGTTAGAAATAATTGGTGGCGTGTTACATTACTTATCACAATTGCTATTGCTCGAGAAGGCAGCGAAATTGTAGTTTTTCTATCTAGTTTCATTATGTCACTCACATCAATTAGTGCATCTATTTTTTTTATTGAGGTTGTGGTTGGTATACTAATAGCAAGCTTGACTTTATATGTTTTTTTATTAACTAACAATTTTATATCTTTGCGTGTTTTCTTTAAAGTAACTAGTATTATTTTACTATTTTTTGCGCTGTCACTATTACTTAATAGTGTTGAAGAGATTTCTAATTTATTAATTGAGCTGGATTATCCTATACCTGAATTTTTAATTCACCAAGCATGGAATACAGGTACATTCTTCGAAGACTATAGTCAGATAGATAATTTTATTTCATCATTTTTTGCATATCGTTCTCAGCCAATTTGGTTAAGTGTAATTGCTTTTATTTTTTATTGGATTGTTGTAGTTATGTTATTTTTATGGAGCAAAAAACATGCATAGTTTTGCTAAAAAAATTTTAATTTTTCTTTCTGGTCTAACATTATTTATTAGCATTATAAGATTAATATTTATAAAAGAACCACACTATAATGTGCAAATAATTGATAAAAATATTATTGCCAAGGGAAATATCCAGACCGATGAAAAATACTGCAAATCTATTAAATCTTATTTAAATTTTGTTATAATGGAATCTAATAGTATGATTTTGAAATTAGATATTTTAGAAAAAAAACTAAAATCTGGCGATCTTAAGAAAGCTCAAAAAAACTATATTCAAGCTCATCATCATTACGAGGCGATACGTCCAATTATTATTTTGTTTCGTAACATTGATAGAATTATTAATGTACGTTCAGATTATTTTCTTAATGGAGTAATTGACTATAGATTTAAAGGATTTCATTTAATTGAATATCAATTATTTATTCGCAAAAATATTAAAGAAGCATTAAATGCAACAAATCAATTATTAATTAATTTACGCGACCTTAAAAAACGTATATCTATAGAGAATCTTGATATTATTGATCTTATTCAAGCTTCTTCAGATTTTATTGAAATGATACTTAAAACAAAATTAATAGGTAAAGAGAACATTTATAGCCTTTCTGATTTAAATGATATTGCTGCTAATTTGCGAGGATCTAAAGAAGCTGTAATGGTTCTTTCTCCATTTATTGAAAAAAAAATATTATTTCCAATTTTGCAGAACTATAAAAAGAGTAACGATATTCTTTCTCGTTATAAATTACCTGGTGGTGAATACAAGTCACACAATCAATTAAGTACTAAAGATAAAATGGCTTTTTATTCTATTCTATCACAACAAGCAGAATTTCTTTCTGTATTAAGAAGTCAATTAGATGTTAATCTATATCACAAATATTAATAGTATTAATTTCAGATGAATCTGATAGCAAATATATTATTTTAATAATTTTTTAAAAAAAAATATGTTAATATTATTAATATTTTGTAGAATTATTTTTATTCATAAATGTTTTTATGAAATTAAAAAAAACTTTTAAATTTATTTATTAAAATATATTCTCAAGTTGGAATAGATTTCATTAATACTTAAAAGTATTTTAGTTTTAGACTAGTGTCTTTATCGACATATCAATTTGTTTACTATAAGATAGTATCTTATTTTATATATAATATTGTTCATATAAATAATATTTACATAATATTTTCTTAATAATTATAAGTTATTGTAGAAAATTTCATGTAAAAATATTATTTTAATTATACTACAATATGAGATATTTAATTAGATTTCCTGTAATGTTATTCATTTTTATGAAAAATCTTCAAGAATTAAAGAAATCACTAATACTTTTATATAAATTCTTCTCTAATATACATGCAAATATGTAAATATTTTTACTTATAGTATTAAATTGAGCTTATAATTATTTTAATAGTGTTAAAAACCTTTTAACGAAACAATTAGTAATATTAGTGATGATGAGATAAAAGGCATATCATTACTTCTAGTAAATTATTCAGAAAAATTACTAATTGTAATTTTTTTATTTATATACCAATTAAACAATTATAATAATCATTTCAAAAAAAATAATAGTATTTATGTGTTATCTCAGTTTTTATAAAAGTTAAGTTATTTTACATTATATTTAAAATATAGAAATTAACTTAAATTTATATTATTTATTAAATTAATAATTTTATTAGTTAATATTTTGTAATTAATTTTATAAACTAATTTGGTTAAACTTATCACAATAAATTTAAAAAAAAATACATATACTTTTATTGAAAAATTAATTTGATTAAAATTTATCATAAATTGTAATATAATATTTTGCACTAACATAAATTTAATTTCAAATTTATTTGTCATATATTTATTTTCAATTTATTAAAATTATATTTCTTAATTAAAATGTTATGGAACTATGTATAATAAATTTAAGACTTAATAATAATTTTTTTTGAAAAAAATTATTAGTATAAAATTTTATAAAGTAAATGCTTGATAATAGTCGACAATAAGTTATCTTAAAATTTTATGATTTAGTTAATAAAAAAAATCTTTTTATATATAAAATATAATATAAAATATAATATAAAATAAGTAAAATAATATGATTAGATATATAATCTATTTGCCATAACATAACCACAAATATTTATTAAAAATTTATATATCCATAAAATATATAAACTGAAATGACATATATTAGTAATAACGACAACAATGCAAACAATGATTCATCAAAGAATAAATATTTTATAAAAATAAAGAAATCATCTCTACATCGGAGATGTCTAAATAATTAGTATTTAATTTATAGTTTATTAAAAACTATTTATTATATGAAACATATAATTACCAACTATTGTTATATCAGTAATAAAAGTTATCTTTATTTAGAAAAAAATATATATTCATAGTTTAGAATATATGAAAATTTATTTCTGATATGTTTGTAAGTCGATATTCAAATATAGCTTTAGTCAATTTTTACACTTGGTTTGTTAGCTATATTATTCTAATTTTAATTATCTGATAAAGTAGATAATATCGAATCGTAAATTTTATCATGTAGTTAATAAATAGTAGGCTAAATTATTTCAATGTTAATAATAATGGATAATTTTTATCTTGTAATTAAAAATCTAGATTGGTTTAATGTTGAAACTTATTTAGTACAGTTGTATAAAATTAATTGTTCGTTATTTGTTTAATAATTAAAAATACATACAATTTAGATGCAATGTAATTCTGCAAAGTTACATTATTTTTTTGTATAAATTAATATTATATGTGATAATTAAGTAATTTAGTACTAATTTAAAATAAAAATTTTTTTTAGTATAGTTTGATACATTAAATAAAGGTATTAAATTAAATTTTTATTAGATTAAATAAATATTGGCATAGAGACGATATTATCGTTACATTATCTAATAATAAATACTATTATTATAATATAATATAAAAGTGTCGATGTATTATTTTTATTAAAAGTGTAATATTATGATTATATCATATATGTTTTAGTTAATTTAAAAATTTAAACATTTTTGCCAAGTTGGTATAATTTTAGATAAATTAAATTAATACAATAAAATAAAATATGAATATAATTATTTACTTTATTTTATTACTATCACTAATAAATATATTTCTTTATTATTTTTATTACTAATAGTTTTACTAGATAAATTAATTATTGTTATTTATTAACTCATAGTATGAATTTTTTTTAAAAATATATTATAAAATAATAAATTTATAAAAAAATTAGCGTTATGCATAATTTTTCTATTAATGAAAGTATTAAAATAGGTATTTTATTTACATGAAAACTATTTTAGCAAAATTTAATATTAGTGAGTCAGTCATACTTTCATGATATTTTATATTGTAAGCAAAATAAAAATAACGATAGTAAATAACAAAAAAAAAGTAATAGATATATTTACGAAAATAAGAGAAAACTAATATATTAAATCTATAATATATTTATGAATCTATACTGTAGTCTGTAATAATGTATAATATATAAATAACAAAGTTTTAAATAACAATACGTATATATTAATTTTATAATTAATCAATATATTATTGATACTATATGTGCTGATATATAGCAGAACTGAGATGATAAATTTATTCATGTTTTTAGTATAACAAAATATTTTATTTAGTAACTATGATATCAATACAATAGTATCAAAATTATAAATTAACTTAATCCAATTACTTACATCACTGTTAGTATAAATTTTTTTTAAATTAAATAATATATCTATTTAATGCAATCAATCATAATTTATGATATATAAATATAAACTATAAAATATTAATATAATTGTATTAATCTATTTTATTTTAATTGCTGTTAATGAATGATCAATTATTAATTGATCAGAAATGAAATAATAGTAATACTAAATAAAATATTAATAAAATTTATATATACAGATAGTTATCAACTAATATAATTATATTATTTTAAATAAAAATATAAAGAATAACCATAATTACATAGTAAAGTTGAAGTGCTATTTTTCTTAAAAAATTATAGATTTTATTAAATAACAGAATTTTAATAAATTAATTAAAAGATAATCAGAATATTCTTATAATATATAAGAAAGATTAACATTTTTAAATTTCTGGCAAAATAACATGATCAATAGATTAATATAAATAGAAATATTAAAGAATAATTTGTTATAATTACACCAATTAATCAACTAACATTTGATTATAACATAAGTCATATTAGATGCATAAAAGAATGTTATCACATTTCTATCTTATAAATTATAAGTGCTGATATTACTAGTATATTTAGTATATTTAGTATATTTAGTATATTTAGTATATTTAGTATATTTAGTATATTTAGTATATTTAGTATATTTATATTATAAATAATAAAATAAAAAACATTTATAAATACATATAATAATATTATAAATATCATTCATATTAACTTTCATGTTATGAAACTATATTCATGTTATTTTTTTTAAAAATTATTATTAATAGTATTAATAATAATTTTGTTGATAGAAATTATATTAATATAAAATATAATATTATAATAAGATATATTATTACGAATTTTGATAAAAATATTTTAATATTTTATTTATTTGTTTTCAAGATAACTTTACTGTGAATTTTGATTCGTATATATAATTTTTAGATTATTCTACATAGATAAATATATTAATGAGTAAACATTAAATAACTTCAATATAGTTATTAGTTAAATTTTTATGGAATGAATAGTAAAATAATTATAAGTAATTTTTTGGTTTGAACAGAAAATATATGTAAGTTTGGTTTATTTATAATTTCTATCAATTAGTAATTGTTAGCTTTTATTACTATTACAAAAAGTGTTGATGTAGTAACACAAGAGTGATATAATACACTGAGTAAAGTAATATCTATTAATAGGTATAGTAATTTAAATCTATTTACTATAAATATAACTAAGTAACATAAATATAATTCTAAACTTCTATAACAATAGATTGTTTATCGGTATAGGGTCTAACATGTAAGTTGCTTAATGTTAAATTGTTTAACAATAACACTTATGTCTACATTTATAATTATCGATTCTTAACAAGAATGTTATAATTATTTCTAAAAAGAAATTTTGATTGACTAATCATTTTAGAACGTTGAATATTTTTACATAATTTATTTAGTTAAGAAAAAAGAAAAAATATCAAGTTAATATAATTAATTACCAATCATATATTGATTAGTTTTCTTGTTATTATTATTGGAAAAATTAATTTTTGTTTTAAATATAAAATATATTTTGCAAATTAAGTTTAATTACAATATAACTACTTTTAGCAAAGTTAATATGTTTAATTAGATAAAATATGTATAAATAATATATAATACTAAAGTATATATAGTAATTTTTATTTTATTTAAAAATGTTAACTATTATATAATTATATAATAAAATTTCTGTTTTAAAAAAAATCTATTATTTATTCAGAATTATTACAAATTTTGTGATAAACTTAATTTTATTAATTAATGATTATTTTTTTCTTTATTCATATTTAATACATTTTATATGTGTAATTCATATACAGTGATAGTTATATACGATACTTTTAAGTATAAAGGATTACTTATAGTATAATTAATATATGATTAATTTCTTATTTTTAATAAATTTATTTACAACTTTTAGCTAATATTATTAAACATTATATAAATAGTTTCTTTGGTAAAGTTTGTTGATAAGATAAAATAGTTGATTTTTATTGTTTGCGTTAATCAATAATTATTATATTTATATAGAAAAACTTTATTTTTATTTTTATCTGTTTTTCATAATTTATTTTTTTATTTATATTGAATTTTTAAGATAAAAATTATTATAATTAATACAAATTGTATATTAAAAGTTAAAATTATCAATTATAGTTATTTATTTTTGTGATATTCATTTATGCTGCATAAAAATATTATAGATGTTAATAGAAGTAATATAGATTTTAAAGAATATTTCAATATATATAATAATATTGACGCTATATAAAATATATATTTTTTATTTAAAATAAATAATATTCAATATAATTTATTTGTATAAATGATTATAAAATAATAAGTTATAAATTAATTTTTTATTTCTATGAATAAAAAATAAGTGTCTTTTATCATCACTATCATCAAATTACAATAAAATATTACAGATAGTATAATATAAAAATATTTTTATAGAAAAGATTTGAAATACTTAAAATACTTAAAATTTATTATAACTTTTTATTTAATCTTGTTATTTTGTTATGCTTAATCACCAAGTGTAAAAAAAATTCTAAATTTTAATATTATAATTAAAATTTTCATAGCAATAAATACTATCTTGATTCATTTTAAAACTGTACAAACTAAATAACAAGAATCTAATATGCAATTAAAACTAAGTAATTTTCTTTATACAGAAATTACTTAGTTTTAATTGCATATTAGATATTAGTTATTCATTATATCTTAATTTGTAGTTATAATTTGTTAAAAATAAAAATTAAATATTATAAAATAGTTCAATTTCTTTATATTTATTGTGAATCAATATTGATTTAAATTATCATATTGCGTTTAAGAAATCTACTACAGTAAATAGAAATTAATTACTTAGCATTATAAATATATGTTATAAAATATACAGATATTTATCAAAGCAAACTAACATTTATGTTCTATTATTTTTATTAAAATTTACTTGTCAAATATTTAAGATTTATGTTACATACAAAACACTCTTACTCTGATGCAACAAGTTGTATAAAAATTCAATAATCTTTAAAAATAAAAATATTTAAAAAAAATTTATCTTTGTTAATTAAATAATTTTTTATCATATAAACTAATACTTTTATTTTAAAATTTAATATTACTTATCTTTGTATAGATTTATTGATAAAAGAAATAATCATTATATTAATATTTTTATAAAAATTAAATTATATCTGTATTGTTAAAAAAATTAATATAAATATATTTTGTGTTATGCATTTATTAAAGTTTTACACATATTACTACATAAAAATAGATAGACTTTATATGTAATATAAATTTTTAGATGTATAAATTTACATTAAAAGTTATTTAAAAATAGAATGCTAACTTAAGATTTAACACAACATATATAGTTATTAACTTGGTAAAATATAAATTGATGCAAGTAAAACAAAAAAATAAGTGTATTATCTATATCATTAATATCTTTCATCATGTTATGAAATTAAATTTAAATTGTTTAGTATATAACCTAACTTAATATTTATTTTTAAATAAATCTTATTGATTATTGCACTTTATTTTAAATTATTAGTGAAGAAAATACATAAAAAATATCTTGTTCATATATCATCAAAAGTTTTCTAATGATCATTTTGATTCTGTTGCTTATAAAAAAATTATTTATTAAAAGAAATATTAAAATAATATTTTTTTAAATGTTGATTACATGTTAATAAATAATTCGCGTATTCTAAAATATTATTGTACCGCACTTGTTTTTTAATTTATTTATTATTGCCATATTAATTATAATTTTCTAGTATGTGTGCTAATTATTAATATTAATTCGTTTTATTTCTAATAAATTTAAAATCAACTAAATTCTACTACTATAATTTAATATTAATTTTATTATTAGTACATTACATTATGTGAAATAATTATATGAAATATTGTAGAAATTTTTCTAGATAAAAATTTATACTTATTTTACTTTTTTTAAAAAAAGTAGTTTATAAATTAAGCAACAATAAATAATTATATTATATATAAATTATTTATAAATTGTTTATTAAAATTTCTATATAAATTCATTCATTGATTAGAAATTTTTAAAAATTGTATAATTATTAAAGAATTTTTAAGTTATTTTTATTAGTATAACTCATGTTAATACAGTAATTAATTATTTATTTCACAATAAAATATTAAAAATTTAATCTTTATTTGAATATATAAGTTTATTAATGAATATAACTATAAAAGAATTGCGACATAATGTAATAATAGATAAATAAGAATTTATTAAAAAATATTCATAATGCGCAATATCAGAAGAATTTTATAATTTATTATAATTAGTAATTATTGTTGTTAATTCTGTACAAAAAAAACAATACAGTTTACAAATTATTGTCAATGCTAAACAAACTATATTCAATGTAATTCTATTTTAATAAGTAGTTTACAATACAATATTTAATATTTTTTTTGCAAATTCTTAATTAAAATGAAAATCATATATTATATAGTTAATTAACTATATAATATAAAGAATAACGTGTTACTTTGACAAAACAACAATATCTGCTCATTTTCAATATAAATTAACACAAATAGAAATTTATAATTATAGGACCATAAATAATAATTTTTTTTTTGGCTTTTATGGTCAGGTCACTTTTTAATATATAAAAAATTATTAAATTAAATTTTTTTGTCCGTTTAATATGTTGCCAATATGATTTGTTTTTTAATTAATTCATTTACATATGTTCATATTCGTGAATTAACTATCATTAATAAAATATAATTTATTAAAAATTTATCTCTTTGAGCAACTATGATATTTCTATTATACCAAATCATTAGTTATAAAAGAATTATTATTACATTCAATTAAACTAATATCTTTGCATGTTTCATCCTAAGATTTCTTCACATTAATCTGAAATAATTTCCTTTACTTATAACAATTTTATTTTTTATATAAATAACATAAATTATCTTAATAGCAGTTCTAAATATTTTATAAATAAAATTTGAATTATAACATTTTAATTTTTTAATGTTTTTATTATATAAACTATATATTTATATACTTTCTATTATATTCTTTACGTTAAATTACATTAAATTACGTTATACAAGATAGAGCTAAATAAAATATTTATACATTATAAATGCCATTTATAGACTATAAATAAGCTAATTGCATTAATTATGATAGATTGTATAATACTAATATATAAATTTCTTACATATTGATAAACCGAATGTCTATTATAAACATTATGTTAATATAATTTAGATAATATAGTTAGAATATTATATATTATAATTAGCATACTTGGTTATTAATTTATACTATTTGATATTAAATAATCTTACTTATTGGTATATTATTTAAATTAATCTAATTGTGTCACAATTTGTGATAATAAACATCTTATTAGATGCATCAAGTGATTAAATTTTATCATAACTTTATACCATATTTGATAATACCATAGTTGATATATTAGATTAGTTAATTTAACGTATTTTTTTACATAACAAACAGCTTAAACAAAATGATATTTTATTAAATTTAAATTGGTAAGACATTTTAATAAAAGTAGCCATAACAAATACTTTGTAATAGATAGTAAAGTAATAAAAATTGTAAAATTTGGTATTTAAAGTTATGAAAATTATAAAATATCTGTTTATAGAGAAAAAACTAATTTGCACAAACTATTAATATTTTTTTTAAAAAAAATTATATAAAGAGTTGTATAGGTATATGCAAATATAAAAACATATAAAAATAGAATTAAAATAATGTGATATTTTAATTGTTTATAATTTTTATTGACTTGGTTTCATGAAAATAAAATTTAATTATTTTAATGTCATGCCTATAATATAGTATTGTTAATTTTTATAGCTTGATAAATTTTACCTAAATTTTTATAAAATATCATTTTATTTCATATTATAATATTTTTTTTCAGAAATAGATTATACATTGATTGTTGAAGACGCTAATAAAGTTTAATATAGGCGAGAGTATTAGACACAGTATGCAAATTATGTTAATTATATCTTGGCATACTAATATTAGTATAATTTTTTACCCTCATAACAACAAAAAAGCATATTGCATTACTCATTTGATTTTATTGATAAATATTTAAAATATTATTTAGATTTTTATTTTTATATAGTTGTTAAAACTGTTTTAAATAAAGCATCAATGAAACTCGGTTATTATACTAATCTGATAGAAACAAAAATATCAAAATATATTATATCTTCTTTTATCTTCAAATCCAAATAATATAACATGATATTTTCTTTAAAATTTATAAAATACATCTAATGTTGCAAAAAAGTAATATTATACATAAAACTATTAAGTTTTCTATTAAAGAATATCATATAGTTTTTATTTCCAACTAAATAAATCTATATTTCTATTAATATTTTATTTTGTAACCTTTTTTGAATCAATCTATTTAATATCTGAAAGACAATAACATTAGTGATTATTTAGTTAACCAACTAATCCATTAATTAATATCTTAAATTATACATAATATCTATTATGTATTTATAGTTAAAAAGAAATCTACTTATACAACAGAAGAATTGAATTTTTTTCTTTATAAGTATTCATTTATTTTAAATTAACTAAATATTTTTATAAGTAATATAGAATAAAGCATAATAATTAATCTAATTGTTTTTAAAACTATAAATCTAGAAGATGCAATAGATTTAATAAATATTTTGTATTGCTGTTATTAATGTCATTTGTAATGCACATTTATTTTAATATATATTAAAATAAATGTGCCATATTACATTGTAATATGGAGTAAAAAGTTACGCTAAAGAGATTAACGATTTTATCGTTTATCTTAGTTAAGATACTATGCTATACTATAAATTATGATATACACTACATATTTTATAAGATTAAATATTAAAAATAAATTATTTTACTATATTACTTTTGTATAAAATACATTCGTAAGATACGAAAAATTATTTGAGTTTTGCACGATATTATTAAGTATTAAGTATTAAGTATTAAGTATTAAGTATTAAGCATTAAGTATCTTACTGTATACAATCTATAAAAAATAGATCCTATGTAATTTATTATTTAGTATTTACAAAGACTGTGATATGATTCTAGCAATTGTTTTAAACTTATAAAGTTTTACAAGCTATCGCTTTTTGTCGTTTTTCAGGATATTGAGTAATCTTATAGCTTTAGTTATTATTAAATAATAATAGTTAATTTGTTTTATACAAAAAAATCTAATTTAACAATTAATATTATCATATTTAAGAATAATTATATACAAACAATTATAATATAATATTATAATTATCTAAGATATATTTTATTATTTAATTTTGTTAAAATATTCTTATATGTTATATTAAACATCTTTAATATTTTATATATTTTAAATTATTTATATATCATTAACTTTATTTTTACAGCCTGATAAATAATATACTTGTCATTTTAAATATATTTAATTATTAAATATATTTAAAATATTATTTTGTAATTGATATTTTCTGTAATACGTAAAATTAAGTGTTTAATTTTTTCTATTTAAGAAACTAAAACTATGTGCATAAACTATTTTATTCTTACTTAGTCTTCTATTTTAAACAAACAGCATATTAAATTTTTAATTACAAAATTTTATTGTTTATTAACGTTAACATTATACAAGCAATAAATAAGTGAGATATTCTTGTAAAGATATAATATTAATACTAATTGTAAGTCTCAATTAATTTTGATTATATAACGATATCATTTAATTTATTACCTGATTAAAACTGATTATGCTTGGATTTTAATCCAATAAAAATATTATTGTGCTTTTTAACATATTAAATATTATAAATTGATACCATAATTGTTTTAAAGCTCTACTAATCAGTTAGTTTTTTACAAAAATTGCGATGAAAATAGTAATCTTAAAAATTTATTATAGAATATTTTATATAAAACGTTTTGTATAAAGTGAGCAGTGTATCTTAGAACTTCGACTAGATAAATAATTCGTAAATATTAATTATAAAGAATATTGTAATTTTTAAAATTTGTTTAAACTCATAGTTTAAAGTGTTGATCAATGAATTGTTAGTTCATATTATTAACATTTTATATAAAATATTCTGTAATAAATAGATCTAAAAAGTATTAAATAATTTTTTTTATTTTAATGATCTTTTTTTTATAATTTTTAGTGTGTAGAGCTTAAAGTTACTTAAAGTGACTGCATAAATAAATAGATTCAAATGTGATGACTAATGCAATTTGATAAACGGCTAACTGCTAATAAATGTTGTTAAACAGTAATAATTAAGATTTATGACAATTTTCAGAGTTTTTATTTTTGGTTGTATTTTTCTGTATACAGTTCATAAATAATACATCAAAATTAACAGGAGATAAATTTAATTGAGGAAAAGTTCCACGATTAACCAAATTAGTAATGCATTCACGCGCATATGGAAATAAAATATTTGGACAGTAAGATCCTAAACAATGAGGTATTTGTTTTTCTTCAATATTATTAATATAGAATATTCCTGCTTGTTGCACTTCACACAAAAAAGCAGGTTTTTTTGATAAGCTCACCGTAACAGTAACACATAAGATAACTTCATAAACATTCTTAGATAATTCACTAGACGAGGTATCTAAATCTAATTTTATTTCTGGGTGCCACTCTAGTTGAAAAATATTAGGAGAATTATGCGTTTCAAATGATATATCTTTAGTATAGATTCTTTGAATCTGAAATATAATTTCTTTATTACTTTTTTCTACCATAATATTAATTACCTTTTAAATATCGTTATAATATTTAATTATATAAACATAATATTAATATGTACTATAAATTATTTTTTAGTTCTAACTAATGGTAAATTTTCTTTAGACCAGCCTATAATTCCTTCTTTTAGAATAAAAACGCGCTCAAAACCACACTTAATAAGTTGTTCTGCTAGTTTGTATGCTTCTATTCCATTTACTGAGACAACAATGATTGGTTTTTTCTTATTTTTTTCTAATTCTATTATATTATTATCTTTAATTTCTGACGAAATAAGATTAATTGAGTTAACAATGTGTCCTTTACAAAAATCGCTATGTGAACGAAAATCAATAGTAATAGCTTCTTCTTTGTTGATCAATTGTATTGCTTGGTTACATGTTATATTTTTTATTTTGTCAAATAATCCAATAAAGATTAAAACAATTACATATATCAATAAAGTAATCCATGTAATACTTAATATTGAATGTTGATTAATAAATTCTATTATTTCATCTATCATGTGAAATAATTACTCCAATAATTAATAATATATAGATATTAACCATAAAGTATACATTTACAGCAACTTAATTGCATGTAATTTATAAAAATAATCATGTTCCTAAAATTATTATTAATATATGTAAAGATTTTAATGATATTGGCTAATTAATTCTACTTAATAAAAATATATAAATAAAATCAGAATGATAAAACTTATAGTTATTTTATAATTTATTATATAAATGCTGAAATTAAATTTTGAGTATTATTTTAAAATAGAAATGAATGTTTATTAAACATACTAATTGTTAATTATTTTAAATAATATAATTTAATTATAATTTTTTTGCCCAGCTATAAAACGCATGTTTATTAAGTTGTTATTTTTAACTCTTTATTTTTATCTTTCGAGTCAATTATCATTATTAATTCAACAGACAATAATAAAGTAAAACTGAAAGATTTATTATCAGATATTAAAAAGAGATTAGTATTAAACAATAGAAAATATATTGCATAAACTTAAGCTATTTTAGTTAAGAAATTAAAAAAAATAAAAAATATTACTGTTATAATAGTCAATAATTATATTAAGTGTATAATATTCTTATAGATAGAAAAATAATTAACTAATTTATAAGAAAGCGTTATTTATTTATTGATAATAAATAAACCATTATTAGATTATCATATTAATCATTCGTTTTAGTTGCAAAAGAAAATAGAAATTGAATCTTTCTTGAAATGCTAGTAAACCAATATAATAAATCTATATAGCTGTTATAAATACTTAATTGGTGCTTAAGTTGAATGAATCAATAACTATTATTAACTAATACAAAACTTAATAAATATACTAAGCAAGTGTATACAAACAACATAAATAGTAAAAATAATTTTCATAAAAATTTAATAAATAAGATAAAAAATAAAAATCTAAATTTTAAATAAATAATAAAAATATTAAAACTTTTTTGATTATAGAATGTAATTAAATGCATTTATAGAAAGATTGTTAAGGTTGAAAGGTATAAAATTTAAGATTGAAATTGAAACTAAATAGTTACTGTTTCTTATTTAACTAAAATAACTACATAGTAATTAAAGTAAAAAATATTTATTATCAAACCGAAAATATTTTTATATTTATAATATATGTAAAATATTTTAGTTATTGTATTAATTATTATTTCTTAGAACATATACAAATCTTACAATAATAATAATTATAAGTAAGAATATTTTGATATATTACTATATAATACTAAGCCAAGCAATAATTCTACAAAAAAACGAGTATTTAATTTATCTCACTAAAATTTTATTTATTAAATATAAATAATTTATTATTTTATTGTAGTTATATTAACTATAATTATGTAGATATGAGTTTTCCATAATTATAAATATAGTGTATATTACTAAATGTTGATCAATAAGTTTATTAATAGCAATATATTATATTTTTTAAAATAATGCTTTTCCGTCCAACCAAACCACTCTCTCTTATCTATATTTTAAAATTAATCATTAATGTAAGATTCTTAATCTATATTTTTATCTTTTCTTGCTAAGAAAACAGTGATGAAATAGAATTTTTTATTAATTATTGCTCTATATTTTAGTTATTAGTTTAGAAGTTTGTCTTATAAAACTATCTATAGTGATTGATAATATTGGTTATCGTAGAATAGAAGATAATTAAATGCTAACTCTAACACATACAATTACTATTCCTTTTATATTTGATTCTCTACATAAAAGAAAGATTGCTTAAAAGCTTATTTTTGCAATAGCGAAAAATTTTAATTCACATACCTATAAATCCAATTGTATAAACAGATTGAAAATACTTTTATTCCTGAAATAAGTGATAGTGAAATAGAACATAATATTTTTACTAATATTTAACAAAGTTCCACATGATAAAGTCATTAATAATAATATTGGCATCGCTATAACCAATAATTTATCTATTTATGATAAATTATGAGAGTTCTATCAGATTGCGATCTCTATTTTCTATATAAAATGACCATATAAAACATTAAAGATAATTAATCATCTGAAAATTTTATCCTGTAACTTTATATCACAACGTTTTTTAGATGACATAAAAACTTAAGTATAAATCTGTAAACAATTTGCGCATGATATTTTATTTATCCGTACAGAATATTAGTAGTATTGTTATTACTCACCCTTAACTATTGTCTTTCTACTATTAATGTATTAGAACAAAAATTATTGAGTTTACCTGACTACGCTGAATTAATGTCAGTAAGTTTATTAATTAATAATAAAATAAAAAAATAAATTACATAACATATCAGTTAAAAAAAATTAAAAAAAATCATAAGATAAGTTATTAGTATTACTTAAAGTAATTATCGATTATAATAAAACAGTATCAAAAAAAATATATTATATAATATTGTTTTGATAAAAAATATTATAGATGATATATATTATAATTTTTAATTAAAATTATTTATCAAACACAGAAAGTCATTATTATTTTGTAATGTATTACAATAATACTATATCTGAAAATATTTATTTTCATTTATTTATTGATACAATATTAAATTATGTAAATTATTTATGATTTTAATATTTTGTTTCCAAAATAAAATATAATATTATTTATTTTATTTATATATATTACATTATTTGCTTATTTTAATATGAAATAAATATTATCATCATTAATAATAAATAATAGTTAAAATATATTAAATAGGAGTAAATCTAATGATTATAGTCACTGGTGGTGCTGGTTTTATCGGCAGCAATATTATTAAAGAACTAAATAATATTGGACTAAAAGATATTCTGGTTGTAGATAATCTTAAAAATGGAGCTAAATTTATCAATTTAATGGATTTAGATATTACAGATTATATTGATAAAGATGATTTTATTTCCAACATTATTGTTGGTAAAGATATTGGTAAAATTGATGCAGTTTTCCATGAAGGCGCTTGTTCATCAATAACTGAGTGGAATGGTAAGTATATGATGAATAATAATTATAAATATTCAAAAGAATTGCTTAATTATTGTATTAAACGAGATATCATATTTTTGTATGCATCATCAGCTTCTATTTATGGATTGAGAAATGACCATTTTATCGAAGATTTTCAATACGAAAAACCATTAAATATATATAGTTATTCTAAGTTTTTATTTGACCAATATGTTCGAAGAATCTTGCCAAAAGTCACATCACAAGTATGTGGATTTCGCTATTTTAATGTTTATGGTCCGCATGAAAGCCATAAGGGAAGCATGGCAAGCGTTGCTTTTCATTTAAATAGCCAAATCAACAAAGATCAAATGCCAAAACTTTTTGCTGGTAGTGAAAAATTTAAACGCGATTTTATTCACGTAAGTGATGTAGTTTCAGTTAATTTATGGTGTTGGCAAAATAAAATCTCCGGTATATTTAACTGTGGTACTGGTAAGAGTTATTCTTTTAAAACTATAGCTAACGAAGTAATCGCTTTTCATAATAAAAAAAACATTTCAGTAGAATACATAGATTTTCCAGATAAATTAAAAAATTTCTATCAGAAATTTACCGAGGCAGATATTACTAAATTACGTGAAGCTGGTTATGACAAGCCATTCAAAACTATAAAGGAAGGAATTTATAGTTATATGGAGTGGTTGAATTGTAATAATTAAATTAAAATATCATGAAGATATTGATCGTTGGTCCTTCATGGATAGGCGATATGATGATGTCACATAGTCTTTACCGAACTTTAAATGCCATACATCCCGAAGCGGAAATTGATGTTATGGCACCTGATTGGTGTCTATCATTATTAAAGAAAATGCCAGAAGTGAGCAACTCTATATTATTACCTATAGATCACGGCAGTTTAGCAATTAGTGCTCGTCGTCGGCTTGCTATTAACTTACGTATTAAGCATTATAATAAAGCTTATATTTTACCAAATTCATTTAAATCTGCACTGATTCCTTTTTTTATCAAAATTCCAATACGCATAGGATGGCGTGGTGAAATGCGTTATGGATTGCTTAATGATATTCGTATATTAGATGAAACAGCTTTTCCACAAATGGTTCATCGTTATGTTGCTTTAGCATATAAAAAATATACTATTAAAAAAAGTGATGAAATCCCAAAACCTATTTTATGGCCACAACTATTCGTTACAGAAACAGAGATTTCTAACAGTAAACAAATTTTTAATATACCAGAACAGTTTCCTATTATTGGATTTTGTCCAGGAGCGGAATTTGGCTTAGCTAAACGCTGGCCGCCTTTCCATTATGCTGAATTAGCAAAATTACTATTTTCTGATTATTCTTACCAAATTTTAATATTTGGATCACGAAAAGATCATGGCGTTGGTGAGAACATTCGAGAATTAATTTCTATAGGTTGTCGTAAACAATGTTTTAATTTAGCTGGTAAAACAAGTCTTGAGCAGGCAGTTAATCTACTTGCAGCTTGCCAGATTGTTGTGACAAATGATTCAGGTTTAATGCATATTGCAGCAGCATTAAATCTACCAATTGTTGCACTTTATGGACCAAGTAGTCCTAATTTTACTCCGCCTTTATCAAATAAGGTTGAAATTATACGTTTAATAACAGGTTATCATAAAATTAGGAATGGAATAGTCAATGGTGGGTATCATAAAAGTTTAATTGATATAAAACCAAAACATGTAATCAGAATATTAACAGATCTATTATCAAGAGTTAGCAGTAATGAAAGTGCTAATCGTTAAGACTTCATCGATGGGTGATATATTGCACACTTTACCAGCCCTAACTGATGTAGCTATATATAATCCAAATATTCAGTTTGATTGGGTTGTTGAAGAAAATTTCGCTCAAATTCCAAGCTGGCATTCTTCAGTTAAAGAAATTATTCCAGTAAATATTCGTAGATGGAAAAAAAATTGGTTAGCAAAATTTGTTAGGAAAGAAATATCAGATTTTTGGACTAAATTACAACAGAAAAAATATGATGCTGTGATAGATGCACAAGGATTGCTAAAAAGCGCCTTTTTAGTTACACGATTAGCTCGCGGTGTAAACCATGGTTATGATTGGAAAAGCGCTAGAGAACCTTTATCTAGTTTATTTTATAATTATCGCCATAATGTAAATAAATATTTGCACGCTGTTGAGCGCAATCGGCAATTATTTGCTAGCAGTTTAAATTATAAAAAACCAATTATTACTGGAAATTATGGTATTGCAAAATATTTTTCAATATCAGATATAAGTCGTGAGATGCTACCTTATATTATTTTTTTTCATGCAACTACACATGCTGACAAACACTGGCCTGAATCTCATTGGCGCCAGCTAATAATGTATATACAAGATAGAAAAATAATTATTAAATTGCCATGGGCAACTAACGTTGAATATAAGCGTGCATTGAGGCTTTCAACAGGATTTAAGTATGTTGAAGTATTACCTATGCTTTCATTAGATGAGATAGCTCAGCAAATTGTTACCTCTGAAGCAGTTGTTTCTGTTGATACTGGATTGAGCCATTTAGCGGCCGCATTGGGAAAATCAAATATTACTCTTTATGGTCCTACAGATCCGAAATTAATTGGTTGTTATGGTGAAAAACAAAAAGCAATTATCTCATGTGATGGAAATATGTCTACAATTAAACCGTATGAAATTTATCAATGTTTGATTTTAAAAATAGATAACAAATATTAAAAATTTTTATCTATCTATATTGTTCATAAGTAAAATTTTTAAAATTATTTCTTTATTTAATTAAATTTATAAAAAAATTATATTTAAATAAATATAAGCAGTAACTATTTGACAATAAAAATGTTTTTTATTTAATTTGAGTTTATATTAATTTTAATTTTTATTAAAATATAAATAGATTATTAGTTGAAAGCATTGACTTTTAATTAAAAATTAAATCTTATTTTAATAGAAAATTATTTCTAATATTTTGAATTTAAACTAATTTATTAGGATTCAATATATTTTTATTTTAATATAGAAATGCTATACATTTTAATTATTTATATTATATTGCACTATAGTAAATATTCATTTCTATCTTAAGATAGAATAGTATTCTAGAATTAATGAGTATAAATAATAAAATAATTTATAAAAATTATTTATGTAATATATATATTTTAATAATTACTTGTTTTTTTGTTATTATTGATGTACTTATGTAAACCCTTAAATGCAAATAATTTTATTACTATATATATTAAGATGATAATTTAATATCAAGTAATGATTTAAAGCATTTTGATATATCTAAAGATAATTAAGTAAAAATTATTTTTGCAATAGTTTTTAACTTAATAAAAATAGAACAAATAAATAAAGAAAATTTAATTATCGTAAATTTTTTATATATTTTATCCACTTATCTTAATTATAAAATAAAAACTAAAAAATTATACTTATTTAAAGAAAACTAAATCTAATTAATTAGATTTAGTTTTCTTTAATCTAATTTATTTTTAATGTCTAATAGCTGTATGAAGATGATGATAAAATAACTAGTAGTTATAAAGTGTAGTCGTATTAATATGATAGTATAGAGATTACATATTTTTTACTCTATATATTAATTTAGATAAATATAAACAAAAATACAATTAAATATAAAAGTAGTTGTTTTAAGATTTTTAACATTCTGTACTAAAAAAAGATTAAAAATTATTTAATAATAATTATTTATGTTGTCTAAGATAAAGATTATATAGAATAAACTTCTATTTTTAATGATTACAAATATCATACAAGAAAATTGATCTATAATGTATAATCATAACAACAATTATATTTATTATTACAATATGCAATTTCAAAATTAATTATGGCCAATAAATTTATAGTCAATAATCTTAATAAATTTAATTTAATTTATTAATTTATATATCAAAATATTACCATACACGTATAATGTTTATTGTTGTTATATTAATTAAGTAAATAAAACAGTAATAAAAATTGCTGTATATATTTAAATAAATAAAAATAATATATTTATATAAATAATTAAAGTTTTTAGAAAAAAATTTTATTCATCAGTAAAATGTGGTTCATCTTAAATAAGAAAAAGCTCAATTATGTTTAATGAGCTTCTTATAGATTTCGCATTGTTATTTAGCTTATATTTTGTTTAAATAAGAAAATTATGACAAACTTAAAAACATTAATCATTTCCATTATATTGAAGATCAGTAAATTACTATTATAAATTTATGTTTATAATATCTAGATATTATAAACATAAATACAGCAATTTTCTATAGTACTAATTAAAATAATATAAAATGTTCGAATTAGTGATTATATATAAAATATTCAATTGGTATACATCAGATTAAATATTAAAAATTTTAAGAAAAACTATATTGAATTAAAAAGTAAGAAAATATAATTTTAGGTGTTAACTAAAATTTAAATCTACTTGATTACAAATTTCGAAATATAATGGTTATTATTTGAAATATATACCTATTTATATTAATTTGTAGGATAAAATGAAGATTGGCATTATTAATATTTTAGATATATACAAATCGCTAACAATAGTGTTATTTAAAAATGTTAATAACAATAAATTTTATTTATTAGTTATTTAAAACTTAAAATTAATAATTTAATTAATATATTGTTTTATGAATAATGTAAATTTAAAAACGTTAATGTTATAGAGCTATTAAATTAGATTTTTTTTACATTCTTAATTTCAATTTCATTAATTAAATAAAATATATATAAATTATAGAAATTAATGATAGTAAAAAAAACTAGTTTTATCATTAACATATTGTTTTTATTGATATTAAATAAATAAAATTAACTTCTTTTATATAAATAAAATTATATAAATAAAATTGAATATAAATAATAATTCCAATAAACATATAAATTAGTATAAATATTGGATATTAATATATCTAAAACGTTTTTAATTTGCTATAAATAAAAGAATATTATTTAATTAAGTATAATAAAGTTAGTGTTTTAAGAAAAACACAATTTATTTAAATTAAATAAATAATATTATATCAAAATAAAATAAAGTAATAATACTTGTTAGGTTCTTTCTATATACTTAAAAATATAAAGATTATTTAAGTATAAAATTTAATAATATTTAATATATTAATATTATCTGCATTTAGTTAGTTTATTATAATAGGTATGGCTCTAATAGTTTTAGTAATTTCTGTAGCGCACCTTGATTTTTATGTAAAACTTTTGATGCTTGATATCCATAGTATAGACGATAATCTTTATTTTTAAGCAAACGCGAAACACTAAGAATTAAAGATTTACTATCATTAACAATAATAAGGGCGTTTTCTTGTTTTAGTTTTATGCAAATATCTTTAAAATTAAAAATATAAGGTCCCATTAAAATAGGTAAAGAGTGTGCAGCTGCTTCTAAAGGATTGTGACCTCCTTTTTTAACTAAACTTCCGCCAATAAATGCGAGATCAGCAACACCATAAAGCAACATTAATTCACCCATTGTATCTCCAATGATAACTTGAGTATCTGTACTTGGCATTAGATTTTCACTACGACAAACATATCGCAATTTATATTTTATTATTAATTCTTTTGTTTTTGAAAATCTTTCAGGATGTCGCGGAATAAGAATGAGTAATAAATTTGGAAATTGTGTTAACAGTTTATTGTGGGCTTCTAAAATAATTAACTCTTCTCCTTCATGGGTGCTTGTAGCAATCCAAACAGGTCGACTTGAAGCCCATTGACGACGCAATATTGTGATTTTTAATGCTAATTCATGAGTAACGGAAATATCAAATTTTAAACTACCTATTGTATATAAATTTTTTCTAGATAAACCAAGTTGGATGAAACGCTCGGCATCTTCTTGGTTTTGTACTGCGATTAATGTAATTTTTCGTAATAACTTTTTTATAAAATAACCCAACTTTTTATAACGTGCCGCTGATCGCTCAGATAAGCGTGCATTAGCAATTATTAATGGAATTCTACGTTGCTTTAATTGAATAATTAAATTTGGCCAAAGTTCTGTTTCCATAATAATAGTTAATTTAGGATTAACATGATTAAGAAAACGACGAACTGAACCATGTAAATCATATGGTAAATATACGTGTTGAGTATTATTACCAAATGCTAATAAAGCTTGCTCTGAACCAGTTGGAGTCATTGTTGTAACAGTTATAGGTAGTGTTGGGTAGCTATTGTGTAATGCTCTAACTAACGGAATAGCCGATAATGTTTCACCTACTGAAACAGAATGTAATAATATTCCGCCAGGAATAACTTTGCCATTACAAAAGCCATATCGTTCATTCCAGCGTTTTTTGTAATCTGGATTTTTGCGACTACGCCATAACAAATATAACCAAATAATAGGTTGAATAATATAAATAAATATTTGATATAGACGTAATAACATTTTATCACATTAATTAATTGATTAGTTGCTATAGTAACATATTGCATATAAAAAAGTACAACTATATCTCTTTAAATGTTATTTAAATAGATAATTAAAATAAAATAATTGATTTATATATAATAGTAATTATTATATTTTTATAAAAAACTTCTCCTTCTTTTTAATCAAAATAAATAATGGCTCATATACATAATTTTTAATACCTTTAAAATAGTATGATAGCATTTTAAAATTTAATATTGTTGACGATAAATAAATTTATGAAAAACAAGGCAATTTACGCAGGTACTTTTGATCCAATAACTTATGGTCACTTAGATATTATAAAACGAGCAGTTTTAATATTTGATCATGTAATATTGGCTATTGCTGATAGTTCATATAAAAGCCCTATGTTTACACTTGATGAGCGTATTTTTTTCGCTAAAGAGCAAACAAAACATTTAATCAATATTGAAGTAATTGGATTTTATGAACTCACAATAAATTTTGCACAAAAACATCAAGCTAACATTTTGATTAGAGGTATACGATCTGTATTAGATTTAGAATATGAATCTCAGTTAGCCAATATGAATAGTCATCTAATGGATAATATAGAAACTATTTTTTTATTACCTTCTAGAAAGGTGTCGTATATTTCTTCTTCTTTAATTAAAGAAATTGCCAGTCATGGCGGTGATGTTTCGTCTTTGTTGCCAAAACTAATAGCTGAAGCTATTTTGCAAAAAATGAAATAATAAAATAGATTTATGATTAAATTTATTATTTTAAACTATGAGAAAAAGTGCTGTATTAATTTATTTTTATTATAAGTAAATAACTATATTTAAAATAAAGTTAACTTCTCTAATATAAAGAAATAATTATTAAGTAAAGTAACAAAACTTTGCTTGTTTATAAAAACATTTATCTTTTTGTTAAAAAAATAATTTCACTAAAAGTTTAATAAAATTATTAGATAAATATGTAAAATAAGTGTCTATATCATATAAAGTGTTAATAATAAATATGGTTTCAATGGCATAAATATTGCTTACAATAATCATGGTTTATTATGCGTTAACAAAAGATTTGATTACAGTTTTTTTATTTTTTATTGATAAATATAATTTTATTAAAATGATGTATAATATTTATTTTCTAAATAAAAAGTATAGACTAATTATATATTGCCTCATTAGAGAATAAAAATCATAAAACATCATATATCGATTCATACACTAATAACACAATATTTTTTTAGAAAATCAAATAAATATAGTTATATTTTTAATTTAATTTTTATTTAATGAAGTATGATTTATAGCGTTAATATATTTAAATTAAAGTTATAAATATAATATTTTATATGTAAATAATATAAGCAAGTATTCAATTCGACGATTAATACTTGATGATTATTTTATTTATAATACATAAATAATATCAGATACAATCTGAGTTTTAATTATAAATATACTACTTTGGGCTTTAAAGAAATTTAATATATTTTTATATAAAATAAAAATTAGTATTTAATATTAGTATATATTACATTATCTGATTTAGACTAATAGATTATTAAGTTAATTTTTTATATAAAATTTGATAAAAAAGAAAATTATACTTATTTATTATGAATAATTTAATTCTAATTATATTGAAATTAAAAAATAGTATTTTAGATATATATTTAATGATTATAATTATTCCTTATAACAGTTAACTTACATTAACTGTCCTTTCCATATTAATTAATACATAAATTATAATTTAAGTATATTTATTTTAGTGTTTTTATGATAGAAAACTTTATTTATTAATAATATTTAAAATAGTAAGTATTATATTGAATGCAATAAATACAATTATAATAGTTCTATATTAAAATATATAGTTACGTTATTAATTTATTATTTAATTTTATTTTATATCTAAATTATGATCTATTATTATCAATTCTTGAACATTAATGTATTTTATTAATTAATCTTTATTAAATCTACTTTATTTTTTTATTTATATCAATGTATAAAGATTTTATCTTATTCTTTAATTTTTTAGTTTTTTAGTTTTTATTTTTTATCTTAATTTATAAGATAACTATAGAAATGTAATTAGTTATTTATTTTAAAATATTTATTATCTAGTTTTTAGAAAAAAAATATTAATACATTATTGTTATTTTGTATTATTATCTTATTATTTTATTTAATAAAAATTAATTAAACTTAGTTTAGTAATTTTAATAATGATCAAGTTGAAATATTATTTAAAATTATTAATATAATAGTATTTATATATTGATAAGTTATTTTATAAAATTTATAATTTGAATATATAAATTACCTTTGAATTAATTAAAATTATTGTCACAAACACTGTAGTTTATTCAATTTATTTTGCAAAAAAAATGTTTACTATGATTTTTATTCTTTTATTATATTATATTTCAATTTTTATATATTGACTTAAAAGATATCGTAATTATAAGATAAATATAATATTAAAAACTAATTAATGTAATTTAAAATAAAACACCTGCCAAAAATGTATAAATTATTTTAAAATAATTTATATTTAATTAAACATAATAAGCATTGAATATATTTGTTTTGTAAAAGTAAATGCTTGTATTTTTCTTGAAGTTCAGTTTTTTTTTCTGCAATCTTTAGTGGTTGATCTTTCCATGGAGAGTAAATATATGAATTTAAAAAAAAATTAGAAGCTGGATAATTAAAACCCCAAGTATGCCATGGTTTTGTTATTCCAGTATAATGAATAAGTATTGTACTATCTTTTATTATATTTTTATATTTTAACGAATTGTTATAAGATAATTCATTTTTTAGCGTATATATACAGTTAAAATTACGAGATAAATATATATTTTTACAATGAAATAATATATTTAGCGCATCTTGATCTAAGTATTTTAATTTTCCAAAATTTGTTTTATACCGCACTAATTCTAATGTTTTTTTAAAAAAATTATTTTCAATCCATTTATGTAAGTTAACATAAATTACACCAGCATTAAAATATTTACCATTTAAATATGATAAATTAAGTCTATCTGCACTTGATTTCTGCATGCTATAGATATCGAGCACAACAGCAGCAAAAAAATTAGTTATATTTATTTTAAATAATTCTTTTAGGCTTCCTTTGCAAATAATATCAGCATCTAAATATAAAACATAGTTCATATTAGCACTTAAATACTCAAAAGCAATTAATCTAAAATAAGTGGAATAAGACCAAAAATCTGAAGTTGATAGTTGTTTTAATTCTTGAACATCTAACAGATATATAACTATATTAGAATTATACTTTTTTATCATTTTTTGAAAACGATCTATATGTTTGTCATCAATATAATCAGTAAATAAGTAAAAATTAAAATCCATATCAGTATTATTTATTAATATAGAATTTATTGATATTGCTGCACCCAATAGAAAATTTTTATCAATACCATAAGAAATGTTAAACTTTTTATTATTTTTAGTAAGATTTTCTTTTCCTGGTATATTAAATTTTTGTTTTATAAAATATTTCATGACAAACATAACCCTTTGGAGCTTTTAAAATAAATTCTACTAAAATATTATATTTAATTACTTAAATCTTCTTGAAATCCTCTTTTTTTATTTGGATTTATTTTTTTAATATAATATCTTAAAATATATATTTTTTATTTTCTTAACAGTCGTTTATTTTGTTAAAAATAAGTAGTTTACATTTATCTAAATACAAATTGTAAATTAAATAGCATTAATAGCTATAATGTATCACATTTAGTATTTTTAGCATAAAATACTAAATGTGATTATAAAATATTTGAATTATTTTTAAAGTATTTATATTTATTAAAATAAGATATTCGATATCTTTAATTTATATATTATATTATCATGATTTAATTGTTTTTTAATGTTGTATCTAAATTTATTATGACATATATAGTAAAAATTTAGTTTTTTATTATATTAAAAGATTACCTGATATGATAAATTAAATGTGTAAATAAATATTAAATTTTAAAAAAAACGATTAAGAATTAAAAAAATACTTATTATTTTATATAAGTTCTTATAATGTTTTGTCAAATTAAAGAAATTATTTGCTATACATACTACGACAATAATTTATATATCTTTATCTAGAAATGTTAATAACATAGCATAGAAAAATATTTAAAAGTATCTATATTTTTTATATAATAAGATTATATGTTCATTTTTATAGGCAACTCATAAAGTTTTTTTAAAAACTTTAATATATTTAATGACTTGATGAGTATTAAGTTTATAAAAATTTTTATCTAAACATAAAAATTGTCAATAATAATAAAGTTCAATCATTACTGTTGATGTAATAAAATTTGATATTGAATATAAGTATTTATAATTACTATAAAAAAGATTAAAATGCTTATATATAAATATTAATTATTTAAATTAAAACAAAAATAGTTAACGATCAATCATGTGTAATACTTTTCCTATAGAATTATTTTATAGAAATATTAATAGTTATATGTTATGTAGATGAATTAAAATCAAACCTGGTATTATTTATGTATCTATAAAAATTCTTAATTTGTATAGATAATTTAAGTCTTTATAAACGTTAGTATATATTATATTTTATTGAAAATAAATAGATCAATATGAATTTTTTATTTTTTGATTCTAATTATTTTAATTTGATATAGTTTAAGTAAATATAAGTAAAACAAAAGTAAAATAGAATATCGATTGCAACATTGATTAATTATTTATTGTTTTGTTCATATTATTATACAATATCAATTTTTTTATATTGATACATATAAAATATCTGTAGTTAATATTATAATAGAATTTTCCAGATGAAACCTTCAAAATAAGATAATGATATAATATTTAAAAATATTAAAATTCAGAAAGATACAATCATTATAGAATATATAAAATTTAATTAATGTAGAAATTATAAACAGTATAAAATTAATTAAGCTATAAATTATGCAACAATTTTAAGCTATACCTTAATAAGTTAATTTATATTTTTATGAAGTGTATAACTATAACTACATTACAATAGTATAAATAATAAAAGTTATTGTGCAATGTATACAATCAAGCAACTAAACTTAGTATATCATTTAAATTTAAGAATTTCAAAGAAAAAATGTATAAATTTATATACAATCACCAATTGATATTTTGATAAAAATTTTTTAATTAATCAATTTTTTATAATATAAAAATAATCATATAAAAATATAATTTAGGATTAAGAGTTAAATGATTTACTTGATTATAGCCATGTTATAACTTGATGCCAATTAATTATGAAAGCAAATAAATAATTACAATACCTTTCATACAATTCCAATCCAAGTAAAATAACTCTAATTAAAAAATTAAATAATTACAGTATAATTTAAATTTAGTAAATTAATAGTAATATAAATTAATAGTAATATAATAAATACTGAAAGATGTTTATGTTTTAACTAAAATTTAATAGTTTAAATAAATACAATTAAGCAGAATAATTATTACGCATACTAATTATACTTCTGATATTTATTTAAATTTTATCTTTAGATAAAGCAATACTTAATATGTATATAACAATAATAAATATTAAAACTAAAGATAATTATTATAGTTGTTATCAGATTAAGTTTATCTTAACAAACTAAACAGAGTTTTATTAATTTAATAACTTTAAAAATTTAAACTAAATAGGATTTATTTTATATGTTTTAGTAATTCTACTAGTAATTTAAATTTAGTTTCATAAATAAAATTAATTAAAATTTTTATGATCTATAATTAATTTATAATTATTACTTGAAACTATTATTAAAAATAACAGGATTAATTATCTAAATATAATATAAACATCAGCACGATTATTATAATAAAATACTGTTTATTAAATTTTAACTATTATTTATTTATTATTTTAGTTTTATGCTAAAAATAATTATTTTATTTACTATATTAAATATTTACTTTTTTACAAAAAATAAAACTTGTAAAACAGTAAATTTCAGTATTTTAGTAATTAAAGTATAAGAAGTAGAGTTAGAGAATGACAATATATAATATGTTATATATATCTTAGCATACTTACTTTCAAATCAATTTAATAATATATACTTGATAGTATAAGAATTAAATTAATATTAAACAATTAAATCAAAATATTGACGCTTTGATATATTTAATATACTTTTACTTTTAGTACATAATAAATACTTAATTATTTATATATAAATAATTTTATTAATATCAATTACTTTTAAAAAAAAGTTTATCACTATCTTAATTAATTAGCAAGATTATTTTACAATAAAATAATAACAATAAAAAGTTTCTAGTATACATATTATTTTTAATAAAATAAATTTATATAATTATATACTATAATAGTCATTGTATTTTATAAATAAAACATAATTTTTAAATTATTAGTTATACAAATATATATTTTTAATTAATTTAAATTAGTTATATTTAAAACAATAACTAATATAAGCTTTTTTGTTTAAAAAGTTCTTCATGTTGTTGTAACTATAATATTAATTATAATCTACCAAAATTATTATCTAAATTATTTACTTAACATTTATGATAAAACATCTGCTTAAATAATCAACAATCATAAATAAGTATCGATATATTATATATTCTAACATCATATTGAGATGAAAAGTACTAAAAATATCGTTAGATTCTTTAAAATATACAAGATAATAATCATATTCAATTATTTAAATATATTAGTTTTTTTTTGCATGTCACTTAAGTTCGTATATTTATAATATCATAATATATTATAAATAATATATTAAATGAACTTATTAATGCAGGCGTATTACAACAAATCATGCATGAACCAGATTTATTAACAATATTAAACAATTTATTTATTTGTTTAGATTAAAATACAGATTTATCTAGAATGTCATTCAAAATGACATATATCAATTAATATTTACTTTAATGTGTTATTGTAGTAATTTTAACTACGAGATAAACGCAACAGATGTTATTAATCACATCATTAACACATAACTATTCAATTTCATACAGTTTTAATTCTTTACTATTTACATATATGTAAATCAATAAGATTATTGCAAATTTTATGCTCGTTAACTGAGTGCGTAACAGATTATAAATATAGGAAATAATGTGATATTATATTTATTAACCATAAATTTAACGTAATAATTATTTTATTGAAAATAATTCATATCGCAAAAACTACTGTAGACAAAATTACAACTCATAATATTGATATAAATTAATATTGGCAACATTATCTTCTGTTATTTTCAATTTTCTTCATTGTTTTAATAAACTCAATGTTAACCACAACAAAATGTCTTTAATTATTATTAATTCAAGTAATGATGAAACTGTATTTAAAAAATAAATCGATAAAATTATGTTGTATATTATTTATGAGCGCATCAAATAATAAAGTTAATAATTATTTTTACAATCATGAATTAAAAATTTATATAAAATTCTATACGCACATATTATTTTTTTTGATTATTTATGTTATTAATTGTGAAACAAAATTAATAATTATATTTATTTTAATAGGAATTCCATGAATAACTATCTAGTCTCTTCTTGCCACAACAAGACATTGTCTTTGGAGTAAACAGCATTTGAATTACATTAAGTGGCCGTCTGGACACAATATCATTAATATTATTAACGTATAACTCAAATTATATATTGTGATCTAACATTGTACATTAATTGAGCTCGCTATATAACATATATGTAATTTATATTGAATAAATATTTAATAATATTTATACTAGCATCAATATTAATTCTAGTATAAGCAAAAATATCAAAAATTCTTTCTATCAAACTATTTATTATGTTAATTAAATTATTAAATATTATTGTTAATCTACTTTTCAAGTAAAGATATAATAATTTATTATAGTAAGCGAATTACATATCAAATTTTAAATATTAATACTATATGATATCTGTCAAATTGTGTTAAGATATTATATAAAACTTACTGGTTTGTATTCGTTCGTAAAAAAAATAATTTGACAAAATAATGATCTAATAAATAAACTAAAATGAATTATATTCTGTCAAGATTAATTATATTTCTATATTAAATTTTCTTCTTGTAGTAGTCTATGATTTAATTGCAGCTATTTATCTTATAAATTAATTAACTAAAATTATCTTTAGTTTGTTATTTCAAATTTTATTATCTTATCTTAATGAGATTTAAATACGTGAAATTAATTAAATATAATTAAATAATATAGGTACATAATTAGATTGTAATAACTATGCAAATAAATAATATGATTAAAATAACAACGCACAGTTAACATAATTACTAGAATTTAAAATTGTCGACCTACGTAGTTTAGTTCATTATTAATTTTTTTTATTACATAGTCAATAATTAAAATTTTATGTAATACAATACAATAGAATACAATACAAGATCAGAACTCGATAAATTACTTGAATAACAATGACATTACATTCTTTTGTACGTAATAACGCAGTTTTAATCAACACTAATATTTTAATCAACACTAATATATTAAGTGTAATATTAACACCAATATCAAAATATATCTTGGTAAATGATTAGTGCATTGTTTATAAATGATAACTTATTAAATAATCACTATTTGCTGTTGATTTAACATTTTCTTTAAGAAAAAATAGATGCTAGATATACATCTAATCTAGCAATACATGTATATAATAATAAATAAGTTATGTAATCATTATTGTATTATATTTATTCAATAACAAGGATTCCATTTAGTTTAAATAGAAAGCAAGTAAATTCATAATCTAATATATTAACAAAAACTATAAAATTTAAAAATAAGGTTTTTAACTAATAAAATGAATATTGAATTATTTTATAATACGAATATTTTTAATAAATTTGATTTTCTAAAATAGTAGAAAAATTATCATAATAAATTATTCAACAATAAATTAAAATTACACAAATATGTCAGCAATTTTATAAGTTATTAGTTTACAAGCAAAAAGACAGTAGATAAACAATATAAAAGCTTATATTATAATTTAAGAATTTAACTCTTTTGATAAATAATAAATATACTTTGAATAAAAAATTATAAAAAAACTCAATGTTTTGAATAAGAATTTCAAATAAAATAAAAAATTAATTTTTCAATAGAAAATTCAGATAATAAAATATTTTTTCTATTTTTAAGTGATGCATGACCGCCTAAAAGATATTATCATGTCGTTTGTGAGCACGATATAAATAAAATTGTATCGAATATTTAATAATTTTAAAGATTAATTAATTGAATGATGTAGATAGATTAATTAATATAAAAACAGAGATGCTATGATAAAAGTAAAATAGATGGTAAATGTCTAAAATAAATGTTTCATAAAGAAGGTTAACTGATATTTTTTAGTTGTAAATTTATAACATTTTGTGTGACGCAACATTATAAAATCTTTTCTTTTGAGTAGTTTACTTAATAATTTGTACATTAATTCCTTTAAATCAAAAGCATATTTATACTCATATCAATTCTTAATGTATTTTTTTTTAAAACTATATTACCAAGTTGATAGATAAGATATTTCTGAATATCCTATATTTAACAAATTTATACTTTTAATAATCTTAAATTTCATTAATTTTTACCACTAATAATAATTAATATTATTTCTTATGTATAAAAACGACAAGTGTATTCTAGTTTATATCTAGATAATAAATATCTGTTGTATGAAAATTACATCATTAATTACTGATTTCTAATGCATAAAGAAAGTAATTTGTCAATTATAAAAGTTTTTTTATACAAATATTAAACTCAAATATGTTACATGAACTATCTGATGACATACATATGCTATGTTTCAATTTAAAATTGAATGACAATTCAATATTTTCTTATATATAAAATTTATATTTTTAGTATCAAGATATATAATATTGATATTTGTATATAAAATAAATTAACTTTCATGATTACAGTTTTTTATTATAAAAAAAAGTTATGAAACATATTATTAATAATTTATAACACAATATTTTTTTGAAAAATTCTATTTTAATTTCTTTAGAAACGAATTTTTATAATTTTAATTTATATCTTTTTACTATAAAATAGATTTTAATGTAATTTTTTTAAAATAATTATTATTTTAAATATAGTAAATAAAAATAATTAAAATAACAATGATTATCATTAATTAAATATATAAAAACTATTACTGAACTAAATATAATATAAAATTCTTCAATTTTTATTAAATTTTTAATAAATAACTAATGATTGTATCAATTTATTTTTTTTAAAATATATTTAGTATTGTATTATACATATAGATTAGCGTTAAATATTTAAGTTATCATTTTTTAGATATTATTATCAAATTTATTAATATATTATTTGTGACATATATTGACATTTAAAATTTATATTTCGTTTTTGTTATTATTAAATTATTATTTAATTCGTAAATTTTAAAATTAATTAAAAATATTTTTTTTAAATTTCGATATAGTAAGAATTAAAAATTCTAGATTAATAAAATTATTTTAATGATTATTTTATTTTATCAATTGTTATGTAAAAAGACTCTAAAATAATTTTAGTATATTACGTATCTATAATTTTATATAGATTTGTAATATTATATTTATTTAATAGAAAACAACTAAATATAGAATAACATAAAATAGATTTTTAATTTTAAATATAAATCATTATTCGATTGTGATAAAATTCACACAAAAACATATAATAAAGATTGAATGTAATATTATTTTATAAAATCTAAAATATAATAAAAATTTCTAGAGCAATATCAATAGATTATTTATATTTTTAATCTAATAACTTTTTATAATTAAAATATTACATATTATAATTATTTGATTTAAATGATAAATAGTTTAATAACTATATAAACTATTGCATAAAATATCTATTTAATAAAATATAATTATAATTATTAGTAAAAATTTATTACAATTGATAATATTGACTTTTATAAAAAACAATTAGATGATAAGAATTCTTATCATTCTTGTAATGCAGATTAATTTTATGTAAATTAAAATAGTAATTAATTATCAAAAGTTTTTATTTTCAAACTAAAAAGCATATTAAATCATGTATTGATATCTTTGATTATCAACTTTAAATCTCATAGATGTAATTAGTTGTAGTAATAAAATAATATTATAATAAATATTAATAATTTATAATAATAAGGCAATTAATTCATAAAAACTTATAAAAATTAAGAAATGTGATGTTATTTGCAAATAAATTATTTTTTTAAAATAATCGTTTATATTATGAATTAATGATTTAATATAAGATATTAATAGTGTTAATTGAATATAAGATTTTTACTAATTATATTTAAGTGCAAATATAGTTACTAACTAGTAATTAATAATAAGTAATGTAAATACATATTAATATTAAAAAATTAATGATCTCATGTTTAAAAGTATATAAAAATAAAAGAAAATAAGATCTTTAAATAAAAAAATTATTTAATATTATTGAGTATTGTTAAATAACTATTGTTATTGTTAAAAACTTTATAACACATGAATTATTTATTTACATATAAATATAAAAATAATTTTTACTTCTATTTTTATTTTTTTTTAAAATAAGTAAATAAACTTTCAAAAAAATATACTTTTTTAAAGCAGAAAGCACATAATATGCAACTTTTTTTGAATGATGAAGATGTATAAAATTATATTTTAATAAGTTTAAGTACCATAGAAGTAGAAGCTTAAATTTTTAATTTTTTTATAAAAATTAAAAATTTCAAATAAATTTTAAAAGAAAAATAAAATTTATTTAAAAGAATGCATATGTATCTAATTTATTCATCATTAATTTAGAAATCATCCAATGCAAAACGATTAAAAAATTATAAACAATGCTAAAATATTTGATTATTATAGAAAAACTTTATATAAAATTCAGTCAAAAAAACTAATATTAACTATTAATTATTATAATTTTATTTGTTATTTAAAATAAAAAGTACGAAATACTGAATATTAATAGTAATCTAATATTTAAATAAAATAATTAATATATATGATATCTATCTGTAAAAACTATTAATAAATATAAAATATATTTTATATTAAAATATAATGCTCATTAACACTCTATAATTTTTTAACACAAAATGATAAATAATCAAAATTTTTTTTAATGTAAGCTAAAACGATCTTAACAAATTATAATTGATCGTTTATTGATATTTTAATTAAAACAGATAATTAATAATGAATTTAAAATACTTTATAAATTTTTTATAATTAATATATTAATTAACTATGAATACTGTTAAAAAACTAATTATATTAAAATATATATTAACAAAAAGTAATATTTTAATAAAGATTTGTCACACATTAATTTAAAAATATGAAATTGCATATAGAAACTTACTTGAATTAAATTTAAGTAATACAAAATTATAATTTATTAATTCCTATTATATATTTTATTAAAAATAAGCAAAACAAATCATTCATATTGACAATATATAAATAAAAATTGAAAGAAAACCACTTGATTATTTGATAAAAATTCTTTTATAAAATGTACATTTTAATATTTATAAATTATTTAATTTTAATAAATATAAAAGAAATTAATAAGAATTTTATTCTATACAAATAAACAAGTTAAATTAATAATAAAAAAAAGAAAATAAATAATTAAAATTATTCTTTATTTGTATTATAAATTTACAATTTTTTAATGATTACTTTATATTCAAGGTAATAAATATGATTTGTTAATATAATTTTATCTGTAACACATATATATCTTGCCAATGCAGCAATCGCAATATTTATTTATACCTGAGCAATAAAAGAAAATAAAAAATAATTAAATAACATATTTAAAATATAAAATAACAATACATTTATTTTTTTTAAAAAACTTATAAATATCTAGAAAATTAAATCGATTTTTAATATATTATTGAAATATAAGCAACAAAAAAATTATTTAATAATTTCTATGCCTTTCTATTCAAATATTAAATATATGATAATAGATTAAATATAAATTTTTCGTATTTTCAAGCCTAAACGAGTAAATATAATTTTTTTTATTTTTTATTTGTTAAAATACTTAACTTTAGGTATTATTGTTATATTTATATATAACAAAAAATATTGATAATTTTTTTACTAATTTAGTTAGTTATATGCAACGATGTGATAATATATGTTTGTTTAATATTAGTATTTAAAAATTATTCTTAGTATTTTAATTCGATAATTAAAATATTTTTTTGTTATCTCTACAATTTTAAAATATAAAAACAAATTATAAATTTTCGTAGATATTTTTTTTAATTTATTTACATATAGCTAATATCACTGTTTTGCCAAAAAAAAAGTAAAAATATGTTTATTTTTAAATAAAGTTATTTGAAGTTAAAAGTGCAATTTAAAAACTACTATAATAAAAACTTAAGATTGATTATGTTTTAATAAATTATTTGTATAAACAAATAATTTATACTTTTTTTTAAAAATATAACATTGTATCAATAGAATTAGTATTAATACTAAAAATTTTTGTAGTATTTTTAGATATAATTAACTTAATTATCAATTAAGTTAATTATACAATTCGGTAATAAAGCATATTTTTTATTAATTTTTTTGTCATTATTAATAAATATAATTACCTTTTTTATTATTAGTAAATTATAAATATTAATTATGATACATATTATTATTTTATTTATTTTTTATATAATAATTATTTTTATTTTTATTTTTATTTTTATTTTTATTTACTATTAATGCTATTATAAATAATAGATTAATTTTTATTGAATAATAGATAAAACTAATTACTTTAATTGAACTATGTTGTTATATTATTTAATAATAGTTAAATATATAAAACGCTTTACAATAAAGTAAAAATAGAATTAGAATTAATAAGAATATATATAATCTAATATACTTTTATATCATTTAAGTTATTTTTAAATTTTATTACTAGTAAATTAAACTAGATGATAACATGTTTATTAATATTGATTTTTTCACATGTTATATTATAGGTATGCAAATATTAGTAGATTCAAGTAAATAAATCATAATAATAATAATATTATTTTAGTTAAACACATTAAAACTAGTAATAACAATATATACGACATCATTATTTTTAGTTTTTAAAATAAATTGCTTAATTTGAACTATATAAAATAAAAAAAAATATAATATCATAATCTCATTAATTAATAAAGTATTTTTATTAGATAAAATCTATTATTCTATATATAGATAAAGAATCATAAAATAAAAAAAATATTTTTTTATTAAATTAATATACTAGATAACGATCAATTTTTTAGTGTTTAGATTTTTTATAAAACTAAATTTATTTATTGTTTTTTTTTAAATTTTTATAGATAAATATAATGCTATCATATCTAATAATTATATAATTAATACAATAATAGTTGTACTTATAATAATTTGAGATAATTTTAATTTTAAAAAATAATAAAACTTGTTTCTAGTTATTCTACGATAAAAATATTATATTAGAAATTTTTATCTATTTATATGATTTAACTAATATTGTAATATTATAAATAATTTTTAGTATTATTATTAAATTAGTCACTTTTACAGAACTATAAAATATTCAAGATTATATTATTTATTCTAAGACTTTTATATTAAAAGTAACATCTTTATAATAAAATTATTAAATATATAGTTTTATTTCTTAACTAAAATATATTGTATATTATTTTGTAATAAATAAAAAAGAAATTATTAAGTAAATTTTATTTAAAATACAACAGAATAATAATTTACTTCATTATTTAATTTAATAAATGTAAAAGTTAAAAACTCTTATAAGTAATTAAATTTAATAAATATTATTTTTAATTACTAAAATATAGTATTTTATTTAACTAATTGAATTAAAATGTATATTTATTTTTTAATTAAAACTATCATATATACTATTAAAATCTATATTTAAGGGATTCTGTTATGGTGATTAATAAACCTGTTCAAGCATGTAATTTAATTATTTTCGGAGCAAAAGGAGACTTAGCTTGCCGCAAATTATTGCCTTCTATTTATCGATTAGAAAAAACAGGATATATTCATCCTGATACTCGCATTATAGGAATTGGTAGAGCCGAATGGGACTCCACAGCTTATATAAAAAAAGTTAGAGAAACGTTAGAAACATTTTTAAAAGAAAAAATAGATCATAGTTTATGGCAAAAATTAAATAAGAGGCTTGACTTCTTTAATTTAGATGTTCAAGATTTAAATAAATTTAATTTACTATCACAATATCTTAGTGACGATAGTAAACCATCTATATATTATTTTGCTATCCCACCAATACTTTTTGGTACCGTTTGCCATGGTTTAGGCCATGCCGGGCTTAATAAAAATTTAAATCGGGTTGTAATGGAAAAACCATTAGGTACAAATCTTATTTCGTCACAAGAAATAAATAATGAAGTTGCCAAGTATTTTAAAGAGAACCAAATTTACCGTATTGATCATTATTTAGGTAAAGAGACAGTCCTTAATTTATTAGCATTACGTTTCGCTAATTCTTTATTTATTAATAATTGGGATTATCGAATAATTGATCACGTACAGATCACTGTTGCTGAAGAGGTTGGAATTGAAGGACGTTGGGATTATTTTGATCAAACTGGCCAAATGCGAGACATGGTTCAAAATCATTTATTACAGATATTAAGTATAATAGCAATGTCACCTCCAGCAAATTTAACTGCAGATTGCATACGAGATGAGAAGGTTAAAGTATTGTGTTCATTGCGTCGCATTGATTACAGTAATGTGCGTGAGAAAACCGTATGCGGGCAATACACATCAGGTTTTGTTAATGGGAAAAAAGTGGATGGATATCTGGTTGATGGTGGTGTAAGTAAATCAAGCAAAACGGAAACTTTTGTGGCAATTAGAGTTGATATCGATGATTGGCGTTGGGCTGGAGTACCTTTTTATTTAAGAACTGGAAAGAGATTGATATCAAAATGTTCCGAGGTAGTTATTTATTTTAAAAAACCTATATTAAACATTTTTTCTGATTATTGCAAAGATATTCCACAAAATAAATTAACTATTAGATTACAACCAGATGAAGGAATTGATATTGAAATCTTAAATAAAGCACCAGGTCTTGATCATAAACATAATTTACAGACAACAAAATTAGATTTGAATTTCTCTAAAACATTTAATCAAAAGCATTTTGCTGATGCATACGAACGTTTATTACTAGAAGCTATGCGTGGCATTCAAGTACTGTTTACTAGGAGAGATGAGGTAGAGGAGGCTTGGAGATGGATTGATTCTATTATTGATGCATTGATAAAACATAATCAACCACTCAAACTTTATGAAGCAGGTACATATGGACCATATGATTCTGATTTAATGATCAAAAAAGATAGACGATCATGGAATAAATTTAAATAGTTATTATCTACATTTGTTGTTGTAATTAGTCTTTGTATCTTATTTTTGCTATGATATTATTTTTACATTTTAGGTAAAATCTATTATAATTATTGCAGTAACATAAAATGATTATAATATATATAGCTAAATATTAAATATTATTTAAAAACAAATAAAGATGGTTCGTAATATTTTATGTATGAAAAGTGTATGCTTCATGAATAAAATATAGTGTATGTCTTAGACAGCATAAAAAATAAAAGTATTAGCTATTATTTTTTTCTTATTAAATATATCCACTATTTTAAGTTAACATCATTGGTGTGATATTTTATATCATATCCTGTTACTAATCTGTTTAACAATAATTTAAAATCTATCCATTGTCTTAATAGTGTAAATAACTGTGGAACATAATGATTTATTTGATATTTTTAATACTATCAATTATTATTGAAGTAATTTGTACATTATTAATTAAGTACTTTAATGTCACTGGTGACATGACTAGTTTATTTATAATTTATTTTGTGATCCCATCATCTTACATATTATTGGCAATGTCTATAAAGTTGATTTGTGGTAGCTTACGCCATTTTAAGAAGGCATTAGATTAATTTCTATAACAATATTTAGTATAATATTATTTAATGAATCATTATATACAAAGAAAATTATTAGTCTTTCTTTGCTTATTATCGGTATTGCGTTAATAAAATCTGATACTAAAAAATATAAGATTGTATAATATAAATAAAATAAATTATGTAAATAATATTAAATAAAATAACTATATTTATTAAGGACATAATATGCTGATAAAACATCAATGGTTTTATGATGTCTTTCTATTTTTGTCCGTTATTTTAGAAAAAATAGCTAATATTTTTTAAATTTATCAAATAGCTTTAAACGATTATTGGTAGGAGTATTATATTTAATTAGCGTTTTGTGTTCTTTTAGCGCATTAGATGTAGCAGATAATTGTATTGAACTTTATATTGCTTATGCTATTTTGAGAACTTTTGGTATTGGATCAACAGTTGCTGCTTGTTGGATTTTATTTAATTAAAGACTAAATTATAAAGGTTTTGGTGGTATATTTTATTAATTGCTAGGATGGTAGTTATTAAATTGGCGCAATCAGATCTAACATAATGTTAGATTATCTATTAATATCTATTAGAATTAAATAATAGATTTATTTTATTATTGTTTGTAAATAGATATTTTGCGAATAAATAATTAATTAACTGAAATGTTAGTTTTATAATTAAAATATATAGCAAAACCTTTGTTTAAGATTTAATAAGATTATAATTAATTGTATCTTATTTAGATAAAAAATTATTACTGTTTCAAAATATTAAATATTATAACAAATATAATATTTTAGCATATTAATAATATTTGTTTCACATAAAATTTTGATTCTTCTTATACTAAAAAGATCAATTATGTTATTAGATGGTTAATGAGAATTATAAAATAATTTCGCTGATCAGTAATTTAGTATATTTTAATTATATTAAAAATTTTATTGATTGGATCAATAAATTTAGTTATTTTTTATTGATTTTTTAATCTGTATATTTTCTATGATTAAATAAATGTAAAATTTAATCATTATTTGTTATTATCATTTAACAACTAAAATAAAATAATTTTATTTTAATTAAATAAATAATATAAACAAAAAAATATTTTTTTTGCTTTTTATGTAAATGTATTTTCTATAAAATTAATAGAAAATATATATAAAGATGCATAATGAGATTAAATTAAATTTAATTTAATTATGTATATAATATTGAAGAATATATTAATATTTATTAAAACTTATAAGAATATAAGTTTATTTTATTTTTTACAAAAAAAAATAAGGATTTAAAAATCTATTAATAAACATATTATTAATAATATTTCTATAAAATAATTTTACTAGCATAGATATTATTTCTGTCGTACTATCAATAATATTGATTATTATTTTATATACTGACATAAACAACCATAATTTAATCTATGTCTATGATGATAATCAAAAGCTCGAAAAATATGTAGAAAATTAATATTAACAATTTACAAAGATTAAACTTTATTATTCTTTATCTTATTTATATTTATTGTAAAATAATTATAAGCTCTTATCTTTCTTCTAATTGTACAATACTTTATAAGTAATCATTAATTTAAATTCTTGTTAAATATATTTTTTTTTGGAAAACATAAAATAAGCAATAGTAATTCGTTTAATTAATATTTTGATATTATTTAGCATTTTTAATATTTATTTTTAATAATACCATATGATGATTTGCTGCTAATTACTAAGTCAACGAAATATAAGTTTAGAGTTTATATGAAAGTTTATAATAATTTTATCAATTAATAAATAGAAATAATAATAATTATGTTAGAGATTATCTTTTTATTATTAACATTATTTCATGCTTATGCTGCTTAAATATTAAAAGTCTATATTGTTGAATTAGTTTAAATTTCTTTAAAACAAATAAAGTTGTAAAAGTACTAAATTAAATGAATTAATTTCTTGATAATAAATATTTTATTTATATAATAAAATAAGTTACTTATATAGTTTTTTTAACTTTTGTCTATAGTTTAGCAATTGTTTATTTTGTTTTAAATGTAATATTATTTAATTTATTTATAAATAGAAATTTATTATCAGATGTGAGATAGTAAAGATCAAATATAATTTAGTTTTGTTGCTTTAAATTTTTAATTAAAATTATATAAAAATATGTTCAGATAAATTTATAATAATTACTTAATTAATAATTAGTTAGCAGTATATCTATGTTTATAAAGATGCGATGAAATTAGATATTGTATAATTAAACTGTTTTTACATAGTTTTTTATCGTGATACTGCTAGACGAACAATAACTTGCTGTAATTATTTAAATTTCTTTGAATACTTATCCACTTCAAGAATTTAACTATTGTTTTTAAAGTTTTAATCGTAACTTATGTTAATATTAAAATTATTAATATAATTAATAATTTTAATATTATAACTAATAAGATTATTTAAATTTTTACTTATTATAATAAAAAGTTAGTAATAAAATAAGTTACATTATTTTAATTCTCAACACTAAAAATTAATAACTTAATTATTATCATTTATATTTAACTATTACAATATAAACTACTTTATGTGTTGAGATATTTGGAATAACTTAATCAAGCTAAATTTTTGATAGATTTATTGTTATGTTAAAGTTAATTATATAGCAATTAGATTCGTTGTTTATTCATATCACTTAAAATAAAGTTAAATTAACTATAATGTTTAATAATTTACTTAAGATTACTTATTTTAATAGAGTGAAAATAAAGGATAATTACTATATAAAATTATTGTAAAAAAACGAATATAATATATCAGATAAATTATTATTTATATTGATATATATTAGATAATGTATATGCAGCACATCTTATACTAATAAGATTAATTATTAAGTTATTATTTTATTATCAATGGGTCATACGACTAATTCATATATAGCTAATTTGATTTACTTAATTCAATTTTTTGTTAATTTTTTTATTGATTTTTATTTAGATATTTTAATATAGTAAATTTTTAAATATTATATATATTATTATATTCAAGATAATAATCTTTATTTTTTGATTTATATTGTAAATAAAAGATTCTGAATTACATGTTTATTGGTATAATAAACATGTAATTCAGAATCTTATTAAGTATTTTATATGAAAAAACATTATATTTTTTCGATATATAATTATATGGAAATTTATCTTTAATTTATTAGTATACTACACGCTAAAGTTTTAATTTCTAAAATAATCACTAAATATTATTTTATTACAACTAACATAATTATTCTAATAATATTAGTAAATATAATTATATTATAGAATATATTTATTTAATGTACTAAATATAACTCAAAAAAAATGTTATGATATTAATCATATAATCCTATTATTTTATATTCAGTTACACCATTCTTTATATTATTTATTGTATTTCTATCTAAATTATATTTAAATAAGTAATCTTTATAAAATCAATATAAAATTTTAAGGAATCATTCATTTTTTTTTAAAATTTTATATTGGTTTTATTATAAACAAGTTAATAATATCAGTAATGACAACTGTTGCAAACTTTGTTTTTTATTATTTCTTGTTATTAACAAAATTGTTAAATTTAATAAAATAATATATAGAATAACCAGTCTATTGCTATTAATAGTACTATTAATTAACTGCAAGTTTTTCAACCATATATTTAAATATTTGTCTTTAGTTGAGCGATTTACACAATTTATTGATCGTATGAACGCAACACTGACAATATGATTGCTATATTTTATGTATTATTCAAACATTATTGAACAATATTCAAATATAATCTATTACCCTATGTTTTTATAAAAAAATATACCATAATTTTATTAAATATATAATTAATATTTATATATGCACGTTAATTCTATGCAAGCAGAGTTATGTGATCATAGAATTAACTATAAAGTAATTAATAAAAATATGATTACTAAAAAGTTCTAACAGTGATTTTATTATGCATTACTTTTGCATAATAAAATAGTTTTGATATAAAGTGAGCATGGCTTGTTTACTCTATATAGACTAGTTTTGGTATATAATTATTTTATAATTTTTTTTAATAACTACAAACGTATTTCCATAAAAATATAATTACTTATTATATAATTATCTACTAAATTAATCAGTTTTACATAATTAATTTACGTTACTTAATTTTATAGTAAAGATAATTAATTTTTAATTTTACAATGATTTACGAGCATTTTTTTTTGTATTTTTTTTAAAAAAAATACAAGTTAAATATTATATAATTTTATATATCTTTTTATTTAAATTATTAATTATTATGGTTACAACAAATTAAAGTTAACGTTTAATTTCTATTTTTATTATTTTAATTTATTGCGTTTATTTATAATAAATTTATAATTTTAAAAATTAATTCATCAGATTAATAAATAATTTTATGTGCAAATATACCGCCCAGTCACATTTCTATCTTTAGAATAAATTGATTACTTTTATTATTACTTATTTATTTTTATTTGGATTTCTTTTATTATCATTGTTTTTAAAATTTTTTATCTTCACTATTCTTATAATTAGATAGATTGATAAAAAAGATTAATTAAGTTATATAATTTTATGTAATTAAGATATATTAAGTATATTATATATTTTGTAACTAATAATGATATTTGTTCCACAAAAAAAACAAATACTATTTTTTTATAAAAAAATTATAGTTAAATTTCTATTTAATACTAAAGATTTTTTTTGTTTTTTTACTACTAATGCATTTTAATAACAAATACTTATTTTATTTGTTTTAATTTTAGCTCTAAATGTTTCTTATTAAAATTAATACATTAATTAAAATTTTATTTTAATTAAATATTTTTAAAAAAATTATTGAGATATCAAGAATAAAATTTTGATTAAACGCATTTTATTTAAAAATAGTTTTGTGATATATATAATTATCATTTAGTATACCTTTAACCACTTATCAGATTATGTTATTTTAATAAATGTATCTTTCTGATTATTAATTGTATTAATAATTTTTAGATTATTATTTATGATAAATAATCAGTATTGCATATCTTAATATAATTTTTTTAAAAAAATTATATTAGTTATTACTTATGAATCTGAATTTCTAAGTAATAATTAATATTTTATTAATAGCACTAATAAGTAATAAAATAATAGTAATGATAAGAAATATTTTTTCTTCTTATATAGAATATATTTATATAGAATATATTTTTAATAAAATGTCTTATTATTTGTGACTGTTTATAACAAAAGTCAGGATATAAAATATGTCAACCTATATATTGGCAATTGATTCAGCTACTGAAGCGTGCTCTGTAGCACTGTTGCGCGATGGAAAAACTTTTACTAAATTTACAGTTTCTAACAAGGAACATGCTAGAAAAATATTACCTATGGTAAATCAATGTCTTATTGATGCACATTTGAAGTTAAAAAATATTAATGTTTTAGCTTTTTGTCGTGGTCCTGGTAGTTTTGTTGGAGTGAGGATTGCTATTGGTATTGCTCAAGGGTTGGCATTTGGCGCCAATATACCTATGATAGGTGTATCTTCTCTGTTAACTATGGCACAAGGAGCTTTTCGTAAGTTAGGTGTAGAGAAAGTATTAGTAGCAATAAATGCAAAAATGGGAGAAATTTATTCTGCTTGTTATGAACTTAAATTAGATGGTTGTTGGGATGGTGAAGAGACAGAGTCACTGATAAAACCTGAGGAATTTTTAAAAAAAATAAATAAATTAAGTGGTCGATGGGCTATAGTCGGCACTGGTTGGTCAGACTATCCAATATTAAAAATGACAAATTTAAATTTATTGGAAACTGGTATTTTCTTATCTAATGCGCAAGATATGTTGTTTTTGGCATTAAAAAAGTGTGAAAAAGGAAAATTAATTAGTGCTGAAGAAGCATTTCCAATTTATTTATACAATGAAGTTAGTTGGAAAAAACTATATTCTTTATGATATTTATTTCAAATGATTAAACTATTTAAATCGATAATTCATTAAAATAAAATTAAACTTCTTACATTCATAAAATTATTTTACTGCATTAATAAACTTTATTTCTACTTTAATCAAAGAATATGTGTAATGTAAAGATGAAATAAAAATTTATTAATTAATGCAGAATATTATTTATCTTTATTTTTATTTTTATTTTTATAAAAAACAAATTTTATAGATCAAATTATTTATAATTAAACAGAGATTAATAATTTAACTTAAGATTTAAGAAATAATTTTTATATAATATTATGATAAAATTATATGTAGAATATATACTATCTTATATGTTTTTGTTTCTATTGTATTATAAGGTGCTATATATAACTGTCATTAATATAAATACTAGTATTTAGTATTTAGTATTTAGTATTTAGTATTTATATTTAGTTTAAAAATTTATTTAGTCCAATAATGCGAAAAAACTATTTATGTATCAAATTACTAATTTTTAAATTAAATGAAATTAGATTTAAGTACTACGCCTAAGTTTAATAGGTTTTGATCTATAATGTATATAAATAATATTAATTCATCTTAGCATTATAATTTTAATTATATAATTATTATGATGTTATCTCCTATGGATGCTTATATAACAGAATAATTAATATTATATAATAGAGTATCGATATATATTTATTAATTGATAATTTTTCTATCTTAAAGTACGCCTATGAATTAAAATAAAATAATAAACAAACATTAAAATTTTTTAATAAAATATTTTAATAAGATAAATGTACTTGATTTTAATTGCATTAAAGATAAATTATAGATTAGGTTTTCCAACTATAGCTTTAACTATTTAAAAGAAATAAATATTGATTATAAGAATAATACCAAATATTTCATATATATGCTATATTTTTTGCTTAACTACATTATATAGATTATGTCTAAACTTACATCTTATATAATGAAAATGTTAATAACTTAGTGTAAGAAAAAGATAATGATTAATATTTAAATATTTATTAAATACATAAAATTTTGGATGTTGCTATTCATCAAAAGATATTTACATAAAGTTAAATTTCTAATACATATAAAATATTTAAAATATATTTTTATTAAAAATGAGAAATTTAAAATAAATAATAAAATATGTTTATTTTTACTGATATAAATAAAAGTATATTGCTTATTATTTTCTGAGTTCTTATTTTTTTACTCCTCAAAATATTAATACAGTCTGGTTGCTATTGTGGCTAATTGTATAATGAAACAGATAATATTGTTAGTTCTACGATAGGAGCATATTATTGTTAATATAGTTATTAAGAAAAATATTAATAATAATTTATTTTATTCGATTATTATTTTAAATCAATACCAATAATTATACAACAATTTGTAACTTTATGAATAATATTAATTTTAATAAACGTCATAAAATTTTTATCAGTTATTAACATAATAATATAAAATTAAATTTTTTCTTATTATTACTACAAATCTTAATGATTAAATAAAAATATCATACAAAAATAAAAATAAAAATAAAAATAGTAAATGATATATACAATTATTTTAATGTATGTTTACTGTGATTATGATAAACAGTTATATTTAAATTATTACAATTAAATTGATATTAATTATGGCTTTATGTTAATAATCTATATTGTATTTAAATAATATTAACTTCAGTTACTATTAATATTAAATAATTTAGTAAAATTATCATCTTTAAATTTAGAAATCTATAAAATGTATTTATCAGAAACCTTTACTTGTTATAGCAAAGACTTAATTAAACAATAATATTAATTATAAAAATAAATAAGATATACATATATGATATTAAATCAGTTATTTAACTTATTTTATAATTGTTTAATAAAATTTAACAAATTAAAAGCTCCAATCTTCATCTTCTGTATTAATCATTTTACCAATAATATAAGAAGAACCTGAACCAGAAAAGAAATCATGATTTTCATTAGCATTTGGTGATAACGCTGATAAAATTACTGGATTAATATCTGTCATAGTTTCTGGAAAAATAGAATCATACCCTAAATTCATTAATGCTTTGTTAGCATTGTAGTGAAGAAAAGTTTTTATATCTTCTGTCCAACCAAGATTATCATATAAAGATTCACTATATTTAATTTCATTCTCATATAAGTTTAATAATAATAAATAAGCAAAATCTTTTATTTTTTCTTTTTCTTTATCACTATATTTGATTAATGATTTTTGAAATTTATAACCGATATAATAACCATGAATCGCTTCATCTCTAATTATTAACCTAATAAGATCGGCAGTATTTGTTAATTTTCCTCGGCTTGATAAGTACATTGGAAGATAGAATCCTGAATAAAATAAAAATGATTCTAAAAAAACACTTGCAATTTTTTTCTTAAGAGGATGATTATCATAATAATGCTCTAATATTAAAACAGATTTTTTTTGCAAATCACTATTTTCTTCACTCCACTTATAAGCGTCATCAACATCTGAAGTTAAGCAAAGTGTTGAAAAAATAGAACTATATGAACGAGCATGGACTGCTTCCATGAAGCTAATATTTGACATAACTGCTTTTTCATGAGGTGTTAATGCATCAGCCATCAATGCAGGTGATCCTACACTATTTTGGATAGTATCTAGCAATGTTAAGCCAGTGAAAACACGTATTGTTAATTTTTTTTCTTCTTTTGTTAATATATTCCAAGTTGGAATATCATTTGAAAGTGGAATTTTTTCTGGTAACCAAAAATTGCTAGTTAATTTATTCCACACCTCTAGATCTTTATCATCTTCAATTCGGTTCCAATTAATTGCACGAATTATTAAATTTGTTGTTGTCATTTGTTAAACCCATAAATTACAGCGTGCATGAAATGCACTCTTTAACTTCAGTTCCTTCCAATGTCGATTGTCTTATGCGAATATAATAAAGAGTTTTAATACCTTTTTTCCATGCATATATTTGAGCACGATTAATATCTCTAGTGCTTGCACTATCAGTAAAAAAAAGAGTTAACGATAGTCCTTGATCAACATGTTGAGTAGCAGCTGCATAAGTATCAATAATTTTTTCTATTCCTATTTGATAAGCATCTTGATAATATTTTAAATTCTTATTTGTTAAGTAAGGTGCTGGATAATATATGCGTCCAATTTTACCCTCTTTTCTAATTTCAATACGTGAAACAATTGGATGAATACTTGAAGTTGAATTATTAATATAAGAAATAGATCCGGTTGGAGGAATTGCTTGTAAATTTTGATTATAAATACCATGCTTCATAATAGATTCTTTAAGTTTTTGCCAATCCTCAGAAGTCGGGAGATGAATGCCTGAACGTTTAAATAGATGATTTACTTTTTCGGTTTTAGGTTTCCATTGTTTATTTATATACTTATCAAAATATTCACCAGAAGCATATTTTGAATTCTCAAATCCGTTAAAATATTGTCGACGCTCAATAGATAGCTTGTTTGATACATACAATGCATAATAAGTTATAGCATAAAAATAGATATTTGTAAAATCAATCCCTTCCTCTGAACCATAATGAATGTGTTCAGACATCAAATAACCATGTAAATTCATTTGCCCCAAACCAATGGCGTGTGATTTTTTATTACCTTCTTGAATGGATGGCACTGAATGGATTTGACTCATATCTGAAACAGCTGTTAATGCTTTAATGGCAACTTCAATTGAATGAGGAAAATTTGGTGAATTCATTGTTTTAGCAATGTTCATTGATCCTAAATTACAACTAATATCTTTACCTACACGGCGATAATATAAATTCTCATCGTAAATGCTAGCATTATTAACTTGTAAAATTTCTGAACACAGATTACTCATATTAATCCTACCGCAAATAGGATTCAAACGATTAGCATTATCTTCAAATAAAATATATGGATAACCTGATTCAAATTGAATTTCTGCTAAGATGAAAAAAAACTCACGGGCATTAATTTTTTGTTTGCGAATATTTTTATTATTTACCATCTCTGCATATTTTTCAGTGATATTAATCTCAGACATAGGAACTGTGTAATGTTGTTCAATATCATAAGGTGAAAAAAGGTACATATCTTGATTTTTTTTAGCCAAATGAAATGTAATATCAGGAATTACTACGCCAAGTGATAGAGTTTTAATTCGGATTTTTTCATCAGCATTTTCACGCTTTGTATCTAAGAAATTTAAAATGTCTGGATGGTGTGCGTGTAAATAAACTGCACCTGCACCCTGTCTTGCACCAAGTTGATTTGCATAAGAAAAAGCATCTTCTAGCATTTTCATAACAGGTACTACTCCAGAAGATTGATTCTTGATTAGTTTTATTGGTGCACCAGCTTCACGCAAATTAGTTAATAAAAAAGCTACACCACCACCTCGCTTTGATAGTTGCAAGGCAGAATTAACTGAGCGCCCGATTGATTCCATGTTGTCTTCTATTCTAAGCAAGAAACAAGATATTAGTTCTCCTCGCTGTTTTTTACCACAATTTAAAAAAGTTGGTGTTGCTGGGTGAAAACGCCCACTAATAATTTCCTCCAATAGATGTATAGCGAAAGGTTTGTTTCCTTGCGCAAGAGTTAGAGAAACCATACAAACTCTATCTTCATAACGCTCCAAGTAACGCCTTCCATCAAAAGTTTTTAATGTATATGTAGTGTAATATTTAAAAGCACCAAGAAATGTTTGAAATCTAAACTTATGGCTATAAGCCTTCTGGAAAAGTTTTTTAATGAAACTAAATTCATACTGCCCTAATATTTCAGATTCATAATAATTTTCTGCAATTAAAAAATCTAGTTTTTCTTTCAAATTATGAAAGAAAACAGTATTTTGATTGACATGATAGCGGAAGTAATAATGAGCAGCTTCCTTATCCTTATCAAGTTGAATTTTATTATCTTTATCATATAGATTTAACATAGCATTTAGTGCATGATAATCAAGTTGTTCGTGATGATGAATTTTCATAAGTAAACTCCGTATTACTTTATTGCACTTTTTGTTGCCAAAATTGTAGAAATCCTTTTTGTACTTGTTGAATGTCTCGTTCAGTACCTAGTGATTCAAAACAATAGAGCAATGGCACTTGGCATTTAACTGAAATAATATTACCAGCTATGGCGTAAGTTTTACCAAAATTACTATTTCCTGATGCAATAACTCCACGTAAAAATTTTCTATTTTCTTTTTGATTTAAAAAGAAAATAACAGGTTTAGGTACAGCTCCAATTGTACAACCACCGCCATATGTAGGTAATAATAAAACATAAGGTTGTACTGCATTTATTGGTATTTCATTTTTATCAGTTGTAATACGTGTAGCAGGAATTCCTAATCTTTTTACAAATCGGTGACAATTTTCCGATTTACTGGAATAGTAAATAAGTGATTGTGTTTTTATCATATAATTTTAATTACTTGTTAGTTGGTTTATAATGTCTGGACGAAATCCTGACCAATGTTTATTATCTGCTATTACAACTGGCGCTTGTTGATAGCCTAATTTGATAATAAACTGCAGTGCTTCAGGATCTTTTGTCAAATCTACAACATTATAAAATAAATTTTTACGTTTTAGAGCTATATAAGTTGTGTTGCACTGCATGCAATCTGGTTTGCTATATACTGTAATAATCATTGTTAACTCCTTAATTTTGGGATAACTAAGTTTATAGTTGAATAGTATTATACATACTATATCTTGATTTATTTTTATTCAACTATACTATATGTAGTGGTGTGTTATTTTTGATAGGAATTTAATCTAACTTATTATTTCTTGTTGAAATAATTGTTAATATATTATATTAACAATATTCTAATATTTTAAAAAAATTATTATTATGTTGAATAATTATATTTATTTTATTTCCATTGTCAGATGATAATAAAATAATGGCATTTATTTTGTTAAGAAAATAGATAGAAAAGTAAAAATATTTATATTAAACAATATATAAAGAATTATATAAGTATTTCATGTTGAATTAAATAATTCTTTATTATACGGTAAATTTGTTCTTATACTTCCTTTTAAAACTGTTTAACAACAATTTATTTAAATTTTGTATAGAAAATATCAAATTTATATAATAAACAACTTCGTTAAACTATTTTAATTTTTTATATATTTTACATAAAAAATTAGTAATTCTAGTTCTACTATTATTTTGCATTATAATTTTATTAATCGTAATTCTAAATTGTTTTATTTCAGAAATGTACCATAAAAGTTATCTTTTAAATTATAAAATTATAGTTTATAAAAATATTATTGGTTTTTAAATTTATTTAATTCTTTTTTTTATGGAAAGTATAAAGAATAAAGCATAATTTTCTTTCTTACGTAGGTATAAAAAGATCTATATTTTATTATATAAAATGATTTTTGATTTTATAACTTTATAGTAATGATAATAAATATATCAGTTTATTTTACTTATTCAATATATAATCTTTAATATTTGAATAAAATATTAAAGATTATAATAAAAAGAAATAACTTATTATAAATATTATCGTTATTTTATTTACTATAATATGCATAACAACAGTTCTTCTTAGTTCAAAAAGAACTGTTGTTAGAAACTAAATAATATATTATTTAGTTTCTATTTTTTGTGCTTGCAAATCAGCATGATAAGATGAACGTACTAATGGTCCAGAAGCAACGCTTATAAAACCAATTTCTATTGCTTTATTTTTCATTTCTTTAAATTCTTCAGGACTGACATAACGCTTTACTGATAAATGATGCTGGCTAGGTTGAAGATATTGTCCCAAAGTTAGCATAGTAACGCCATTGTGGCGTAAATCATACATAACATCAATTATTTCTTCATTATTTTCTCCTAATCCAACCATTAATCCTGATTTTGTTGGTATTTCAGGATGCATTTGTTTGAATTTTGATAATATTTTTAATGATAATTTATAATTTGCACCAGGGCGAACTTGATTATAAATACGAGGAACGTTTTCAATATTATGATTGAAAACATCTGGTGGATTATTAGCTAGTATTTTTAAAGCACAATCTATCCTACCTCGGAAATCAGGCACTAGTATTTCTATTTTAATATTTGGATTTTCATTTCTAATGGCATAAATGCTGTTAGCAAAATGCTGGGCTCCTCCATCGCGCATATCATCACGATCAACTGAAGTAATAACAACATATCTTAATCCCATATCTTTAATAGCTTTTGCTAATTTTATAGGTTCATTTGGATCTGGAGCATTAGGGCGCCCATGACCAACATCACAGAATGGACACTTACGAGTACATATAGAACCTAAAATCATAAAAGTTGCTGTACCATGATTAAAACATTCATGGATGTTTGGGCAAGATGCTTCTTCGCAAATTGAATGTAATCCATTTTTACGAAGTACGTTTTTTATTTCTTTTATTCTAGTAGAATCAGCAGGAAGTTTTATTTTTAACCATTTAGGTTTAGGTAAAATTTTTACATTATCCGTTATTAATGTTTTTATATTAATTGCTGATATTTTATTAGAATCACGATACTTAATTCCTCGTTCTATTTTAATTAGTCTGTTCATAACTACACCAGTTCATTCAATTTCCTATTGAATATCAATGATATATATTTATATATAAAAAATTAATTTTATCATAATTTGTATAATATTTCAATTTATTATAATCATTTATAATTATAATAAATTATTCAGCAAGTTGAAATCCTAACAAATTACAAAAATGTTTTATTAGTAAAGATTTTGTATCTTTAAGATCGATATCTGGAACTAAATTATTTAGTTGAGTCATTTTTATACCTACACAACCACAAGGATTAATGTCTTGAAATGGCATAAGATTCATATTAATATTTAATGCTAGACCATGAAAAGAGCAACCTTTATGAATACGCAATCCCAAAGAGCATATTTTTTCTTGTTTAACATAGACTCCAGGGAATTTACGATTCGAATAAGAAGAAATACCAAATTCATATAAAGTATTAATTACAGTATTTTCTAACGCAATAATAAGATTTTTTATACTAATTTTATTGCGCCTTAAATCTAATAAAGTGTACATTATTTGCTGACCTGGTCCATGATATGTAACTTGCCCACCGCGATCAGATTGGATTACAGGAATATTTCTTATAGATAATAAATGCTCTTTTTTCCCAGATTGACCTTGTGTAAAAACAGGATAATGTTCTACTAACCAAATCTCATCTAGTGTATTAATCGTACGTTTTTTAGTAAATTGACGCATTGCATCTAAAATTGGTTGATAACTATTAAGTCCGAGCTGACGCAATATAATGATTTTTTTAATAATTTTCATTCTATCTGTAAATATTATCTAATAGTTATATAGTATAACCAGCGAAAACTATTATAGTTAATAGTTGATGATTTATATTAAATTTTATTTTAAAAATTTAATATTTTAAATTAAGATAAACACAATAATAAATTAAATCTACAATACTATACGAACTAATTTTAGTTTAGACAAATCCTCATATAGTTTTTCTATTTGTTCAATATTGGCTGCTATTATTGTAATTGATACTGAGTGAAAATTATCTTTTCTGCTTTTCTTAATTAATGGTTTATAATAAACTGAAACTATTTGTTGTACTATTTTAACTATTTGACAAATTAATTCAGGTTGAGATTCCCCTATTATTTTGTATGTGAATAAGCAAGGAAATTTTAGTAGTTCATGCAATTTAGTTTTCATGGATTTTCCTAAAAATAATTATTTGTCATTAAAATGACAAATAATTTAAATAAAATATAACTTAATTTTTATTTTAAAATTAAGTTATAAATAAACATATTTATTGTAATTATATAAATCACTATATTATAATATTATTTAATTTATTGATAAATAATTTAATTATTTATAATCAAATTGTAACATTTTAATGATGAAAAGTTGTTTTTTTTTGTAAAGTATTTATAATTAAGTATTATTTAATATATGAAATCATTTAAATTTTATATATGTTCACTGAACAAATAAGATAGATATATAATTATTTCAATTTGTATTGAAATAATTATATATCATAACACTAAAGATCTTTAGAATAAAACTGCATTTTAGTTTGTAATTGTTTAACTTTTTGTTAATTTTAAAAATTAAAATTAACAGTTATTAGTTTCCTATTTTAATAATGCACATATTTAGTATTTTTTAACATTAAAAAATACTAAATTAATTAACTCATTTTATTAAAATATAATTTTTTTTGAAAAATATTCATTTTACAAACAAATATCAATTATAACATAAGAAATTATTGCCATTAGATTAATTTAAATTAAACCATTTATATATATTCTTCATGAGAAGCAAAATAGTGTTTTAAATACAAATTAATTAACATTTATTTTAATTAATTTCATAAAATTGTCATTATTATTACTTGCATAATAATATTATAATACACATGTTTTATTTATTAGCTGCGTACTTATATAATGTATTAACTAAAACACAAATACTTGTTTGTTTGGTTTTTAAAATATCAATAAATAATCTTAAAAATAGATCATCTCTAACATAGACATTTTTTGTTAAAATAACAATACTATTTATATTAACTTTAATATATTTAATTACTAAATATAAATATAACTCCTTATTATTTTAGTTAGTCTATATATACATATTATAATTAACATATTTATATAAAACTTTGAATAAATAATAATTATTAAAATTAATATTCAAAACTAATTATATTAAATTTGTTTAAATTAAATTATTAAATTTATTAAATAAAATAGTAAAAATATGAGATTAATAATAAATATTATGTCTCAGATATAAGAATTTAATATCTATATCTTATACATAATATATAGATGATACTAGTAATAAGTTAATAGAGCTTATATGATATTTTCAGTTTGAAAAATAATTTTTTTTAAAAAATATAGATGTTAAGTTAGTTGATTTTATTTACTTTATCTATGTTTTATTAATTAAAAAACATAGATTACTATGTATTTATTGTAATGTTTTAATTATAATAATGTTATTAGTATTATAAATAATTTATCTTTTTTTATTTTTCTGTACATATCTATATTTATATTTTTTAAGTTAACAGTAACTAACAAATAGATGAAATTCAACTTAATTTCCTATTTCTAATAAAATAATAAGTATGGCGATTTGAGTAACACATAAGCAAATAATACATTACTTTCTTAATATTATTTTATTAAAAAATTATGCTGTCAATAATCTTTTTACCATATGAGCTAAATAACATTAGATTTTCATTTGACAAAGAAGTCTATTGTAGCGATAGATAATTTTATCTTTCAGGAAATTAAAATTAGTGTACAAAATATCATAATTAGATCTCTTGACTTTAAAAAAGATAATTATTTTTATAAGATTTTATCTTTATATTGAATTTTTTTAGAAATTTTATTTTTTATGAAAAACTAATATTTTCATTGTCACAAATTTAAAAATACTTATATATAAAGTTCTATTTTGGAATATATAAAAGAAATCAGGCAACTATCTTTTGAAAAAATACATAAATGGATATATTTTAACATTTTTAGTTTTTATTTATTTATTAAAATAAGAAGTTGCCTATTTATATATAATTTACGCAATATAATTAAATACAGTAGTGACATAAGACGCATAAATTTTTAGATGATTTCTTTTATTCTTAAGTTTTTATGAAAAAATTTTACTATGTTTTATAAGATAAAATCTAATCGTATATACGTGTATTTTATTTCAAATAATAGTTGTTATTTTATGATTTTACCAGACATCTCGATATGTGCCTATTGTGCAAAATAATATTTAGTAGAACAAATTGATAATTTAATTCACATAATATTTAAACTATTATCTTAATAAGAATATAACTTTATAAGTATTATAATATGCTGTCTTTTTGATACTATTAGTTTATATAAATCTAGTTATTAATGATAATTTCTGTAATTTATTGATTTTTAGATTAGTATTTATTTACCTAATTAATATTCAATTTTTTAATTTATACAAAAAAATAGTTTATTTAAAAAAGTAGTAATTTGTTAAGCTAATAGTAATTATAATTATTACTTTCATAATAATGCTTATAAATTTAGATCTATTTTTATATCCATTCTATGTATTTAAGAGTATTTAAGAATAAAATAGATTTCTATTTTATTCTTAAAATACTGTCTAGTATAATTATTATAATTTTCATTATAGTTTAGCGACTTGTATATCACAAAACTTTATATTATAAATTTTTTGACAGCAACTTTCTATGAGTATGAATTGACATAATAATTCCAAATCCAGCCATTAAAATAATTAATGCAGAACCGCCATAACTTACTAATGGTAAAGGAATGCCAACTACAGGCAAAATACCACTCACCATTCCAATATTGATAAATATGTACACAAACAGAATTAACATTAGGTCACCAACAATAACTCTAGCAAAAATATTTTGTGCATTAATTGCAATAATTAGTCCACGTATAATAAGCAATAAATATAATATAAGTAAAAAAACAACTCCAATTAATCCTAGCTCTTCAGTTAATACAGCAAAAATAAAATCAGTGTGTCGTTCTGGTAAAAATTCTAATTGCGATTGCGTTCCATGCAACCATCCTTTTCCAAATAATCCACCTGAACCAATTGCAATTTTAGATTGAATAATATGATAACCAGCCCCTAGAGGATCTGTTTCTGGATTTAAAAACATCATAACACGATTTCGTTGATAGTCATGCATAAGAAAAAACCATAGAATAGGAATAAAAGAAGCAATACTTGCTCCAGCAATTGCAATTAATTTCCAATTTATACCAGCTAAAAAGAGAATAAACAAGCCGGATGAAGCAACTAAAATAGATGTTCCAAGATCAGGTTGAACAGCAACAAGTAATGTTGGAAGAAACGTGAGTATAAGAGCAACTAGAGTATTTTTTAATGTTGGTGGACACAGATCTCTATTGACAAAGCGAGCAACCATCAATGGGACAGCAATTTTAGCTATTTCAGATGGTTGAAAACGAACAAATCCAATATCTAACCATCTTTGTGCGCCTTTACTAATTTGACCAAATTCATCGACAAAAATTAATAAAATTATGCAGAAGACATATAGGTAAGGCGCTAAATTTTCATAAATACGAGGTGAAATTTGTGCCATAACAATCATGACAGCAAATCCAATTATAGTTTGTATTATCTTCTGCTGTATCATATTAATGTTTTGACCAGTGGCACTCCACATAATTAGTACACCGTATATTGTTAAAATAACAATAATTAGAAATATTGGAATATCAATATGAAATCGTGCCCAAATAGTTAATTTATGCGAACTATTAGTCATATATTATGAATCTCTCTTATTGAGATTCATTAATATCTGGTATTTGTGATATTGTCTTTTTACCAAGTAATACATAATCAAAAATATTACGAACAAAATCACCAACGGATAAGTTTGGGGAACAATTTTCTAGAATAATAACAACAGAAATGGTTGGATTTTGATAAGGTGCAAATCCTATCATTAATTTATGATCACGTAAGCTCTCACTTAATTTACTAGCATTATATATTTCATAACTGAATATCTGCGCAGTACCTGATTTAACAGCAGCTTTATAAGGAGTATTTATAAAGCTTCCTCGAGCTGTACCGTTTGGTGAATTAGCAACTCCATACATACCCTTTTTAGCTAATTTCCAGAAACTTGAATGAATATCACCGATTTTAATATGGTCTTTTTGTTCATAAAGTAGAATAGAATCATCTACTTTAGTACCATAAAGTAGATGTGGAATTTTTACCACACCGTCATTAATTAAAGTCATTAAAGCTTTTGCCATTTGTATTGGTGTTGCTGTCCAATAACCTTGTCCTATTCCTATTGGAATTGTATCTCCTTGATACCAAGGTTTCTTGTAACGATTTCGCTTCCATTCACGAGTTGGCATTGTTCCAGAACTTTCTTCCACAATATCAATGCCAGTATAGTGACCATATCCAAATTTCTGCATCCATTTAGAAATGCGATCAATACCCATGTCATAAGCAATTTGGTAGAAAAAAGTATCAGCTGATTCTATAATTGCTCTAACAATATTTATTTTACCATGTCCAAATCGTTTCCAATCTCTGTAACGTTTTTTAGAATTTGGCAGCTTCCACCAACCAGGATCGAAAATAATAGAATTGGAATTGACAATATTTTCACTCAATGCTGCAACGGCTATAAATGGTTTAATAGTTGAAGCTGGAGGATATACTCCTTGGGTAGCTCTATTAATTAGAGGCCTATTAGGATTGTTTAACAAAGCTTGATAATTTTCATTAGATATGCCATTAACAAACAGATTTGGATCATAGCTTGGAGTTGATACCAAAGCTAACACCTCTTCGTTTCGTGGATCAGTTACAACAACTGCCGCTCGGTTGTTTGTTAATAACCTTTCTATCTGAATTTGTAAATTTAGATCGATAGTTAAATAAATATCTTTACCAGCCTGTGGTGGTTGTTCATGAAGTTGACGTATAATTTTTCCACGACTATTAACTTCAACTTCTTCATAGCCCATTTTTCCATGTAAAACATTTTCATAATATCGCTCGATACCTAATTTACCAATATCATTAGTTGCAGTATAATTTTTTAGTACTCCGTTATTTTCTAAGCATTTTATATCATTATCATTAATTTTAGCTACATAACCTATAACATGAGTCAAAGATGATCCGTAAGGATAATAGCGAAGTTTATAACCTTTAACTACAGTTCCTGGAAACTTGTATTGATTTACGGCAAAACGAGCAACTTGTACTTCATCTAGTGATGTTTTTAATGGTATAGATGTAAATTGTCGTGAACGTTTCAGTTTTTTTTTAAAGTTTCTAATATCGTCATCGGTAAGATCAACTATATTTCGCAGTTGTGAAAATATTTCTGTTAAATTAGATACTTTTTCAGGAATAATTTCTAATTGATAAGATGTTCGGTTTAATGCAAGAGGTGTTCCATTTCTATCGTAAATAATACCTCTACTTGGTGGAACAGGAAGTAATTTTATTCTATTCTCATTTGAGCGAGCTTGATAATCTTTATGACGTATCACTTGTAAATTATAAAGATTAATAAATAAAATGCTTGCTAATATTACAATAACAATAAAAGCTATTAACGTACGACGAATAAATAGAGAGGATTCAGCGGTGTAATCGCGAAAAGTCATTCCTTTCTTTTTTTTTGTTTCTTTTTTCGCATTCACAGTAATAACCTACATAAATATGTTATTTACGATGATAAATATAATTTATTGGCATGCTATATGCTAATAATCAGTATATATAACAAATATTTTAATTAAAAGATAAACTATTATTAGTTATGATAATGACTAGCTTTATTTTAGTTTCTTATTCATGCTTACAATCTATTAATTCTATGCTATAAATTATAAAATTAATATTACGTTTATTTTATTTTCATCAATTCAATTATTCCGCAAGTTATGTGGTTTATAGTTTATTATTATGTATATAATATAATTATATTGTCATACTTATGAGCGTTCAATTATATAAATAAGATTGCTAAATTATAGGTTTGATATTTATATTTTTTCGCGTTCATTGAAGAGATTTCAATTATTTAGAAACTATATTTCAAAAACGATTAAAATAATATCAAAATCTTCTTGAATTCAAGTAATAATTTTATATTAACAGGAATCAGTTATAATTTAAAATTTAACTCCAAAGTTTTTCAAGTTCGTACATATTCCGACTATCTTCTTGCATTATATGAACAATTACATCGTTTAAATCAACAACTATCCAATCTGAAACACCACGACCATCAACACAAAGAGGAATTATTCCAGTCTTGCGACATGCTTCAATTAATTTATCAGAAACTGACGTCAGGTGACGATTAGATGTTCCAGTACAAATTATCATACAATCAGTAATGTTAGATTTTCCGCTTACATTAATAGAGATAATATTTTGCGCTTTTGTATCGACTAGTTGGTCGAGAATAAATTGCTGCAGTTCCAAAGAGTCACCTTTAATTTTAAGTTAAAATAAGCATAAAATAGCTTATGTATTAATATTTTTATAAAAATTAATTAAATGTTTATAATTAGTTTTAAAATAAATTATAAAAATTGCACTATTTAATTTAATTATAGTGTAATAAAATAGCCAAGATAGTATCAATTGCATTATATACTAACAATAATTAATTTATAAATTATAAGCAATCTAAGCAATCTTAATAAAGATTATGATTATTAATATAACGTAAAACCACTGCAGGTAATATATCTTTAGAATTTTTTCTATTGTGCTTTCGTTCACGAATTTTAGTTGCTGATATATCTAATAAAGGGGTGTCAGCCATATAAATAGTACCGCATGATTTATAATTGAGTATTTTCGGATCATATATTTGATGTTGTTTTATCCATTCATTCATTGATTCTGATGAAAAATAAGTAGTATAACTTGACCTAGAAATAACTAATAAATGACAAAGATTTAAAATTTTTTTCCAATCAATCCATGTATTAATTGATAACAGAGAATCTTGTCCGATAATAAATGCTAATGATTTTTGCGCACCAATTTGTTGTCTAAAAGATAACAGTGTTTTAACAGTATTATGTGGAGTTATGCACTCAAGTTCTCGTGTATCTATACTAAATAAAGGATTATTTTTTATAGCTAATTTTATCATTGCCAACCTATGTTTAGTGCTTGCTTTAGGTTGTTGGCGGTGAGGTGGTAGACTATTTGGAAGTAAAATAACTTCTTTTAAACCAACTTGCTTAGCTAGCGATTGAACTGGTAGCAAATGACCATAATGAATAGGATCAAATGTGCCACCAAATAATGCCTGAATTGGTTTGAAGTTAGCTATTTTCTTGGTTTGTTGAATCATAAATAAAATTCTCATGCACTAATTTTCCACACAATAGCATAGATAAAATTTCTAATTTTTGCCAAATTGAATGGCTATAATTTTGTTTTAAATGTAATTCAGCTTTGTTGATTAATTGTATTGCAAGCCGCAGTTCTAGAAGTGATAAACGCTGTAGTGCAGCGTTTATCATTAATCGACGGACTTGAAAAACTTTATATTGATCAAATATTTTTTTAAAGTTTTCATTACTATTTTCTTGTTTCAATGTCAAAAGTAATATTAGTTCACGTTGAATTATGCGTAACAGAATCACTGTTTCGCAATCTTCCTTTTGTAATTGTTTAAGTATGTGCCATGCACGTTTAATTTTTCCCACAAGTAGCGCATCAACCCAATGATAGGGTGTAATGTTAACGGCATTATTTATTCCTTCTTTAACGCGATGAAATGTTAGATATCCGTCAGAATATAATAGTGATAAACGTTCAATTGCTTGATTAAGAGCTAACAAATTACCTTCATAGCAATAACAAAGAAGCTGATTAGCTTGTTTATCTAAAGAAATCGACATTGATTTTGCTCGTTGAGTTACCCAATGAAACAGTTTAGACTGTTCAGGTGTTGTGCAATTGATACGGACCCCATCTTTACATATTTTTTTATACCAAGAATTATTCTCTTGTGTTTTGGTTAATTTGATACATCGTAATATAAGCAATAAATCAGAATGTAACAATTTTACTAACTTAAAGAGTTTTTCTGACATGATTTTTGATGGGCCATTTTCAGGCAACGTTAAGATAAGAATTTGTTTATTAGAAAATAGACTAAATGATTGACTAATGTGATAGATAGTATACCAATCTGTATTTGTATCTATTAAATAAGTATAACGTTCAGAAAAATTTTGCTGTTTGGCAATTTTACAAATTTTATTAACACTTTCTTCTGACAAAAGTGGATCATTACCAAAAATTAAGTAACATGATCGAAGCTTATCAGAAAGATGCGAGCTTAGTTGTTCTGGGTAAATATTAATCATTGTGAGTATATCAATATTTATTTTTAATTAGCTAGTTCTGTAGTATTATTTTTAATAGTTTTATTAACGATAAATAATTCACGAATTAATTGATGAGCTGCCTGTTCATGCATTTCTTGTTTAATAAGTTTATTTTCAGCGTCCTTAGCAAGAGTCTCTAACGGATTATCAAAGAAAGTACGTGTAACCCGAGTTTTGATAGAATAAACTATGTTATTTGGTAAAATAATTTCTCCGCTTATAAAAAAATCTAATTGTTTTTCTGCGCTTTTACCATCTTGATAGACAGAAACAGTTTCAATATTTTCAGATGAATTTATAATTTTTAAGATAGGTACATTTTGAATATTATCATCAATTAAGTTAACATTAATTAATCTTAATTCATGTCTAATTGCGCGCTCCAATGGACTGTAGGAATCATTGATTTTCAATTTTAATGTTTTTAGTTCTTCAGGTATCTGAAACGTATCTCGCAAATAAAATCTACAACCAGATGTTATCAGAACAGAAATGTTTATAAAAAAGATAATTAAATAAAGCACATCTTTTCCTTTATTAAGTTAACATGCAACAATGTTTAATAACTTTCCTTGTACATAAATTATTTTTCTGATCTTCATACTTTCAAGATATTTAGACACGCAATATTCTTGCATTGCTATGGATAAGATAAAATCTTGTGATGCATTGATATTGACGATTGTGCGCCATCTAACTTTACCATTAACTTGAATTATAACTAACTTAGTATCATTTATTTTTGCTTCTTCATCACTGACTGGCCAAGACGCATTATCTATATCTTCTGTATGACCAAGTGCTTTCCACATGATAAAGCATGCATGTGGGATAACTGGTGATAGCATCAAAACAATGGTTTCTAAAGATTCATGAATTAAGGACCTATCTTGCTCAGTATCGCAAGGTGCTCGTGACAGTTTATTTATGAATTCCATAATTGTGGCAATTGCAGTATTAAATGAATAACGCCTTGAGATATCGTAAGTTACCTTATCGATTGTTTTATGTAAATACAACCTAAGATTTTTTTGTTCTGGTGTAATACGGTTTATATCTAATGCATCTATTTTACCTTTTTGTGTATGTTTAAAAACTAATTTCCAAATACGACGAATAAAGCGGTTTGCGCCTACTAAACTTGATTCTTGCCATTTCAAAGCAAGCTCTGGAGGAGAAGCAAACATCATAAACAGCCTAACAGTATCAGCTCCGTATTTTTCTACAATTAGTTGTGGGTCAATGCCGTTATTTTTTGATTTAGACATTTTGCACATACCAATATAGAAGAGTTTATTATCATACTGATCTGTTGCTTTAATAATTTTACCTTTTTTATCTCTTTCAGTGGATACATTTATCGGAGATACCCAAACTCGCTGTTTATTTTTATCTAAGTAATAGAAAGCATCTGCTAACACCATACCTTGACATAGTAGACTCTTTGCTGGCTCATCAAAATTCACTAAACCAGCATCACGCATTAATTTATGGAAAAAACGAAAGTATAATAAATGCATAATAGCATGTTCAATACCGCCAATATATTGATCAATTGGAAGCCAATAATTTGCAGCCGACGAATCTAACATTGCTTGATTATAATTTGGACAAGTATAACGAGCATAATACCAAGAAGACTCTATAAATGTATCAAAAGTATCTGTTTCACGTAATGCCACATTATTATTTATATTTATTTTGGCCCATTCTGGATCTATTTTAATGGCGCTATTAATTTTGTTTATTTCTACATCTTCAGGTAATATAACTGGCAGTTTATCTTCCTCTACAGGTATAATGAGTCCGTCTTCAGTCGTTAGCATTGGAATAGGAGCCCCCCAATAACGTTGTCTAGAAATCCCCCAATCGCGTAAACGATAATTAACTTTGCATTTAGCTAAACCTTGTGAAATTAGTTTATCTACAATAGCTTTTGACCCTGCTTTGTTATCCATTCCACTAAATTCAGCTGAATTAATCAACGTATTTCTATTAGTTAATGGACCTGTTGTTAAATCGAGTGTTTTTTCTTCATTATCAACAATAACTACTTTAATTGGCAAATCATATTTATTGGCAAATTCCCAATCGCACTGATTATGTCCAGGAACACCCATTATTGCTCCTGTGCCATATTCCATTGATACGAAATTAGCTATCCAAATTTGGATTTTTTCATTAGTTAGTGGATGAATTGCTAATAAATTGGTAGAAATACCTTTTTTCTCTACTGTTGACATTTCAATTTCAGAAACTTTAATATTGCAATATTCATTAATAAATGCATTAAGCTCAGCATTTTTTTTTGCCATATTTTTTGCTAACGGATGAGTTGCTGCAATAGCTAGGTAAGTAACCCCCATAAAAGTGTCAGGCCTAGTAGTATAGACTACTAAGTTTTCATTGTTATCTACTAATTTAAATGTGATTTCAATTCCTTCTGATCGCCCAATCCAGTTTCGTTGCATTGATTTAACTTGTTCTGGCCAAGCATCAAGTTTATTTAAATCATTGAGTAGCTCTTCAGCATAAGCAGTAATTTTTATGAACCATTGAGGAATTTCTTTTCGCTCAATAAATGTATCACAACGCCAACAACATCCATCAATAACTTGTTCGTTAGCTAATACAGTCAAATCATTTGGACACCAATTGACAGCAGAGGTTTTTTTATAAACTAAACCCTTTTCATAAAGCTTAGTAAAAAACCACTGTTCCCAGCGATAATATTCTGGCTTACAAGTTGTAAGTTCTCTACTCCAATCATAACCAAATCCGAGAATCTTTAACTGATTTCTCATGTAATTAATATTGGAATAAGTCCAAGATGCTGGATCTGTATTATTTCTTGCAGCAGCAACTTCTGCTGGTAAACCAAAAGCATCCCAACCAATCGGGTGTAAAACATTTTTGCCTAGCATTCTTTGATAACGAGAAATAACATCGCCAATTGTATAATTTCGAACATGACCCATATGTAGATGACCTGATGGGTAAGGCAACATTGATAGACAATAGTATTTTTCTTTGTTATTATCTTCTATTACTTTAAATGTTTGTTTTTTCTCCCAATGACGTTGCACGCATTGTTCTATTTCTTTTGGTCGATATTGTTCTTGCATGATATCGATGTTTCCTTGTTGAAATGTTAACAATAGTAATAAATGATAGCATAACTTTATAACTCCATAAAATAGATTGTATTCTCCATAAATAATCACTATTGATACATATTTATATACACACTAAATTAATTTATAGAATGTATGTAAATTCATAAATAAAATTCTTTTATCAGTTTATAATGAATTAAGTACTATCTTAGTATTATTATTTAAGTGATTAAAATGTAATTTTTATTACATAATAATTAATAGTGTAATTGATTTTTAATTTTATAAAGAAATTGTTCAGATTTATTGGAAAAAAGAAATAGTTTTTGTTACTATCTTTAATAATTTCTTCTTTATTTATAAAATTATTTTATGAAAAACTTTTTATAAAACATAATTTTATTAATAATTACTACAATAGTAGCTCATTAATTAAATAGCTTTATTGTAACACCAGCTACTTCCTTTATCATCTTTATATCTAATACATAAATTTGTTTCTAAAAATCATTATATATTTATATTAATGCTAAGTTATTAAATAATTTATTCATGAATGAATAAATTAAAGATGGTAAAATACAATACACACTTTAATCAAAATTTTGTTAAATTTATATTTTGTAATTGATATAATGTTCTTGACATATATCGCTATTTTAAATGTGTTACAAACAATTATTAATTTTTATTAATATTGATTTGCCATGACTAGAGTTGTCGAATATAACGAAATCTCAATCTATTTCGAAATCAATAAATAATTAAAATAATCTGAAATTATACATACAGTTTAAAATAATTCTTTGATGAAATTGCTCATGATCATTTTAAAATGTTAATAATAATCGTATTAATTAATTAATAAAATATAACTTTTAACTAATAATAAGTTTAATAAACAAGATAAAACCATATTATTAATTATTAATATATAATTAATAATTAATATATTCTAGATTAATCAATCTTCTGTTTTCCTAAAAAAAAATGATAATATAATAAATAGAGTAACAAATGCCCACATAGGCCAGTTACTCCAGCGAGCATAAGGAGTAAGACCAGATGTTGGCGTTATTTCAATATTCAACACTGATCTAGTAAATTGAGGAAGTTCTCCTTGAATATCTCCATTAGGTGTAATTACTGCCGTGATGCCATTATTGGTAGCTCGCAATAGATGGCGACCAAGCTCAAGAGCTCTCATGCGTGCCATTTGAAAGTGTTGCCATGGTCCAATAGAGTGCCCAAACCATGCATCGTTTGAAACTGTTAATAAAAAATCAGTATTTGACTTAAAGTTATCTCTAATTTGAGTTCCTAATATAATTTCATAACAGATAGATGCAGTTATATGAATATTTCCAGAAATTAACTGATCTTGTTCATAATTACCACGACTAAAATTTGACATTGGGAAATTGAGTAATAATTTTAATGGACGAAGAATATTTTTTAAAGGAACAAATTCACCAAAAGGAACCAAATGATGTTTATGATAACGATTTTTTGTTGGGTACTTATAAATTTTATTTTCTCCTAACACAATAATACTATTAAAAAAATCTACAACTCCTTCTTGTCTATTTGATTTTGAATCAACAATTCCAGTAATTAATCGAGTTTTTTTTAAACGAAGAAATTCATCTAATGAAGCTAGCCAAGTAGTATTATCTGATTCAATTAATGGTATAGCTGATTCAGGCCAAATAATAATATTAGCATAACCAATATAAGGCTTAGATAAATTAAGATAGGTATTCATAGTTTGTTCTATAAATTCTGGTTGCCATTTTAAGTTTTGCAAAATGTTACCTTGAACTAAAACAATTTGTAATTTTTTTTCTTTATTTAGAGAAAACCAGTGATAATCTTTAAATATTAAAGGTGAAAATAATAAAATAATTGCTAAAATCATAGAAGTTGCTTGTTGTTTTACGAAAGCAAAAACTATACATCCGCTAATAATCATCAATAGTAATGTTATCATTTCAACACCAAATATTGGTGCGATGAATTTTAATGGTCCATTTATTTGACTATAACCAAATTGTAACCAAGGGAAACCAGTTAGTATGTGTCCACGTAAATATTCAGTTATTTGCCATATCGCTGGAGCAGCTAAAATAAATCGAGCTATATTAAGTTTTGGAAAAAATCTATTAAGTATATAAGCAAATAATGTTGGATAAAATGATAAATAAACTATTAGTAATGCGATTAATAAAATATTAACAATTAATAATTGAATCCCGCCAAAATCAATAATACTTATATAAACCCAGTTAATTCCACTGCCAAATAAACCTATTCCCCAACAGAATGCTATTAAACTCGCTTGTTTGCTTGAACGATTAATAATTAATAGTTGTAAGCCAAAAATAGAAAAAAGTGAAGCTAACCAAATATCAAAAGGTGAAAAAGATAGCGTACCGCATATCCCGAAAATTAATGCAATCGTAGCTTTTGGGAATTTATGTTGATAAAATGAAATTTTTTTCATGAATATTATTCTTGAGTAAAATTTGGGATTGGCGCCTCATCGGGGATTTTTATTTGAACTTGAATGATTTTACGGCTATCTGCCATGCTAATTTTAAATATATAACTATCAATTACAATGATTTCTCCTCTGGAAGGCAAATGCCCGAATCTTTGCATTACTAAACCACCAATGGTATCAACTTCTTCATCGTTAAAGTGTGTGCCAAATGCTTTATTGAAATCATTAATTTGAGTTAGAGCCATAACAGAGTAAGCTTGTTTACTTAGTTTACGAATATCAATATCTTCTGCATCGTCATATTCATCTTCAATTTCGCCAACAATTAATTCAAGAATATCTTCAATCGTAACTAATCCTGAGACGCCTCCAAATTCATCGATAACAATTGCCATATGATAACGTTGTGACCGAAATTCTTTTAATAATAGATCAACTCGTTTACTTTCAGGTATAACAATTGCTGGCCGCAATACTTTATCTATATTGAATGGCTCTGAATCTGTACGCATAAATTGTAGAAGATCTTTTGCCATCAGTAGACCTTCAATGTGATCTTTATCTTCACTGATAACTGGAAATCTAGAATGTGCTGAATCAATAATTACATCAAGGCATTCATCTAGCGATTGATTTCGTTTTAGTGTTACTATCTGTGAGCGCGGAATCATAATATACTTAACTCGCTCATCAGAAATATTCATTACTCCCTCAAGCATTTCTCTAGTATCAGGATCAATAACATCTTTTTGCTCAGAATCACGAATTAATTCAACTAAGTCATTACGATTTTTTAGCTCCCCGTGAAATAATTGATTTAAGCGCTCGAAAAAACTCTTTTTCGAACTGTGATTATCATTTTTTGTAGGATTGCTGTCGCTCATATAGTTTTATTAATATTTTGAATAATTTATTGTATCATATGTTGTTTATCATAAAAGTATCATTATGATTACAATTTTTTATTTTGATAAGGATCAAAATAACCTAATTTTTGTAATATTTTAGTTTCTGCCGTCTCCATTTTTTTTGTTTCAAAATTGTTTTGATGATCATATCCCAATAAATGAAGACAACCATGTATTATCATGTGAGCCAAGTGAGCATATAGTGTTTTTTGTTGTTCAAAAGACTCATTTTCAACTACTTGACGACAAATAATTAAATCGCCTAGTAAAGGCGATGCAATATTATCTATAGCTTTAAATGGAAATGATAACACATTTGTTGCTTTATTTTTTCTTCGATATGTTAAATTTAAACGTTTACTTTCTGCTATATCAACAATACGAATTGTAATTTCACTTTTAGATTTAAATTCTGGTAAGAAAGAATTAAGCCAATGTTGTATTATTGTCTTGTTTGGTAATCCATTATTGTTGACGCATACAACTTGTAGATCAAGAATAACTTGTTTCAAAAAAAACATCTCCTTTTCATAATATAAATAATTGTTCTTTTATTGATCAAGTAACTATTTTAATTGTTGCTATTTTATTGACATAATCTTTATAAAAAAATTACTATTTTCTACTATATAAATGTATACTGTATTATCATTATTAAATAAATTAAATATAAATTTTAACTATATATTTAACTATTATTTTTGGTGATGTGAATTTGATTTATGTCAGTATTTGAATAAATTTATTCATTTCTTCGCTATAAGTATTTTATGCTTAAATCTAATTCTGATTAAAATATTTTAATTTATTTAATAATTTCATTACAGATTCCATCAAAAATAAAATTATTATATCTAATATGATTTAGATATATTATAATTCTGCTTGTTCAATTAAATTTTACTTAATAAATTTTTCTATAATTTTAAATTTAATAAATAAAGTGTTATAAAGAAGTTATGAATAAGTATTAATTTTGATTGATAAATCAAAATTAATTCATATCTGGATTGCTGTTTTTGATATCAAAATAACAAATATGATAAAATACGATATATTTGATGTTCTAAAGTATGAAAGACTTGATAGATTTACGATCATGTTCTTGAAAAATTGAAATTATAAATAATGTAGCTAGCATGTATTATATTAATATACGCAGAATGTTTCTACATGCGAAATTTTATAATACTTTATTTTTTTATTTATTGTCAATTTACCACAACTTTCGATATCTTTAACTTATTTTTTAAGAAATTAATTTTAAAATAAGATCAATTTTGTGAAAACATAATGTTAAATATACTAAATATACTAAATATACTAAATATATAAACATATAATCTATGTAACATATTGTTACTTATGATATAATAGATAATTAAATAGCTTTTTTAATAAATTTAAAATATCTTTCTTCAAATTAATTTCGTCATTGGCTATTAAATTTAATTATTTTATATTATACAACTAAGTAATATGCAAATTGTTATTAACCACTGTTAGTAATAGTTCTATGATTATTAAATTGAATTTTGAATTATATTTTAAATATCTTAGTCTATTTATTTAATATTAAGCTTTGTAAGCTTACTATAACATAGCAATACTTTCTTAAGTATTTGCTTAATTAACAACATATTCATAGTATTCTTGCTTATTTAATAGATATAGTCTTTAATTTTAACTACCTTTCCACGCAAAGAATTTACATATACGTCATTAATCTCTACATCAACAAACTTTCCTATCATATCTTCTGTGCCATTGAAATTTACTACACGATTATTGCTTGAACGCCCAGAAAGTTCCATGATATTTTTGCGAGAATGCCCATCTACAAGAATGTGCTGAATGCTACCTAACATTTTTCTACTATAAATCATTGCTTGATTATTGACGAGATTCTGAAGCAAATAAAGTCGTTCTTTTTTTTCGTTTTCACTAATATTATCACGTAAATATGCAGCTGGTGTACCAGGTCGTGGTGAATATATAAAACTAAAACTCATATCAAAATTAAGATCAGCAATTAAATTCATTGTTTTTTTAAAATCATCTTTAGTTTCACCAGGAAAACCAACAATAAAATCGGATCCAATAAGTATATCTGGTCGCGCTTTACGTAATTTATTAATAATACTAATATACTCAATAGTTGTGTACGATCGCTTCATCATGGTTAAAATTCTATCCGAACCACTTTGAATAGGTAAATGTAAGAAGCTAACAACCTCAGGCGTGTCTTCATAGACAGAAATAAGATCATCCGTGAAATCAATTGGGTGGCTTGTTGTAAACCTAATTCGATCAACACCGTCAATTGTTGCAACAAGACGTAATAATTCAGAAAATGAACAAATCTCATTATCAAAAGTTGCTCCACGATAAGCATTTACATTTTGTCCTAATAAATGAATTTCCCTAACCCCTTGCGCAGCTAATTGAGTAATTTCGAATAATATATCATCACATGGTCTACTAACTTCCTCTCCTCGAGTATATGGAACGACACAAAATGAACAGTATTTATTACATCCCTCCATAATGGAAACATACGCTGAAGGGCCAAATGCTTGCGGTTCTGGTAAATGATCAAATTTTTCAATTTCTGGGAAACTTATATCTATGATAGGACTATGTGTGTCTTGAACGTAATTAATCATTTCTGGTAGGCGATGAAAAGTTTGTGGGCCAAAAATAATGTCAACACTAGGAGCTCTCTTGCGAATATAATCACCCTCCTGAGAAGCGACGCAGCCACCAACGCAAATAATAATATTTTGGTTGACATCTTTTATATTTTTCCACCTACCCAATTGATGGAATACTTTTTCTTGAGCTTTTTCACGAATTGAGCAAGTATTTAGTAATAAAATATCTGCTTCTTCGATAACTTCTGTTAATTGATATTCATGTGTTTTGTTTAGAAGAGAAATTATTTTAGATGAATCATATTTATTCATCTGACATCCCCAAGTTTTAATGTATAGTTTTTTGTTTTTTAACATTTATTCATCCAAGTTTTAATAAAAATATATTTTTTTTAGAATATTATGTATTAAATATAAAATTTTAATATGTATTATATTTGTTTTATATATATATGACTAGTATGTTCAATAGATTATTGTTAAATGACTTGTATAAGAATAAAGTTTACCATTGGATATATTAATATTTATAACTAAGTTAATATGAGTATAGTAGATAAAACTTATGACATTGCAGTAGTTGGTGCTGGCATGATAGGTGCAGCCATGGCAATTGGATTAGCTAAAGAAGGTTGGAGGATACTTTTGATTGAACATACCAAACCGGCACATTTTGATCCGATGGAGAAACCTGATTTACGAGTTTCAATGATAAGCTGCACATCAGTGGAATTACTTAAACAGCTTGGAGCATGGAATAGTGTTTTAAATATGCGCTATGCACCTTATAGAAGGATAGAGGTATGGGAGATCGAGAGCTCGAGTTTGATGTTCGAAGCAAACAGTCTTGACTTACCTGAGCTTGGTTATATGGTTGAAAATCGTATTTTACAATTGGCATTATGGCAACAATTTTATCAATACGATAATCTTACATTACTGTATCCAGTTAAATTAGAAGCAATGAAGTATCATAACAAAGAGTGGAAGATTATTTTAAACAACAAACAGGAATTTTTAGCAAATTTAATTATTGGCGCTGATGGTGTTTATTCTCAAGTACGATCTTTATCTGGCATTGGTAGTAACGGTTGGGAATATGGACAAGCATGTTTACTTGTTACGGTTAAAACGAATAAACAACAGCAGGATATTACTTGGCAACAGTTTTTTCCTTCTGGCCCAAGAGCGTTTTTGCCTTTATTTAATCATTGGGCCTGTTTGGTTTGGTATGATAAACCATCTAGAATTAAACAACTTCAAAACATGTCTATTGATAAATTAAGACAGGAAATCATTTTAGGATTTCCTGTTAGACTTGGATCATTGGAAGTTATTTCTAGAGGTAGTTTTCAGTTGATAAGGCATCATGCCAATCGTTATGTTGAAGAAGGATTAGCATTGATTGGAGATGCTGCTCATAGCATAAATCCACTTGCAGGTCAAGGTGTTAATCTTGGTTATAGAGATGTTGATAGTTTATTAAATATCTTAATTACTGCTAAGATACATTTATTACCTTTCTATTCTCGAGAAATTTTACTATTTTATCAACATAATAGAATGCCAGATAATATGTTAATGCAGGTAGGTATGGATATTATATATAAACTATTTAGCTCTAATCTATCTAGTATAAAATTAACTAGAAATTTATTATTAAAATTAGTTCAACAATTAAATGTAATTAAAAAAAAGATTCTCAAGTATGCTTTAGGATTATAAAATAAAGATAAATTTATGCTTTTTTAAAACGTTAAAGTTAATTTAATTGTGAATATATATAAATTATTATTTTTGTTATCTTTCAACACACACTAATTTAAATAGTCTTACTTATTATTTATTTTATAAAGTTTATAATTCTTATTTTTAACAGTCTAATTTATGATGCATAATAATGATTTTTGTTATGTTATATAATATTTATAATAATATTTTATTTCTATTACTTTGATCAAGAACTAATATTTTTACATATTATAATTAATTATTTAAGTAGAGATTTTTTAATTGTTGGTGATACATACTATCTTGATATGATTAATCTTATTTTCCATTTATTTATAACAACTTAGATATAAAATATTTATTAAAAATTATTTAATAATTATATATTTATTTTTAATAAATTAATTGCGCAATTCTTGGTCTAGATTTTTATATATATATGCTTTGAATACTTTTACCTTATTGATTTTTGATATGAATTTTAGTTTTCTTTAATTTATTTATAAATTTTATTTTTTAATGAATCATTTAAAACAATGGCTGGGGTACCAGGATTCGAACCTGGGAATGCCAGGATCAAAACCTGGTGCCTTACCACTTGGCAATACCCCAAAGAGAATATAAATAATTTTTTTCAAAATAATGCGGAAGGCGAGATTTGAACTCGCACACCTTGAGGCGCCAGAATCTAAATCTGGTGCGTCTACCAATTTCGCCACTCCCGCAAATTATGGTGGCTACGACGGGAATTGAACCTGTGACTCCAGCGTTATGAGTGCTGTGCTCTAACCGTCTGAGCTACGTAGCCATCATAATTTGCGCAATCTTTAATCGGCGTTACAGTTTAAAATTATGCTTATATTAACGAAATAGTCAATTTATTTTTAAGATTTTTGTATAAGATTATATATTGTTTAGTTTGTAATTATTTTTGATAAAACATAAACAAATGATGACATGACTACTAAACAATGTATTGATATATTAGCTATAAAAATAAGCATATTAATACATATAATAAATTACTTATTTATAAGTAATTGATATAAACAAAATATAAATGCGAAAAAAAATAAATTTTATTTTTTTATCAATACATACATATATTATATTTTATTAGACCAAAACATGCTAAAATAAAATATAGTTTAACTTTATTTTTTTAATAAAAATTCTAATATTTATAAAAATTATATTATTCGTATATTCTTATGATCTTTAAAGAATTATAAACATATATATAACAACAAATAAACAAAATAAATTACTATTAATATTTCTTAATATAATTTTACAGATAGTGATAATATTAATTCTGTCTTAATAAAGAATTTATACAGCTATATCTATATTTATATAGATAGATGATAACTACCATTGCTATTTAAATAATTTTAAAGAATACATTTAATTAGAAATGATTATTATTTTAAAAAAATCTTCAACAAAAGTTTTCGCAAATTATTATTTTATCTTATATATAAATTTATAAATAAAAACCATAAATTTAATTATGTAACAAATATTTTATTAAACAATGTAAAATATGATCAAAGAATTTATGCACAAATTATTAGAAATCTTTATGATTAGAATAATATTTCTTTTTAATAAACCATCAATAAACGTAGAAATTTAATCTATAATTCAGATTTATTTGTTATAAAATTAACAATTTTGTATTTTAATATATAATTTTAATTAATGAAAATTCCTATATAACTAAACTATACAATAATTGTAAAGTAACAATCAATATATAATTACGTAAATATTTAGTTTCTATATTTTAATTTAATTTTATATTTATAGATGACTAACTTTTTTGTTTAGTTTATTTTATTTTCTATGAAGAAAATATTTTTATTATTAATTAAATTGATGATTATAATAAAATCTATTTATAAAAATATTTTTCACCTTTAATTATTTTAATTCCTAATGAATTTTTTTTATTTGCATCTTATTAAAAAGTCTATTTATTAATATAGTTTCAATATAAACATAGTTTCTATTATAACAATATTTTAATAGATATATTTACATATTATTATTTTTCTAAGATTTGTAATTGTTCTTTAAATAAAATTTCGCAATAAATTAATGGTAATTGTACACAATAAAGTTGTATCATCATGATAAAATATATTTAAAATTGAATACATATAATTCTATGCGATTTCTATCTATATAGCATATTTAGCACAAAAGAATAAGTATTATAACTAATAAAATCAGTTATATAAAATATTATATTTTTTTTGCTGTATTAGTTAAAAAAATAAAATAACTGTTATAAAAGTAACAATTAACGCATGGTATTTTAAAAAAAAATAATTGTTGAAATTGAATTGTTTTATAATTTTTTAATTGCAGTTTACATAAATGATTATTATCAATTATAATAATCATTTATGTAAAAGTCGTAATTACTAATTTATTGTAACTATGAGATAATTTTACATTAATGCCATAAAATATAATTTATAAAAACTAAAATTAGATCAATTTTACTAATACAAGTTGTTAGTTTTGCAATTTATCTATTAATTTACATATTATAATTAATTAAAAGTTATTTTTGATTACGTTCATAACATATACATAAATAAATAGATTTTTTTAAAATTTAAACTTTAGAATTTACATATTTTATCAAAAATTAGATTTACTAGAATAAATGTAAGAATTTAACTAAACTAATATTACAAATTTTATATGCAATCTACTTGTAAATCATATATATAATTAGTTATATAATTAAATTAACAATAATTTTATATGATGAGATAATTCTAATTATTATAAATTTAAAATTTATCTTTTTTATTTACTAACAAGTTTTTACTTAGATAATTATAAGACTATTAACATGTAATAATTGATTACACAATCTGTTGAATCATTACACATTAAATGATAATTTTATTAAATTAAGTTGTTCAATTAATTTGTGATATTGTATTAATATACAATATATTAGATAATATTTGTTTTTTTTTTGCAAATTCAAAACAATTAATTTGATTACTATAGTAGAAATTGATACAAAATTATCAATAGAATTTATTATTAAAACTAAATTTATTTTTTTAATTATTTTATTAAAAAAAAATTAAACTAACAAATATATAATACTCAAGTGATTACTAATAAGTATAAATTTAAATAATTCTAAGATAGAACAAATCAATCAAGAGATGAATATAAAATAAATCATTATATTTAAAAATGAATTGAAATTTAATTCTTGTTTTAAAATTATTTTTATTCAATAAGTAAGTTGTATCTAAATAATTTATAATAACATTTAACTCAATTAATTAGATCTTATGCTCTATAACTATTTCTGCTGTTAATGTAATTTTAATTAGTTATATCTATATTTTAGTGTAAAAAAATAAATTATTTACCAGAAAACTTACGAATAAATTCGCAAGTTTATGCGTATTTTAATTTTATTAATGCAGTTTCTTAAATATTAGTTATAATATTGTTTTATATTTAGATAAATACGTATAAATAGATTCTATTATTATTTTGATTTTTATCTAAATTTTATTGATAAATGTTAATAAAAAGTTGCCTAATTAATTTATTTATTTGATTTTTTGTATAAAATTTTTAATTTATAGACATATTAATTATTACTAAATTATAAATAAATTTACATACATCAACTCATAAATTAATATATCTTTTAACTTAAATAAAACATAATTTTATAGATTAAAATCTAATATATTAATGTTATTCTCTAATTATATAATTTTTTATTTGTTATTTTTTTTTAAAAAAAATAAGCGTAAATAATATAGTTTAGTAAATATCTATAATAGATATACTGTCATCTTAAAGATAAGAAATAGTATATTAAATTTAATTGTTAATTAATTTTAGTTAACAACATTAAATTACTCAGTATTGCCATTTAATAGAAAATTGATAAATCTAGTTTATAATGTAATTTATTAAAATGATTTAGTGTTTTTATATGTAAATATTGATGTGTATATTTATATGATCTATACATTGATTAATGTATATATATAAAGTAATTAATAATTATATACAATATTAATTATTTCTTTTTTTAATCCTTATAAGAAAGATTTTTTATTAAATCATATTCTAATCACTAAAATTTTAACTTAGAATAAAGTTTTATACTTCTATATATAGAATTATAAAATAAATCAATATTGTTATTAAAAAAATAAAAATTTAGATATTGTGATTATTTTTATTTTTAAATTTTTAGATACTACCTAAAACAGGTTAATAAAGCATATTTATTTAAATGTAACATACATGTAACAATTAAAACTTCTCGTGAATAGATATATTTTATTATAAACATTAATTTATCTTTATAATATTATATCAGTGACAAATACTTTTATATTTTAATAAAATAAATTGATATTAATTTATTTTATTAAAATGATTAAATAAATTTTTATACATCAAATAATAATGTCTTTATACTATGTATGATCTTTAATAATTCCAATGTATTAATTTATATTAAAAGTAATAACATTTTCAAATATAGTTATTAAGATTTTAAATCTTAATAACTTATTAAGTTTGTATAACATACGCATACGATACTATATTAGCAATAACAGCGCAAATTATATACATCTAGTTTATTAAATTTATTAATTTTTAATATAATATTTATATAAAAACCTACATTTTTTAAATTGTGATAGGAATAAGCTTAATTATTTTATTTCACTTAATTTTATTTAATATTAGATGCATTTAATAATTTTGCTTTACTCTTTTATCTATCAAAGATAAGTAAACTTATAAGTCTATAGCAGGTTTAGATTATTTAGTTTGTAATTAAAAAAAAATAACTAAATCTAATTAACTTAATGATTAACATTAAAAATTAAATTTTCACAATATTTATTATAAAAATCTTACTAATTAATTTATAAAGTTGAGAATTTAGAAAATATATCAAGCTATTGCATCAAATATGGAGTTCTGTGTATAACGTTTATTTCTATTTTGCTATATCTTACAATTTTAATTATATTTTATAGATATTTTTCTTAAATAGCTAACTCTAGAATGTATTTTTTATTGTCAAGATAATCGATAGTAATTATAAAAATATATAAATGTTGTTTGTAATCAATCTTATTTATGTTTCTTAAATAGAAGAATAATAATTCAATTTTATAACTAGATTTCAGTTTTTCTATCTGTGATAATTCCATATTTTATTATTTATTAAATAATCAACTGAGTTATTTAAAAAATTCAGAATATTTAATTAAATTACTAATTACTTTTTAAGATATTATTTGTATGAGTACTGACTTAAAAACTTAATAATTGAATATTATCTTGCATTATAAACGTTCACTTTCTTTAGTGGAAAGTAAATTTAATTCATATATTTATTTAATTTCCATAATACTATTATTGTTTTTTTATTTTAATGCATATTAACTAATTGATTTAAAAAATATAAAGTTATATTTACAATAGTATTAATATTTTATTTTATATTGATATTATAATTATTAATTTTAATTTAATCCAATATGAATTAAATTAAGTATTTTAGTTTTATCTCATAAGCATTAATGATATTTTCAAGATTTATTTAGATCTATTTTAAAGTAATTAAAAATTTATTTAAATTTTAATTTATTTTTTTTACTTAAGTTCTTTATATAATGCTTAACCTATTAATTAAATTTATTTATTTGATAAAAACAAATAAATAAATTTAATTATGATGATCTAACAAATTTAAATCAATACAAACTTTATATTAATTTAGATGCCAAAATAATTATCTATATCAATTTATCTTAACTAATGTGTAAGAGTTAGATATAAATGTTTTTAATTTTCTATTAATATATTTTTTTAAAAATGAAGATTTATATAATAGTCGGTTAAATCAAGATAGAATAAAAAAAACAAAGAATATCTTTTATCTTTAACTATAATTTCTTTAATATAAATAGATTTTATAACAATAAATTTTGTTAATTATATCGATGTTAAAAAAGATATAATCCATATAATTTGATATATCATAATTCAATATTGCATATATTTATATGATACAATAAAGTAAATCTTACTACTTGGCAATAGAATTTGTTTTAATATCTATTACTTCAATAGAATTAATTATTTTAGTTTGTATTAGTCGATTAACAATAAGATCAAATAATAATTTAATTACATTTGGTATATAAATACACCTAACTCCATCATAAATATCTTTGTTTGAATAATTTCAGCATGTCTAATATTTGTTAATTTCTATTCTACATTGATAAGATTATATCTATCTCAATTAAGTTATTGATATTCATTGCTTGTTTCATTATATTATTTATTTTGTATTTATATATACAAAGCGTACAATAAGATTTTTAATTAAACATCATATAAAATATTATGCTATTTATAAATTGAAGAAATAATTATTTATCTTAAATCTTAATATTTTATTAAGATAGATATATTAATGCCGTATTCGCACTTAAATAAAAATAAATGATGGATAATTAATTTGTAAATTTTAGAAAATAAAATTATTTTATTAGTAGTTATGTGTTTTTATGTTTTTATTTATCAAGTGGTTTTATACAGTTTCTTGCAAATATGTTAATATAGAATTATTTACATGATAAAAATCGATTATAGATTTATCTATTATTAATGTAACACGATAATATTAAAGCTTATTAAATATGTACTATTCTTCAGATGTCATATAAATCTTAAAGAAGTTTTATATTAATTAGTATAAATAAGCTTAGCGTTATAGTTTTATATTGCATATAACTGTTTATAAGTTTCTTTTCTAGATAACAAAATCATTTTAACTATTTTCAAATAAAAAATAAGTAGTTTTATATTTTAAAAACATATTTATTTTATAAAAATTAGACATAGTTTAAAATTAATTTATCAACTTTAAACAACTTATACTTACTTAATAAATTTAGCTCTTTATTAAAGTTATACTATAAAATTATTAACCATAAGTTTTTAATTATTCAATTCAGTTATAAATATGAACTTAATTTTTGAAGTCATATTTAATTTACGTATATTAATAAATAAAATATGCTGCAATTGTCATAACCCATTAATAGTTTTAAACTATATCAAATAGATATTAATTCTTTATTACAACTTTCAATATCAAAACTTTATAATTTTCCTTAATTAAATAAGTTTGTATAATTTTATTAATATAAATTATTTTTATATTAGTAGATAATTTTTAAAATACATCACTTTGCAAGTACGGTGTGATAAATTATATCATTCAACTAGCTAATTTTAATTGTAACTTTGGTTGTCTTTTTAGTAATTTTAGTATTTATTTAAATTTAATTATTTTTTAAACTAATTTTAAAAATCTTTTTAATATATTCACTAAATTTTAAATATTATTTTTACTATAATAAGAAAAGTAAATTATAATATAAGATTCGATCTAAAAGATTTCATTACAATTTATTAACAACTTTAACACCATTTATTTTACTAAATAATATTATTTAGTATTAATTAATTTAGTTTATAAAATTGAACAAAGAATAAGACAAATATTAAAATGATTTATCTAAATAGTTTGTTTTAGTACTTAGATAATTAAAGTAACGAGTTTAGATATTAATACGAATATATTAATTAATATTCTATTGACTTAAACGAGTTTTTTATAAAAACAGATTTTAACAATTGTTTATTTAAAGGTTTTATTATACAATATTTACAATATTTACAATATTTACAATATTTACAATATTTACAATATGAAAATTTTCATCTAAATAAACTAAATTTTATGACATCCTTTAAACTAGTAACGTTTATTTCATTCTATTCAACAATCTTTTAGCAAAAAAAACTACATATAAAATTTATTTTTATATTATGAATTTAGTATTTTCTTTATATTTAATAATAATTTCTATTTTATATATTTTCTTAGTCTTTTCACAGCAGGAAGAAGATATATATTAAATATGTTTAATTAAATATAAATATATTTAATAGTGTTTTATATAATTTTATAATTGAATTAGCGATAGTCTTCTAACTTTTTATCTTCTTTGTATTATTACTTATATTTTTTGATAGAGTTAAATCAATTTTAACAATGTCATATTTATTATAATAGTTTTGAAAAAAAATATAAATAAATATTATAATGCTTAAGGTTACTTTTAAGTTGATGTTTATATTTATTTCTTTTGGTGGATGTTATTTATACTTTGAGAGTAATATAATAAAGTAATTAATGTGTAATATTACAGTTAAAATTTTGCATAAGTTGTCTAATTTTTGTTAACGTAAATTAACACAGTAACAATAAAAAATATTTACAAAAAAATAAATATATCAAAACAATATAACTTTATTTTATGTGAATAATTCATTTAGTAACAAAAAATATTAAAACTGATATATCAAACAAACTAATAATTAATTCTAAAATAATTTCTTTTTATGCTAAAAATAATTTGTATGAGATTAATCATACAAGTAAATTCTTATATGATTATAGGAATATATAAAATTTTTTTTAAAAAATACATAAATTTAATTCACTTCAAGCTTTTGATATTTAAAATTGAAATATTACTGTAAGAGTATGAAAAATTAAATTATTAAGTATAGATAATAAAATCTAATACTTTTATTAAAAAACTTTAATTTAATATAATTAAATTTAAGTATAGTAGAATATTTTTTATTAATTAAATCTATAGTAAATTTATGTATTGAAACAATTAAGTTATAATTAGTTTATTATTTTATTTGCGATACTAATTGCAGTATAACGTAATAGTATAATTCTAGTTATTTTTTAAATAAAAAACAACTATTTTGTTTATTTATTTCAATTATTAATATAATAATATTTAATTATCTCTATTAATATCTTTGCATTATTATAGTATTTTTATTTAATAAATTAATACATTCCGCTATATATATAAGAGCAACTCTATATAGAATAGATATTCTATATAGAGTTGCTTATTATAATAATTATTAACCATAATAGTTTAAAACAATTAACTGCAAATAGTAAATTTAAAATTATTTAAATGCTAATTATTGATTATTTTTTCTTTGTACTATCACTTATACATATAAAATAAATAAAACTTTATAAGTTATTAACTATGATATACTTTTGTTAATTAAAAACATAAAATTTATTTAGCAAAATTGAATCAGAAAAAAATAGCAAAAAATAAAAAAAATCTAGTAGTAAAAAATTAAGTTTAATTACTTAATATTAATACAAAAGAAATTATAAATTTTCTAAAATATTTAAATCTTTTCTTTCTGGTTGATCTCATTTAGATACTATTAAATTAATATTTATATTAAATAATACAGAAAAATTTAATTTTTTATCATCTTTTTAACATTTAATAAATATTATAACATTTATTAAAACTTATATTATATTTAAAATTTAATATTAATGTTTTCTTAAATAATTTTATCTTAAGCAATATTGTTACAATAATATCATCAATAACTATTTGTTTTTATATATTAAAGAATATAAGAAAATGTATTTCATTTTCGATAATAATTATGAAGTTTTTAATAGCTATAAATAAATATAATTTAATCACAAACTGCGATTTACGTTTCTTATTTTTGTTTTGATGATTTTAATTTTATTAAAAATTTAATTTTGTATAGAATTATTACACTTTATAAATAAATCTAATTATAGATATTTATAAAATAATTTTTAATAAACAAACTGTTATAATACTCTACTTAATTTTATATGTATCTGGATATTATTTAATGCTTTTTATTATAATATAATTTATAAATTTTTTTGTTATGTAAATAAATATATTTTTATATAATTTATTCAATTAATTAGAATATATCGAAAAAACGTATATAAAAGTACTTTTTATGTTTATGTTATTAAATATTTATTTTTAGGCGCCAATATTACATATTGAAAACTTAATAGATAATTAATTTTATGATTTAATTATAGTTTAATCTTTTATACTACCATTAAGCAATTATGTTTGGAGCGCAAAAGATCTAAATTTTTATATTAAAATTAAAAAAAATATTAATTAATATACAATTAATGTTAATAATATGTCTTGTTCTATTTCTAATTACTATATTTAATTTATTGAATGTGTTTATCATTTTTAAACATTTATAAAATAATTAAAATTAAAATAAATATTATTTTTTAATAAATAGTTCGGTAATTAAATAATTTTACTGATATATTATTTATTGAATAATATATATATCAGAAAATTAAGTTTAATAGCAATCGGTTAATAACAATTAAATTGACATAAGTTTTCAAAGTAATTTTATAGATATGTCATAAAACTTAATAAAGCTTTGAAAAAAAGTTAAATGTAACATTAATTATGATTAAATATATTTATAATTATAAAAATTTTAATATTAATAATTTTTATTCTTAATCATATTAATATGGTTTTAATATACTTCAAATGCTTAATAAAAGTTACTAAATCAAGATTGAATAATAAATTTATAAAAACAATATGTGTTCTATTAATATAGAAAGTATGGAATAATATACTAAAATACTTTTATGATTAAGTGATATAAATCCAATTAGTATTTTGATATTAATATAATTTATTAATAATATAATTCCGATATGTAGTATTATTTTTATTCTTTACTATTTTTATTGTCTAAATCTACAAAATAATTTTTACCATAGTTATCTTTTTTTAGAGTAGTATTCATATAGACAAATACTACTATTTTTAATTTTAATAGCATGACGTTTAGTTATATTATTTGCAATATTTAATTGGTTAATTGTTAAACTAAATAACTTGTATGCAATCTAAACAAATTAAATGATCATGATAATTTTGATGTGTCAGTTTAAAAATAGATTTGGCACATTAAACTATGACGAGAAACAGCACTAGCGTCATGAAATTGATTAATAATACTATAAACTGTTACATATTAATTTATTCTATCACATCAATTAATTTTATATTATATATTTTCCTAGATTACATGATGTCACTTAAATTTTTTTTAATACTTTTAAAAATTTTAAATCAAGAATTATTACTTTAAGTCCTATATTCTTTAATGCTTCATGTTCGAGGTCATACTAGAAATATCTATTACATTATTAATAAATTAAATATTGTAATACTATTGTTAGTGGCATCATGATGATGATTTTAAACTAATTTTACAATTAAATATATTTTAGTATCATTCCATAATTTTTATGTGTAAAAAACAATAATATTTATTTATATACTATTGTTTCTAAATTTAATTCTTCAGATATTTGTTTTACCCATGTTTTTAATCGTTCATATGTTAATTCTGGTTGTCTATCTTCATCAATAGCGAGACCTATAAAGTTATCCTTATCATAAAGTCCTTTTGATGCTTCAAAGTAGTAACCTTTTGTTGGCCATCTACCTACAATGATAGCTCCATTGGTTTCAATAATATCTTTTATACTACTCATGGCATCACAAAAGTATTCTGCGTAATCTTCTTGATCGCCACAACCAAAAATAGCTACTAACTTATTGCTAAAATCAATTTCTTTTAATATCGGAAAGAAGTCATTCCAATCGCATTGAGCTTCACCATAATACCATGTAGGAATTCCAAATATTAAAATATTAAATCCTTCGATATCATCCTTATTGCTTTTAGCAATATCATGAATTTTAGCAATATTCGCACCGCCAAGAATTTTTTGTATGATTTTTGCAATATTCTCTGTGTTACCAGTATCGCTTCCGAAGAAAATTCCTATATTTGCCATAAAATAAATAAACCTTTTAATTTTAATTTAATGTGTTTGTTATTTAATCGTTATTAATAATTAATATATGAAAGATTATAACTATTGACTGATGAATAATAATTAGATTACAATTTTAATTCTTCACGTTTGAATAATTTTATTACTTTTATGTGTTTTAAGCAAAATAATTTAGTGAAATTGTAATTTATTAGTTTGTTTTGAAAATTATATAATAATATTCGTTGCATTTATTTACTATTTATTTTTCTTTAAAAATATAGTTAATTTTTAATAGAATAGTCATTAATTTTTATTTTTTTTCGAAATGTAAAAATTTTTTTTATCACGTTCTAATTATTTACTTTCGTTGTTTTTTAAATACTAATATCTATATAAGAAATTATTTTTATGGCCATATGGTTTTGATTTATATTAGATATAAATAAATATTCTATTATGTGATAAGACTACAATTTTATAATTTTATATAAGTTTAAAAATTGATAACTTTTCTAAGTTACATGATAATAAATACATAATAAAATTAATTATTTCACTATACATCTATCTTATTATCATATACTTATGTATTACTATTATCATATGTATTGGCAATAATCGATATCTAACTAATTATATTAATACCATATTATATTTGATATATTTCTTGCAAATATCATTGTTTTTTTTACTTAAAAATCTTCTCTTGTAAAGAGAAGTTGTTAATTAATTTAATAGAAATTATTTTCTATAATTATCATTTAACATTTCAATAAATTATATAGATTGTTTTGCTGGGTTTATAATTGATATAACTACATAATTTTAATATCTTTATTAATCAGAAATTAAAATTAGATAGTTAGAATCTATTACTAATCGATGTTGTAATATAATTTATTTGACAACACATAATTTTATAAATAAAGTATATCATAATACTTTTCTAAATAAAATTTTATCAGCGATTGTATATGTGATTATTTCTCTAGTTTAACTAATTTACTATTGCATTATTTTATCTAAATTAAATTTATCACTAATTTTTTACATTTCTAAATGCAGTCTGATGTTTTTCTTTATATGAAAAGATATCCAGAACACAAAAAAAGTTTTTTAAATAGTTGATGTTATAGATTAAATCAGTTCTAAATCATAATATTGTAATAAATAAATTATTAGTATCATGGTATAAAAATGATATATAAATTATAAAATGATAACAATAGATTTTTATCAATTAAAATTTAATATTGTGACATTTTGTTTGCAATTATTTTATATTATTTATATAAACTTTTTTTATTTTTACAGTAAATTTTACTTTAATTTATTATTTCAATTAATATAATCAAATTATATATTTATATATTGACATATGAATTAACAAAAATATTTTTATCAATTTTAATGTTAATAAAGAAAATCATCAATACATTAATATTTTAACTAGATAATATAATTTTACATAATTATTATAAATTATAAAAATAAAATTTATTTTAGCTATATAAACATAAAAGCTATATTAACCAAACAAAACCAATATTTAATTAATAAAGAGATTCCATAAACAATACAAACTATAATAATATTTATTAAATAGAGAAAAATATAATATCAATAAAATAGCTAAAATAATATAGTTAATTAACTATATTAGAGAAAAAGAATATATATAGTTAATTAAATAGTTCTTTCTTAAAAATAAATAAAAATAACTAATTCAAATATACTTTCAATTTTGATTATTGACATATAAAACTAATTTTAGTTTATTTAAATAATTATTTTATTGATATTTTATCAATTAATACTTATCTTTTTATTTTCACTTAGAATATCTATTATAGAAATATATTTTTTTTGATATATTATCACATACTCTAATTGGAAAATCTTTAACAGATACATAATAATAAATTATTTATTAATTAAAATTACTATTAAGTATTTTTACTATAATATTTTCTATTTACCAATATTTATAAAATAATTATTATTTAAACTTTATATATAGTTATATATAGTATTAATAATTATTAATTTAATATATATTAATTATATCATACATTTGATATATAAAGTTAGAAACAATTAATAAATCATAAATCAGATATTATAACAAAATTTATAAATCAATAATTTCTATATTTATACAATATTAAATAATTCAAGATTTTAAAATTATATTAAATAATAACATATTTAAATTTATTAAATTTTTTAAAAATATTAATAATTAATTTAAAATATTTTCTATTAGTTAATTGATTCTAATTTTAATTATCGATACTATTATTTTTAATAAAAACTCAACGTATATAAATATTAAAACTTTTACATAATAAATTTATTTAACTATAAACTATTTATTTAATATATATTTTAATATAATTAAACAAAAATAATTTTGAATAATAGTTGATTTTTCCATTTTTAATATATGTAAATTTTATAAAGAGAATGTTATATATTTTTAATGTTTAACATTAGTAAAGTTTCTATAATTTAATATATTTCAAATAAATAAATCTATTTACACCAAAATATGCTGGTGATATTACTTTCCATATAATTTTAAATTTCGTTATATTAATTTAACCACTGGAAGTTATTTGATATATAAAAATACAGTTTATTACAAATACATAAATCATACTTAAAACACTGATGTGTTTAAGTATGATTTAGAATCACAAAGATAACTTGATATTTCATTTGAATAAAATAACTTAAAATTTTTAATGAATAGATATATTTTAAAATTTTTTATTAAAGATAAAAATATTATATATACATTCAAAATGTTATATCTTGGTTTTATAAAATATAAATTTTAAATTTCAAAATAGCTTCTATAATAGCTTCTACATATAATATGTAGTACAATGAGACAATTTTAAATCTTAACAATTAAGTTTTTCTTTATCAAATTGATTGATGCATTCTTATTCTTAATTATAATGTATTTTTATTTTTTTTTAAAATTTAGTGTCAGTTTGGTGAAATAAAAGTTCCAAAAATTATTTTATCTTGAATTTTTATTTAAATTATAAATAAACAGTTTATATTCATCATAATCTTTGATATTGAACAGATTTTAGACACATTCATTTATATCTTAATAGAAATAATTATAGTCTGTATATTTGTATAATATACTGACCGCCACATTCTTGATAAATTAAATTAAATTAATATAATTTACAGTTCATACTTATTAATACATTAATGAGTATTAATTATTAAATTATATATTCATTAAAGATTAATTAGTGTGTTCATATTCAATATATACTATTGTTATATTGTCAAAAAAAATACTACGATTTAGCATAATTTACTATATAAAAATTTTTCTGATAAATTAAAGAATTTTAAAAAAAAACAACATTAAAAATATTTAAACTGTATTGTTATCATAAAATCTATTACTTTATCATTTGATATAAAATAAGGCCAATCTAATTGTGTATGTTTGCATGTTCGTAATTTTTTTTACTAGAATATATGTTCTATTATTATTTAAAATCTAAAGTTAATTGATTTTTATTATTACATTTTTTTTAGAAAGTATTATTAGAAAGTATTAATAAAAACTACCTAAACAAATTCCATATCTTTAATAATATTTTCTTACCACTTTTATTTTATTTTTTCCGTGTGTAGTGATTTTATAATTTTAGTAATAGACTTATTTTATTATTTCAATAAGTGATTTAATATTCTTAATTAGAATCTAAATTTGATACGAAAACATAAATAAACAATAATTAAAATAATAAATAGATAGAGTTTATTAATTATGTAATTTTAATTTATACGTAAAACAAACTGCTAAAATTTTTTATTTTTTCACAAATCTCAATATATATAAATAAGTGAAGATATTTAAATTTTTTAAAAATAGATTAATCACACTTTATGACTTTATGACTTTATGACTTTATGTATATTAATTACACAAAATTTTAAACTATTTATTTTCTACAATTAGATTCTTTAATCTTTTTCTTGTATAAAAATTATGTTTTAATATATCATCGTATTTAATGAATGCATGATATTTATCATATTTAATATTGTTAAATATGTTTATGTAAGAATTGAAATTAATCAATTAATAGATGTCAGCCTTTTAACAGTTATTTAAAAATAACAATTTATTCTGAGATTGGTCAGTATTTTTTGTTATTTACTACAATTTATAAATTTCTTTATCTATATAAAGCAGATCTAAGAAGAATGAACTTATTTTATAAATCATCTAATAAGTTGAGTTTAGACAATTGGCGTACAATAATATTAAATAAAAATTTATAAGATCATGCAAATTATATAGGTGTTTCTGTAAAATTTTGTTATAACTAAAAAATATAAGTTTTAAATATATTTCATCAACTTACAACTTTCTTTTGTAAAAGATAAAATTATACAATAAAAAATTGTACAAGAAATAAAATGTTTTCCTACTTGTCTAATTTTGAAAAATTAATAAAATAAATTAATATATTAATATTTATATTTTTATGCAAAATGTTATTACAAGTTGCTAGATGTTCTTTGTTTAATTACTATTTTTATAAAAAATATAGCAAAAACATAATTTTCTGTATTGATAGTATAGTAAATATAACCTAATTAATAAAAATATATAATTATACAATTGATTTAAAAATTTGAGAATAAACGATTAAAATAGATATGGATATGTTAACATTTATAACATTGGTGAAGTAAAGAATAAAACCAAAAGTAAAATATTAATATGAAACTTTATTGTGCATGGTAATACAATAGGTATAAGAAAAATTATTTTAGTTAGTTCTAGATCTTTTTTGTTTTATAATACGTTATTAACTATATTAAATTATATTTAGTTTGACAAACATTGTTTAACTAATGACATAATTGTACTGTTAATAATAACTACTAAAATACATATATGATTAGTAGTTATCGCTATTAGCATTATAATAATAAATTGAGAATAATTATTATAAAGTAGGTGATAATAATCGTGTATTTTACTTACATGACTATTAATTAACATTAAATTATAGTTAAAACTGTATACGATGTACGTTAGCAAATAAAATTGAATTTACAATTTGACTATTTTATAATGTTGTTCTAGTAACATATAACTTTATCTTTGATTGTATAATATATTAAATAAAACAAAAGTCGTTTGTTCAATATATATGCTTCTTTCATTAAAATTATTTATAAAATAAATTTGAGAAATTCCTGATAGGCATTAATAATTTATATTCGAAATCGATATTCATAATAAAGATTTAAAACTTAATATAATCAGTTGTAAAAATATAAATCAATTAACCAATGATTGAATTAATTAAATTAGATGTCTACTATACTGAATATTAATAATTTGCTTGTTAGTAGAATGATAATTTTCTTAAATTTCATACATGACTTTTGAATACTATTAATATATAAACTATGCAGAATATATAGAGTTATGTAAAAGAGAAAAAACTCCTGATAGGATTATGAATTTATAAAATTTCTTTGATCTAAAAGAATTGCTTGGTTCTAATGTAAAATATGATAGTATCAATTTACTATAATCTATTTCTGAAGCTGATATATAGTTATAATTTAAGTAGTAATAATTAAAAGAAAGAATTATAAATATAGTTTTAAGATAATCTTTTATTATGCTATTAGTTCTATTTTTAAATACAAATACCACATTGATTAAACTAAATAAATAATAGTTTCTAAGTAACATCAATATTGTCGTTTTATTTGTGAATAAAATATTTATACAACAATAGTAATAAATTAATAAAATATATTAACATACTATATTGATAATCTTTTTACACTATATTAAAACTAAGAATAAATAATTAGAAAAGTTAATGTGAGATATGTTTGTAAAAATATAAGTTTTTAATGTATAATTTGTATTTGCAAATAAAGGAAATTTAGGATTTACATAAATTCTTTATTAAATTAAAAAAATAAACTTAAAAGTTTTCTATCATGTAAGATTAATAACTTATGTTTCTATCAATTAATTAACTAACAAATACAAAACTTAATTATTATTTTAAATATATAGTATATAAAGCTATATTTAACAATTTAAAAATACATGAACTTCATTATTTGTGTCTAAATTCATTATAAATTTAGACACAAATAATCCTGTGGACTCTTAGTTCAAAGATATTTTTTTTAAAAAATAAGAATATATTTTATAGTTGACTAATTGAAACATATAAAAAAACAAAGAGATAATCATATTAATTTTACAACTAAAGATATTAATTTAAAAAACTAGCATTTACATTAGTTCTATCGCTGTATAATATTTATGTTAATAATATTTATGTTATTAATATAAATATTATACAGAATTAACTACATATATTATTAAAAGTATATCAGTAACAGTTTACATTTGCTTGTTGATATAGTATTAGTAAAGTACTATAATATTACAGTACTTGTTTTTAAAATAAATTACATTTACTATTTTATTAAATAAATACTATAAACTTTATTTTTTTATAAAATAGTAAACTTAAAAAATTTAACATCATAATGTTATCGTAAATTTCATAAAAGCACAATAAAATAAATAAATAAATTTATAAAATTTTTTTTACATTATTAACTACTTATTAATTTTTACTTATATATAATCATAAATAATAATCTATAATTTTATTGTAAACTATTTATAATAGATAATTTAAGATTTATTGATTAAAACACGATATTTGATTAAATATATTTTTATTTATTCTAATTTATTGGATTACTTTAAATAGTAAAATATACAATATATTTATTGTTTTATACATATAAAACAATAAGTTATCTAACTTACTAGTATTTTTACAAAAAAATAATAAATTATACTAATTTATATTAATTAATAAAAAATATTTAAATAATTAAATAACAAGAAAATTCTTAATTTTGATTAAATTATCAAAATAATTTATTTATTATATTTTGAACAAAATAGAAACTTATCAAGAACAAAATAATATTATTTCTTTCTTCTAAAGTAATATTTGTATTATTATATTTATCAAATTCACTATATTTTTTACTAAAATTTAAGTTATTAAAATATTTTATACTTATTTTACTTCAAAATTAGAAAGTCTTTCTTAATAGATAATATCAGTTTTAAAATCTTAATATATTTTATAAACAATTAAACAACGTTAGATTGAATTTTATTTATAGATATTAATTTTATATAATATTGATTAGTGCAAATAATATGAGTGAAATATAATAAAATCCAGTTGCGATATTTATATCTTATTTTTGTTCATATTTTCTAATAAAACTTAACTTATTTTTATTACATCAGATGATATATTTTATAATATGCAAATATAATTTTAGAAATATTGTTTTTGTAAAATATTAAATATCAATCATATTATTAAATAATAAGTAATTTATATAAATTTAATTTATATTTAATAAAATATTATGAATATTATCAATTGATATATGAAATTATTTTCATATAAGTGAATGAAATTATTGCTAATTTATAATAAATAATTTTATTTTAAATTAATCATTAACTTTTAACTTAACTACTAAATCTTTTTTATAAAAATGTGCTTTTTTTTATAAAAAAGATTGTTATGTATCTTAAAATATTAATATTAATTAATAAATTATTAATCATATTTAAGTAAATAATAAAAATATAAAAATCTTTAAAATATATTGCTATATAACATATATATAAAATATATTCTATAATAAGAAATTTGATCAAGCAAATAAATGTATTTAGTAGTATATTACTAAACTTATATTAACTTAGTTAATATAAGTTAATAACCTTATCTTATAATAATGAAATTTGTAATAATTTATAATTATTATTTATAATTATTTTAATTTGTAATTATTATTTTATTTACTAAAATTAAGTTTATTTATTGATTTTTATGTATTATTTTTATATCACTCCAAATATAAAATATGATATTGATATTACTATATTACTATATTACTATATTACTATATTACTATATTACTATATTACTATATTACTATATTACTATATTACTATATT